>JADCJE010000007.1 GCA_020247305.1 Phycisphaerales bacterium | reverse complement strand
GTCGGTCTCGACGAACAGCGGTATCGGCCGGTCGCCGGCTACAGCACCGGCACGCGGCAGAAGGTCAAGCTCGCCAGCGCGCTGGTGCATGATCCCAAGGTGCTCTTCCTCGACGAGCCGACCAACGGCCTCGATCCCGCCGGCCGTCGCGACATGCTGCGGCTGGTGCGCCAACTGAGCCACGACTTCGGCAAGTCGGTTGTGTTCTCGACGCACATCCTGCAGGACGTCGAAGCGGTCTGCGACGCCGCGGTCGTGATGGAGCAGGGCCGCGTCGTCGCCCAGGGCAGCCTGCGCGAACTGACCGCCGGCGGCGAGCGCCAGCACGGCCTCGCCGTCGAACCCGCCAATCCGACCGTCCAACGGGCGCTCGAAGCGCTCGGCCGCGTGCGTGCCGACGGTGGCAACGCCTACACGATCTGGCTGCCCGACGGCGCCGACCTGCGCGCCGTCTACGCCGCGGTCGCCGCTGCCGGTTCGGTCGTGCGCAGCCTCGTGCCGCACCGGCGATCGCTCGAAGAGGTCTTCCTGCACGCCGTGACCGGCGGCGCTGGCATCGGAGTCCGCGCATGAACGCGCCGTACTCCTATCGCGAAGCGTCGTACACGCCCGTGCCCGCGAGCCGGCGATGGTGGCCGCTGGCGACCCGCGAAGCGACGCAGTTGTTCCGCAGCCGCTGGGGCATCCTGCTCTACGGCTTGTGCCTGATCCCGTTCCTCGTCCGGACGGTCATCCTGATGATCGTCTTCGGCGTGCTCAACCTCGGGCCGGAATCGCTGCGCGCGCGCCTGCAGACCCGGCCGATCGCGGCGGGCGGGGCGAACGTCGAACTCGACCCGCGTCGCATCGGCTTCTACGCCGCCCAAGCGCTCGAGCCGCCGGCCTTCGTGTTCATCCTGCTGCTGACTTCGATGGTGGTCGCCCGCGCCATCGCGCGCGACCGCGCCACCAACGCGCTCGAACTGCTCTGGACGCGCGGCATCTCGCCGGCGCAGTACGTGCTCGCCAAGTGGGTCGGCGGCACGCTGCTGGTCGGCTCGATCACGGTCTTCGCGCCGTTCGTGCTGTGGCTGCTCGCCGTGTTCCTCGCGCCCGACTGGACGCTGCTGCAGAATACCGCCGGCGAAATGGCCGTGCTGCTCGGCGGCCTCGCGCTCGCGACGGGCATGCTTACCGCGATCGGCATCTTCGTATCGGGTGCTGCGGCCACCGCCAACGGCGCCATCGTGGTCTGGACGACGATCCTCGTCGGCGGCGGCGCGATCGCCGAATTGCTCGCCGCCGTCCTGCGGCTGCCCGAGCTGCGCAGCTGGATCGCGCCATGGACGGCCTTCGGGGTCGTCGTGCGCAGCATCGCCGGCCTGAACGTGCGCGGCGCGTCGATCCTCGGCGCATGGTGCTGTCTGGGCGCCCTGCTGCTGTGGTCGTTCTGGCGCGCGCGCAAGCGCCTGCGCATGGAGGACGCGCTGGCATGAGCGCTGAGGCCCCGAAGCAAGCTGCCGCGGCGCTGCGTTTCCAGCGCGTCACCAAGTGGTACGGCACGATCGTCGCGCTGCTCGACGTGTCGTTCGATGTCGGCTGCGAGGTCGTCGGCCTCGTCGGCAAGAACGGCGTCGGCAAGTCGACGTTGATGAAGCTCGCCGCCGGCCTGCTGCAGCCGAGCCAGGGCTCGGTGCACATCGGCCCGCATGCCGCCGGCACCGCCGCGGCGCGCGCCGACCTCGGCTTCTGCCCGGACGTCGAGCGCCTCTATGAGAACCTCACCGCCGTCGACTTCGTCGCCTGGATGCTGCGCTACCACGGCTTCGGCCGCCGGGCAGCGCGCGACCGCGCCGCTGCGACGCTGCAGCGGCTCGGCCTCGGCGACAACATGCATCGCCGGATCCGCGAGTACAGCAAGGGCATGCGCCAGCGCGTGCGATTGGCGCAGGCGCTGGCGCACGAGCCGCGCTTCGTGCTGCTCGACGAGCCGATGACCGGCCTCGATCCGGTCGCGCGCGCCGAACTGTCGCAGACGATCCGCAGCCTGCCGGCGCAGGGCGTCGGCGTGCTCGTCTCCAGCCACGTCCTGCACGAACTGGAGGCGGTCGTCGACCGCGTCGTCCTGGTGCACCAAGGCCGCCTGCTCGCGCAGGGGCGCGTCGGCGAGCTGCGCGCGCAACTGCCGTCACAGCCGCACCGCCTGCGCATCGTCGGCCCGCGGTTGCGCGAGCTCGCCGCCGTCCTGGTCGGGTGGCCGCAGGTCGCGCAGGTGCGCGTCCACGACGACGCCATCGAGGTGTCGGTCGCCGGCGAGGCCGGCTTCTACGAAGCGCTCACCCGCCTTGGCGCGGGTTGGGACGGCGGCATGCACGAAGTGGTGCCGCTCGACGACGACCTCGCGTCCCTCTTCGGATACCTCGTCGGATGAGCGCGCCCCGCCCTCTCGGCTTCGTTGCCACGGTCGTCGAATCGGCGCGTCAGACGGCGTTGCGCCTGCGTCACCACCGCGTCTGGACCCTGGTCCTGCTCGGCGCCGCGGTGCTCTACGGCATCGCCTGGCTCGTCGGGTACCAGGTCGGCAGGCGCACCGAAGCCGACGGCGTCAGTGCCTACTGCAATCTCGCGTGGTGGCTGCAGGCCACCGTCGTGACGCCGTGGCTGACGCTCTACCTCGGCGTGCAGGCGCTGCACGGCGGGCTCGAGGACCGCACGTTCCAGTACCTGTTCCTGCGGCCGGTGTCGCGCGTCGCGTTGTTGCTGGGCAATTGGCTCGCGGTCGGCGCCGTCAGCGCTGTCGTCGGGGCCGTCGGCTCGTGCGTGCTGTTCGCCGGCATGGCCGACAACCGCGACCTGTGGCCCGACGGGCCGGACTGGCGGTACGCCGGCGACTTCGCCGCCGCCTGCGCGGTCGCCGCGTTCGCGTACGCGGCGGCGGCGATGGCGTTCAGCGCCTACTTCCGTCGCCCCTTGGTGTGGGCGGCGTTCTTCGTCGTCGGCCTGCAACAGGTCGTCGCCAACCTGCCGATCTCAGCTGGCCTGCGTTCGGCGACGATCACCGACCCGCTGCGGCGATTCGTGCTCGACCGGATCGAGCCGAACCAGCGGCTCGCCCGCGAACTGTGGCCTGCCGAACTGAACTTCGATCCGGAGACGATCGGCGCGCCCTTGCAGGACCTCGCGTGGTTCGTGCTGGTCACGTTGGCCCTTGGCGCGCTCGTCTACGCGCGGACCGAGTACGACGCCCGCGCCCGCGATTGAGCGTCTGCCGGTCATCGCATCCGCCCGGCGTCATCGCCTCGCGGTTGGTCCGCAGCGCGGCCGCAGGCGCCGGGCGGGACACTGTGTCCCGGGGGCGCGCCGCTTCGGGCGTGCCGCTGCGATGTCGCTGCGCGTCGCCGCAACCGTGCGCAGCGGGACGCATCGCCGGCGGCGTGGTCTTCCGCGACGCGGGCTTCTAGCCTTGGCGCCGTGAGCGCCGCGACGCCGACCGATCCGACCGTGCTGCCGCTGCCCGACGAGGCGCGCGCGGTCGTCAACCTGCTGGAGCAGATCGCGTGGTTCAACCGCCTGCGCCTCGTCGCCGCCGCGGCGGTGATCTGGTTGTGCGCGATGGCGACGCACGTGCTCGGGGTCGTCGACGATCCCTGGCCGTTCTACGGCTGCGGCGCCGCGTTGCTCGCCGTCGACGGCCTGTACCTGCTGGCCTTCCGCCGCCTGCAGCGGCGCAAGCTGCCGGCGATCCGCCGGCATGCGTTCCTGCAGATCGGCGTCGACCTCGTGATCCTGACCATCCTGCTGCACTGGTCGGGCGGCATCACCAATCCGCTGGCGCTGTTCTACGTCTTCCACGCGTTCATCGCCGCGCTCGTGCTGTCGATCGCCGCCGCCGTCGCGGTGGGGGTGGCGAGCGTCCTGTTGCTCGCCTTCCTCGGCTTCGCCGAATGGCACGGTTGGCTCGCGCATCATCCGTTGCCGCTCGGCCTGGCCGACCTGCAGCGCATCGAGCCCCTGGGGTTCTGGCTGCTGTTGTTCGCGTTCGTGGTCACCGTCGGGTTCTCGGTGTACTTCGTCGCGACGGTGCTGGCGCGGCTGCGGGCCAACGAGCAGCAACTGCTCAAGCTTGGCCGCGGCCTCGCGCTCAGCGAGAAGCTCGCTTCGATCGGCACGCTGGCGGCCGGCGTCAGCCACGAGATCAACAACCCTATCGGCGTCATCGCCGGCAAGGTGCAGATCCTGCGCTACCGGCTGCAGGACGGCGACGCGCCCGAGAAGCTGCTCGCCGAGCTCGACGTCATCGACAAGCACGCGCGTCGCGTCGCGCAGATCACCGCCGGCCTGCTGCAGTTCTCGCGCGAGGCCCCGTTCGAACTGCGCCCCGTCGACGTCCCGGCGCTGCTGCGAGAGGCCGCCGACCTCGTGCGCGTGCCGTTCCGCCATGCGGAGGTCGAACTGCAGTGCGAACCGCGGCCGTTGCCGTCCGACGGCGCGCTGCTCGGGTCGGCGAACCATCTGCTGCAGGTGCTGATCAACATCCTGCTCAACGCCAAGGACGCATCGCCGCGCGGGGGCGTCGTCGCCCTCGACTGCGAGTCGATCGGCGGGGAACTGGTCGTGCGCATCCGCGACCAGGGCAGCGGCATCGCCGCCGAGCACCTGCCCAAGATCTTCGACCCCTTCTTCACCACGAAGGACGTCGACAAGGGCACGGGCCTCGGACTCGCCATCAGCCACGGCATCATCGAGCGGCACCGCGGACGCATCGAGGTCGAGAGCGAACTTGGCCGTGGCACGACCTTCCGGATCGTCGTGCCGCTGACGCCGACGCGCGCGTGACGACTTCGTGACGCCGCGACCCCTGGCAGCCTCCGTGCGCGCCGCCACCAGCCCTTGGGGTCGCCGTCAAAAAGTGCTTGGCACGCCTGCGCCACGTCCGTATGGAAGGGGCTGGTGTTGGGCGGTCGCCAAGGGAGGGACCGACAGCACGGTCGGCCTGGACTAGGCATCCAGGCAGGCTGCTCTGGTCGCCTGATCGTGCTGCGCTCCGGACGGATCGACTGACAAGGCTGCTCCCCGGTGCGCGTGCGGTCAGTGGCCTGGAGATTCGCGGCGCCGACGGTCGCAAGACCGGCGGCGCCGCACTTTTTTCTGGGCAATGACCACGGTCTAGCCTCGCGGCGCCGTTCGCGCCGCGGCGCGCGCGCAGGCTGGTCGCGGCTCAGGCGGGGCGGCGGCGAGGCGGCAGCGGTGCTGGCTCGGCGACGAGCGCCTCCGCCGGCAATGCGCGCAGGAAGCTGGCCATCGTCGCGGTCGGCGCGTCGAGCCACGCATCGCCGTCCGCGGCATCGAGCACGGCGACCATGCGCTTCTCGTCGTCGGGCTTGTGGAAGCGCTGCATGAGCGGGTGGCCGCCGGCGTGCACCGTCAGCATCGCGAACGTCACGACCGGCTCGCCGCCGGCAGGCTGCCAGCGGGACCACAGGCCGGCGATGGCGATCGGCGCGCCGTCGGCGCGTGCGATGCGCCAGCGCACCGCCTTGCCGGTTTCCCAGCACGGTTCGTAGATCCACTCCGCCGGCACGATGCAGCGCTGGCCCTTGCGCCACGCGTCGCGGAAGCTCGGCTTCTCGTGCGCCGTCTCGCTGCGCGCGTTGTAGGTGCGTCGCGCCAGCGCAGGGTCCTTGGCCCAATGCGGCAGCAGGCCGAACTGGCCGAGCGCGGCGTCGCGGGGCGCTGGCGCGGTACCGCTGCGGCGCACGACCGGGGCCCGGAAGAGCGGCCACGTCTCCGCCTGCGCCGGCGGTTGGTCCAGCGCGACGGCGAAGTGCCGCTGCATGCGATCCATGTCGGTCGGCGCCCGGTAGTTGCTGCACATGCGAAGGCCCTCGAAGTGGCCGGCTGGCTTCGCTGCGGCCATGCGCTCCGGATGCCGGCAGCGCCGGCTCGGAGGTTGGTTCGGCGGGAGGCGTCGTCGCCATCCCTGGCGCGACCGCATGCAGCGGTCCGCGTCTTCGCCGCCGAGGAGCCGCGCGGATCGGCGGCAGGGTGCTCGGCGATCCGTGTCCTCGGCGATCCGTGTCCTCGGCGATCCGCCAGCGCCGGCGCGGCGCCGGCTCCGACGTTCCGATCTTGCTTCAGATCTTGACGTCGAGGACCTGGTCGACGTTGAAGTCGAAGCTGAATTCCTGGTCGACGTTGATCAGCCGCCCGGTGCCCTTGAACTCGTTGAAGATGATCGCGCCGGCCAGTGAGCGGCCGTCCTCCAGCTGCAGTTCGACCCAGTCGGCTTGACGGGCATTCATCAGCAGGTCGTAGACTTCTTCACGCGTGAGGCGAGTGGAATGGCGATCGGACATCGGTTGGTCTCCTGCGCAGCGCGCGGCGGGGGGCCTGGCTGGCGTCGGATTCAGGGGGCCGTGAGGGGTGCGGTCCATCGATGGGCGTGCCGGCGCTGACCACGCCGGTCGGACACGCCCCCTGGACGAACCTTCGTCAACGCGGTGCGCCGAATGTGCCGACGACTCCCGCCCTGACCAGCAAGCTCGACCAAGTTTCGAATGGCGCGTCAGTCTGCCATACGCGGCCGAACTCGACAAGGTGGGTGAAGCCGCCCGCCATCTTGCCGGTCTCGCCGACGGCGACATGGCGGGCCGCCGCCTCGGCGTCGCAGGGCAGTTCCACGCGGTAGACGAGCCCGGCGTGCACCCGGCCGACGTCCGTGCTGTCGTCATTCAACAGGCCGAGGAACGTCGCCGGCGGCAGCGCCGGGCCGGACAGCGCCAGTTCCTCCGCCAGCTCGCGCGCCAGCGCGGCGGCGAAGAACGCCGCTCCGTCCTGGCCGGGCTGGCCGTCGGCCGGCTCGACGTGGCCGCCGAGCCCGATCGACCAGGCCCCGTGCAGGCGGGCTTCGGTCTGCCCGTTCGTGCGCCGCACCAGGAACACGCCGTCGCACGCGGCCGCACCCGGCGGACGGCTGGCGAGCACGCAGTAGGGGATCCACTGCTTCCACGCCGGCGTGCGTTCGGCGGTCGGGCGATCGACGTAGCGCCCGGCGTCGGCGGCGCGCGCCAGGAAGTGGGCTGCCGCCGCGCCAGCCAGCGGCGTGAAGCCCTGCGGCCAGTCGCCGCCGAAGAAGGCGGCGCGGTCGACGACGAAGACTTCGCTCACGCGTCGGGCGACTTCGGGGCGTCCGCCGGCGCGTCGGCCTTCTTGCCGCCGCCGAGCAGCGCGCGCAGGTTGGCCAGCGACGTGAACTCGCCCTTGTGCGTGCGCTGATCGGCCGCCTCGCGCGCTGGCTCGACGGTGTACACGCGCTGATCGCGCGGTCCGCGGCTGCGCGGGCCGCGATCGTCGTAGCCGCGGTCGTCGCGGTCGCGACCAAAGCGCGGCCGGTCGCCGCCTTCCTTGCCGGGTTCGGCCGGCGGCTGGCGCTTGCCGATGCGGCTGGCGCCGGCGAAGCGGCCGGGCGGACCGGCCGGTTCGCGCCGGTCGCCGCGTTGCCCGCGGTCGCCGCGATCGCCGCGGTCGCGCCGCTCGCCGCCTGGACCGCCCGGGCCGCCCTCCGGTCGCTGCCGGCGACCCTGCTGCTGGTCCATGCGCTCGCCGAGCGTCGGCCGCCGGCCTTCGCGCAGGTGCCGCGGCATGTACATCGTCAGGCCGATCTTCTGCTTGTCCTGGTCGACGTTGAGCACCCACACGGTGACCACCTCGCCGACGCGCAGTTGCTGCTGCGGATCGCGCAGGCGATCGCCCGGGATCTGCGAGATGTGCACCAGGCCGTCCTGGCCGACGCCCAGGTCGACGAAGGCGCCGAACTCGGTGAGGCTGGCGATGCGGCCCTTGAGTTCGCGGTCGGCGTGCAGGTCGGCCAGCGAGTTCACGCCGGCGTTCTGCGTCGCGACCAGTTCGCCGCGGCTGTCGGCGTTGCCGCGCATCAGCGCCTGCAGCACGTGGATGATGCGCTGCCGCGGCCACTCCGCGGTCGTCATCTCGTCGATCGGCGTGTCGCGCAGGTTCTGGCCGAGCATGTCGATCGGCTGGCAGCCGCGCTTCTCGGCGGCCGCGCGCGCGATGGCGTAGTCGTCGGGGTGCACGCCGGTGGCGTCGAGCGGCTCGTCGCCGCCCAGCACGCGCACGAAGCCCTGCACGTTGCGCACGGTGGCGGCGTCGAGGCCTGGCACCTCGGCGAGCTGCGCGCGGCTGCGGAAGCCGCCGAGGCTGCGCCGGCGGTCGAGGATCGCCTTGGCCTTCTCGCCGTCGAGTCCGGGGATCAGCTCCAGCAGGTCCTGGCCGACGGTGTTGAGGTCGACGCCGATCTGCGCGAGGCACGAACTCGCCGTGTCGGCCAGCTCGCGCTGCAGCATGCCCTGGTGCACGTCGTCGAGCGTCTGGCCGATGCCGAGCGTGCGCATGTCCATGCGCGACAGCTCCAGCAGCGGATCCTGCAGGCGGCGGCCGAGCGAGATGGCGGTGCGCACGCCGACCTCGACGCCGGGGATCGCCTTCTTGCCCGCGGTGCTGGTCGCGAAGATCGTCGACGCGGCCTCGTCGACCGGCACGACCATCGGCATCGGCGTCTCGCCGAGCGCGGTGCGCAGTTCGGCGACGACGCGTTCGCTGCCGGCTTGGCGGCGGCCGTGCGGCAGCGCGATGGCGGCCGGCTGCTTGCCCTTGATCAGTTCGACCAGCCAGGCGATCGCGCCCTGCTTCTGTTCGTCGGTCTCGGTCGGCAGCGTCTTGTGTTCGTCGACCGCGCCGTCCTCGCCGAGCAGCACCGCCCAGATCGCCTTGCTGCTGGTGCGCAGCGCCAGCACCTTCTTGCTGCCGAGCGGCGGCGCCAGCAGCTGCGAGCGCAGGTTGCGGGCGTACGTGCGCACGGCCTCGCGGTCGGCCTTCTCCTTGAGCCGGCGGCGGACGTCCTTGCCGCACCACTCCTGCAGTTGCTGCGCGGCGTGGTCGTAGACGAGGTGGAAGAACTCCAGCAGCGGCGAGTCGTCGGCGAGGTCCTTGCCGTGCAACTCGCGCAGCAACTGGCGCGCGCGGCCGTCGGGCAGCGTCAGCTCCAGCGCGACGATGCCTTCGCGCTCGGCGCGGCGCAGCGCCAGCATGCGGCCGGCGGGGATGCGGTGGATCGGCTCGGCGAAGTCGAACAGGTCCTTGTAGCGCGACGACTGCTCGTTGCCGGTCGTGTCGGGATTGACCGCGCGGGCCTTGAGGATGCCGTGCTTGAGTTCGCCGCGGAAGCGCGCGCGCGTGGTCGGATCGCTGGCGATGCGCTCGCTGAGGATCAGCAGCGCGCCCTCGAGGACGTTCTCCGGCGACGGCAGGCCCTTGTCGGCGGCGACGTACGCGGCGGCGACGTCCTGCAACGACTGCTCGCCGAGTTGTCGGTGCTGCAGCGCCATCGCCAGGGGCAGCAGGCCCTTCTCCTCCATCTGCATCGCCGGGCCGCGGCGGCGCGGCCGCATCGACTGGTAGAGGTCGTCGATCAGGTCCTGGTCGACCGACGTCGCGACGATCGCCTCGAGTTCCGCCGTCTTCTTGCCGCGCTCCTCCGCCTGCTGCAGGATCGCCGCCTTGCGCTGGTCGAGTTCGTTGAGCGCGTGCAGGCGCTCGGCGATGGCGTGCAGCCGGTCCTCAGGCAGGCTGCCGAGCGCGAAGCGCTGGAAGCGTGCGAGGAAGGCGGGGGAGGCGCCCGCTTCGAGCAGCCCAGCCGCGGCGGTGATGTGCTCGGGCGGGCTGTCGAATTCGGCGCAGAGACGTTCGATGGTGGCTGGGGTTGCCATGCTGTCGGGGGGGCCGGAATGCCGGCGGAAAAGAAGGGTCGAGCACGATAACACGCGGGGCGACCTGCGCCACTTCGGGCCGGCGCCGCCGCTGCGACCGGCCGTTCCGTTGTTGCCGGCCTGCCGCCGGTCCCGCAAGATCGCCGCGCCGCCACCCGCCTTCATGCCGCGATCGTTCGACTCCAGCGCCGTGCGCCACATCTGGGTGCGCGCTCCCAATTGGCTCGGCGACTTCGTCATGGCGACGGCGTCGTTCGAGCGGCTCCGCCGCGCCTTCCCGGCGGCGCGCATCACCGCCGGCATGCGCGGCTACCTGCGGCCCCTGCTGTCGGGCTGCGACTGGTTCGACGAGGTCGTCGAGACGCCGCGCGCGGCGGGGTTCGGCGCCTTCTGGCGCGACGTGCGGGCCATGAGGGCGCGCGACTTCGACCTCGCGGTCGTGCTGCCGAACTCGCTGGCCACCGGCCTCGTGCCGTTCTGCGCCGGCGTGCCGGTGCGCGCCGGTTGGCGGCAGGGCCGGCCGCTGCTGATGAACGTCGGACCGTCGGCGCCGGTGCGGCGTCGTTGGTGGCAGCGGCGCCTCGGACCGCGGCGGTCGCCGACGCCGATGCCGGAGTACTACCGCGAACTGCTCGACCATCTCGCGCTGCCGGCCGGTGGCGTGCACCCGGTGCTGCCGGTCGCCGACGCCGACCGGCAGTGGGTCGACGACCACCTGCGCACGCTCGGCATCGGCGCGGCGGAACGGCTCGCGCTGTTCGTCGTGGGCGCCAACTTCGGCGCCAGCAAGCTGTGGCCGCCGGAGCGCTTCGCCGCGGCGGCGGCCGCTTTGCAGCAGCGCACCGGCGTTCGCGCGTTGGTGCTGGTGGGGCCCAGCGAGGTCGAACTCGGCGAACGCATCGCCCGCGACGGCGGCGCCATCTGCCTCTCGCAGCCGGTGCTGCCGCTCGACAAGCTCAAGGCGCTGGTCGCGCGCGGCGCGGTCATGGTCACCGGCGACACCGGCCCGCGCCACCTCGGCGTCGCCTACGACCTGCCGATCGTCTGCCTGATCGGTCCGACCGATCCCGCGTACACCAACTACTGCCTGGAGCGCACCGTGCTGCTGCGCCGCGACCTGCCTTGCGTGCCATGCCAGCGCAAGGTCTGCCCGCTCGGGCATCACCGCTGCATGCGCGACATCCCGGTCGACGAGGTCGTCGCCGCCGCCGAACGCCTGCTGGCTGCGCCGCCGGCCGGGCGCTCGGGTTAGGATTGGCGCGCGCCGTGGCGCCGGCGGGTTACGCCGTCGCGCGCGGACGCTAGGCACACCATCGGCATGCCGCACGGCCCGTTCCAACTGCTCGTCCGCCGCGACGGCGCGCTCGCGACGCACGCCTTCCGCCAGGACGTCGTCACCATCGGCCGCGGCGCCGATTGCGACCTCGTGCTGAACGATCGCATGGTCTCGCGCCGGCACTGCCGCATCGAGCGGCTCGACGGCGGCGCCTTCGTGCTGGTCGACGACGGCGCGCAAAACCCGGCGCGCCTGCACGGCACGCCGGTCGCGCGCGCCGAGATCCGGACCGGCGAGTCGTTCGTGGTCGGCGGCAGCGAGGTCACCCTGCTGGCCGCGGCGCCGGCGACCGGCGACGACGAGACCAAACACGGCGCCGACGGCGGCCAGGGTCGCGAAGTCGCCGCCTTCCTGCGCATCGCCAGCGCCCTCAACGACGCCCGCGACCTGCAGCAGTTGCTGACGCAGATCGTCGACGAGGCGATCGCGCTCTGCGGCGCCGAGCGCGGCTTCCTGCTGCTGGGCCGTCCCGGCGAGCACAGCGTCGAGGTGGCGCGCAACTTCGCGCACGAGGAGATCGGCACGCCCGAGTACAAGCTGTCGCGCGGCATCGCCGACCGGGTGTTGGCGTCGGGCGTCGCCGAACTGACGACCAACGCGCAGCAGGACGACCGCTTCCGCGACATGCAGTCGGTCGCCGACCTGCGCCTGCGCTCGGTGCTGTGCATCCCGGTCAGGGTCGGCGGCGCCGTCGCCGGCGTGCTGTTCGTCGACAACCGGCTGCAGCAGCAGGTCTTCCAGGACCGCGAGAAGGGCCTGCTGCTGTCGCTCGCCGACTACGCCGGCGTCGCCATCCAGGCCGCGCGCCACGTCGAGCAACTGCGCCGCCAACAGGCCGACCTGTCGACCGCGCTCGAGCGCGTCGACGAGCTCAACGCGGCGCTGCGTTCGCAACTGCGCGAGCGCACCGACCAGCTGACGGCGATCCAGGACGAGCTCGCGGCGCAGGCGCCGCGCGGCCGCGGCCGCTTCGACTACAAGCACATCGTCGGCCAGGGCCGCGCCATGCGCGCCGTGTTCGCGCTGCTCGACAAGTACGTCGACGCCGACGACACGGTGCTGGTCACCGGCGACTCCGGCACCGGCAAGGAACTGGTCGCGCGCGCGCTGCACGCGCACGGCCGCCGCGCCGCCAAGCCGTTCGTGTCGGAGAACTGCGCCGCGCTGCCCGAGTCGCTGCTGGAGAGCGAGCTGTTCGGCCACGTGCGCGGCGCCTTCACCGGCGCGCAGGCGGACAAGAAGGGCCTGTTCGAGGCGGCGAACGGCGGTGTGCTGTTCCTCGACGAGGTCGGCGACCTGCCGCTCGAACTGCAGAAGAAGCTGCTGCGCGTGCTGCAGGAGGGCGAGATCCGGCCGCTCGGCGGCCGCGAGACCGTCAGGGTCGACGTGCGCCTGGTGACGGCGACCAACCGCAACCTGGAGCAGATGGTGCGCGAAGGCTCGTTCCGCGAGGACCTCTACTACCGGCTCGCGGTGCTGCGCGTGCACCTGCCGCCGCTGCGCGACCGCAAGGAGGACGTGCTGCTGCTGGTGCAGCGCTTCCTCGCGCAGTTGCCGCGCGAGTCCGGTCGCGTGCGGGTCGCGCCCGAGGCGATGGAACGGCTGGTCGCGTACGACTGGCCCGGCAACGTGCGCGAACTGCAGAACGAGGTCCGCCGCGCGGCGGTGCTGTGCGATGGCGTGGTGCTGGCGACGCACCTGAGCCCGGCGGTGCGAGAAGGCCGCCGCCTGACCGTCGGCACGCCGGGCGACGACGGCACGCTGCCCGCCGAGCGCGGCACCACGCTGCCCGACATGGTGCGCGAGCTCGAGGTGCGCGAGATCCGCAAGGCGTTCGACCGCGCCCAGGCCAACAAGAGCCGCGCCGCCGAGCTGCTCGGCCTGTCGCGCTTCGCCCTGCAGCGCAAGCTCGACAAGTACGCGCTCGACGCCGAGGGCCGACCGACCGGCGCGCCGCCGGCGCCGGACGCCGACGGTTGACGCCATGACCTTCGCGCAGCCGTTCAGCGACTACGAGATCCTGGAGCGCGTCGGCGGCGGCGCGATGGGCACGGTGTTCAAGGCGCGGCACCGGCGGCTCGGCCGCATCGTCGCGCTGAAGGTGCTCAAGCCGTCGCTGTCGCGCGACGAGCGCTACGTCGAGCGCCTGCGCCGCGAGGCCCGCATCGTCGGCTCGCTGAACCACCCGCACATCGTCAGCGGCTTCGACATGGGCGAGGAGGGGGGCTACCACTTCTTCGTGATGGAGTTCGTCGACGGGCCGTCGCTGCGCGGCCTGCTCGCCGAATGGGGCATGTTCGCCGAGGAGCACGTGCGCCGCGTCGCCCGGCAGGCCGCGCTCGCGCTCGACCACGCGTGGCAGCGCGGCGTCATCCACCGCGACATCAAGCCCGGCAACCTGCTCGTCGACGCCAACGGCGATCTCAAGCTGACCGACCTCGGGCTCGCCAAGGGACCGACCGACGCCACGCTGACGCGCGACGGCGCGACGATCGGCACGCCCTACTACATCTCGCCCGAGCAGGCGCGCGATCCGGGCTCGGCCGACGTGCGCAGCGACCTCTACTCGCTGGGGGCGACGCTCTATCACATGGCCACCGGCGTGCCGCCGTTCCAGGGCGCGACGCTGGCCGAGGTCTTGATGCACGTGCTCGACGAACCGCCGGTTGCGCCGCAGGCGATCAACCCGGCGCTGTCCGAGGGCATGGCGCTCGTGATCCGCAAGCTGCTGGCGAAGGACCCCGGTCGGCGGTACCAGACGCCGCGCGAACTGCTCGACGACCTCGATCGCATCGATCGCGCCGAGGCGCCGCACGCGAGCGCCGCGCAGTTGGCGCGCGACGAAGGCGAGCCGGTGCGCGCGCCGGTGCGCGGCTGGCTGCTGGTCGCCGTGTTGCTCGTCGCGGCCGGCGCGGCCGGCCTCGCCGTCGCCCACTCCCGTCCGGCGACCTCGGCCGCGGCCGAGTTCTTGGCCGCGGTCGATCGTGAACTCGCGGCCCAGTCGACGCCGGCGGCGCGGCTGCAGCGCCTCGCTGGGCGGCAGGACGCGCCACCCGAGGCGGCCGCCGCGCTGGCGGAGCGTCGCGCCGACGCGGCGCGCGCGTTGGCCGCCGCGATCGACGCCGCCGCCGGCGACTTCCTCGCCACCGGACTGGCGTCGTCGTCGGGATGGATCGACGACCCGGACGCGTGGCCGGCGCGCGAACGCGTGCTGCGCGAGCGATTCCACCCCGCCGTTCTCGCCGCCACCGGGTGCGACCTCGCGGCGGCGTCCGCGCCCGCGCCGACGCCGCGGCTCGCGGCCGTCGCCGACGCGATCGACGCCCGTCTCGCTGCGCGCGACGCAGGCCTGCTCGCCGCCTTCGACGGCTTCCTCGCCGGGCCGGTCGCCGAAGCCGTCGCCGACGCCTGCGCCCGCGACGACTTCCGTGCCGCCGACGCGGCGCTGCGCGACACGGTCGCGCGGTTCCTCTCTGCGGGGCAGCGCCCGGCTGCCGGCGCGCTCGCGGCCGCGACGCTCACCGGCTTGCGCGAACGGGCGCTCGCCGCGCAGCAGGCGACGGCGCGCGACGCGATCGAACCGGCGGAGGCGGCGGTCGCGACCGCTCTGCTCGCCGAGGCGACGGCCGCCGCGACCGCATGCGAGGAGTTCGTGAGCGAGATACGCGCCGCTGACATCGCGCTGGCGGAGCTCGCGCGCACGCGCGTCGAGTTGGCGCGCCGCTGGCCGCCGGCGGAGCGCTTCC
The DNA here is from genome assembly GCA_020247305.1 of Phycisphaerales bacterium. GTDB lineage: Bacteria > Planctomycetota > UBA1135 > UBA1135 > UBA2386 > UBA2386. The sequence goes on along the minus strand of JADCJE010000007.1, from coordinate 35,023 downwards.
GGCCGGGTCGTTCGCCGTGGCGGCAGGCCGAAGAACGGCTGGCCGCGGCCGAGCGCGAAGCCTCGCTCGCCGCGGCGCTGCAGCGGGCGGGGCGCAGCCGGGCGCGCTGGGAGCTCGCGTGGAGCGTCGCGCTCCGCGTCGGCGTGCGCCCGGCGCTGGCGATCGTGGGCGACGAGTCGCCGGCCGAGCCGGCGGCGGCCGGCGCGTGGGCGGCGCATCGCCGCGTGCTGCAGGCTGCGCTGGCCTGCGAGCAGGCGCTCGCCGGTCGCATCGGCGCGCTGCCGGTTCCGGTCGTGGCGCTGCCGGGCGGCGCCGGCGCGCCGGCGCGGACGCTGCGCGCGGAACCGACGCGCGGCGGCCAGGACGCGTGGCGACTCGCCGTCGTCGGTGACGACGGCAGCCCGACGGCCGTGGCGATGGCCTCGCTGCCGCCGGCGGACCTGCTCGCGCAACTGCCGCCAGCGGCGGTCGCGGGCGCGGACGACGTGGCCGTCGGCGCGGCCGCGTGGCGGCTCGCGGGCGGCGACCTCGACGGCTTCGCCCGCGTGCTGCCCGCCCTCGCCGACGCCGACGAACGCGCGTTGGTCGAGGAGGTCGCCCCGACGCTCGCGCGCGTGCGCGCCGCGCGGCCCGACGAAGCCGCCGCGCGCCTCGTCGCCTTCCAGGCGTTGCAGCAGCAGTTCGACGCCGCCCGAACGAACGGCACGACCGACGGCCTCGAGCAGGCGCTCGCGCGCGTGAGCGGCCTCGTCGCCGCGAAGGACCGCACCGACGCTGAGGCGGCGCAATACGCGGCTGTCAGCCAGTTCCTGCGCGCCGCCAACCGCCGCCGCAGCAGCCTGCGCGCGCTCGCCGCCGCCGCGCCGGCCGGCGCGGCGATCGACGTGCAGGCGCAGGGCGACCGGTTGGCGGCGCAGGTGCGCATCGATGCGCGCGCGTTGCAGGTCGAGGCTCCGGCGGCGTGGCGCCTGCAGGACGGCGCGCTGGCCCTGGCGTCGGCGCCGCGCGAAGCCGCCCAGCGGACGCTGCGCTGCAGCACCGGCTTCGATGCGCAGGCCGGCGCGCTGTCGGCCGGTGTCGACGTGGTGTTCCCGCCGGCAACGGTCGGCGCGCGCAGCTACGTGCTCGCGTTGCGCGGCGTCGCCATCGTCGTCTGCCTCGACCAGGACGATGGCGTGCACGCGGCCGTGGTCCGCGGCGACCCGGAACGCGACGAGGACGTTCGCGCCGCGATCGGTCGCGCCTTGCGCGGCGTGTTCGGCCCGATCGCCGCGCACGCCGTCCCCGGCGCGTCGCACCGGCTCACGCTGCAGGTTACGCCCAACGCCGCCCGCACCTCCGCGGTGGTGGAGGTGCGCTGCGACGACGCGCCGCTGCTGGTCGGCGAACGGCGGCCGCTCGATCCGCGGCGCGTTCCGGACTTCGCGCTGGCGCCGTTGCAGGCGTTGACGCTGCGGCGCGTGGCCTTCACCGGCGACAGCGACTGAACGCCCGCGCGGCCGTCGCTCCGCCCGCGAACGGGCCGCCGTGCCTTGTCGCCCTTGCCGCGCGGCGGTCAGCGACCGGCGGCGAAGCGCGCGGCGTAGAAGTCGGCGACGCGCCGGGCCACCGACGCGGCGGCGAACTGCGTGTCGAAGCGGGCGCGCGCCGCCGCGCCGAGCGCCGCGGCGGCGGCCGGCGCAGCGAGCAGGCGAGCCCACGCGGCGGCGAGTGCTGGCGCGTCGCCCGCCGGCACGAGGCTGGCCTCGACGCCGTCGTCGACCATCTCCGGGATGCCGCCGACGCGCGTCGCCACGATCGGGCAGCCGTCGGCCATCGCTTCGAGCACGGTCATCGGGAACGTCTCGTAGCGCGAGGCGACGACCGCGAGGCTGGCCCCGCGGCGCACGTCCGCGACCGCAGCGGGCGGCAGCGGACCGTGCCAGCGGATGCGGCGCGCGACGGCGCCGTCGAGGCCGAGGCCGGCGAGGTAGCGCGGGAAGTCGGCGCTGCTGCCATCGGCGGCGCGCATGCCGTGGTCGGGACCGACGAGGTCGAGCACGACCTCCGGATCGCGCCGGGCGAGTTCGGCGAAGGCGGCGAGCACGATGTCGCTGCCCTTGAGGCGCTCGAAGCGGCCGACGTGGACGATGCGGCGACCGCCGTCGGGACGCCACGGCGGCGTCGGCGGCGCCGGCGGGCCGGGGTTGGGCAGCACGACCGCATGCGGCAGCGGCGCGCCGTAGTGCTGTTCGACGGCGGCGAGCAGCGCGCGCGTCGGCGCGATGACGGCCGCGGCGCGCTGCATGCCGCGCCACTCGTTGGCGACGCGACGCGCGAAGCTGGCTTCGCCGCCAGCGCCGCTCGCTGCGCCGGTCAGGAACCACGGTCCGTGGAGGCGCACGACCACCGGCGCCACGGCGCGCGTGGCCAGCAGCGCCGGGATGCCGAACGACTCCTCGATCTCGATGGCCGTGAACGGCGCACGGCGGGCGAGCCCGCGCGCCGCCTCGGCGATGCCGTCAGCGACCACCGTGTCGAGCCCGCGGCCGCCTGGCAGCCGGGCGAGCACCGCCGAGCGCAGGCGCAGCAACCACGGCAGCGCGCGCCCGCGCGCGTGCGCCGCGACTTCGGGGTCGCCGCCGCCGTCGTAGATCCAGGCGATCGCCGCGCTGGCGACGCCGAGTCCGGTGAGTCCGCGCCGCATCGCCTCGACGTACGTCGCGATGCCGCTCTGCGTGCGGCTGGCCGGCCAGGCTGGCGTGACGAAGGCGATGCGCAGGGGCTGGCTCATGCGGCGGGCGCTCGGGCCATCGTGCCATGCGCTGGCGCAGCCGTCACGCGCGACCTTCGGCGACGACGAATGCCGTCGCGACGTCGTCCGTGTGCGTGAGGCTGACGTGCCAGCGGACGACGCCGAGCGCCGTGGCGCGCGCGGCGGCGGCGCCCGCGAGCCGCATGCCGACGGCGCCGTCGTCGCGGCGCGTCACCTCGATGTCGCGGAAGCCGACTCCCGCCGACCATCCGGTGCCCAGGCACTTCATCGCCGCTTCCTTGGCGGCGAAGCGCGCCGCCAGCGATTCTGCCGGGCGCGCGCGGCTGCGGCAGTACCGCGCCTCCTCGTCGGTGCACAGGCGCTGCCACAGGCGATCGCCCTGCGCGTCGAGCAGGTCGGCGAGCCGCGCGATGGCGACGCTGTCGACGCCGACGGCGACGATCATGCCACGGCCTCGCCGCGCGCCGCGCGCACGGCCACTTCGCGGACTGCCGCGCCGTCGCGCCAGTAGCAGCGCAGGGCCGCGCCGGAATCGCACGGGCCGACGATCGCCTGCAGGCAGCCCGGCCAGAAGGCGGCGACGTCGCGCTGCGACGGCACTGCCGGCGCCGTCGGATGGCCGTGCGCGAAGCCGAGCCAGCGGCGCCCCTGCGCCCGCAGTTCCGCCTCGGCGGCGGCGAACGCGGCCGGCGCCACGGCGAACGCGTCCACGCCGCGGGCGGCGTTCGGCAGCGGGAGGAAGGCGTCGACCGTCCATTTGGCGCCGTCGCCGCTGCCGCCGAGCAGGCCGACGAACTCGCGCGGCGCTGCGGCGTGCAGCGCGCGCCGCAGCGCCGCGACGACGGCTTCGGGGAACAGCGCAGTCTCGGGCATGGCGCGAGGTTAGCCCGGCGGTCGACGCAATGCTCACGGCGACGCCTTGGTCGCGCCCGTGCCGCCGGGGTCGCACCGGCAGGCGGTGTTGCGCCCTCGCGCACGCTGCGCCGCGGCACCATGATGCGGCGATGAGCGAACCCCTCTACGGCGTCCCGCACGGCCACGGCCCGCTGCTCGGTCCGCTGTCGCCGCCGCTGGTGCGCAGCACGACCGCCGGTCAGCCTGACGCCGAGACGCTGCGCGCGCTCGGGGCCGGCGAGCGTCCGGGTGAGTTCTACCAGCGCCTGGGCCACGCCAACGCCCGCGCGTGGGAGTCGCTCGTCGCCGCGCACGAGGGCGCCGACGGCGCGGTGTCGTTCGCGAGCGGCATGGCGGCGATCAGCGGCGCGTTGCTGGCGCACCTCAAGCCCGGCGACCGCGTGCTGCTCGCCGAGGAGATCTACGGCGGCACGTCGTCGTTCGCGCTCGCCGACCTCGTGCGCTTTGGCGTCGTCGTCGACCGTTTCTCGGCGCTCGACCTCGCCGGCCTGCAGGCGCAGCTGGCGCGGCCGGCGCAGTGGGTGGTGTTCGAGTCGCCGATCAACCCGACGCTGCGCGTCGCCGACATCGGCGCGATCACCGGCCTCGCCAAGGCCGCCGGCGCGCGCACGTTGTTCGACGCCACGTTCGCGCCGCCGCCGGTGCAGCAGGCGCTGGCGCTCGGCGTCGACCTCGTCGCCTGCTCGGCGACCAAGTTCTACGGCGGCCATTCCGACGTGCTCGCCGGCTTCGTCGCCGGTTGCCACGAACTGCTCGGTCCCGTCGAGCACTTCCGGCGACGCACCGGCGGGCTGCTGGCGCCGGACCCGGCGTGGTTGCTGCTGCGCTCGTGGCCGACGCTCGAACTGCGCGTGCTGGCGCAGCAAGCGGCGGCGCAGCGACTGGCCGAAGGGTTGGCCGCCGAGGCGCGCGCGGGCCGGTTGCTCGACGTCAGTTATCCCGGCTTGCCCGCGCATCCCGACCGCGCGCTCGTCGCCCGCCAGATGCGCGGCGGCGGCGCCGTGCTGGCGGTCGAATTGCCGGGCGGGCTGCCGGGGGCCAAGCGCGCCTACGACCGTCTGCAGCGCATCGCCCGCGCGCCGAGCCTCGGCGGCGTCGAATCGTTGGCGACGCTGCCGGCGTTCACCACGCACGCGGCGCTGACGCCGGCCCAGCGGCAGCGCGCCGGCATTCCCGACGGCCTGATGCGCATCGCGGTCGGACTCGAAGGCGCCGACGTCCTGCTCGACGACATCCGGCAGGCGTTGCGCGGCTGATCGGCGCGGTGCCGGCGCGCGCCCTACGCGGTGGCCTTTCCGCGCCGACCGCGCTACCGTGCGCCGCGCCCGTATGGGCCGCTGACACCCATGACGCACCTGTTGTTGACCTGCGCCGCCGCGTTCGCGGCCGCCGTGCTGCCTGCCCAGGACCCGGCCGCTCCGGCCGCCGCCGCTCCGGCCGCCGCCGCGCCCGCCGCCAAGACCGCCGCCGCACCCGTGCTCGGCACGATCGACCTGATGCGGGTTTTCGAACAGAACCCCAAGTGGGCGAAGGCCAAGACCGACCTGGCCCGCATGCAGGACCAGTTCAAGGCGCAGATCGGCAAGCTCAGCGAGCGCATCGCCGAGCTCAACGGCCTGATCGAGTCGACCGCCGAGGACTCCGAGGACCGCCGCAGCGCCACGTTCGGTCGCGAGATGGCGATCCGCGAGCGCGAGTTCCTCGCCAAGCAGGCGACCGACCGCCTCGAGTCCGAGAACGCGCGGGCGATGCTCGCGGTCTACCAGGACATCGAGCGCGCGATCGGCCCGGTCGCCAAGGCGCGCGGCGTCGTCATGGTGCATCGACTGTCCGAGATCGGCGCCGTCCAGGGCGAGATCGGCAAGCTCGCGGCGAAGGAGGTCGAGTCCCGCGTCGTCGCCTTCGAGCGCAAGGTGGTCTGGTACGCCGCCCCCGAGCTCGACCTCACCGAGGACCTGATCAAGGCGCTGATGGTGCCGGCGCCCGACGCCAAGCCGGCGGCGCAGGAGGCCGCGGCGAAGCCGGGCGCTGGCGCCGGCAAGAACGACAGTGCACCGAAGGCGCCGAAGGCGGGGGGCTAGGCGCGAGTGGCAGCTCCAGGCGCGACGGCCCCGGGCCGCATGCAGCGGACGCTCAAGGCGCCGGTCGAGTACCGCGGCGTCGGCCTGCACTCCGGCAAGGAGATCAAGGTCGTCGTCCGGCCGGCGGAGGCCGGCACCGGCGTCAGCTTCGTCCGCACCGACATCGACGAGCAGCCGGTCGTGCGCGCGACCGGCGCGAACATGAAGGCGCGGCAACGGCGCACCTGCATCCAGGACGGGCGCGCCGAGGTCTACACCTGCGAGCACCTGCTCGCCGCGCTGTACGCGCTCGGCGTCGACAACGCGCTGGTGGAGATCGACGGCGAGGAGGTGCCGGGGCTGGACGGCTGCGCGCTGGAGTTCGCGCGCGCGCTGCGCGACGCCGGCACGGTCGAGACCCGCTCGCCGCGGCCGCTGTACTCGGTCAAGCAGCCGATCTACGTCCGCGAAGGGCAGGCGAGCATCGTGGCGCTGCCGGGTTCCGGCAAGCTGACGGTCGAGTACCACCTCGACTACGCGACCAAGAACGGCGCCGGCGCCAAGCAGATCGTCGCGTTCGAGCTGACGCCCGAGAACTTCGAGCGCGAGATCGCGCCGGCGCGCACGTTCGTGTTCGCGCACGAGGTCGAGGCGCTGCGCGCCGCCGGGCTCGGCAAGGGCGCGACGCCGCAGAACACGCTGGTGATGGGCCCCGACGGCCCGGCGGAGAACACGCTGCGCTGGGACGACGAGCTGGCGCGGCACAAGATCCTCGACCTGATCGGCGACCTCGCCAACGCCGGCCTCGACCTCGACGCGCACATCATCGCCACGCGCTCGGGCCACGGCCTCAACATGGCGCTGGTGCAGCGCATCCAGGAGGAGCGCGAGCGCGAGCAGGAGCAGGGCGAGGGGCCGCGCGACACCGGCCTCGACATCCGGCAGATCCTCAAGCTGCTGCCGCACCGCTACCCGTTCCTGCTGATCGACCGCGTCGTCGAGCTCGACGGCTTCCAGCGCGCGGTGGCGATCAAGAACGTCACCATCAACGAGCCGTTCTTCCAGGGTCACTGGCCCGAGCAGCCGATCATGCCGGGCGTGCTGCAGCTGGAGGCGATGGCGCAGCTCGCCGGCGTGCTGTTGCTGCGCAAGCTGGAGAACACCGGCAAGCTGGCGGTGCTCTGGAGCATCGACAAGGTCAAGCTGCGCGGCGCCGTGGTGCCAGGCGACCAGCTGCGCATCGAGGTCGAGACGATCCGCGCCAAGCCCCAGGTCGGCCACGTGCGCGCCCGCGGCAAGGTCGCCGGCCGGCTCGTCTCCGAGGCCGAGCTGAAGTTCACCCTGGTCGACGCGTGAGCGCGGACGGCGGCAATCCCGCGGCCGACGGCCGCAAGGCGCGCATCGGCGTCGTCGGCGTCGGCCACCTCGGCAAGCACCATGCGCGCCTGCTCAAGGGCCTCGACTGCGAACTCGTCGCGGTCGCCGATCCGAGCGAGGCGGCGCGCGCGCACGCGACCGCGACGTGGGGCGTGCCGGCGTTCGCCGACCACCGCGAGCTGATCGGCCGGGTCGACGCCGTCTCGGTCGTGGTGCCGACGAAGCTGCACCGCGAGGTCGCCAGCGACTTCCTGCGCAATGGCGTCGACGTGCTGGTCGAGAAGCCGATCGCGCGCACCGCCGCCGACGGCCAGGCGCTCGTCGACCTTGCCCGCGAGCACGGCCGCGTGCTGCAGGTCGGCCACGTCGAGCGCTTCAACCCGGCGCTGCGCGGCATCGCCGCGATCGGCGAGAGCGCGCGCTACATCGAGTCGCACCGGCTCGCGCCGTTCAGCTTCCGCAGCACGGACATCGGCGTCGTGCTCGACCTGATGATCCACGACCTCGACCTCGTGCTCGCGCTGGTGAAGAGTCCGATCCGCTCGGTGGAGGCGTTCGGCGGCGCGGTGTTCACGCCGGCCGAGGACATGGCGTCGGCGATCATCAAGTTCGAGAACGGCGCGGTCGCGCACCTGACCGCCAACCGCGTGGCGCTGAAGCCGCTGCGCAAGATGCGCGTGTTCGGCAAGCAGGGCTACGCCAGCCTCGACTTCCAGACCTCGCAGGGAATGCTGGTCAAGAAGGCCCCGGGCTGGGACTTCGAGCAGCTCGACATGGAGCGGCTCGACCGCGCCCAGATGGGCGACCTGTGGAAGTTCGTCTTCGACGGCCTGCTGCAGGTGGAGAACCTCGTGCTCGACAGCGGCAACCCGCTGCAGGAGGAACTCGCCGACTTCCTGCGCTGCGTGCGCGAGCGCGCCCGGCCGGTCGTCAGCGGCGAGGACGGCGTCGCCGCGGTGGCTGCGGCCGAGCAGGTGCTGGCGGCGATCGCGCGCAACCGCTGGAGCTGACCGGCGAGCGCGCCGCGCCGATGTGCAGCGCGCCCTGGTGCGGGGCGCGCACACAGCCTACTGTGCCGCCTTCGAGTGCTCCGCCCTGCGGTGTTCGAGCTGCACGCAGGCCAAAAAGTTGAACCGATGACCATTCCCCGGGCGCCGACCTTGGGGGCCAGGCGGGAGCGGGAGGCGGCGCTGTTCGCAGCGTCGCCAGCCCGCACCCAAATGCCTCGGGGGGCGCCCACCTGAACCTGAGGGTTCAACCGGCCTCCGTCGACGGCACATGCGGAGCGGAGCCACTCGATTTCCCGCCGACGTCTGCTACGGTGCCGCCGTCGCCGTCGCGCAAGGTGCCGACGGCGCAATGCAGCGACACCCGGTCAGGTGCCGCTGCCGCGGTCGCCCCGCGTTCTCGGGGCGCGGAGGTTGCAATGCGAGCGTTGTTGGCAAGTCTGTTGGTCGCAGGGATCGCGTACTGGGTGTGGCAGCGGTTGGACGAAACGGTGGATCCGACGAGCGTCGGCAACTTCGTCGCCGCCGCCGAGCGGCAGCGCGCTGCGGCGGCGACCGCCAGCGACGAGCTGCCTGACGCCGTCGCCTCGCCGGTGGCAACGTCGGCGACGGCCGCAACGCCCGCGCCGGCGCCAGCTGTGCCGTCGTCCGCCATCGCCGGCGTGCTCGCCAGGTTGTCGGCGCGCGAGCCGGCAGCGGTGCAGGCGGCGTGGGCGGCGCTCGCCGGCGGCGCCGGCGCCGATGCGGCAGCGCTCGCCAAGGCGCTGCAGCCCGCCGGCGACGACGTCGCCGCGGTGCTCGCCGCGATCGGTCCGGACAATGCCTGCCTGCACTCGGCCGAAGGCCGCGCGCTGGTCGCCAAGGCGGCCGCGATCCTCGGCGCGCGACCCGACGCCGAGGCCCTCGCCGCCGGCACGCAGTTGCTCGGGGTCCTGGTCAAGGGCCGCATCGCCCGCGACGACGCCGCCGCGCGCGCCGCGGTCGACGAGGTCTACAAGCAGCATCTCGTGCGCGTCGAACGCTGGCTGTTCGACCCGGCCAACGTCGCCGGTTGCCGCAGCTACACCGTCGCCAGCGGCGACTCGCTCGCGCGCATCGCCGGCCGCTTCCGCAAGGAGGGCATGAAGATCGAGGACGGCACGCTCGCGATCGTCAACCGCATCCGCAACCCCAAGGGCCTTGCCGTCGGCCAGAAGATCAAGGTCCCGGCCGCGCCGATCGTCGCCGTGCTGGAGAAGCGCAGCTTCGCGCTGTCGGTGCACCTCGGCGAGCACCTGATCCGCCTGTACTGGGTGGGCCATGGCGCCAACGACCACACGCCGGTCACTGAGTTCACCGTCGGCCCCAAGCAGGCGCATCCCGACTGGACCTCGCCGGACGGGCAGGTCTACGGCTACGGCCACCCGAAGAACATCCTCGGCGAGTACTTCATCAAGTTCCTGCACGACTCGTACGTCGGCTTTGGCGCGCACGGCACGCCGCAGCCCGAGACGATCGGCACGATGTCGTCGATGGGCTGTATCCGCATGTACGCGCCCGATATCGCGGAACTGTTCAAGCTGCTGCCCGTCGGCAGCAAGGTCGTCGTCCGCGCGACCGAGTCGCTGCGGCCCTGACGGCGGCGGCGCGCAGCGGTCCTTTCGTCAGCCGTCCGTCGCGGTCGTCCAGCCGGCGATCTTCCAGTCGCGCACCACGCCGGCGAACTCGACGTCGGCGAGCGCGACCGCATCGAGCCCGTCGTGGCGGAAACGCAGCGGCTGCAGTTGCAGGGCCGAGCGTTCGTCCGCCGGATCGGTCGTGATCGCCGCCGCAGTCGCGAGGTCGTCGACCAGCGCACCGGGCTCGTAGAGCGAGCCGTCGGCGCGGCGGTACCGGACTTCCCACTTCGCCTGCCGGACGAGGTCGACGACGACCGCCGTGCCTTCGACGTCGAGCCGCACGCGCGCGCGGTCCGCGCCCTGGCGCATTGCCGGTGGCACCGCGGCATAGCCGGCGACGTGCAGGTACGGGTACTGCCGACGGACCTCGGTCCACGCCAACTGCGCCGCCAAACCGTCGATGCCAAGGCGCTTGCGGCAGTCGTGCGAAAGGCAGCGGTAGACCACCTCCGGGTCGTCGCGGCGCAGCGCCTCCAGGAACGTCCGCGCGGTCGCCTCCGGCGTGGCGAAGTCCACCTGCACCCACGGCGAACGGTCGGGGCCGCAGAGCCCGCGGGCGATCGTGCAGCACCCCGCCAGCGGCAGCACGCCGGCCTGTGCCAGCACGAGTAGCAACCAGGGACGCATGCGCGGAGTGTCCGCCGCCATGGCCGGGATGCAACACGTCGACGCTCCGGCGGCAGGGGGCGGTCCGGGAGTTTTTGTCGCCGGAGCGAGCTATAGTCCCCTGCGAGCGTTTTCCGCGCTCCTGCGCCGATCCCCGCCATGCACACCGTCCGCACCGCCGCCATCCTCGCCGCTGCCGCCCTCTTCGCCCCGCTCGTCGCCCAGGACGCCACCACGGCGGCGCCGACCAAGCAGGCGCCCGGGACGGTGGCGCCCGGAACGGTGGCGCCCGCCCCGGCCATCCGGCCCGAGCCGCCGAAGGCAGGGCAACCCGGGTTGCAACTGCCGGCCGGCGGCAACGCCTGGTTCCCGGCGACCAACAAGGACCTCGGGACGTACTTCGGCACCGGCGAGGCGGTCGGCAGCTTCCCCTTCAAGAACCCCAACAACACGCCGGTCGAATGGAAGCAGCTGACCGGCAGCTGCCAGTGCGCCAAGGCGACCGTGCGCGTCGGTGGCCGGACCTACGAGCTGAGCAGCAAGCCGACGCCCAACCAGCTGATGCGCGTCACCAAGGTGCCCGGTCAGCCGGACCAGGTCGAACGCGTGCAGCAGATCTCGATCGAGGCCGGGGCCGAGGGCGAAGTCGAGGTGCACCTCGACATGAACCAGATCACCGGGCCCAAGCTGGCTTGGCTCGACATCCACACCAGCGACCCCGCCCTGTCGCACATGAAGCTGAACTTCAGCGCGAACGGCGCGCAGCTGTTCACCGTGTCGCCGGCCGAGGTCCAGCTCAACAAGATGGTCTGGAGCGAGTCGCGCGAGTTCACCGTCACCGTCGCGTCGCCGATCCAGAAGCAGTGGAGCATCCTGCGCATGGACGAGGTGAAGGGCTTCACCACGTCCTGGGAGAAGGCCGAGGCCGACGGCAAGACGACCTGGACGATCCGCGGCACCTATGGCCCGGTCGACGCCGACAGCCCGGGTGGCGGCACGCTCAAGTTCTACACCGACGTCCAGAACGGCTCGTCCTTCACCGTGCGCGTCGCCGCCTTCATCCAGGGGCCGCTCGAGGTCAAGCCGGGCGGCTTCCTGCCGTACGGCCTCGTGCGCAAGGGCACGACCGGCAAGAAGGAGGTCGTGTTCGAGCCCAACGACGACACCGACCTGCAGGCCACGTCGCTGGTGTTCGAGAAGCTCTCGGTGCCTGCGGACGCGGTCGTGGCGCGCACCCGCAAGGACGGCAAGAAGCTGATCGTCGAGGTCGAGATCACCGACAAGGCGCCGGCCGGCATGCTCAAGGGCGAGCTGGTCGTCAACCTGAACCACCCGGCGATCAAGGACAAGCGCATCATGTTCAACGGCTTCGTCCGCTGAGCCCCGCCGGCGGCCATGGCCGCCCCGTTCCGTCGCCGCGCGGCCGCCCGAGGGCGGCCGCGGGCGTTTCCGGGGCGCGCGCCGGCGGCCGGCGGATCGGCGCGCCGGGGCGGCAAGGCGCGCAACGCGGCGGTCGCCCTGGTACGTTCCTGGCTTCACCGGAAGCAACACCGAGCATGGGCCGACACGACCTGCCGAGCGGGTTCAACGACGAGCAACTGCGCGCGTTCATGAAGGCCATCCTGGCCGACGTGCACGCGCTGGAACGCATGGTGGAGGAGGACCGGTTCGAGACCGGCATCCGCCGCATCGGCGCCGAACAGGAGATGTTCCTGCTCGATCGCTCGGGCCGCGCCTGGTGCGGGGCCGACGCGATGATGCAGAAGCTCGCGCACCCGCAGTTCACCTACGAGCTCGCGCAGTTCAACCTCGAGTGCAACCTGCATCCGCAGGTCTACGGCGGCAAGTGCCTGTCGACGATGGAAGCCGAACTGCAAGGGCTCGTGCAGAAGGCCCGCGCGGCCGCGCGCGAGTTGGGCGGCGGCGTCGTGCTCACCGGCATCCTGCCGACGCTGCGGCGCAGCGACCTGTCGCTCGACTCGATGGTGCAGAACCCGCGGTTCCTCGCGCTCAACCGCGCGATCACCGCGCTGCGCGGCGGCGAGTTCCAGTTCCGCATCAAGGGCGTCGACGACTTCGAGATGACGCACGACAACGTCATGCTCGAGTCGTGCAACACCAGCTTCCAGGTGCACTTCCAGGTCGGGCCGCGCGAGTTCGCCAAGCTCTACAACTGCGCGCAGGCGATCACCGCGCCGGTGCTGTCGGTGGCGACCAACTCGCCGGTGCTGCTCGGCCGGCGGTTGTGGCGCGAGACCCGCGTGGCGCTCTTCCAGCAGTCGGTGGACGCGCGCTCGGCGGCGCACCAGCTGCGCGGCCGGCGGCCGCGCGTCAACTTCGGCGACGGCTGGGTGCGCGACTCGGTGCTGGAGATCTTCCGCGAGGACATCGCCCGCTTCCGCACCGTGCTCGCCACGGACATCGACGAGGACCCGGAGGCGGTGCTCGACCGCGGCGGCGTGCCGGCGCTGACGGCGCTGCGGCTGCACAACGGCACCGTCTACCGCTGGAACCGCGCCTGCTACGGCATCAGCGACGGCAAGCCGCACCTGCGCATCGAGGCCCGCGCCTTCCCGGCCGGCCCGACGGTCGCCGACGAGATCGCCAACGGCGCGTTCTTCTTCGGCCTGATGTCGGCGATCTCGCACGAGGTGCCGGACGTCGGCAAGGTGATGTCGTTCGACGACGCCAAGGGCAACTTCATCGCCGCCGCGCGCCTTGGCCTGCAGGCCAACCTGACTTGGTTCCACGGCCGCGAGTACTCGGCGCAGCAGCTGATCCAGGAGGTCCTGCTGCCGATGGCGCGCGCGGGTCTCGAGAGCGCCAAGGTCGACACCGGCGACATCGATCGGTACCTCGGCATCATCGGCGAGCGCTGCAAGCGCGGCCGCACCGGCGCCCGCTGGGTGCTCGACTCGCTCGCCGCCATGGGCGACAAGGGCACCAAGGACCAGCGCATGGGCGCCCTGGTGCGCGCGATGCAGTCGCGCCAGGAAGCCGGCGAGCCGGTGCACACGTGGGAACTCGCCGACACCGGCGAGTTCGAGGGCTGGAAGGAGAGCTACGTGCAGGTCGGCCAGTTCATGACGACCGACCTGTTCACCGTGCACCCCGAGGACGTCGTCGACCTCGCCGCCAGCCTGATGGACTGGCGCCACATCCGCCACGTGCCGGTCGAGGACAACGAAGGCAAGCTGGTCGGGCTCGTCTCGCACCGCACGCTGCTGCGCCTCGTCGGCCAGGGCATGCGCGGCGCCGAGCGCCAGCCGGTCGCGGTCAAGGACATCATGATCGCCGATCCGCACACGGTGACGCCGGCTACGCCGACCCTGGAGGCGATCGAGCTGATGCGCCGCCACAAGATCGGCAGCCTGCCGGTGGTCGAGGAGGGCAACCGCCTCGTCGGCATCATCACCGAGCGCGACCTGATCCGCGTCGCCGCGATGCTGTTCGAGAAGAACCTGCGCGAGACCAGCGGCGAGTGAGCGCGGCGGTCCCGCCAGCGACGCCGGCGCTGCCGCGCGAGCTCGGCCGCCACGACCGCGGCGTGCCCGGCCCGACGCTGCTGGTGCTGGCCGGCGTGCACGGCAACGAGCCGGCGGGCGTCGAGGCCGCGCAGCGCGTGCTGGCCGAACTCGCCCGCCGCGACGCGCCGATCCGCGGCCGCCTCGTCGCCTTCGCCGGCAACCTCGGCGCGCTGGCGCAGGGCCGCCGTTACCAGCGCCGCGACCTCAACCGCGGCTGGGGCGCTGCCGCCATCGCCGCAATGGAACAGCGCGTCGGGCCCGATCGTTCGCCCGAGGACGACGAGCAGCGCGACCTGCTGCGCGGCTTCAACGACGTGCTCGCGACGGCGACCGGGCCCGTCCTGTTCGTCGACCTGCACACCAGCAGCGCCGACGGCCCGCCGTTCCTCTGCCTCGCCGACACGATCGACAACCGCCGCCTCGGCCTCGCCACGGGCGTGCCGATCATCCTCGGCATCGAGGAGACCATCGACGGCGCGGCGCTGGAGTGGTTCGGTGCGCGCGGCGTCGCGGCGCTGGCGGTCGAGGGCGGCCGGCACCTGCACCCGGACACCGTCGGCAACCACGCGGCCGTCCTCTGGCTGCTGCTCGCGCGTATCGGCGCGGTGCCGCCGGCCGTCGCCGACGTGCCGGCGCGCCAGGCTTGCCTCGAACGCGCTGTCGGCCGGACACCGCGCATCGTCGAGATCACGCGCCGGCACGCGATCACGCCGGCTGATGCCTTCGCCATGGCGCCCGGCTTCGTCAACTTCGACTTCGTGCGCAGCGGTCAGTTGCTCGCGCGCGACGTGCGCGGCGACGTGCGCGCCGAGGCGGACCGGCTCGTGCTGCTGCCGCTGTACCAGCCGCAGGGCGACGACGGCTTCTTCCTGGCGCGGCCCGTCGCGCCGTTCTGGCTGCGCGTCGCCGCCGTGCTGCGCACGCTGCGCGCCGACGCGCTGCTGCCGTTCCTGCCCGGCATCCGCCGCGACCCGGCCGACCCCGACACCTTGCTCGCTGACCGGCGCGTCGCGCGCTGGTTCACCGTCGAGGTCTTCCACCTGCTGGGGTACCGCCGTGAGCGGCCGCGCGGCGATCGACTGCTCGCGTTCACCCGTCGCCGCTCGCACCCCGAGAACCGGCGACTGTGAAGGCGCCGGGCCGCGCCCGGATCACGAGTGGGCGAGGCCGTACCACGCCGGGTCGGCGACCGGCGGGCACAGGTCCTTGGGCAGCAGCAGCGTGCGCGCCGCCCAGATCTCGGTGAACACGCGGTACTTGAGCGCCGTCTGGTCGAGGTAGGCGACGCCGTCGCTGCCGCCGGTGCCGACGCGCCGGCCGATGACGCGCTCGACCATGCGCGCGTGCCGCTGGCGGAAGGCGAGCATCGCCTGTTCGCACTCGATCAGGCCGTCGATGATCTGCCCAGGCCAGCTGAGCAGCGGCAGCGTGCGGTTGCTGTCGAGGAACAGGATCGCCGCGCGCAGTCGCGCCACGAACTCGCGGCGTTCGGCCGGCGCGTCCTCGGCGAGCAGGTGGCGGCGGGCGCCCTGCAGCTGGCCCTGGTAGCGACTGCGCAGGCGCTGCTCGTCGGCCGGCGTCAGCGCCTGCACGCGCACGGCGTGCTGCAGCGCTCGTTCGCACAGCGCCTCGTGGCCGCGCAGGTAGCTGGCGGCCCAGTCGGCGACGACCTGCGCGTCGCCCGGGTCGCCCGGCGAACTGCCCTGGATCGGCGTGCGGTGCAGCCAGCCGTCGACCGCCGCCTTGAGCGTCGGCAGGTCGCGCAGCCGGCGCTCGACGCGGGCGCGCGCCGGCGACGGCGAGCCGTCGTGGCTGTTGAGCGCGTCGAGGTAGCTGCCTTCGTTGCCGAACGGGATGCGGTCGGCGTCCGGCAGGCCCATCAGCACCTCGATCTCGCGCATCTGGGCCGACTGGAAGCCGCTCGCCGGGTTCAGCTTGTCGCGGAACTCCAGGTAGTCCTGCGTGCGCATCGTCTCCATCAGGCGGAAGTGCTGCGCCGCCAGTTCGAAGCAGATCGTCACGCGCTTGAGCGCGTTGACCGCGCCGGCGAGCGCGTCCTCGGGCACGCGCGGCCGCGCGAACAGGTCGCGCGCCGTCGCCAGTTCGCGCAGCACCAGCTTGAACCACAGCTCGTCGATCTGGTGGATGACGATGAAGCGGACTTCGTCGTCGCCGAGCTCGGCCTCGTTGGCGGCGATGCCGGACTGCAACGCCAGCAGGCGTTCGACCTGGATGTACTCCCAGTAGTTGGCGGGGCGGGCGCGTTCCATGCGCGCAAGCTAGGAGTCTGCGCCACGAAAGGCCACGCCGCCCGACACGCGTCTTCGCGCCCGGAGGCTCGCCGCCGATCCTCGACGAATCCGCGGATTCGCCTGCGGTCGTCGGCTTCGCCCCAGACGCGAATCCACGCGCCGCCCTGCGCGCGTTCAGCGCGCGTTCAGGGCGAACGTCACCGTGACCAGGTCCTGGCCCGGCACGACGACCAGCTCGCGCTCGCTCTCGCGGATGTCGAGCAGCGCGCCGAAGGGGTCGTTGCCGACCGTCGGGCGCTGCGCCGTCGCCTTGTAGGTCCCGGGCGGCACGCGCTTCAGCAGCTTGAACTGCCCGTCGTTGTTGGTCTGCACCGTGGCGTGGAACAGGCCCTTCGGCGGCTTGGCCGGTCCGCCCGCCGCCTGACCCGCCGGCGGCGCGAAGCCGGCGGCGTCGAGCCGCGTCGACACGGTGACCTTGACCTGACCGGCGGGCATGCCGCCGATCGTGACGACGCCCTCGACGACGGTGCCGACCGCCAGCGCGATCTGGCCGACGTCGACGACCTGGCCCTCCGACTCGATCTTGAGGTCGACGGCCGTGCCCTCGCAGTAGTTCGGGTGCGAGGCGCGCACCATGTAGTCGGCGAACGCCAGCTTCGACAGGCGGAAGCGGCCCTGGCCGTCGGTGCGCGTCTGCACGGTGCTGTGCTTCTCGGGCAGCATCGTGCGGAACATCTCGAACAGGCCCGAGCCCGCGACGAGGCCGCCGTTCATGTCGGAGGACACCACGGCGTCCACGACCGGTTTGCCGCGGTCGTCGACGACCACGCCGACGATCGCGCCGCCGAGCGTCAGCCGCGCCTCGACCTCCGGCGGCTCGGCGCCGTCGGCGACGACGAAGGGCGGCGACAGCGTCTTGGCGTGGTTGTTCTCGGTGATCTGGAAGCGGTACTCGCCGGTCGGCAGGCCGCCGATCTGGGCGAACTGGCCGTCGTACTTGCGCGGGTAGTCGCCCGGCGTGACCGAGCGATCCGGCCACTCCAGGACCTTGCCGATGCTGTCGGGGTTCTGCGGGAAGTACCGCATCAGGCCGAGGCGGTACGCCTTGACCGGCTGGCCGTTGGCGGCGAGCACGCGCAGCTTCACGGCGCCGCGCGTCGACATGACGACCTTGACCGCCTCGTCGCCGGCCATGACCAGCGGCAGCCGCGTCTCGGCGTGGCTCGCCGACGTCGCGACCAGCGCGTAGGGGCCGGCGCGCATCGTCGGGAAGGTGAAGCTGCCGTCCGCGGCTGCGGTGACCACCGCGTTCTGCGGCGTCTTCGCCGACAGGCCGTTGGCGTTGATCGTGGCGCCGCCGATCGGCCCGCCGTTGGCGTCGACGACGAAGCCCGCGATCGGCATGCCGCGGTCGAGTTCGAGCGTGAAGTCGTTGGCGGCGTCGACGCGCACCGTCTGGTTGACGAGCTGGGCGCTGGCGTAGCCCGGCGCTTCCGCCGTCAGCGTGACGGCGCCGAGGCGCGGCGCGTTGCCGAAGCGGAAGAAGCCGCCGCGGTCGGATGTCGTCGGCGTGCCGCGTTCGCGACCCGGCGCGGCGGCGATCACCTGATTCTGGCTGGCGGGCACGAGCAGCACCGCGGCGTTGGCGACCGGCATCTTGGTGACGGTGTCGACGACGCGGCCGCTGACGACGACGCCCTGCTCCAGCGTCAAGTCGCCGGCGTCGTACCAGTCGCCGTCGCGCACCTTGAGGTTCTGGCGGCTCAGTTCGGGGTGGTCGTCGGCGACGACGCGCAGGTCGATCGACTTGCCGACCTTGCGCACGCCGAGCGCGAACCCGCCTTCGGCGTCGGTGGTCGTCGACGCGATCGGCGGCGAGGTGCGGCCCATCTTGTTGTTGAGGAAGATCTGCGCGATGTCGGTCGTGATGTTCTCCATCAGGTAGACGGGAACACCAGCCGCCGGCGCGCCGTCGGGCCGCCGGACCCGGCCGCGCACGCCCTGCTCGGCGTCGGCGTGGCTGTCGCCGATCGTGGTGGCGCGGCGGTCGGGCTCGGGCGTGGTCGGTTGCTGGCCCTGGCTCTGCACGACCGGCGCCGGCTCGGGCTCGACTGGGGTTTGCACCACGGGCGGCGGCTCGGGCGGCGCCACGACGGGTTCGGGGGCGGTCGGCTGCGTCAGGTACCAGCCGGCGACGGCGCCAGCCAGCAGCAGCGGGACGACGATCTTGGCGATGTTGCTCACAGGTTCGGCTCGATGCTCAGCGGTCGGTTGGAAGGTCGATGTCGGCGCGCACGTCGCGCTGGCCGCTGGCGACGGCGACGGCGACGGCAGTGCGCTGCATTTGCAGGATCATGGGTACGACGTGCGCCTCGGGCGCGTCGCCGCCGGTGCGGGCGGCGCGCAACTCGTAGACGCCGGGCGGCACGCGCCGCGGCATGCGGAAGCTGCCGTCGGGGTCGGTGACCGTTTCGAGGCGCAGCGGCTCGGCGGCATCGCCGCGACCGGCCGGCGTGGTCAGCACGACCTTCATCTGCGGCGCGACCGCGCCACCGATCGTCGCGCGGCCGGCGACGGCGGCGCCGGTCGCCAGCACGATCGGCGGCAGCGTCCGCACGCCGGCTTCGGCCAGCGGCAGGTCGGCGATGCCGCCGCGGCACGCGGCGGGATGCTCGACCAGCAACTGGTAGTTGCCGAAGGCGAGATGTTCGCAGGCGAACCAGCCGTCGGCGTCGGTGCGCGCCTGGGTGGTGGTGATGCGTTCGGTCGCCGCGTCGCCGAGCAGCCGGCGGAACGGGCTGTCGATGGCAACGCCGGCGGCCAGGGTGCGCACCACGGCGTCGGCCAGCGGCGCGCCGTTCTCGGCGAGGACGCGGCCGCGCAGGGTGGCGCCGGGACCCATGGCGACCGCCACGTCGACCGTGCGCGGCGCGGCGGCATCGTCGCTGCCGGCCGGCAGGACGAACGGCGCCGACAGCGCCTTGGCGAAGCCGTCGGCCTCGACCTGCACACAGAACTCGCCGGCGGGCGCGCCGTCGAGCGCGGCCGTCGCTTCGTCGGGGCCGAGTTGCACGCTGCGGTCGGCCACCTCGGGCACGGCCGCGATGGCGCCGCCGTGGGCGACGAAGATCCGGCGCAGGCCGAGGCGAAAACGCCGCAGCGGCGCGCCATCTGCCGCGGCGACGCGCACCCGCACGCTCGCCAGCGCGGCCATCTGCAATTGCACGTTGCGGGCGCCGCTGTCGATGCCCTTGGCGGTCGCCGTCGCGTGGCCGCGGCGCGTCGCCAGCACGGCGTGCTTGCCAAGGCCGAGTCCGAGCACCTCGAACGTGCCGTCGGCGGCGCTCGTCGTGCTCGCCGTGTCGCCGGCCGCTTCCAGCGGCCACGCGTCGATGCGCGCCTGCCCGAGCGGCGCGCCCTGTGCGTCCACGACGCGGCCGGCGATGCTCTGGCCCGGCAGCAGCGCGAAGTCGACGACGATCGGGCCGTCGCCGCGCAGGTCGAGGTCGGCCTTGCGCAGACGGGCGAAGCCCGGCGCGACGGCGCTGGCGACGACGAGGCCGCGGCTCGGCACGTGGCGCAGTTCGTAGCTGCCGTCGGCGCCGCTGGTGGCGACGAGGCCCTGGCCGGCGTCGGGCAGTGCCCGCAGCGGCGCATCGGCGAACGCCGAACCCGTCGCCACCGTGACCACCGCGCCGGCGACCGGGATGTCGGGGCGGCCGGCGACGGTGACCGTGCCGCGCACCGTCGCCCCAGCCGCGAGCGCCACGTCGCCAACGTCGTGCCAGCGTTCGGCGACGATGGCGAGGCCGGCGCGGCGCGCCGTCGCGTGCGCCGGCGACGTGACGAAGAGGTCGTAGGTGCGCTCCTGCGCCACCGCCAGGCCGATCGCGAACGCGCCATCGCTCGCCGTCACCGTGCTGGCGACCGGTTGGAAGACGTCGCCTTGCCGGCCGAGCACGTGCACAGCGAGCGGGTCATTGGCGGCGCTCTCGACGAGGTGCACCGGCAGGCCGCCGAGCGGCCGGCCGAAGCCATCGACCGCGCGCCCGCGCAGGCCCTGCGGCAGCGGCGCGCTCGGGGCCGGCTCGCGGTACTGGGCGGCGGTGCGCTCGCCTGCGGCGCGCCCCGGCGGACTGGCGACGGCGACCGCCGGACCTGCCGCGGCGGTGCCCGGGTCACCAGCGCCGGCCGAAGCGTTCGCCGTCGGCGCTGCTGGGGTCGCCGGGGCGACTGCGGGGCGCAGGAACCAGACCGCCAGGGCCGCGAGCAGGCCGACGCCGACGGCCGCCGCACCGTAGGTGCGCGGGCTCACGACGACAGCAGCCGCGCGGTGGCGCGGTGCGGGCGGGTTGGTGGGATCCGGGTCACGGTCGGGTGCCGTTGCGGTGGTGCGAAGGAGGCGGTCCGGGCAGCTGCGACCCTAGCTTGGCAGGCGGTGCGCGGTTGAGACGTTGCCAGCGACACATTCTTCCCAACCGGCGACCGACTGCGCCAGCGCCAACCGGTCCGATCGATGGCATCGGTGGGGCGGGGGCGGCGGGTATGGTCCGCCCGGCCCGCTTGGATCGCCTTCCCGCCAACCCTGCCGCCGACCCTGCCGCCGACCCTGCCGCCGACCGGGCCCGCGTCCGCCGGCTCGCGCTCGCCGCCACCTTGGGACTCGCGACCCTCGGTGCGGTGGCATGGGCCTGCGCCGACCCCGACGCGGCCGATCGCCAACGCGACGACGCCTTCTACGAGTTCACCTGGGCGGCGAACGTCGCAGCCGGGCGCGGCCCGACCGTGAGCGATGGCGCGCCGACCTCGGGCGTGCAGTGGCTGTGGACGCTGCTGTTGGCGCCGCTGGCGGCGCTGTGCGGGCCGGCGGCGCTGCCGGCGGCGGCAGCGTGGCTCGGCCTTGCGCTGCACGCGGTGACGGCCTGGGGCTGGGCGGCGACGGCGCGGCGGCGGTGGCTCGGCTGGGGGCTCGCCGTGTGCTGGCTGGGCCATCCGCTGCTGTTGCGCGAGTGCCGCAACGGCCAGGAGACCGCCCTCGCCTGCCTGTGCGCCTGTGCGCTGTGGTGGGCGCGGCGGGCGGCCCTGCCCGCGTTCACGGCGCTTGCCGTTGCCGCGGTGCTGGCGCGCACCGACCTGCTCGGCGTCGTCGCCGCGCTCGCGTGCTGGCGGTGCCGCCGCGACGGCCCGCGCGCGCTGCTGGCGCCGGTCGTGGCGTTCGCCGCGCACGCTGCGCTCAACCGCGCGATCGCCGGCAGTTGGCTGCAGGACTCGGCGCTGCCGATGGCGTGGCTCTGGCACGCCAACTGGGATCTCGCGCACCCCGACGGCGCGGGCTTCTGGCGGCAGCAGTGGTGGTACACGCGGCCGCTGCTGCTCGGCGCGCCGTTCGCGGCGGCTTCGACATGCGGCTTTGCGCTGGCGCTGTGGCTGGCGCTGCGCGCTGTCGTGCCGTCGGCATGGCGGCTCGCGCCGGTCGCCGCCGTGGTCGCGGCATTCGCGGCGGGCGCGCGCGACGTCGGCATCGCGCTGCTCGGCGCGGCCATGCTGGCGGTGCGGCCGCGGCCGGCGCTGGCGGCGGCGCCGCCGCAGTTGCGGCGGCTGCCTGCCGCGCTGTGGTTGGCGCTCGGCCTGTCGGCGCTCGTCGCGCTGCATTGGGCCGTGCGGTGGTACCCGCGCGGGTACTACGCCGCGCCGCTCGCCGTGGTCGGCTTCGCCATCGTCGCCGCGCTGGCCGGTCGCGCGCCGTGGCTGCTCGTCGCGTTCGCCGGGGGCAATGCCCTCGATGGCAGCCACCTCGTCGACGAACGGTTGCGCGCGCAGGTCGAGATGACGATGGCCGGTCGCCACCTCGCCGACGTGCTGCCGGCAGGCGAGCGCGTCGGCTGCTTCAACAGCGGCCTCGTCACGTTCCACGCCGACGTGCTCGCCGCGGCCGGCGGCGGCGAACGCCGCGGCGTCGTCAACCTCGATGGCGTCGTCGACGCGCGCAGCTTTGCGGCGCTGCGCCGCGGCGAACTCGCCGCGTTCCTCGATCGCGAGGGCGTCCGCTTCGTGCTCGACAACCCGGTGCAGTTCGCGCGCGATCCGGCGCTGCCGCACGCGTGCGGACGGTGGTTCGCGCCGGACTTCGACCCGGCGCGCGACCTCGTCGAACTCGCGCGCTTCGACGATCCGGCCGTCGACAACGGCCGACCCGGCGGCGACAGCCTGCGGCTGTACTGGCGGCGCGGCCGCGACGCCGCGCCCGTGCCGCCGTCGGCCGCGCGCGACCTGGGACTGGGGCCCGACGGCGCCCGCTACGCGCTGGTGCCTCTGCCGGCGGGGGCGACGCTGCGGTGGCGGACCGCCGATGGCGTCGAGCGCACGCTGCTCACCGCCGACGCGGCCACCGCCGCCGTCGTGCGCCTGTCCGAACGGCCGCGCGACCGCGCCGAGCTGGCCGTCGACGGCGAGCCGGGCCCGCGATTGCTCCTGCCGCCGTTGTGAGGCCTGCGGCGGCCCGGAAGAATGCGCCGCTCCCGGAGCTCCCGCCGATGAACCGCCTCACCCTCAGCGAACAGTTCTTCCGCGACCAAGCCAGTGCCGCCGCCAGCGGCGGGCTGTCGACCGTCCTCAACCGCTTCAGCCTGCTCGCGCGCATGCTCGCCAGCGAGATCATGCGCGCCGGCTTCGTCGGCAAGCTCGGCTACACCGGCACGACCAACGTGCAGGACGAGGACGTGCGCGCGCTCGACGTCATCAGCAACGACACGCTGCTGCAGGTGTTCGAGAACATGCCGATGGTCTGCGGCGTCGCCAGCGAGGAGATGGCGGACGTGCACGTCCTGCCGGGCGGCGAGAGCGGCAAGTACATCATCACCGTCGACCCGCTCGACGGCAGCGGCAACGTCGACGTCGCCGGCCAGATGGGCACGATCTTCGGCGTCTACCGCCGCCGCTCCGCGGGCGGCAAGCCGACGCTGGCCGACTTCCTGCAGCCGGGCCGCGACCTCGTCGCCGCGGGCTACGTGCTGTACGGCCCGTGCACGATGCTCGTCTACTCCGCCGGCGGACCGGTCAACGCCTTCACGCTCGACCGCTCGATCGGCACGTTCTTCCTGACGCACCCGGACATCAAGATCCCCGAGGGCGAGGGCAGCTACTCGGTCAACGAGGCCAACGAGGCCAAGTGGGACGACCGCACCAAGGCGATGGTGCGCGCCTTCCGCACGCAGCAGACCAGGTGCGGCAAGCGCTCGGCGCGCTACGCCGGCGCGCTCGTCGGCGACTTCCACCGCACGCTGCTCAAGGGCGGCATCTACATGTACCCCGGCGAGGCGAAGAAGCCGGAGGGCAAGCTGCGCCTGCTGTACGAGAATGCACCGCTGGCGTTCCTGTGCGAGAAGGCCGGCGGTGCGGCGACCGACGGCCGGCAGCGCATCCTCGACATCGTCCCGACCCAGCTGCACGAGCGCACGCCGCTCTACCTCGGCAGCGCCGGCGACGTCGCGGAAGTCGGCCAGATGCTGGCCTGAGGGGCTGCGCGCCCGCGGGGGCGGCGCGCCCGCCGCGCGACCCGAGCCCGTCCTCGGCGCTCGACGGGAGTCAGGTCTCGACGGGCGTCAGGGCCCTGCCTTCCTCATCAAGCTGCCGCCCTCATCACGCGGCTGCCCTGTTCACTGCTGCCCTGGTTACTGCTGCCCGAGAAGGGCGCGGCCGCCGGGCGAAACGGCCGTCAGCGCCGTGCCGACGCCCGGCACGATGTCGAGCAGGACCGCCTGCGCGTACAAGAACGTGTTGACCAGCGCCGTCGTGTTCGGGATCACGAGGCTCGACGTCGCCGTGCCATTGCTCGTCAGCTGCGCCGCCACGAAGTCGTTGGCGACGTTCAGCGAGCAGCCGGAGAGTCCGATCGCGGCGAGGTCCACCGGCAGCGGCCCGAGCGTGCTGTTGGTGTTGGACAGGCCGTACGGGATGAGCACGAACTCGCAGTCGACCGGCAGGTTGCTGATGGTGATCGTCCAGGTCGAGTTGATGCGCGGCGTGTTGCTGCTCAGCGTCGGCTCGCCTAGCGCCGTCGGGCAGCCGGCGCCGAACGTGCCGAAGTAGCCGGAGTTGGCGCCGGTGTACTCCCACGTCTGGCTGCTGAACGTGGTGCCGAAGCCGCCGAAGACCACGAACTTGCGCCGCACGGGGTCGTACCCGTGCAGGGTCTCCGTCGACGCGCCCGGCAGCGGGTTGCCGGTCGTGACCGTGGCCCAGTTGCTGCCGTTGAACTCGTACGTGTCGGTCAGCACGTTGGCGCCGTCGAAGCCGCCGTACAGCACCGTGCGCTGGCGCACCGAGTCGTACGCCGAAGCCATGCGGTAGCGCGGCGTCGGCGAGCTCGCCGGCGCGACCGGCTGCCAGTTCGCGCCGTCGTAGAACCACGTGTCGTTGTAGATCGTCGACGTCGACTGGTCTTGGCCGCCGAACAGGACCACGCGCCGCAGGCTGGCGTCGTAGACCATGCTCATCTCCTGGCGCGCCGGCGGGGTGTCGAAGGTCGTGCGCTGCGTCCAGTTGACGCCGTCGTACTCCCACGTGTCGGCCAGCGTCTGCGTGCTCGTGCGGCCGCCGAACAGCACGGCGCGGTTGCGCGCGCTGTCGTAGGCGAAGCCGTAGAGGTGGCGCGCGCTCGGCGCGTTCGCGGTGACGATCGTCTGCCACGCGGAGCCCGTCCACTCCTGCGTGTCGCTGGCGTAGGCGCTCAGCGTCGGCGAGCGGCCGCCGAAGGTGATCAGGCGGTTGTTCTGCGTGTTGCGCACGAGGCCGTGGCCCCAGCGCGGGATCGTGCCGCCCGCCGGCGACAGCTGCGTCCACACGGTGCCGTTCCACGACCACGTCTGGCCGAGGATCGTGCTCGGGCTCGGCTGGATGCCGCCGACGAACAGCAGGCGATTGCCTGCTGCGTCGAAGGCCGCCGCGCCGGCGCGGCGGGCCGAGGGCGACGAAGCAGGGGCCATCAGCGCCCACTGCGCGGGCAGCTGCGCGGCGGCGACGGCGAACGCGACGAGGGGGAGGATGCGCATTGCGTTGGTGCGGGGCTCTAGTCGGGGTGCGGAACGGCGCTACGGCGGAATCTAGCTCGCGCGTGTGCGCGGGAACCACCGCACGGGCACAATAGCCCAAGAATGGACGCTGTGCGGTCAATACGGATCACCGTGCGATGCTTCGCCGCCGTGCGCGAAGCCCTGGGCGCGGACGCGGTGGCGGTCGAACTGTCCGTGGGGGCGACGGTTGCCGACCTGCACGCCGAACTCGTCCGCCGCGCCCCGGCCCTGCAGCGGCTGCCCGTCGCCTTCGCCGTCAACCGCGCCTACGCCGGACCTGCGACGGTCCTGCGCGACGGCGACGAGGTGGCGCCGATCCCGCCGATCAGCGGCGGTTCGCCGGCGGCGCGCGCGGCCTTCGTGCTGCAGCGCGAGCCGCTCGACCCGCGCGCGCTCGAAGCGGAGTGCCGCACCGACCACGACGGCGCGGTGGTGACGTTCGCCGGCACGACGCGCGACCACAACGACGGCAGCGCCGTCGTGTCGCTGTCGTACGAGGCCTACCCCGAGATGGCCGAGCAGGTGCTGCACAAGCTGTTCGACGCGGCGTTCGCGCGCTTCGCCATCACGCGCGCGCGCGTCGCGCATCGGCTCGGGCTCGTGCCGGTCGGCGAGGCCTCGATCGTCGTCGTCGTCGCCGCCGCGCACCGCGGTGCTGCCTTCGACGCGTGCCGCTGGTTGATGGACCGCATCAAGGCCGAAGCGCCGATCTGGAAGCGCGAGCAGTTGCGCGACGGCGACGCCGTGCGCTGGGTCGGCGAACTGCCCAGGCCCGAGCCGTAGCGCGCGCACCGCGCCGTGGCCGGCGATCCGACGCGCCGCTACAACGCTGCCATGAAGAGCCGCCTCGTTCCCGTCGCCGCCGCCAGCCGCGGCGATGCGGTGTTCGTCCTCGTCGTCGATGGCGTCGCCCCCGAAGCCGGGGCCGCGCTCAAGGCCCCGCTCGCCGCTGCCAAGGCCACCGGCGACCTGAAGACGTCGTTCCGCGCCGTCTCGGTGTTCCACCAGCCGCCGAAGTCGGCGCAGAAGCGCCTCGCCACCGTCGGGCTCGGCGCGGGCAAGCAGATCGACACCGAGCGGCTGCGCCGCGCCGCCGCCGTCGCGCAGGCGCATGCCGCCGACCTCGGCGTCGCCGCGTTCACGCTGGTCGTGCCGAAGGCCGCGCTCGGCGGCGTCGACCCGCTGGCCGCCGGCATGGCGATCGCCGAGGGCCTCGCGCTCGGCGCCTACCGCTACGAGCCGCCGCGCAAGGAGCCGCACAAGCCGGCGAAGGGCAACGCCTGCAGCGTGGCGATCGAAGGCGCGTCGGCGCGCGACCAGAAGGCCTTCGGCGAGGGCCTGCAGCTCGGCGCCGTCGCCGCGGCGGCCCAGGGCTTCGCGCGCGACCTGGAGAACAAGGCCGCCAACCTCTGCACGCCGAGCGACCTCGCCAACGCCGCCAAGAAGCTCGCCGGCGGCCGCATCAAGGTGAAGGTGCTCGACCGCAAGCAGTGCGAGAAGCTCGGCATGGGCAGCTTCCTCGGCGTCGCCAAGGGCGCCAGCGAACCGCCGAAGTTCCTCGTGCTGGAGCACCGCACGCCCGGCGCCAGGCGCAGCGTCTGCGTCGTCGGCAAGGGCCTGACGTTCGACACCGGCGGCATCAGCATCAAGCCGGCCGGCAAGATGGACGAGATGCGCTACGACATGTGCGGCGCTGGCGCCGTGCTCGGCCTGTTCCACGCGCTCAAGCACGGCGGCCTCGCCGGCAGCCAGCCGAAGGTCGACGTCGTCGGCCTGATCGCCGCGACCGAGAACGCCGTCGGTCCCGACGCGCAGAAGCCGGGCGACGTCGTGCGCGCGATGGACGGCCACACCATCGAGGTGCTCAACACCGACGCCGAGGGCCGCCTCGTGCTCGCCGACGCGATCTGCTACGCGAAGAAGTTCCACGCGCCGACGCACATCGTCGACCTCGCCACGCTGACCGGCGCGGTGGTGGTGGCGCTCGGCCACGAGGTCGCCGGCATCATGGGCAACGACCAGGGCCTGTGCGACGCGCTCGTCGCCGCCGGCAAGGCGGCCGACGAGCCGCTGTGGCAGCTGCCGCTGTGGGACTGCCACAAGGAGCAGATGAAGAGCCGGTTCGCCGACCTCGCCAACATCAACGGCCCGCAGCACGGCAACGGCTCGATCGCGGGCGGCGCGTTCCTGGCGTACTTCGCCGGCGACACGCCGTGGGTCCACCTCGACATCGCCGGCACCGCGTACGGCGGCCTCAGCAAGGACTACTACCGCAGCGGCGCCGCCGGCACCGCGGTGCGCACGCTGCTGCACTGGGTCCGCTCGCTCTGATCGCATCCCCTCGCCCGCCGCTCCCGCCATGGCCGACGCCCTCGTCCCGACCAAGCCCCACATCCAGGCCCGCGCGCACGTCGCCTCGTTTGCCGCGTACGAGGCGCTGCACCGCGCCTCGCTCGCCGACCCGTCGGGGTTCTGGCGGCGGCAGGCGCAGCGCGTGACGTGGTTCCGCCAGTTCGACGAGACGGTGCAGCAGGACTTCGCCCGGGCCGAGGTCGCGTGGTTCCTCGGCGGCAAGCTCAACGCCAGCTACAACTGCGTCGACCGGCACCTCGCCGAGCGCGCCGAGCAGACGGCGATCGTGTGGGCGAAGGACGAACCCGGGCAGTACGAGCGCATCAGCTACCGGCAACTGCACGAGCACGTCGGCCGGCTCGCCAACGTGCTGCGGCGCTTCGGCGTGCGCAAGGGCGACCGGGTCTGCATCTACCTGCCGATGATGCCCGAGGCGGTCTACGCCATGCTCGCCTGCGCCCGCATCGGCGCCGTGCACAGCGTCGTGTTCGCCGGCTTCTCGGCCGACGCGCTGCGCGACCGCATCGCCGACGCCGACTGCCGCGTCGTGCTGACCGCCAACGAGGGCCTGCGCGGCGGCAAGACCATCCCACTGAAGAAGACCGTCGACGAGGCGATCGCCGGCCTGCCGGTGCACACCGTGCTGGTGGCGCAGCGCACCGCGACCGCGACGCCGATGCAGCAGGGCCGCGACCGCTGGCTGGCCGACGAACTGCCGAAGCAGCGCGCCTGCTGCCCGGTCGAGTGGATGGACAGCGAGGACCCGCTGTTCGTGCTCTACACCTCGGGTTCGACCGGCAAGCCCAAGGGCCAGCTGCACACGACCGGCGGCTACCTCGTCTACGCCAGCTACACGCACGAACTGGTGTTCGACTGGCGGCCGGGCGACGTGCACTTCTGCGCCGCCGACGTCGGCTGGGTCACCGGCCACAGCTACATCGTCTACGGCCCGCTGTGCAACGGCGCGACCACGGTGCTGTTCGAGTCGACGCCGCTGCATCCCGACGCCGGCCGGTACTGGCAGGTGGTCGACGACGTGCAGGCCAACATCTTCTACACCGCGCCGACGGCGCTGCGCGCGCTGCTGCGCGTCGGCGACGAGCCGGTGAAGAAGCACGCGCGCACGAGCCTGCGCGTGCTCGGCTCGGTCGGTGAGCCGATCAACCCCGAGGTCTGGCAGTGGTACCACGACGTCGTCGGCGACAAACGCTGCGCCGTCGTCGACACGTGGTGGCAGACGGAGACCGGCGGCATCTTGATCTCGGCGTTGCCGGGCGCGACGCCGTGCAAGCCGGGCTCGGCGACGTTCCCGCTGCCGGGCGTGCGGCCGCTGCTCGTCGACGACCAGGGCAAGGAACTCGTCGGCAACGGCGTGTCGGGCAACCTGTGCCTCGCCGGCAGCTGGCCGGGGCAGGCGCGGACGATCCTCAACGACCACGCGCGCTTCCAGCAGACGTACTTCGCGATGTACCCGGGCCTGTACTTCACCGGCGACGGCTGCCGGCGCGACGAGGACGGCTACTACTGGATCACCGGCCGTGTCGACGACGTGCTCAACGTCGCCGGCCATCGCCTGGGCACCGCCGAGATCGAGAGCGCGCTGGTCAGCCACGAGTTCTGCGCCGAGGCGGCGGTCGTGGGCTTCCCGCACGACCTCAAGGGCCAGGGCATCTACGCCTACGTCATCGCCGGCAAGGCGGCCGAGGGCGTGCCGGCGGCCGAGGTCGAGGCGGTGCTCAAGCAGGTCGTGCGCAAGGTCATCAGCCCGATCGCCACGCCCGATCGCATCCAGGTCGTGCCCGGCCTGCCGAAGACGCGCAGCGGCAAGATCATGCGCCGCATCCTGCGCAAGGTCGCCGAGGCCAACTACACCGAGCTCGGCGACCTCAGCACGCTGGCCGAGCCGCAGGTCGTCGAGCAGATCGTGCAGGGGCACAAGGCAGGCCGGTGAGCGACGGCGCCGTCGTTGCCGGCGGCGAGCGCCGCATCGAACTGCGCCTGCGCGAACTCGCGCAGTTGTTCGACTCGTTCGATCCCGCGCCGTTCCACGAGAAGGACCTCGACCGCGACGCCGAGGAGTTCATCGTCAGCTGGGCGCGCGAATTCCCGGCCGACGCGCCGCTGGTGTTCCGCCTGCACCTGCCCGCCGACCAGCGCCGCTTCGAGCCCGAGCGCACGGTGCAGGACGCGATCGCCAACTACTTCGCCTATCGCGCGGGCATCGCCCGCCTGGAGGTGCGGCGCACGCTGCAGCAGGGCCGCGCCAGCCTCGGCGTCGGCGTTTTGTTCCTGGTCGCGTGCATGCTGCTGCGCAGCGCCCTGCGCCAGGGCGAGCACGGCGAGTGGCTGCGCTTCGTCGAAGAGGGCCTGCTCATCATCGGCTGGGTGGCGATGTGGCGGCCGCTTGAGCTGCTGCTCTACGACTGGTGGCCGCAGCTGCGGCGCAAGCGCACCTACGACAACCTCGCGTGCATGCGCGTCGAGGTGCTGTACGACGCGCCGGCGGCGTGAGCGGCGCGCCGGCGCCGTCGGTCAGAAGCGCGTCGACACGCCGGCGCTGAGGATGAACTCGGTCTCGTCGCCGCTCACCGTCGTGTTGGTCGAGCCCTTGTTGCGCTCCTCGCAGTTGTCGCCGAGCAGCAGGAAGTGCACGCCGACGAACGCGCTCCACGGGCCCAGCCGCCGCGGCACGAAGGCGAGCGGCTGGCGGACCTCGACGCCGACGTCGAGGTAGCCGAAGAAGTCGTCCTTGCCGCTTTCGCTGTCCTGGTAGTAGTCGCTCAGGCTCAGGCCGACCTTGACCGGCACGTGCAGCCGCAGGTCGTCGTCGCGCACGCCGAGCGCGAAGCTCGGGTTGACGCCCAACTCGCCGTAGATGCCGGCGTTGGTATCGGCGGTGATGCCCGCGTTGTAGTACTCGCGCTCGCCGGCCGACTCGACCGCGACGAGCGCATAGGGCTGCAGCCCGCCGTCGATCACGTCGCCGAGGTAGCCGCGGTCGTCGAGCTCGGCGCGGACCTCGACCTCCTGCACGGTGCGGAAGCGGCGCGCTGCGTTGTTCGGGTTGCCATAGGCGGTGTAGCGCAGGCCCATGGTCCACTTCTCGGCGATGCCGGCGGTGAGGTCGATGAAGCCGCGGCCCTCGTACCAGCTGCCGTCGGTGTCCTCGCCGGTGTTCGAGCCGCCGCTGTTGAGGCTGCTCCACGCGCCAAACGTCAGGTCGAGGCCGCGAACCGTCTCGTTGCCGTCGGTCAGCGCGTAGCCGATCTCGCCCCACGGCTGCAGGATCAGGCCCTGCGTCTCCTGCCGGATGCCGCGGAAGAAGTACTGCGTGGTGAAGTCCATGCCGAAGCGCCCGCGCGCCGTCGGATCGGGCTCGCGCGCGGCCGCGGGCGGCGTGCCGTCGACGGCGTCCTGGGCGAGGGCGAAGGTGGGGAGGGCGACGAGTGTCGCGGTGGCGAGCAGTTGGCGCATGCGGGTCGTTGGAGTGGAGTTCGTGGTCGTGGAGTAGGTGAGGGCCGTCGCCGCCGTCAGGTCCGGCGCCAGTCGATGGCGACCGGCTCGTTGGCGTAGTCGTTGCCGACGGACTTCAGCACGCGGATGAGCGGCTGGTTGCGGTTCTCGTCGGCGAACCACGTGTGGAACACGTTGTCGAAGCCGACGAGGTACGGCGACGGGTCGAAGTTGCCGCGGCCCTGGCCGGCGCCTGGCGGGATCATGTCGACGAAGAACGGCGTCACGCCTTCGTAGCGCAGCATGTCGAGCATCGCCGCGATCAGGAAGCGCTGGTCGGTGATCAGCGGGAAGCGGTCCTGCAGGCGGTAGATGTTGTCGAACGCCATGCGCGTGACGCGCTGCGGCGCGCCGTCGGCGTGGCCGCCTTGGCACAGCCGGATCAGGTCCCAGTTGAACTTGCCCGGCGGGATGAACTCCGGGTGCAGGTAGACGACGCGGAACTCGTCGGCGAAGCGACCGTCGGGCCCCAGGCACGGCGCCAGCACGGGCTCGCGCTGGCAGATGCGGCGCACGGCGTCGCGGTCCTCGCGCGTGGAGACGAACAGCACGCGCTCGCCGTTGCGCAGTCCGGCGGCCAGGAACCGCAGCGCCAGGAACGTCGCGCGCGTCCCCGGCTCCGCCAGCAGCACCGTCGAGCTGCGCAGCGCCGGCCCGGTGCCGCGCAGGAACGCGCGGTCGAGGTCGGGGTGGCCGAGGTCGATCGACGTTTCGCCGCGGCCCGGGACTGCGAACTGCGCCTGGTCGCGCGCCATCGACAGCTGGGCGGCGACCGACGGGTAGACGTGGATGCCCGGCCCGCGCTCGTTGCGCGCGCCGAGGTAGACGTCGCGCGTGATGCCGCGGCCCGCGATCGAGAAGTGGTGGACGCCGCGGTAGTAGTACTGATGGCGCGCCTTGCTGATCTCCAGCGTTCGCGCCTTGAACTCCGTCGCCTCGTCGAGGAACGACAGGTGCAGCATCAGGTCGGTCGAGAACTCCTCGGCCGACGGCAGCTTGAGGTCGCGCGGGTGCGCTTCCTCCATCACGAAGATGCCGTGGATGCGGTGCTCGAGCAGCCGGCGGCGCACCTCCAGCAGCGCGGCGCGCTTCTCGAAGTACTCGAGGTCGGTGAGCAGCAGGCCGACGTTGTCGATCACCACCATGCGCACCGGGTTGGCCATGCGCTGGTTCTCGATCTCGGCCAGGATCCACTCGATGTCGACCGTGGTGCCGCGCGCGCTCTTCTGGTGCATCGCCGCCGGCCGCGCCTGCGTCAGCACCAGTTGGCTGCCGCTGCGCGCCTGCATCACCAGCTTGCTGGGCACTTCCTTCGGCAGCGCTTCGACCGCCGCTTCGCCGCGGTACCAGTCGAAGTCCGACGCCAGCTTCTTCTGGATCGCGTCGGGCGCGTGCTCCACGGAGTAGTAGAGGAAGGTCGCGCCGTCCTGGTCGCCGAGCCACGCGCGCACGACCATCTCCAGGGCCAGCAGCGTCTTGCCGGTGCCCGGGCCGCCGGCGATGCACAGGAAGACGGCCGCGTCGTCGGGGTAGCGGATGCCGCCGGCGAGGACGCCGTCGAGCCCGTCGATGCCGGTCTTCAGCGTGGCGAAGGTCACGCGGGGGACGGTAGCGGCGCGCCGGCCCCCGGGCCACGGCGGAGACCGGCCGCGGCGGCAGCGCCGGCGCCTGCGGCGAAGGCTGGGGTCGCAGTTCGGACGGCCGGTCGCACGCGGTTCCCGCGCGCCCCGCGCCTGCGCCGTGGCAGCCGCGCCGCCGCCGCGCCAAGATGCCGCGGTGCTCCCCGAGACGACCGACTTCTGCCGCCTCTGGCTCTGCCGCCACCCCGAGCTCGACATCACCAGCCACAGTCGCGCCGTCGGCGATGGCCCCGCCGAACTGAGCCGCCGCGGCCGCGCCCAGGTGCTGCGCTGGCTGGAGATCGGCAAGGCGCTGCCCGTCGAGTCGGTGCACAGCAGCCCGCAGCCGCAGTGCCTGGGCCCGGCGCGCGCGCTCGCCGAGGCGCAGCAGAAGGAGGCGATCGCCGACGAGCGCTTGCGCGACCAGCACATGGGCCGCTGGCAGGGCCGCGAATGGGCCGACGTCATGCGCGACGAGGACGGCGCCGTGCGCACGTTCTTCAGCGAGTTCGGCGACTGCAAGGCGCCCGGCGGCGAGAGCCTCGGCGACGCCGTCGAACGCGTGCTGCAGTGGTGGACCGGCTGGATGCCCAAGGTCCTCGGCAAGCAGATCGTCGTCGTGATGCCGGGCTCGGTGCTGAGCGGCTTCGCGGCCGCCATGCTCGGCATGCGCCTCTCGCGCTGCCTGTCGCTCAACCTGCCGCACGGCGGCATTGGCGTGCTCGACGTGTTCCAGAACGGCTGCCGCATCGGCGCCTGGAACGTCGACGCGCTGCGCGACTGACCGGATCGTCTGCTCGTGGTTGGCAGAGCGGCGCCCGCGCGCGCGGCCTCGTGCGCCAGGACCTCGGCCCGCGCGGGCGGCGCGGGCCGCGTGCGCTGGGCCCAGCCGGCGCGTGTTGGCGCTGCGCGCGGAGATCTGGGCCGAAGTTGCCTGCGCCGCTGCCCTTTGGGGATCGCCGCGCCCCACGTCGTCCCCTGTGCCGGCCGCCGCGTGGACAAGCAACATCGAAGCGATCCGGCGGCTGGTTGCCCCCGGCGCGTGGTGTTTGCCCCCGGCGCGTGGTGTTTGCCCCCGGCGCGTGGTGCTTGACTGCGGCGCGTGGGGGGGCTGGCCGCACCCTGCAGGCAATCCGCACCGGTGCTGCGCTGGGGGCCTTCGACTGCAGCAACGGCCTGTGCGTGCGGCTGGGCAATCGGATCGTGGCCTGCCCATAGCGGCCGCTCGCCGGCGACGGCCCGCGCCGCGTTCGCCGGCGGGGCATGCCCCCGGTTGCGCACTTCCTGGCATGCGGCCGGTGGCCGCTGCCATGCCCATGACGCCAACCCTCGCGCCCGCTGTCGTCCACGACCTCCACACCGAACTCACCGGCCGCATCCTCGGCGCGGCGATCGAGGTCCACCGCGCCCTCGGCCCAGGCCTGCTCGGGCACGCGTACGACGCCTGCTTCGCGCACGAACTCGCCGCCCGCGGCCTCGCCTTCGTCCGCCAGCAGCCGCTGCCGATCTACTACCGCGGCCAGCGTGTCGACGGCGCGCTGCGGCCGGACCTCGTCGTCGCCGGCGAAGTGATCGTCGAACACAAGGCCGTCGATCGCCTGCTGCCGATCCACGAAGCCCAGTTGCTGACCTGCCTGCGACTGACCCGCCTGCGCGTCGGCCTGCTGATCAACTTCCACGCGCCATTGCTCAAGCACGGGGTCCGCCGGCTGCAAGCGTGAAGCGCGGGCCGCAGGGGCAACCGCGGCGAAGCCCCCGCGCACGCGGCTGCGTGACCGTGGTCGCACGGCCCGGTCGTGGCCGCGTCCGGAGCCGAATCCGGCTCCGCCGTGGTCTGCCGCCACGTGCTGCCGTCGCGCGCTGCCGCGTCGGCGATTCGCCGCGCGCCGCGCGAAAAAATCTCGATTCGTCGCTAAGACGCGCGCGCCGCGATTGGGACCCTTTGCGGCCGCGACGCGCGGAAAAAACCGGAGAAAAACCTGCGGTCGCGAACGCGATGTCGTGCTTACGCGCACGGCGGCCAATTGGAGGCCGTCGCATGCGCATGACCTCGATCCCTCGCCTCGCCCTGCTTCTCTGCTGCGCCCTCGTCGGATCCCTGCGCGCGCAGTGCGGTCTCATCCCCAACGAGTGCTGTCCGGAGACCAACGTCGCCGTCTTCGTCGGTTCCCCTTCCGGGGCGATGTGGATGGACCTCGCCGCGACGATGCAGGTGTCGGTGGCGGCGACCAACGACAGCGCCCAGGGGCCGGCGGCCTCCTCGCTGCTCGACGCCGGCGCGCCGGGCTTCGCGACCGGGTCGACCTGCGAC
>JADCJE010000069.1 GCA_020247305.1 Phycisphaerales bacterium | reverse complement strand
CTCAAGAGCCCGCGCGAGGTGCGCAACGCGCTGGTCTACGTGCTCGGCAACGGCCGCAAGCACGCGGCGCAGGGGCGCATGATCGCGGCGTTCGACGG
Source organism: Phycisphaerales bacterium (assembly GCA_020247305.1). Classification (GTDB taxonomy): domain Bacteria; phylum Planctomycetota; class UBA1135; order UBA1135; family UBA2386; genus UBA2386. Next base: position 11,233 of record JADCJE010000069.1, on the reverse strand, counting down.
GCCGGACATGTTCACGTCGGCGCCGTGGTTCGACGGCTTCGTGGAGACGATCGAGGTGCGCGGCATCGACGGCATCCCACTGCCGGTCGCGCGGGCGCGCACGTGGCTGGCGAACGATGGCTGGCGGAGACTCGGCAAGATCGGACTGGAGGAGCAGCCAAAGGTCGGTTGACGCGCGCGGTGTGCGACGGAGCCGGCCAAGCCGGCTAAGCCGGCCAGAGACGTTGCGGGCGAACCAGCACGACCAACCGCCGCGCCGCCGCTCCGAAGGCCTGGGAAGAGGCCAGCACACCGGGCGCGGGCGTGTCCAAACCGCTCCAACTTGGCGCGCCCACCGCCGCGTCCCCGCTCCTCATCCCCTCCCAGGCCTTCGCAGCCGCCCCCGCCGCGGTTGGCGTCGCCGTTGCGCCCGCCCCGCCTCTGGCCGTGCCCAACCCGCTCCAACTTGGCGCGCCCGTCGCCGCCGTTGCGCACCGCATCTCCGCGCCCGCGCCGCGCCGACCCCGAGCGGCAGCCCGCTACCCCCTCACCGTCGCCAGCGCGGCCTTCACCGCTTCGACCCGCGCCTGGAACACCGCGTCCACCGCCGCGAACTCGGCGACGCGCAGGAACGGCGCGCCCCACGGCAGCGTCGGCTCCACCTGCCACACGGCGACGAGATAGCCGACCTTCTCGCCCTGCACGTTGGCGGCGAACGTCAGCCAGCGGCCGATGCCACCGGCCGCGTTCTTCACCTCGCCCTGGTCCTTGCGCTCATAGCCGCGCGCGACGAGGTCCTGCGCGAGCGTGTCGGCCCAGAATTCGAGTCCGCCCTGCGTCGGCTCGGCGAGATCGCGGACGCGCAGGCGCGCGTCGTCGCTGGTGATGGCGCGGAAGCCTTCGCCGGCGTCCTGCAGCACGACGAAGTCGGCCGGCGGGCGCATCGGCGCGGCGCAGGCAGCGGCGAGCAGGAAGGCGACCAACGGCAACGAACGCAGCGCGCGCATGGTCAGAAGCCCCCCATCATCGATTCGGCGCCGACGCGATTGACCCACGGGAAGCGGCTGCGCTGCTTCTGCCGCGGCGGCGGCGGCGGCGCCTGCGCGATCGCCTGGAACGTCGCCGTCAGCGTCGCCAGCGCGACCTGATCGGACAGGAACTTGCGCCGGCCCTCCATGCGCTCGATCTCCTCGGTCAGCCGCCGCAGCTCGGCCTCGACCTTGAGGATGTCCTCGACCTTCTCGGCCTTCTGCAGCACCTCCAGCAGGCGCTCGCGCGCCTTCTGCGCCGTGTCGAGGCGGATGCCGAGGTCGACGAACTCCTCGGTGACGTCGTTGGCCTGCCGCGACTCGTCGAGCACGCGGCCCATGCCGCGCACCGCCGCCAGCGCGTCCTCGAACTTCGCCGCCGGCACGCGCACCGTCACCGTCGCGGCGTTCTGGCTCTGCAGGTAGCCGCCCCAGGCCTTGACCGTGTCGAGGAACGCGCGCGCTGCATCCTCCGGGCGTGCGACCTCCACGCGGATGTCCCCGCGGTAGATCAGCAGGCGCTCGCTCGCCGCCGGCGCGCCCGCGCCCGGATCGCCGACCTGCGCCGACCGGTCGGCGGCCGGGTTGCGCTCGCCGCGGTTGGCCTTGGCGAAGCCGCTCGGTCGCGCCTCGCCACTCTGCAAGGCCAAGCTCGATTGGTCGAACTCGTCGTACGCGAGCGCCGCCGCCGGCGCGCTGGGGGCTTGGCACGAGGTCGAGAGCAAAGCTCCGAGCAGGGCGCAGAGAACGGCGAAGGTTCGCATCATGGCAGGTCGGCACCGCGCAATGGCGGCGCGGTCGCGGGTTGTACCAGAAGCCCGTACCATTCCGCGCGATGCCGATACTCGCCGTGCTGCTGTCGTCCGTCCTGATGTCCCCGCTCGCCCAGGATCCGGGTAGCGCGCCCGCGGCGGCGGCGCCGACGGCCGCGCGCATCGAATGGCAGCGCAGCCTCGCCGACGCGCTGGCCGTGCAGGAAGCAACCGGGCTGCCGCTGCTCGTCGTCGTCAACATGGACGGCGAGGTGTTCAACGAACGCTTCGCCAAGTCGACCTACAAGGACCCGGCGTTCGTCGCCAGCACGCGCGGCTACGTCTGCGTCGTCGCCTCGCCCGACCGCCACACCGACAAGGACTACGACGCCGACGGCAACCGGATCGAGTGCCCGCGTTTCGGCGGCTGCACGTGCAGCGAGCACATCCAGATCGAGCCGGAGCTGTTCCGCCGCTACTTCAACGGCACGCGCAACGCGCCGCGCCACGTCGGCGTCACCAAGCAGGGCGCGATCGTGTTCGACCGCTTCCTCGACACGAGCATGCAGACGGCGATCGACGCCATCGCCAAGAACGCCGGCGACGCCAGCAAGCAGCCCGGCGCGAGCACGGACCCCGCCGTGCTGTTCGGCCGCCGCGACGCGCTCGCCCGCCGCACGCTGGAGGCGATGTGGAAGCGCGGCGACGCGGCGGCGCGCGCCAGGCTGATGGAGGCCGCCGCCGACGCGACCAACGAACCCTACGACCTGCTGCGCGCCGGCCTGCGCGACGAGGACGCCGGCGTCGCCGCCAAGGCCGCGCTCGCGCTCGCCAAGCGCGGCGGCAAGGACGCGCTGATCGACCTGGAGGACGCGCTCGCGCGCCAGCCGGCGGGACCGGTGCACGACGCGCTGGTCGCGCGCATCGTCGAGCTCGCCAAGACCGACGACGCCGCCAAGCGCCTCGCCGCGCACCTGGTCGCGCCGGTCGCCCCGACGCGCATCGCCGCGCCGTGGTCCAACGCCTGGGCGGCGCCGCGCTTCGACGACGGCGATCGCGCGGCGATCGAGAAGGAACTGGACCGCTGCGAGGCCGCCCTCAAGCAGGCGCCCGACGACGACGAAGCGCGGCTGGCGCAGGCGGTGGCGCAGGCGGCGTTCGCGGACATCCTGGCGCGCGACGGCGACAAGGGCCCTGAGTTCTGGTTCGCCGACGCGATCGGCAGCGCTCGCAAGGTCAAGGCCAAGGAACTGCAACCGGAAGCGCAGGCCGTGATCGCGTACGCGTCGTACATGACCGGCGAGGCGCAGGCCTGCGGCACCGCGCTGGCGCTGGCGCAGGCGGCGACGCAGAACGGCCGTCAGCCGGCGCCCGCGCTGGCCGCGCGCTTCCTCGACGTCGCCATCGCCGGCACGGCGACGAAGGTCTTCGGCGAGACCGGCGGCAACGCCGCGCGCGCGTGGCGCAGCGAGATCGACCGCGTCGTCGCGATGCTCGACCTGATGAACGAGCGCAAGGCCTTCCGCGAGGGCGCGCTGCTCGCCGGCGCCGGCCTGCTGGAATACGGCGGCCTGCGGGCGCAGGCGCGCGCGCGCCTCGCCGACGCGGTCGCGCGCTTTCCCGGTTCGCCCAAGGCGCACGAACGCTGGCGCAACCGCCTGCTCGTCGACCTCGGCGTCGCCGGCATGCGCAAGGCGTACGCCGAGTTCGTCGCCACGGCGGCCGACAAGCCCGAGGCCGAGTGGTTCGCGGGCTACGCCGCGGTCGTCGCCGGCGAACAGGAGACGCGCGACAAGCGCGTGGCGCAGGGTCTGTCGGCATACGGCGAGGCCATCGAGCGCCTGCAGCGCAGCGCCGCCGGCAACGCCGACTTCGCCGACTCCGCCAACGGCCTCGCCGTGCTGGCGCTCGCCGGCCGCGCCGAGCTGCTGGTCGAGGACGGCAAGCCCGAGGACGCGGCGGCCGACCTGCTGCGGGCTTGGGGCCTGCGCGCCGACAGCTTCGACGAGGCCGACGGCCTGCAGCGCAAGCCGCGCGGCATCGCCAGCCGCGTCGCCCAGGCGCTGCAGAAGGCCGGCAAGGCCGAACTCGCCGCCAAGCTGGTGCCGATGCTGCCGTAGCGGCCGGGCGCGCCGTAGGCTCGGGGCCATGTTCGAAGGCTTCACCGACGACGCCGGCCAGCGCGACCGCAGCAAGGTGCGCGCGCTGCTGATCAGCAACTCGACGATGCACGGCGGCGGCTACCTGCAGCACTGCGCGGCGACGATCCGCGACTTCCTCGGCGACGCGCGGCGCGTGCTGTTCGTGCCGTACGCGCTGCACGACCACGCCGGCTACGCCCGCAAGGCGAAGGCCGCGTTCGCAGCGCTCGGCTGCGAAGTGACCTCGGCGCACGAGGCCAGCGACCCGGCGGCCGCGGTCGACGACGCGCAGGCGGTGTTCGTCGGCGGCGGCAACACCTTTCGGCTGCTGAAGGCGCTCTACGACACCGGCCTGCTCGGCGCGATCCGCCGCCGCGCGCTCGCCGGCATGCCGTACGTCGGCAGCAGCGCCGGCACCAACGTCGCGACCGTCTCGATCCGCACGACCAACGACATGCCCATCGTGATGCCGCCGTCGTTCGGCGCGCTCGACCTCGTGCCGTTCCAGATCAACCCGCACTACCTCGATCCCGACCCGGCCAGCAAGCACATGGGCGAGACGCGCGAGGAACGGCTGCGCCAGTTCCACGAAGAGCACGCCACGCCGGCGCTCGGCCTGCGCGAAGGCTGCATGCTGCGCGTCGAAGGCCCCACGGCGACGCTGCTCGGCACGACCGACGCGCGACTGTTCCGTCGCGCGCAGGCGCCGAGCGAGCACCGGCCACCGTGCGACCTGTCGTTCCTGCTCGATCCGGCATTCGTCTGAGCGGCTGGCCGCCGACCTCGGCGGCGCGCGCGCACGCCGGCGCCGGGTCCGTGGCAGCGTTGCCGCACGCACACGCGGCGACAACCGACGCAGGTCCAGCCCTGACGCCGTCTCGTCCCGTCGCTGCAACGGCGTGGACTGGCGCGCCGTCATCGTCGATCGTGCGCGTTCGCCATGCCGTCGCAGCCGCACGCCAAACGCCTCCTCGCCGTCCTCGCCCTCGCTGCATGCAGCGCGCCGCCCGCGCCGCCGCCTGCGCCCGCCGAACCGGCCGTCGACGGCCAACGCATCCTCGCGCACACACGCTTCCTCGCCAGCGACCTGCTGGAGGGCCGCGGCCCCGGCACGCGCGGCAAACAGTTGGCGCGCGAGTACATCGCCAGCCAGTTGCAGATCGCCGGCTGCCGGCCGGGCGGCGCCGACGGCGGCTTCATGCAACCGGTGCCGATCCTCGGCATCACCACGCAGGTCACGGCGCCGTTCGTCGCCAAGGGAGCGGCCGGCGACGCGACGCTCCAGGCCGTCGACGACTTCACTGCCGTCGCCGGCAGTCCGGCCGCCACCGCCGCCTGGACCGACGCCGAGCTGGTGTTCGTCGGCTACGGCATCACCGCCCCGGAGCAGCGCTGGGACGACTACGGCGGCGTCGACGTGCGCGGCAAGGTGCTGCTGGTGATGAACGACGACCCGAGCGACGACCCGGCGCGCTTTGGCGGCAAGGCGCGGCTGTACTACGGCCGCTGGACCTACAAGTACGAGGAGGCGGCGCGCCGCGGCGCCGTCGGCGCGATCATCATCCACACGACGCCGTCGGCCGGGTACCCGTTCCAGGTGCAGCAGGCCTCGCACGGCCGCGAGAACTTCTGGCTGCCGTTCCGTGCCGGCCAGCCGACGCTGGCGATCCGCTCGTGGGCGAGCGAGGACGCGGCGCGCCGGCTGTGCGCGCTCGGCGGCCACGACCTCGACGCGCTGCGTCTGCGGGCAGCAGCCGCGCCGTTCGCGCCGCTGCCGCTTGGCGTGCGCGTCTCGCTCGACGTCGCCAACACCGTGCGCGAGATCGCGTCGGCCAACGTCGTCGGCGTGCTGCCGGGCAGCGACCCGGCGCTCGCCGGCGAGCACGTGGCCGTCTCGGCGCACTGGGACCACCTCGGCGTCGGCAAGCCGCGCAACGACGACGCCATCTACAACGGCGCCGTCGACAACGCGATCGGCTGCGCCGGCATGCTGGAGCTGGCGCGCGCGCTCGGCGCGCTGCCGACGCGGCCGCGCCGGAGCGTGCTGTTCGTGGCGACGACGGCCGAGGAGTCGGGCCTGCTCGGCGCCGCGCACTACGCGGCGAACCCGACCGTGCCGGCGGCGTCGCTGGTCGCCAACTTCAACGTCGACGGCCTCAACGTCTGGGGCCTGACGCGCGACCTCGAGTTCATCGGCCACGGCAAGAACAGCCTGACCGCGCTCGCCGAGGAGGTCGCCGCCGCGCGCGGCCGCCGCATCGAACCGGACAGCAGCCCGGAGAACGGCCTGTTCTACCGCAGCGACCACTTCCACTTCGCCCGCATCGGCGTGCCGGCGGCGTACTTCAAGGCCGGGCGCGACTTCCTCGACCGGCCCGAGGAGCGCCGCCGCATGAAGGGCAGCTACACGACGGTGCACTACCACCAGCCGAGCGACGAGGTCGCGCCGTGGTGGAACATGCAGGCCGCCGCCGACGACCTCGGCCTGATCGCCGCGTGCCTGCTGCGCGCCGCCGACGCCGACGAACGCCCGACGTGGACGCCGGGCGACGAGTTCGCCGACGCGCGCGCGCAGTGACGCCGTGACCCTGCCGCCGTCGCCCGCCATCGAGCGCTGGGCCGCGCGCGTGCGCGCCGGCGGGCCGGTGCTCGACGTCGCCGCCGGCGGCGGCCGCCACGCCGCGCTGTTCGCGCGCCGCGGCCATCCGGTCGTCGCCGTCGACCGCGACGTCGCGGCGCTGCGCGCGCTCGCCGAACCGGGCGTCGAGGTCGTGGCCGCGGACCTGGAGGGCGGCCCGTGGCCCCTGCCGGGCCACACGTTCGCCGCCGTCGTCGTCGTCAACTACCTGTGGCGGCCGCTGTGGCCCGACCTGCTGGCCGCGATCGAGCCCGGCGGCGCGCTGCTGTACGAGACGTTCGCCGTCGGCAACGAGCGCTTCGGCCGGCCGCGCAACCCGGACTTCCTGCTGCGCGAGGGCGAGTTGCGCGCGGTCGCCGAAGCCGCCGGCTTCGCGGTCGTCGAGCACGGCCACGGCGAGGAAGGCGACCCGCCGAGCTGCGTGCGGCAGCGGCTGTTCGCCGTGCGGCCGGCTACAGCCAACCGCGGTTCCTGAACCAGCGCAGCATCAGCAGCGCCATGGCGACCATCGCCGCCATGCACGCCGGGTAGCCCCACCACACGCGCAGCTCCGGCATCCAGTCGAAGTTCATCCCGTACACGCCGACGAGGAACGTCAGCGGGATGAAGATCGTCGAGATGATGGTCAGCAGCTTCATCACCTCGTTGAGGCGGTGGTTGACGTGGCTCAGATGCAGGTCGAGCAGGCTCGACGTCATCTCGCGCTGGCTCTCCAGCAGATCGATCAGCTGCACGATGTGGTCGTGCACGTCGCGCAGGTACGGGCGCACGTCGGCGGAGAAGTTGCGGCCTTCGCCGCGCAGCAGCGAACTGGTCGCCTCGCGCAGCGGCCACACGGCGCGGCGCAGCTCCAGCAGCGCGCGGCGCACGGCGTGCAGTTCGGCGACGGCGTCCTTCGGCTGCTGGTCGGCCAGGATCTCGTGCTCGACCTGCTCGATGCGGTCGTCGAGGCGCTCCAGCGTCGGAAAGTAGCCGTCGACGACGGCGTCGAGCAGCGCATAGCCGAGGTAGTCGGCGCCGCGCTTCTGCATCTGGCCCTGCGGGTCGCGCAGCCGCTGGCGCACCATCTGGAAGCAGTCACCGGGCCGCTCCTGGAACGTCAGCACGTAGTCGGGCCCGACGAACATCGCCAGCTGCTCGGTCTCGGTCGGGTGCTGCGCGTCGATCATGCGCAGCACGACGAACGTGTGGTCTTCGTAGTCCTCGACCTTGGCGCGCTGGCCGACGTTGGCGACGTCCTCGACGGCGAGGCGGTGCAGGTCGAACTCGGCGCCGAGCGCGCGCAGCATCGCGGGATCGGCGAGGCCGATGACGTCGATCCACACCACGCCGCCGAGCCGCCGCAGCGCCTGGATCTCGGCCAGCGTCGCGCCGCGCTTCTCGGTGACGCCGCCGCGGCCGTAGGCGATGGCGGAGAGTTCGAGCGGCAGCGCGTCGAGCGGCGGCGCGATCGTGCCCGGCGAAGCGCCGACCGGCGTCGTGCGCCGGCGGCGCTTGCGCACGCGGCGGCCGCCGTTCTGTGGCGCAGCACCGTTGCCCGACGGCTGCGGCGGCGGCATCGGCGTCGGTCCCGCGGCCGCCGGCGCGGCGCCGACGGCGGGCGGGTTCGCCGGCTGGTTCGACGGCGTCGGCGGCACGGGCGACGAAGGCGGCGTCGGTTCGCTCACGCCCGCATTGTGCCGCGCCCACGGCCGGCGCGCCCGTCAGTTCGCGAGGCCGGCGAGCGCGGCGGCGGCGAGCGGCGCGGCGGCGCGCGCGACCAGCGCGGCGTCGGGATGCAGTTCGACGAACGGCGTGAATGCCGGCACCAACAGGTCGCGGCGCACCTCCAGGCAGAGCGTCGCGGCCGGCCGCTGCGCGGCGAAGTGGTGCGCCAGCGTCACCGGGTGCAGCGGGTAGGTGGCGTTCTGCTGCACGCCGAAGCCCGCCGCCGCGAACGCCGGCTGCGCCGCCGCGACCATCGGCGGGCTCGCCAGTTCGAGGCCTTCGGGCGTGCGGGTGATCAGGTCGACCTCGGGCCGCAGCGGCCAGTCGGCGATGCGGTCGGCGGCGTACGCGGCGCGCAGGCGCTCGCCGATGCGCTCGTCGACCGCGACGTCGATGCTGCGCGGCGCGTAGGTGTGCACGAAGAGCGCCACGCCGTTCGCCGCCGCCGTCGCCGCGAACGCGCGCTCGACGGCGTCGCGGTAGGCGAAGTAGCGGTCGAGCAGCAGCCGCCGGTCGGCGGGATCCTGCACCCACGGCTGCAGGCCCGGCGTCATCTCGCCGGGTTTGCTCGCCGTCGGCACGGCATCGCGGTCGACCTTGCGGTTGCAGTCGACGAAGGTGCGCGGCAGCAGGCAGCGCACGACGCAGGCAGTGCGCGCCGGCTGCGCGGCGACGAGGGCGCGGGCCGCCGCGCGCGCGAGTTCGGCCGAACCGACGTCGGTGTTGACGAAGAAGAAGTCGCGCAGGCCGTCGCCGTAGCTGCCGCGCAGTTCGCCGCGCAGGCCGTCGAAGTCGCTGGCGCGCGTCGCCCCGTGCGCGCATTCGAACAGCGCGTCGGGCCCCGCCTCCGGCGCCGCCGCCGCGCCGCGCACGACCTCGACCTCGCACACGCCGGCGACGGACGCCGGCAACGCCTTGTACGGCACGCCCATGCCGCGCCGTTATCGGCGGCCGGCGCGCCGCTGCAAGAGGCAGCGCAACCGGAAGCAGCGAGGTCGCTGCGGCCGCTCGGCGACTCGGCCGCTACTTGGGCCGGACCTCGACCCAGTCGTCGGACGCTTCGAGCACGAAGTCCTCCGAGGCGCCGCCGTCCCAACTCAAGCCGAGCTTGATCGTGACGCCTTCGACCGGGACGAACGGCAACTCGACGCGGCCCGCGGCATCGGTGCGCAGGTCGCTCCACTGCCGGCCGCTGAAGGTGCGCAGGTTCTGCAGCGCCGACTGCAGCGGATCGCCGGTGCCGCGGGTCGACGTGCCGCGGGTGCTGACCTTGGCGCCCGCGACCGGCGCGCCGTCGGCGCCCTTGAGCAGCACGCGCATGCGCGCGAGTTCGCGCAGCGTCAACGCGACCTCGCCGCGACCCGCCCCCCACTCGAACGCTTCCGCGCAGTAGCCGTCCGGCGTGATCGCGATGACGAGCCACTTGCCCGGGACGACGCGCAAGCCGGCCTCGCCCTTGGTGTCGAGCGGCACGGAGGTCGCGCCCTCGCGAGAGCCAGCCGAGCCGCGGGCGACCGGCAGGACGGTCGCGACGAGGCCGCGGGCCGGGCCGCCGCGCGCATCGGTGACGCGCAGCGTCAGCTCGGCGAGGGCCAGCGCCTTGACTGCGCCGCCGCCCGCCGGCGCGACCTCCGACGGCAGTTCGCGCGCAAACTGCGGCGGGAACAGCGGCGCCGGGCCATGGCCGGCTGGCGGCACGACGCACAACCGCAACGCGTGCACCTCGGCGGGCACGTCGTCGAACGTGAACGTGCCGTCCGCGGCGACGGTGGCGCGGAAGCCGCGCATGTCGTGGCGGTAGCTGCCGCGGTCGAGGTGCAGCTTGCACACCGCGCCAAGGCGCACTTCGGTCCCCGGCGGAACCTTGCCGAGCGAACCGACCAGCGGCGGCGCGGTTCGCAGCGTGAACACCAGCGCATCGCCGGTCGGCGGCGACGCCTTGTGGTCGTCGACGTAGAACTCGCCGCTGGCGATGCCGCCGACGACTGCCGGCCTGCCGGGCGCGCCGACGAAGAGCGGCAGGTCGCCTTGCTTCGGATCCTGCAACGGATCGGCCGCGTACGGCACCTCGGCGGTCAGCGCCCCGTCGGCGCCGGTCGTGCCGAGGTCGCGCCAACGGTGCTCGGCGACGCCGCCGAAGCCGTCGAGGTTCCATGTGCCGCGCTGCCCGACGCGCAACCGGACCGCGGCACCGGCGACCGGCGCCCCCTTGTCGTCCTTGGCGAGCACGCGCAGCGGGCGCGGCGGCGGGATGGTCAACACCAGATCGCGCGGGTACCCGATCCAAAGCGGCGCGCCGTCGGCGGTGCGCGCTTCGATCCAACCAGAGGGGCCGGGCGGCAGCGCGAACGCGCCATCTTCGCCGGGGACGAGTTCGTCGTCCGTTCCCGGGATCGCAGTGACCTGCACGAAGCGCAGGGGGCCGCGGTGCGCCCATGCCGCCGCTCCCTCGATGCGCACGCTGCGGCGAACGGCCTGTTGCACGGCGCGCAGCGTCTGCACGCCGCCGGCAGCGAACCACGCCGCCGGCTGGCTGAAGGCCGCGCGCCCGTCGCCATCGGCCGGGCCGACCGCCCACGCGACGTAACACAGGCCCGGCAGCAGCTTGGCCTGCGCGCGGCCGCGGCCGTCGGCCTGCGCACGCTGCACGTCGGTCGCGCCGCCGAGCCCGACGAGGTGCGGCACGTGGCCGGCGAACGTCACCACCGCACCCGCGAGCGGCGCGCCGTCGGCCGCCTCGACGCGGACGAACGTCGCGCGCCGTTCCGTCGCGGCCGCCGCGCCGTCCTGCGCCGGCGCGGCGACGGCCAGCGCGACCAACGCAGAAAGGCAGTGCGAGCGACACACCATGCACCCAGTATGGCGCGCGGGCGAGCGCGCGCTACCGCTTCGGATCGAGCACGCGGCCGAGGAACAGGATGGCGCCGGACTTCGTGTCGCGGATCAGGAACAGGAACGGCCGGTCGGCGCGGAATTCGGGCACGAAGG
>JADCJE010000068.1 GCA_020247305.1 Phycisphaerales bacterium | reverse complement strand
GCGTTGGTCGCGCCGACGGCGAGGCTCGGGTCGAGCGCGAAGTGCACGAACTGCTCGCGGAACGCCGCGCCGGCGAGCGCCGGCGTGTTCGGGATCGCGAACGCAAGCTGCGCCTTGCCGGCGACGGCGAGCTGCACGCTGGTGACGTCGGGCTGCACGAGCAGCGCGCAGCCGGGGATCGCGGTCGCGAAGACGCCGGCGAGCGGCAGGTTGGCGGACTGCGTGCTGCCGACCGCGATTGCGAAGGCCGCGAGCGGCAATCCCGTCGCTTCGAGGCGCAGCGTCTGGCCGACCCACGGCGCATCGCTGGCGAGCGTCGCGGCGCCCGTCGCGCAGCCGGAAGCGACGGCGTTTGATGCGCTCGGGCAGCCGGTCGCAAACCGTGCGATGGCCGCGGCGCGCGCGCCGTCAAGGACTGCAGCGCCCAGCACCAGCACGTCACCGTTGCGCATCGGCACGGGCTTCGTGCCGCCGCTTGCATGCAGCGCCGACCAGTTCGCGCCGTCCCAGCGCATCGTCGTGCGGACGCTCGGCGTGCCGTTGCCGCCGTACGTGAGGTTCGCGACGATGCTGCCGTCAGGGCGCGCGGCGACCGCGGTCGCGTTCGGGTTGGTCAAGGCGCCGACCGCCTGGAACGTTGCGCCGTCGTAGCGGGTCACTCCGGTCGTCGCCGCGATCGCGATCGAGCCGTCGCGCAGTTCGGCGACGCCCTGCAGGAGCGCCGTGCCCGGGATGAGGACCGAGGTCCGCGTCGAGCCGGTCCAGCGGTCGAGGTGGTTGGTGACCGTGCCCGCGACGACGCGGCGCAGCGTCACGAACGAGCCATCGCGGCACGCCGCCAGTTCCGTTCCGGCGGCCGAAGGGCTCAGCGTCTGCCACGTCGCCCCGTCGAAGCGCCGCAGGCTCTGCGCCCCGCTCAGGACGACGAGGTCGCCGTTCGCGAGCTGCGCGGCACGCGCGACGGGGCCGCCGGGTCCCGCGCCGAGCGGCTGCCACGCCGAGCCGTCGAAGCGCGCGATGCCCGTGATCGCGCCGCCGCCGATCGTCGTGAACCCGCCCGCGACGACGTAGCTGCCGTCTCGCTGCGGCAGGATCGCCGCGATCTGCGCCATGGCGTTCGAAGCCAACCGCGGCGGCAGGCCGGTCGGTTCGGGATGCCACGCGCCGCTCGCGGTGCGGCGTACGAAGCCACCGGGCGCGGGCTGGTTGGTGAGCGCCGGCATGCCCGCGTTCGTGAACAGGTAGCCGACGATGCTGCCGTCGGGCATCTCCGCCGCCGCCTGGAACGCGCCGTTGGCGCCCGCCGCCAGCGGTGAAGCGACGCCGTTTTGCAGCAGGTAGCCGAACTCGGGCGTCGTCGCGTTGGCGGTCACCGTCGTGCCGAACAGCAACGTGCCGTCGGGCAACGCGCGCGCGTGAACCGTCAAGACGGCGAGGCTGGACAGCGTTTGCCAAGCGCCGCCGACGAACTGCCTGACGCCGATCGTGCCGAACACCACGGGCTCGCCCGCGCCGTCTGTGCAGCCGCCGAGGACGTCGACCAGCAGCATCGGCGACGGATACGTCTGCCAGCCGCTCGCCGTCCAGCGCGCGACGTTGGGCGACGCGGCGCCGCCCGCCGTCGTGAACGCGCCGAACACCAGGAAGTCGCCGCTCGGCGACACATCGACGCTGCGCACGAGCGCGTTGGTCCCGCCCTGCAGGTTGCGCACGACGCCGGTGTTCCCCTCGACGACGGCGAGGTTGTTGGCGGGCTGTCCGGCGACCGCCGAGAACGAGCCGGCGACCAGCAGGTCGCCATTCGGCAGTCGCGCGACATCGAGCGCGCTCGCCCCGAAGCTGCCGCTCGCGGCCGTGAGCGGGATGCCGTACGTCGCCGCGCCGTCGAAGTAGCCGAGGCCGCCGTTGTCGACGTAGTTGAGTTCGACCGCGCCGCGCGGCGCGAGCGCGGTGATCGGGCCGGTCAGCGCCGGCGGCGGCGACGTGAGCGCCGACCATTGCGTGCCGTCGAAGCGCGCGATGCGCGGCGTCGCGACCAGGCCGGCGTTGGCGAACGTGCCGCCACGACGAGGCGGTTGCTGCCGTCGATTGCGAGGCAGCGGACGATGCCGTCGACGCCGTCGCCGAGCGCTTGCCAGCCGAGGACGGCGTCCTGGCGCGCGACGCCGTTGACGACGACGCCGCCGACGCGCCGGAACGCGCCGCCGATCACCAGTTCGGCGGCCAACGGCCCGCTGCCGTCGCGATCCCACAGGATGCTGTCGTACAGTGCGCCGTCGAGTCCGGCAGAGATCTCCAACGCCTGCAGCGAGCTGCCGCATGGGGGCTGGGCCGGCGCCAGCGCGCAGGGGAGCGCAACGGCGAGGAGGCAGGGCAGTGCGGGGTTGCGTGGGCGCATCGCGAAACGGAACGGTAGTGCAAACAGCGAACCGTCGCAGGCTCGCTGGGCGACGGCGCGGTCTAGGCGAAACGACGCGGCGGCGTAACGCGGCTGCGTTCGGGCAAAGATGCCGCTGGGAGCGGCGGCCGTGACGCCGTCGCCGCCGTCCAGCGCGTCGATCTGCGATGGGGTGGCGTCGAGGACCGAGGCCGCAGCGTTGGATCCGCGATCGCGCGGCGGCGGGTTGCTGGGCGCGAGGTCGCGGCGCTGCGCAGCGGGCCGGCGCTGTAGGCGGGCCTGCGCGCACGACCCGATTCGCGGCGGTTTCGCGACGGCGCACCGGCCCAAAGTTGGGGTGTTCGTTCCCCTGCCAATGGCTGCTCGGGGCCGCGCGCCGCGGGGCGGTCCTGCGGCCAGTAGACAATGGTCTGCTCCCAAGTCCCTTCCAGCGAACACCTTCCAATACAACCAGTCTAACCAGTTGACTTCTACGCCCGCACGTCCGATGCTCGCCTTCAGGGTTCCCATGAAGGCCAAATCCACCTCCGCAACCGTCGGCGCATTCGACGCCAAGACCCGCCTCAGCGAACTGCTCGACCGCGTCGAAGCGGGCGAGGTGATCGTCATCACGCGCCACGGCGCGCCGGTCGCGACACTGCAGCCGTACGAGGCGGTCGTCGATGCGCCCAAGGCCCAGCACGCGATCGACGGCCTGCTTGCGCTGCACGCCGAGACGCTGCGCGCCGGCCCCGGGCTGTCGCTCGCCGAACTCCGCGAAGCGATCAACGAGGGCCGGCGATGACGCAGCGCCTCGTCGTCGACGCGTCGGTCGCAGCCGCGTGGCTGCTTGGCGAGCCGGCGCTCGCCGCGCGCGCCCACGCCGTGCTGCAGTCGCTCGCGCGCGCGCGCATGCTCGTGCCAGCGATCTGGCAAGCCGAGGTCGGCAACGTGCTCGTCGTCAAGGAGCGCCAACAACGCATCGACGCCGCGTGCGCGCAGCGCTTCTTGCACCTGCTCGAAGGCCTCGACTGCGAAGTCGACGCTGCCGCGGCGACGACGACGTTCGACCGCGTGCTGCCGCTCGCGCGTCGCCATCAGCTGTCCGCGTACGACGCCGTCTACCTGGAACTGGCGCTGCGCGCGCAGGCGCCGCTCGCGACGTTCGACGAGGCGCTGGGGCGCGCGGCGCTGCGCGAAGGCGTCGAGGTGCGCGACGGAACGGCGGCGTGAGCGGCTGGTGAGCGGCTGCAGCGCAGCCGCGGACGGAGCGACCGCGCGCACGAGCCTTGCGCGCGCGAGGATCGCGCCCCGCCCCGCCTCACACCCGCGGCAACGCCATCGTCGCCGCCGCCGCGAGGTCTTCGGCGCTGCCGATGTCGAGCCAGCGGCCAGCAAGCCGCGTCGCCGACAGCGGCATGCGCGTCGACAGCCACGCGAGCAGGTGGCCCGGCGCGTCGGGGTTGCCGCCGTCGGCGAGGTAGCTGCGCACGAGCGCTGGCAGTTGGCGCGGCAGCAGGTACACGGCGATCGCCGACAGGTTGCTCTGCGGGTCCTGCGGCTTCTCGCGGAAGCGCGCGACGCGTTCGCCGTCGAGCAGCACCTCGCTGTACTTCGCCGCCGGCACCGGCTCGGGCACGGTGCGCACGACCAGCTGGCCGCGGCCGTCGGCGGCGAAGCGCGCGACCAGCCGGCCGAGGTCGAAGTCGAACAGGTTGTCGCACGCGAGCACGAGGAAGCCGTCGTGCGCGGCGTCCGTCGGCAGCTGGTCGAGCGCGAGCGCGAGGTCGCGCACGGCGCCAAGGCGCGTCTCGTTGGTCAACGCGCCGTCGTCGACGATCTGCAGCGGCAGGCGCGCGCCGCATTCGCTGGCCCAGCTGCGGAAGTCGGCGGCGAAGCGCCCGTTGCTGACCACGATGCCCTTCTCGACGGCGCCGGCGCGTTCGACCTGCCGCAGGATGCGCGTCATCAGCGGCTGGCCGCCGACCGGCAGCAGGGGCTTGGCGCGCGTCAACGTCAGCGGGTACAGCCGCGTCGCGAAGCCCGCAGCGAGGAACACCGCGCACAACCGCGGGCTTGGCGGCGCGACCGTCGGCCGCAGCGTCGCATGCCCGTGCGCGCGGCAGCTCGCTTCGAGCGCGTCGCGCATCGCCTCGTCGCGGCACGCGTACAGCACGGCACCCCCCGAGCCCGGGAACTTGCTGCCCGCACCGTGCGCGCGGCCGAGTTCGACCAGCGCGCGGTCGGCGGGCGCGATCGCGAACACCTGCGCGCGCAGGTCGAAGTTGCGGTCGACGCAGCGCAAGAACGCCGCGCGGTCGCCCGCCAGCAGCGCCTGCCTGCCGTCGTCGGCGTTCTGCGCGAGCTGTGCCATGACGTCGCGCACCTGCCGGTCGCCGGCCTGGAAACGCGCCCAGATCGGCGCGTGCACGTCGCCCGAACTCTGGCTGCCGACGCCGTGCCACGCCAGCAGCAGCGGCGGCAGCAGCGCCGGATCGAGGCGCTGCACGGCGCCGTCGGCGAACGGCCGCGCGAAGTCCATCGCCAGCAGCCCGCCGTGCGCCTGCACGAGCCGGTCGAGCGCGCCAGCGCGGATGTGCAGCACGTCGTTCTCGGCGTGCCACGCGAGCTCCGCGATCGCCGACGGCGGCAGCGGCAGGCCGAACCACCGCGACCACGCGCGCAGCGCCGCTGTGAGCAGCGCGCTCGATCCCGACAGGCCCGCCTGGAACGGGATGTCGCTCGTCGCCGTCAGCGCAAACGGCTGCGCCTTCGGATCGATGCCGTGCTGCTGCAGCCGAGCCGCGAACACCGTCCAGCCGGCGCGCAGCAGGTCGTTGGGCAGCTCGTTGGCCTCGGCCTCGGCGAGCGTCACCGTCGCACGCAGCTCGGCCACCGCGAACCCGAGCCCGCGACCGCCGTAGAGGTCCGACGGGTTGCCGAGCAGGCCGATGCGCGCGTGCGCGTGCGACGAGATGCTTGCCATCGCGCGCAGGATACGGCGCG
>JADCJE010000067.1 GCA_020247305.1 Phycisphaerales bacterium | reverse complement strand
TTCGACCGCGGTCCGGGCGTCGTCGAGCAGCCGTTCACGTTCCGCCTCGCGACGCCGTAGCGGCAGGCAGCGGCGGCAGCGCGCGGCTCAGCGCAGGCTGTCGAGGCGGCCCTGGGCGTCGACGATCTGCGTGATGCGCAAGCCGTAGCAGTCGTCCACGAGCACGACCTCGCCGCGGGCGACGAGCTTGCCGTTGACGCGCAGGTCGACGGGCTCCTCGGCCTTCCTGTCGAGCGGAATGACGCTGCCGGGCACCAGCTTCAGCACGTCGTCGAGCGACATCTTGGCGCGGCCGACCTCGACCGCGATCGGGATGTCGACGTCGAGCAGCAGATCGAGGTTGCGCACGCTGTCGCCCTTCGTGCCGGGCGCGAGCTGGCCGAACACCACCGGGTGCACGTCGGCGGCCGCTGCGGCGAGATCGGCGCTCGCGCGGGCGACCTGGTCAGCGCCCCAGATGGCGTCGTTCATGGTCTTTGCGTCGGCCATTGCCTACCTGCCCATGACATCGGCAACCTGCACGCCGAACCTGTTGCCGATCCGGCCGACGTGCGCGGTGAACTTCGGCTTGCCCATCACCGGCACCACGGCCGGATCGCCGACGCGCGCGCCGAGCGGGATGACGTCGCCCGGCTGCAGTTCCATCAGTTGGCGCAGCCGGATGCTGGTCGCGCCGAGCTCGACCGCGAGGTCGACGGGCATCTGGCGGACCGACGCGCCGACCTTGTCCTTCATCGCCCCCGGCGTCGGCCCCGCGGTCTTCTTCTGCCCGAACTTGTCGAGCAGCGGCGCCAGCGACTCGTGCGGCAGCATCAGGCGCAGGTCGCCGAGCAGGAACTCGCCCCAGGTCTGGAAGTACACCGAGAGCACGACGTCCTGGGACGGCAGCACCTGCGCCATGGACGGGTTGCAGAAGCGGCTGGCGATCGACCAGGACAGCTTGATCTCGTCGGCAAGCGCTTCGCAGATGCGGTCGAGGCACGGGCCGACGAGCGCCTCGGCGACGGTGTGCTCGGCGAGGGTGAAGTCCTTGGGCACCTTCTGCACCTTGCCGGTGCCGCCCAGGATGCGGTCGACGGCGCCGTACAGCAGGCTCGTGCTGACGGTCAGCAACGCCGGCTGCTTGAGTGGTTCGAGCTGCACGACGTAGATGGCGACCGGACCCGGCAACTGCGTCAACCACGCGCCAAAGCGCATCTGCTCGACGGCGACGCACTCGCAGCGCGTGTCGAGGCGCAGCTTCTCGCCGATCGTCGCCGACAGCATCTTGCCGGCGCTCTGGAAGTAGCGCTCGAGCCCGCGGATCTGCTCGCGGCCGACGCGCGTGGGCTTCAGCAGGTCGATCGGCGTGACGGCGCCCGGGGGCGGCGGCGGCGGCGTGGGCGCGGGCGGGGCGGCGGGCGCCGGCTCGCCGGCGATGGCGGAGGCCTGCTTGGTGATCTCCTCGCTCTCGCTGCGGAACATCTGCAGCAGCGCATCGATCTCCTCGTTGTTGAGGATCTCCTTGGGGGCGCTCATGGGGTGGGGCCTCGGCGGCTCACTGGACGAGCAGGTCGACCCAGACGATGCGCTCGACCTTGGCGACCTTCTCCTCGGCCTTGCCGGGGAACAGCAGCCGGTCGAACTCGTCGACGAGGTCCTTCTCGAGCGAGGTGATGCCGACCTCGGACTGCAGGTCCTTGATCGACCGGTTCTTCATCATCTTCAGCGCCTTGCTGTTGACCTCGTCCCAGTCCGCCTTGATGCGCTCGAAGGCGTCGTGTTCGCGGTCCTCGCGCACCGAATAGACGAACTTGAACTCCACGCGCGCGGTGCCCTTGCCGGAGGCCGACTGCGGATTGAGCGTCTTCTTGATCGCGTCCGGATGCGTGACCTCGATCACCTCGAACACGGGCGCGGGCACGTGCACCTGCTTGACCTTGGGCGGCACGGCGACGACCACGCCGGCGCCGCCGAACACGGCGCCGACGACCACCAGCACGATCGCGGGCAGTCCCTTCTTCTTCTTGGCCTCGCCGGCCTTCGGATCGGCTTCCTTCTTCTTGTCGTCAGCCACGTCTGTGCCCTCGGGGTGTCAGTGCGTCTGCAGTGTCATCGGATCGGGACGCCAGGACTGATGAATCTTCCGACGCTGCGTCCGCGACGCCGGCGCCATGGTCACTTCGGCGGCGCCGCCGCTTCCTTGGTGACCCGCAGGCGCTTCTTCAGGACGTCCGCGGTCGTCGCCGCGGGCATCGCCGCGAGGATCTCGTTGAGCGCGTCCTTGTCCATGAACTCCATGAGCTTCAGCGCCTCCTCCTGGCCGCGCTCCGTCTTCCACTGCGCCTCCAGCAGTTCGGCCGCCTTGGCCGGCTCGAAGGACGTCAGCGTCTGGGCGTTGCGCTTCAGCGCCGCCGCCTCGTCGGCGCGGACGAGCGTCACCGTCTGCTGGAACTTCTGGATGCGGGCGTCGAGCTGGCGCTGCATATGCTCGACCTCGACGCGCTCCTTGCCGAGTGCAGACTGCCGACGGCTGATGTCCTCGCCGATCTCGCGCATCTGCTGCTCCTGCTGGTCGAGCACCGCCTTGCGGCGGTCGAGTTCGGCGATCTGCGCCTGCACGCGCTGCCACGCCTCGTTGATCTGGTCGGCGGAGACGCCGGCGGGCAGGCCGTCGAAGCGGTAGAGGTTGCCCGGCGCGTAGGGCGTGCGCGCCGTCGCCAGCGCGTCGCCGAAGCCCTGCAGATCCCGCTGCGCGGCGTGCGTCGCCGTCGGTTGCGCCCGGCCTGCGGCCGGGGCCGCCGCGGCCTTGCCGTGGCCGTCGTCGGGCTTCGCGGCGCCGGCGGTCTTGCCGTGCGCGTCGCCGGACTTGCCGTGGCCGTCGCCGGCGGCCGCGGCGTGCGCGTCGCCGCCGTGCGCGTCCGCCGCGCCGTGGCCGCCATGGGCGTCCTTGGTCGGCTCGGGTTCGGTGAGCGAGCGACCGACCTTCTTGCGGCGTTGCTTGGCCGCCGCGTCTGCTTCGCCGGCGTCGGCCGCCGCCGCCGCCGCGTCACTCGGTTCCGCGCCGTGGTCGGCCGCGCCGACGGCGTCCCCGGCCTTGGCGGAATCGCCCGCCTTGCCGGTTTCGCCGTCCTTGGCCGGTTCCGCGGGCGCTTCGGGCGGCGCCGGGAACAGCAGGTTGAGTCCGGGGATGTTGGCGACGCCGTCGTGGTTGAGCCGCCCGGTGGCGGCGAGCCCGCCGACGAGCGTGCCGGCGAAGAGCAGCAATCCGACGACGACCTTGACGACGATGCCCATCACTGCAGCGCTCCTTGCGCGCGGCCGGCTTGCGGGCCAGCGCCGCGGGCCATTACCGCGATCTCGTCTGCGTCCGCCTGTTCGGCGCGCTGCGCCTCGGCGCGCCACGCCGTGTGCTGCTGCTCGCGCAGCCGCGCCAGCGCCTTGCGGTCGGCGGCGCGCTGCACGAACTGCGCGCGCGCGGCGTCGGCCGCCTGCTGCGCCTGCTGACGGCGCTCCTGCAGCCGCCACTGGTGCCGCCGCAGACCGTCCTCGAACGCCTTCGACAGGGCGCCGACGGGGCCGGCCTGCACCGCTTGCTCGGCGCAGTCGCGCAGGCCCTGCGTCGCGGCCTCGAACTGCTGGTCGAGCGTCGCCAGCGACGACAACGCCGCCGCGAGGTCGCGGCGCGCGACGCGCTCCAGCTGCGCGCGCAGGCGCAGCACGGGGGCGAGGCGGAAGCGGAAACGGCGCATGTCGGCCCTATCGACCGTGCCAAGGGGGAAAGCTGAGCGAATGTCCCGATTCCGGCCGCCGACCGGCCGCCGGGTGCGGCAATCCGCGACAGCCGCTGCGCCCGCCCGCCGGCCGGCGCCGGGCGTGGCCGCCCGGGCAGGGCGCCTCAGACGCCGGCGACCTGCTGCATGGTCCGCAGGGTGTCGGCGGCGGCGCGCCGCTCGGCGCCGTGGTAGAGCAGCGCCTCGATCGCGGCGACCTTGCTGATCGCCTGGTCGAGCAGCGGGTCGGAGCCCTTGCGGTACGCCCCCACCGCGACGAGGTCGCGGTTCTCCTCGTAGTGCGCGAGCAGTTCGCGCACCCGGCGGGCCCGCTTCTGGTGCTCGGGCGTGGTGACCTTGGGCATCACGCGGCTCACGGACGCCAGCACGTCGATGGCGGGGAAGCGGCCGCGCTCGGCGATGCGGCGCGACAGCACCACGTGGCCGTCGAGGTAGCCGCGCAGCGCGTCGGCGACCGGTTCGTTCATGTCGTCGCCGTCGACGAGCACGGTGAACAGGCCGGTGATCGTGCCGCGGCCGTCGCTGCCGAGGCGCTCGACGAGGCGAGGCAGCGAGGCGAACAGCGACGGCGGGTAGCCGCGCAGCGTCGGCGGCTCGCCGGCGGCGAGGCCGACCTCGCGGCAGGCCATCGCGAAGCGCGTCACCGAGTCCATCATGAACAGCACATCGGCGCCCTGGGCGCGGAACGCCTCGGCGATGGTGACCGCCGTCAACGGCGCCTTGAGCCGCAGCATCGGCGCGGCGTCCGAGGTGCAGGCGACGACGACGCTCTTGCGCAGGCCTTCGGGGCCGAGCGCCTCGGCGACGAACTCGCCGACTTCGCGGCCGCGCTCGCCGATCAGCGCGATGACGTTGACATCGCCGGCCTTGCTGCGGGCGATCTGGCCCATCAGCGTCGACTTGCCGACGCCCGAGCCGGCGAACACGCCGATGCGCTGGCCCTTGCCGAGCGTCAGCATGCCGTCGATCGCGGCGACGCCGGTCTCGACCGGCTGTTGGATCGGCGCGCGCGACAGCGGCGACGGCGCGTCGCCGGTGAGCGGGCGCAGCGCGCCGACGATCGGCGGGCCGCCGTCGAGCGGCCGGCCCAGCGCGTCGACGACGCGGCCGAGGAGCCCGGCGCCGATCGGCACGGCGAGCGGCCGGTGCTCGTTGCGCACGCGGTCCCACGGCGCCACGCGGTGCGCGTCGCCGAGCGCCATCACGACGGCGTCGTCGCCGTCGAAGCCGACGACCTCGGCTTCGATCGGCAGCTTGCCGTCCTCGGCCTCGATCGTGCAGGTGTCGCCGATCGCGGCGGCGAGGCCGGCGACCTGGATGGCGATGCCGCGGACGCCGCGGACGCGGCCTTCGGCGCGCGGCCGGTTGCAGGCCCTGGCGGCGGCGACGGCGCGCGCGAGCGCAGCCGGCAGCGTCACGACGACACCTCGCGGCGGACCTCGGCGCAGATGCGCGCAAGGACCTCCTGCGGATCGTACAGCAGGCGGCCGGCGCCGGTCTCGGCGCGCACGCCGCCGCGCGGCACCACGGGATCGGCGACGAAGCGGGCGTCGGCGATCTCCTGCCGCAGTTCGGCGTTGTCGCGCAGGCGTTCCTGCACGGCGGCGAGGTCCTGCGGGTTCAGCCGCACGACGAGGTCGGCCTTGCCGGTGCCGTGCACGCAATCGCGCAGACAGCGGAGCACGACCGGCGTCGGGTCGACGAGGCCCTTGTCGAGCGCGGCGCCGACGAGCTCGCGCGCGAGCGCGAGGCCGAGTTCGGTGGCGACCCCGGCGAGTTCCTCGACGCGGCCGGCGACCGTCGCCGGCAGCGCCGCGACGGCTTGCCGTGCGGCCGCGCAGACGTCGCGCACCGCGGCGGCCTCGGCGAGGCGATCCTGTTCGCGCTGGCGCAGGTCGAGCAGCACCGCGGCGGGGCTGCCGGGCGCGCGCGCGCGCATGCGCAGGCCGACGAGGCGGCCTTCCGCGCTTCCGGTGGCGGCGAGTTCCATGGTTCAGACCATCTGCTCGTTGGAGGAACCGGACTTGATCTCGCCCTTGTCGATCATGGCGCGGATCGACTTGAGGATCTCGCCCTGGGCGGCCAGGACCTCGGACAGCGGCATCGGGCCGAGGTTGTCGCGCTCCTCGCGGACCGTCTCGGCGGCGCGCTTGCTGAGGTTGCCGAGGATGACCTGCTCGACGGTCGGCGTCGCCGCCTTCAGCGACACGGCGAGCTGGCGCGAGTCGACCGACGAGAGGATCTTCTGGATCGACTTCTTGTCGAGCTTCTGGATGTCGTCGAAGGTGAACATCTGCTCGCGGATCTGAGCGGCGATCTCGGAGTCGAGCACCTCGATCTTGTCGAGCACGGCCTTGTCGCCGCCGCCCAGGTTGTTGAGCAGCGACGCGGCGGCCTTGATCCACGACGCCGGATCGCTGCGCAGCGCCGTCAGGCCGCGGTCCTTGACCTTCTTGCGCATGACCTCGAGCACGCGCTGGACGACGTCGACGGGCGTGCGGTCGAGCGTCGCCACGCGCTGCACGAGGTCGGCGCGGGCGTCCTCCTCCAGGTGCTGCAGCACCTCGCCGCCCTTCTTGCGGTCGATGTGCGCCAGGAACACGGCGGCGATCTGCGGGTGCTCCTCGGCGAGCAGCTGGGCGAGGTCCTCGGCGCCGATCGACTCGAAGACGACGAACGGACGCTTGGCCAGGATGTCGCTGTTGGCGCGCCGCGTGACGTCGGCGCTGCGCTCCTCGCCGAAGGCGCGCGACAGCACGCTCTTCATCATGCCGCCGACGTCGCCCAGCGCGACGCCGCCCTGGCGCATGCGCTTGACGGCGGAGGCGTAGCAGCTGCGCACGCCGTCGCGGTCGACGGCCAGCTCCTGCAGCTCCTGCATGGCGCGCGTGACCTTGTCGAGCGTGTCGTCGCTGAAGCCGCGCAGCACCTTCGCGGCGAGGTCCTGGTCGATCGACAACAGGACCGTCGCGATCATGCGTTCGACGGTGAGCGGCTTGGCGGCGGCGAGCATGGTGTGGGTTCCCTAAGGCGTCAGCTCTTCTGTTCCACGAGCCACGACTCGAACAGCCGGGCGAGCGCGGCCGGATCCTCGGCGATGGAACGCTCGATCTCGCGGCGCATGCGCTTCTGCTGCTCTTCTGGCGGCAGACTGTCGAAGTTCTCCTCCGCCCGCGCCGGCTCGGCGTCGGCCGACGCGGCCGCCGCCGGGGCCTTCGCGACGCGGCGGAACATGCCGCGCAGGAAGAAGAGCACGACCAGCACGCCGACGACCTGGCCGACGGTCGGGGCCCAGCGCAGCGCCGTCTCGGCGGCGCCCGGACCGGCGACCGGCTCCGGCATCGCCTCGGCCGGCGCGAACTCGCCGACCAGCGTGCTGAAGGCGTCGGGTTTGTCGCGCGCCGGATCCCAGCCGACGATCGCCTTGACGGCGTTCTCCAGGTCGGACTTGTTGAAGCCGGGAGCGTCGAGCAGCGAGCGGTCGTGCAGCACCGCGACGGTCATGCGCTTGATCTCCGGCATCAGCTTGCCGCTGCGCCGCTCGCCGACCTCGGTGACGTACTTGCGCTCCTTGACCTCGTTCTTGCTGGAGTTGCGGCCGTCGGCAGCGGTCGTTCCGCCGCCCGACTCGGTGGTGTCCTTCTTCAGCGTCTCGGAGGCGACCAGCGCCTCGGTCGGCACGACCTTCTCGCTGCGGATCTCCCACGCTGGATCGAGCTCGACGGCGACTGCGACGGAGGTCTTGCCCGGCCACAGCTGGTCGAGGCGCTCCTGCGCGAGCCGCGTGCGATCCTCGCTGAGCGTGCGCTGCAGGTTGAGGAACTCCGACGAGCCCGAGCCGGCGTCGCGGTCCGGGTCGTAGCGGAAGCGCTGGCCGCCGGAGGCGCTGACGACCTCGATGTTGGTCGGCGGCACCATCAGCTGCGAGCCGGCGATCGACGACGCGGCGCGTGCGATGGCGTCGAACGACGCTCCGGCGCGCAGCTTGAGCACCACGGTCGCGCTCGGGCGGTTCTCGGCGTCGCGGTCGCGGAACGCCGCCATCTTGCGCGGCCGGCTGGCGGTCACGGTCGCCTGCACGACGCCTTCGAGCTGCTGGATCGCGGCCTCGGCGCCGGCGCGCGAGGCGGCGTCGAGCCGCCAGGCCTTTGTCTCGGCGTCCTCGACGAGGCTGAGGCCGCCGCCGATCGCCGGCGACGACGACGCCCCCATCAGGCCTTCCTTGGCGATCGCCATGCTGGCGACGTCGATCTTGGCCCGCTCGACCTGGAACGAGCGGCCCGGCCCGACCTGCCAGGCCACGCCGGCCTGCTGCAGGGCGCGCTCGACGCGCTCGATGTCCTCGTTGGTGCGGGCGGTGAACACCGTCTCGTAGCTCGGTCGTCCGGCGAACCAGACGATGGCGGAGAGGCCGGCGACCGTCGCGGCGGTGACCGCCGACACGACCAGCCGCTGGCCGCCGTCGAGACGGCTCCAGATGCCCTTGATCTGCGAGATGACGTCCTGGAAGGCGTTGCGCATGTCACATCACCGAACGGCTGAGCTTCTCCCACGCCTCGACCATCTTGTTGCGGACCTCGAGCACGAGGTTGAAGGCGACCTCGCTCTTGTTGGCCGCGATCATCACGTCGTGCACGTCGACGTCCTCGCCGAGCGCGAGGCCGCGCGTCTTCGCGCGCGTGTCGGCCTGCAGCGACTGCACCGTCTCCAGCGCGTCGGTCAACATGCCGCCGAAGCCGCGCGCGCCCTCCGCCGTGCCCTCGACGGCCGCGCCGTCGCCGCGCCGCGGATCCTGGACGGGCCGCGCGACGTCCAGGCCGACGGGCCGCAGCCCCGTCCGCCACGGGTCGCCGCCGCCCCTGCCGATGCCGCCGATGTCGATGCCGCTCATGGTTCAGGCCTCAGCCGCGCAGGTTGGTGATCGAGTTCTGCAGCATCGAGCGGTAGGTCCGCATCGCCGTCAGGTTGGCGTCGAAGTTGCGTTCGATGGCCTGCATGTCGATCAGTTCGCGGAAGAGCTCGACGTTGCTGCCCATGACCTGGCCGTTCTCGTCGGCGTCCGGGTGGCCGGGCTGGTGGTAGACGGGGAACGGCGACTGGTCCTCGGCGACCTTCGCCACGGCGACGCCGCCGGCGGCCATGTCGCGCCCACTGCCGCCGCCGGCGGCGCCGCGGCTCGCCTGCTCCAGCAGTTCCTCGAACACGACGACCTTGCGCCGGTAGGGCTCGTTCTTGGCGTTGCCCGTGCGGTGCATGTTGCCGAGGTTGCTGGCGACGACCTCGGACCGCTGCAGCTGGGCCCGCAGGCCGGCGCCGGCGATGTCGAAGCCGCGGAAGACGCCCTTCATCGGATCGGTCATCTGGATCACCTGCCGACCACGGCCTTGTTGAGGGTGGCGAAGTAGCTGCCGACGCGGCGCGTCATCATGTCGTGCAGCAGCGAGGTCTTGCCGAGCATGGCCAGTTCCTCCATCACGACGACGTTGTTGGCGCCCGGGCGACCGGATTGGTCGCGCTCGGTGACCGGCTCGACGTCCTCGGCGCCGCTGCCGCCCGCCTCGGCCTGCTTGAGCAGGTCCTCGAAGCGCACCACGTAGCGCTTGAAGCCGGCGACGTCCTGGTTGGCGAGGTTGTGCAAACCCGCCTTCGAGCGCGCGTCGAGCACGTCGAGCATGCGCCGTTGGAACGAGATGTCGCGATCGAAGTCGATCATGATTGCCTTGCCTTGCCCTGAAGCATCGGCACGCGACGGTTCCCGCCTTGAGACCGGGAGTTGGCGATCGGCGAGACGCGGGGCCGGCGGTCGCTGTCGCGGCCTGCTACGGGGTCTTGTTCCCGACATCCGCCGGCGCCGGAGGCAGCGGCCGCGGCAGGACGTTGCCGCGCGGCCCTGCGGGCCAGTGCGCGGCACGGGCGGACGGCGATCGCTTGCGGCGCCGGCGCGCCGTCAGCGCGCGCCCGGCTCGATCCAGACGCGGCCGCCGGAACCGCCGAAGCGGGCGGCCATGCGCTCCAGCCGGAACCGGAAGATGCGGAGCACGTCGGGCTCGACCCACCACCGCCGCAGCAGCGGGGCCAGCGGGCCGCCGGGCACCGCGAAGACGACATGGTCGCCGAGCATCGTGCCGCCGTCGCGCGGTTCGAACGTGTGCGTGTGGCGCCAGACGCGGTACGGGCCCTTCTCCTGCTCGTCGACGAAGCGGACGAGCGGTTGCCATTCGGCGATGCGCGTGCGCCAGCGCACGGGGATGCCGCGGATGCGGATGCGGTACTCGATGCGCGCGTCGACGTGCATCGGGATCGGCCGCGGCGTCAGGATGCGGAAGTCGAGCCAGGGCGGCGTCAGCTCCTGCAGGTTGCCGGCGTCGGCGAAGAACGGCCAGACGTCGGCGACCGGGGCCGGCGTCCAGAACTCGCAGCGCAACACGGCGGCGCCGCGCGGCAGGGCGGCGGGCACGGCGGGCGCGGCGGCGGCGGCGGTCATGCGGCGATCTCCCGGGCGCTCGCGGCGGCGCGGCTCACTGCGCGTCCTGCCCCTTGGCCGCCTTCGGCTTGATCGGGATCTGCACCTCGAAGTAGCGGCGGTTGCCGGCGACCGACGGGCTGTTGTAGCCCATCGTGCGCATCGGCCCGGCGACCTCCCACTCCGGGTGGTCGGCGAGCCAGCCGTTCATGCGCTCGCGCAGCTCCTCGACGCGGCCCTTGCGGTCGTACCCGCGCGAGCCGAGCGTCAGCACGGTCAGCGGCGGCACGTCGACGACCTCGACCGCGCCGTCCTTGCGCAGCGGGCCGAGGTCGGGCGAGCCGTACAGGAACGCCATCGACGCCTCGCGCTGGCGCTCGCCGTCCTCGGCGTAGTCGACCTGCACCGGCGTGGTCATGGCGATCTCGTTGTCCTTGATGTGGTTGAACAGCGGCCAGAACGCGCCCATCGAGCCGCCCTTCATCGCCGTCTTGACCATGCGGTAGGTCGGGTACGTGCGCACCTCGATCTCGTCGAGCACCGCGAAGCCCGGCACGCCGGCCGGCAGTTCGGCCTCGGCGACGGGGCGGAAGGCGAGGTCGCCGGCGAGGGCCGCGGCCTGCTTGGCGAGCGCCTTGGCGTCGCCGTCGGCCGCACGCAGTTGCTCGGCGTTGGCGCGGGCCGCCGAGCCGGCGGGCAGGCAGGCACAGGCGGTCGCGATCGCGGCGCGCAGGCGCTCGACCCCGACGTCCCCATCCGACTTGCCAGCGGCGACTCCGTACGACAGCACGGCAGCGGCCGTCGCGCGCGCCGGCGCATCCACCGGGTCGTACAGCCGCGTCTGGGCTACGGCGACCTGGGCGGTGGCGAGGAAGAGGGCGGCGGCGAGGGCATGGCGCATGGCGCAGGGTTCGCCCCGGCCGCCGGCGCGGATGCAAAGGCGTCGTCGGCGCCGCCCGCGCCGCGAACCAAACGCCTACCCCGCCGCCAACGGGGGCGGTCAGGGCTTGGCGATCGCGGCGACGTACTCCTGCGAGGAGACCACGACGCCCTCGGCGGCTTCGATCGTCAGCACGAAGGCCGACTCCGATTGCACCGGCAGCTTGGCGTGCACGTGCACGATCACCTCGTCGGCGACCTGGCCGAGCGGCGGCAGCAGGCCGCCATCTACCGGCGGACCCTGGCGCTTGCCGTCGACGACCCAGAGCTGGTAGCGGAGCCCCGGATCGAGCGGCGGCAGGCCGCGCAGGCGCAGGTAGCCTTCGTCGCGACCGACGGCCCACACGACGTCCCCGGCGAGCGGGGCTTGGCGCAGGCTCGGCCCCGGCTGCCAGTTCCACTGCACCCACTCCGTGCTCGGGCGCTGCATCAGCGCCGAGCGCGCGACTGCCGGCGCCATCTCGACCGCCGCCGGCTCGCCCTGCGGCCAGAGCGCCAGGACGACGCTCGCCGCCGCCAACAGCCAAGGCGCGGCGCGCCAGATGCGTGCAGGCGCGACCGTGCGCGCGCGCTGCGCGGCGAAGTACGAGGCGGCGTCGGCGTGCAACCGCGCGGCCATCGCCAGCAACGCGGCAGCCTCGCCGTCGGCAGGCGCGGCCGCGAGACCTCCGATCGCCGCCGCGCGTTCGAGCGCGGCGCGGTCACGTTCGGCCGACGGGTCGGCGAGCAGGGCGTCGAGTTCGGCGCGGTCGGCGTCGTCGACCCAGCCGAGCGCGGCGTCCGCGAGCAGCTCCTCGCGGCGAGTTGGCTCGAGTTCGTTCATTGCTTGCCCCCGTCGCCGTCGCTGTCGACGCCGAGCATCTTGCGCAGCCGGATCAGGCCGCGACGGGCGTGGCTCTTGACCGTGCCCAAGGGAATGCCGCAGGTCGTGGAGATTTCCTGATGGGAACGCCCGTGGCCGAGCGCGAGTTCGAGCACTTGCCGCTGCTCCGGGCGCAGCTTCTGCATCGCTGCCTTGGCGCGCGCGGCTTCGTCGCGCACGTCGACGCCGTCGCGCTCGGGGCGCGCCTGGATCGTCGTCGGGTCCTCCAGCAGGTCGGGCGCCGGACGGCTGGTGAGCCGGCGGATGCGATCGACCAGCCGGCGGCGGGCGATGGTCGCGACGAAGGTCGTCTCCGATCCCTGTGTCGCGTCGAAGCGGGCCGCGCTGCGCCAGATCTCCAGGAAGATGTCCTGGACCGCGTCCTCAGCGTCTTGCGGATTGCGGCAGAAGCGCCGCGCCTGCCCCAGCACGAGGCCGGTGTGGCGGCGCAGGAACTCGCTGACGGCGGCCGTGTCACCGCTGGCGATTCGGGGCAGGAGTGGTTCGACCATGCTGACGGAACCCAAGGGCGACCTTTCTACGCGAAAGGTCGCGTTGGTGCACCGGGGTTCCGTCGTCGTGACCATGGCTTGCGGTTCAGCGCGGCAGGATGACCGCGTCGATGACGTGGATGACGCCGT
This sequence comes from Phycisphaerales bacterium, assembly GCA_020247305.1. Lineage (GTDB taxonomy): Bacteria > Planctomycetota > UBA1135 > UBA1135 > UBA2386 > UBA2386. Next base: position 27,954 of record JADCJE010000067.1, on the reverse strand, counting down.
TGCTGGCGGCGATGTCCGTGGCGACGACGTTGGCGCCGTCGATCGTGACCTTGCCGTCGACGACCTTGACCGTGGCGGCGCCGCCCTGCAGCGTCTTCGCCTCCTTCAGCTTGACGACGTCCGCCGCCTTCACGACGCCGGCGACGACGTGGTACTTGAGGACGTTGGCGAGCTTGTCCTTGTTCTCCGGCTTCAGCAGGTTGGCGATCGTGTCCTTGCCCAGCTTGGCGAACGCCTCGTCCGTCGGCGCGAACACCGTGAACGGACCGCCGTTGGCGAGCGTGTCGGCGAGGCCGGCCGCGGTGGCGGCGGTCAGCAGCGTCTGGAACTTGCCGGCCTTCGCCGCGGTGGCGACGATGTTCTCCGGCGGCAGGACGACGGTGTCGATGACGTGGATCACGCCGTTGCTGGCCGTGACGTCGGTCTTGACGACCTTGGCGCCGTTGACCGTGACGCCGTCCTTGCCGGCGACGATCGCCAGCGACGCGCCCTGGACCGTCGTCAGCGACGTCGCCGCGACGACCTTCGCGGCCGGCAGGTTGCCGGGCACCACGTGGTACGTCAGGATGCCGGCGAGCTTCGCCTTGTTCTCGGGCTTCAGCAGGTCCGCGATGGCTTCCTTGCCCAGCTTGGCGAACGCCTCGTCGGTCGGGGCGAACACCGTGAACGGGCCCTTGCCCTGCAGCACGCCGACGAGGTCGGCGGCCTTGACGGCGGCGACGAGCGTCTGGAACGACCCGGCGGCGACGGCGGTGGCGACGATGTCCTTCTCGTTCTTGGGGGTCGAGGCGTCGGAGGGATTTTGGGCCAGGAGGCCGCCGGCGAGGACGCCGAAGGCGAAGACGGAGACGATGCGCATTGCTTGCTCTGTGGGGTGGGGGTTGGTCGGTGCGAACGCGGCGGCTGCAGGCAGCCAGGACCCGCGCGCGCGGCCGTAGTTCGCCAGCAACGGGGCGAGCGGATGCAGCGACGCGCTGCGACCGAGCCTGCCGTGGCGGGCCGCGGAGCGGCGCGGTACAAGCTGCCGCCGCCCATGCAGTTCCCCGAACGCTTCGCCGCCGGCCTGCTGCGCCAAGGCGCGCGCGCCTGCGCGCTCGCGGCAATCGAGGCCCTGGCGCGCCAACGCCCGGGCCTCGTCGAGGTCGGCCTGCCCGCCACCTTCGCCGACCCGGTCGAGGACACGCGCGTCCGCATCCTGACGCTCGCCGAGTCGCTCGACGTCGACCGGCCCGAACTGATCGCCCACCAGATGGCCTGGTACAAGGTCGCGCTCGCGCATCGGGGCGTCGCGCCGGAGTACCTGACGGAGAACCTGCTGGCGATCCGCCGCGCGCTCGAGGGCCAATTGCCGATCGAGTGCCACGCCGCCCTGCACCGGCACGTCGATGTCGCGCTGCAGCGCCTCGCGACCGCGCCGACGGAGATCCCGAGCTGGCTCGAGGGCGACGGCCCCCTGCGCGACGCCGCCCGCCGCTTCCTGCTGGCGGTGCTGGAGAACCGCCGGCGCGACGCGCTCGACCTCGTGCTCGAACTGCGCAAGGCCGGCGCGAGCGTCGCCGACCTGCACGACCACGTGCTGTCCACCGCGCAGCGCGAGATCGGCCGCATGTGGCTGATGGGCGAGATCCCGATCGCCGACGAGCACTTCGCCTCGCGCATCGTCGAGAGCTGCATCGACCGGCTGTCGACGACGATCGAGCCCGCGCCGCCCCGCCACCGCACGGTGCTCATGTTCGCGGTCGGCGGCGACATGCACTCGATCGGCCTGCGCATGGTCGCCGACCGCTTCGAGGCGCACGGCTACGACGTCTGGAACCTCGGCGCCGACATGCCGGCCTCCGACCTCGACTGGCTGCTCGCCGACCGCAAGGTCGACCTGATCGCGATCGGCGCGACGCTTGCGCTGCACGTCGGCACCGCGCGCTCGACGATCGCGCTGCTGCGCGCGGCGCCGGCCGAGACCCACGCGCCGATCCTCGTGGGCGGCGGGCCGTTCGCGGTCGTTCCCGACCTGTGGCGCATCGTCGGCGCCGACGCGGTGGCCAACGAACCGGAGCAAGCGGTGCGGTGCGCCGAGGAACTGCTCGCTCGCGGCGGCGGCTCGTAGGGCTCGGCGTCGCGGCAAGCCACGCCATCCTCGGCCGCACCGGATCCGGCGCCGCCAGTGCCATGGCGGGGACGCGCGCCGCGCGTCGCAGATTGCGGCCCCGCGTGCACGCAACGCGTCCCGGCGCCGCGGGAGTCGGTAGGATTCTGCGCCCGTTCGACGCCCACCAACCGCGCCATGCCAGCCGACCGCAACATCCGCATGCACACGGGGGCGATCACCCGCCGCGATCGCGAGCGCCTGCTCGGCCAGCGCGGAGCGGTGGTCTGGCTGACCGGCCTGTCGGGCTCCGGCAAGTCGACGATCGCCCGCGAGCTGGAGACGCGCCTGTACGCGCGCGGCCGCCTCTGCTGCGTGCTCGACGGCGACAACCTGCGCCACGGGCTATGCGCCGACCTCGGCTTCGGCCCGGACGACCGGCGCGAGAACATCCGCCGCGCCGCGCACACGGCCGCGCTGTTCGTCGACCTCGGCGCGATCGTGGTCACCGCGTTCGTGTCGCCGTTCCGCGTCGATCGCGCCGCGGCGCGCGACCTGCTCGGCGTCGACATGATCGAGGCCTTCGTCGACGCGCCGCTGGCGACCTGCGAGCAGCGCGATCCCAAGGGCCTCTACAAGAAGGCGCGCGCCGGCCAGATCCCCGAGTTCACCGGCATCTCGTCGCCGTACGAGCCGCCCGAGCAGCCCGACGTGCGCCTGCGCACCGCCGAGATGTCGGTCGCCGGCTGCGCCGAGACGCTGATCCACCACCTGCGCGAGCGCGGCATCGTGCCCGAGGCGCACCAGCAATGACCCGATACTCGCTGACGCACCTCGAGCAGCTCGAGCACGAGAGCATCCACATCATCCGCGAGGTCGCCGCCGCCTTCGAGCGGCCGGTGATGCTGTACTCGATCGGCAAGGACAGCGGCGTGATGCTGCGGCTGGCCGAGAAGGCCTTCGCGCCGGCGCGCATCCCGTTCAAGGTGCTGCACGTCAACACGCGCTGGAAGTTCCGCGAGATGATCGCCTTCCGCGACGAGCTGGTGCGCCGCATGGGGCTCGACTTCGTCGAGTGGATCAACCCCGACGGCGTGCGCGACGACGTCAACCCGTTCACGCACGGCACGCAGAAGCACACGCACGTGATGAAGACGCTGGCGCTGAAGCAGGCGCTGACCGCCGGCGGCTTCGACGCGGCGTTCGGCGGCGCGCGGCGCGACGAGGAGAAGAGCCGCGCCAAGGAGCGCGTCTTCAGCTTCCGCGACCGCTTCCACCAGTGGGACCCCAAGAACCAGCGGCCCGAGCTCTGGAACGTGTTCAACTGCCGCGTCAACAAGGGCGAGTCGATCCGCGTGTTCCCGCTCAGCAACTGGACCGAGCTCGACGTCTGGCTCTACGCCCACAAGGAGTCGCTGCCGATGGTGCCGCTGTACTTCGCCAAGGAACGGCCGGTCGTCCGGCGCGGCGGCGCCTGGATCATGGTCGACGACGACCGCATGCCGCTGGAGCCCGGCGAGAAGCCCGAGATGCGCAAGGTCCGCTTCCGCACGCTCGGCTGCTACCCGTTGACGGGCGCGATCGAGTCCGAGGCCGAGACCATGCCCGAGATCATCGAGGAGATGCTGCGCAGCCGCGACTCCGAGCGGCAGGGCCGCGTCATCGACTACGACGAAGGCGGCTCGATGGAGCAGAAGAAGCGGGAGGGCTACTTCTGATGACCTACGGCTCCCAGATCGACGAGTTGGGCATCGAGGGCTGGCTGGCCCGCTACGGCCAGCGCGAGATGCTGCGCCTGCTCACCTGCGGCAGTGTCGACGACGGCAAGTCGACGCTCATCGGCCGCCTGCTCTACGACTCGCAGACGGTCCACGACGACGTGCTGGCGGCGACGAAGAAGGCGTCGGCGCGCTACGGCACGACCGGCGAGGACGTGGACCTCGCGCTGCTCGTCGACGGCCTGCAGGCCGAGCGCGAGCAGGGCATCACGATCGACGTCGCCCACCGCTACTTCGCCACCGACCGGCGCAAATTCATCATCGCCGACACGCCGGGGCACGTGCAGTACACGCGCAACATGGCGACCGGCGCGTCGAACTGCGACCTCGCGATCATCCTGATCGACGCGCGCCACGGCGTGCTGGAGCAGACGCGCCGCCACTCGTTCCTCTGCGCGCTGCTCGGCATCCAGCACTTCGTGGTCGCCGTCAACAAGATGGACCTCGTCGGCTGGAGCGAGGCGCGCTTCGAGGAGATCCGCGCCGCCTACGCCGAGTTCGCCTCGCGCCTGCAGGTGCGCGACGTGCACTTCATCCCGATGTCGGCGCTCAAGGGCGACAACGTCGTCCGGCGCAGCGAGGCGATGCCTTGGCACCAGGGGCCGCCGCTGCTCGCGCACCTGGAGTCGGTGCACCTCGCCGGCGACCGCAACCTCGTCGACCTGCGCCTGCCGGTGCAGCTCGTGCTGCGGCCCAACCTCGACTTCCGCGGCTTCTGCGGCACGCTCGCGTCGGGCATCCTGCGCGTCGGCGACGAGATCGCGACGCTGCCGTCCGGCCGCCGGTCGCGCGTCAAGTCGCTGCTGGTCGGCGGCGTCGAGGTCGGCGAAGCGTGGGCGCCGATGGCGGTGACCGTCACGCTCGCCGACGAGGTCGACGTCAGCCGCGGCGACATGATCGTCGCCCCCAACAACGCCCCCCACCTCGACAACGCCGTCGAGGCGATGGTGGTGTGGTTCAACGAGACGCCGATGCAGACCGGCCGGCAGTACCTCGTGAAGCACACGACGCTGGAGACGCCCGGCGAGGTCGTCGAGCTGCGCTACCGCATCCAGATCGGCACGCTGCGCCGCGAGCCGGCGACGGCGCTGCAGATGAACGAGATCGGCCGCATCCGCCTGGAGACCGCGCGGCCGCTGGCGGCCGACGCCTACGCGCAGAACCGCACCACCGGCTCGTTCATCCTCATCGACCGCATGACCAACGCGACGGTCGGCGCCGGCATGGTCGTCGAGCGCATGACCGCCGAGGAGAGCGCCGGACGCACGCACGCCGCCGCCGACGCCGGCCGCAACCTGCGGCTCGTCGACAAGCGCCGCGTCACCGCCGACGCGCGCGCCGCACGCCTGGGCCAGCGGCCGTTCGTGCTGTGGATCACCGGCCTGCCGCGCAGCGGCAAGTCGTCGCTCGCGTACGCGCTGGAGGAACGGCTGTTCGCCGACGGCCGGCACGTGCAGGTGCTCGACGGCGAGATCCTGCGGCGCGGCCTCAGCCGCGACCTCGGCTTCCGCGGCGCCGACCGCTGGGAGAACCAGCGGCGCGCCGCCGAGGTGGCGCGGCTGAACGCCGAGTCGGGCCTGATCACCATCGTCGCGCTGGTCTCGCCGCTCGCGGCCGAACGCCAGCAGGCGCGCGCCATCGTCGGCGCCGATCGCTTCGTCGAAGTGTTCTGCGACGCGCCGCTCGCCGTCTGCGAGGCACGCGACCAGGACGGCCTCTACGCCCGCGCCCGCGCCGGCGAGATCGCCAACGTCACCGGCGTCGACGCGCCGTACGAGGCGCCGACCGCGCCGGAGGTCCGTCTCGACACGGAACGCGAGGGCCTCGCCGCGAACCTCGACCGCGTGCTGGCCGCGCTGCGGCAGCGCGGCATGCTCGGCTGACCATGGAACCCGTCATCGAAGCCAAGGGCCTCGGCAAGACGTACCGGCTGTACGACAACCAGTACGGCCGGCTGCTCGAGGCGCTGCCCTGGGATCGCAAGAAGCGGTACCGCGAGGTGCACGCCCTGCACGACGTGGCGTTCGCCGTCGCGCCCGGCGAGTGCGTCGGCCTCGTCGGCACCAACGGCGCCGGCAAGTCGACGCTGCTGAAGGTCCTCAGCGGCACGACGTACCCGACGTCGGGCAGCTACACCGTGCGCGGCCGGGTGACCAGCCTGCTGGAGCTCGGCGCCGGCTTCAACACGTCGTTCAGCGGCCGCGAGAACATCTTCATGAACGCGGCGATGCTCGGCTTCTCGCGGCAGGAGGCCAACCGCAAGTACGCCGAGATCGTCGACTTCAGCGAGCTCGGCGAATTCATCAACGCGCCGGTGCGGACCTACAGCTCCGGCATGGCGGCGCGCCTCGCGTTCAGCGTGGCGATGGCGACCGATCCCGACCTGCTGATCGTCGACGAGATCCTGAGCGTCGGCGACATGAACTTCCAGAAGAAGTGCTTCGACCGCGTTTGGAGCTTCAAGAAGCGCGGCAAGGCGATGTTCTTCTGCTCGCACGGCCTCTATCAGGTGCGGCAGATCTGCGAGCGGGCCATCTGGCTCAAGAGCGGCCGCATGCAGATGATCGGCGACGCGGTCACGGTGACCAACGAGTACGCGACGTACGAGAACAACCTGCTCGCCGGCGGCGACCCGTCGCCGTTCGCCGACGTGCCGAAGGCGACGGCGGCCGCCGACCTGCCGTGCATCGTCGGCGCCGAGATCCTCGATCCGGCAACCGGCCAGCCGCGCAACGTCTTCGCCCCCGGCGAGAACGCGGCGGTTCGCGTGCGCGTGCGCAATCCGCGGCGCGAGCGCCTCACCGTCGCCGTCGGCGCCAAGCGGACCGACGGCACGCTGTGCTTCGCGCACACGACGCAGTTCGCCGGAGTGGACGTGGACTTCGCCGAGGGCCACGTGACCCTGCTCGTCGACTCGCTCTGCCTGCTGTCCGGCGAGTTCGGCGTGCCGATCTGGCTGTTCGACGAGAACGGCGTGCACCTCTACCAGGAGCGGCCGGCGGCGCAGAACCTGATCGTGCAGAACCGCACCAAGGACCTCGGCCTGTTCCTGCAGGCCCACCGCTGGGCCGTCGAACCGATCACGCGCTGACGGCGCCGCCGGTCAGATCAGGTCGGCGTACTTGTGCTTGCGGCTCATGAAGACCGTGTAGCCGACGACGAACGCGCCGCCGGCCCAGAGCGCCGCGCAGCCGACCTGCGGCCAGAAGCCGCCCAGCGCCGCCTCGTCGCCGCCGAGCGCGATGCGGTGCGCCATCAGCAGCGGATACATCGGGTTCCAGTCCATCACCAGCGCGACCAGGCCCGGCGGCAGCTTGTCGTTGCTGCGCAGCAGGTCAGGCTCCCAGAACACCGGCGACAGGAACATCCAGGCCGACACGACGATGCGCCACAGCTGGCCGACGTCGCGCACGAACACGAAGGCGTTGGCCAGCAGCATGCCGAGCCCGAGCGTGAACAGGAACTGCACGAGCAGCACGACCGGCAGGCCGAGCAGCGGCCAGCCGACGCTGGCGACGCCGGTGACGAGGCCGGTGGCGAGGCAGATCACCGCGCCCAGCAGGTAGACGAGCAGCGCCACCGCGCCGACGTGCACGAACAGCGCCTCGGACGGGAAGGCGACCTTCTTCACGAGGTTGCCGTTGTCGACGATCATCGAGCACGACACCGTCGTCGCCTCGGCGAACGCCTGCCAGACGATGACGCCCGAGAACAGGTACAGCGCGAACCGCGCGGTCGCCTCGCCCGAGGCGCTGCGGCCGCCGAACAACAGGCCGAAGACGACGAAGTAGACCGCGAACTGGAACATCGGCTGCAGCAGCAGCCAGCCGACGCCGAGCGCCGACCCGTTGACGCGCCCCAGCACGTCGCGGCGCAGGAAGTTCTGCACCATGTAGCGGTGCTCCCACACCAGCGCCGGATAGCGCAGCATCGAGGCCAGGTGGCGCAGCGGACCGCGGTTGGCGGTCGCGGTGTCGTAGGTGCGGACGATCGTCATCGCTCGTGGGGCGGCACGATACGCCGCTGCAGCGCCGGGGGCACGCCGCTCCATCGGGCGCGCAGCCCCCGCGCCTGCAGCCGCCGCGGCGAAAGCGCGCGCGATCGCGCCGGCGCCACCGGATCCGGCGCGCCGCCGGCGGGCCCCGCCGTCAGCCGCCGAGCAGCGCGAGCACCCGGTCGCGCAGCCACGGCCGGCAGACGACGATCTCGTCGCTGCGCGGGTCGGGCCGGTTGTAGCGATGCAGTTCGCCGTCGAAGCGGCAGACGACGAAGCCGGCGGCGCGCGCCACCGCCTCCGGGGCACAGACGTCCCATTCGCGCAGGCCCTTCTTGTGCACGTACACGTCCGCGCGGCCGAACAGCAGCATCGCCACCTTGAAGCCGACGCTGCCGCACGGCACCAGCTCGGCGTCGAGGCCGTTCGCGATGCGGTGCACGAGCTCGGGCGTGTGGCTGCGGCTGCAGACCATGCGCAGCCGCCGCGGCGCGTCGGGACCGGGGTCGGCGGGCAGCGCCATCGGCCACTCGCCGCTGCCGCCGCCGGTCAGTTCCGCGCGCTCGGCGCCGGGCAGGCACACGCCCGTGGCGACGCGGTCGACCGCCGGCAGCGCCAGCGCGCCGGCAACGGCCGTGCCGTCGCACGCGATGCCGACGTGCACCGCCCAGTCGTGGCGGCCCTGCGTGTACTCCTTGGTGCCGTCGAGCGGGTCGACGATCCACGTCCAGCGCCGGGCGAGGCGCTCGGGGCCGTCGGTGGTCTCCTCGGACAGCAGGCCGTCGTCGGGGAAGCGCGCGCGCAGGGAGCCCTGGAGGTAGCCGTCGGCGGCCTGATCGCCGACGTCGCCCACCAGCGGGCCCTCGGGCCAGCGGCCGCAGGAGCGGATGTGCAGCAGGCGCTGGCCGCAGTCGGCGGCAATGCGCCGCGCGAACGCCAACCGCGTCGCCACTTCGTCGTCGGTCGGACGCGTCATGGCGGCTACCCGTAGCGTTGCCCGGCGGCGAAGTCCACGCCGGCGAACGCGCTCACGCCAGCACGGTCGCGCGCGGCAGCGCCATGGCGCGCGCCATCGCGACGATCGGCAGGCCGGCGCGCTCGGCGGCGGCAGCGATGGCGCGCGAGGCGAGGTCGACGGCGACCGCGTGGGCATCGCTCCACGCCACGACGGTGTCCGGCGCGCGGCCCGCGGCGGCGAGCGCCTCGGCGACGCCGGACCCGGCGGCGACGGCGATGTCGCACTCCTGCGTCAGCAGCGGCGCGAAGTCGGCGCTGTGCGCGTTGGCGGTCGCGCCGACGACGGCGAAGGTGCGGCAGCGCGGACGCACGGCCCGCGGCGCTGCGCCGGCGGCGATCCACAGGTCGACGTCGCCCGGGTCGCGGCAGAGGCGCAGCGCGACGTCCGGCGCGGCGGCGCGCAGGCGCGCGAGGTCGAGGCGCGCACGCGCCGGATTGACGCAGCAGACCGCGACGTCGGCGCGGGCGGCGAGCGCGCGCACGAGCGCGATGGCCCGCTCGCTGGCGGCGCCTTCCTGGCCCCACGCAGCCTCGATCGCGATCGTCGGCGGCGGCGCGATGGCCGGCGCGACGGGCGGCGGCGGCGGCGCCGGACGGTTGCGCGTCAGTTCCGCGGCGACGAAGGCGCGCGCGCGGCAGGCGACAGCCTGGGCGCGGGCGACGTCGCCGATGGCGGCGCGCAGCGCGGCGAGCAGCGATCCTTCGTCCGGTTCGAAGCCGACGTCGCCCGGGGCATCGCCGGCGACGTGCTGGCCGCCGACGGGAAAGCAGGCGCCGTGCGCCAGCAGCGGCGCCGTCGCGGCGAAGCGCGCAGCGCACACCGGCCGGCCCGACGCGAGCGCGTGCACGAGAGAGCGCGCGTCGCCCATGCGCCGCCACGGCAGCGCGATCGCGACCGCGTCGCGCACGTGCTCCGGGTCGGGTTCGGCGACGAGCACCTCGGCGTGCGGCAGGTCGTCGCCGAGCGCGCGCCAGATCGCCTCGACCACCGGCGGCATCGCCGTCGTGGCGACGATGCGCAGCGGCACGGCGTGCGTGCGGCGCAGCCGGCGCCACGCCGCGATGGCGAGGTCGCAGCCGTCGGCGAAGCCGTCGCGAGCGAAGCAGACGATCGGCCCGGCGACGGTGGCGGGCGGCAGCGCCAGCCACGGCTGCAGTTCGCGCGGTTCGCGCGCCAGCGGCGGGCTGTCGAGGCCGGCCCAGCGCAGCTCGGCGCGGGCGCGGTCGAGCAGTTCGTTGGCGGTGGCGCCGTCGCGGACGGCGAACACCGCGGCGGCCGACGGCCACAGGAAGCCGGCTTCGGCGACCGCATCGGCGCGGCGATCGGCTTCAGCGAAGACGAGCACCGGCGCCGTGGCCGGCGCCGCTTCGTCGAGCGCGCGCTGCAGCAGTTCGATCTCGGCCGGGGGCAACCGGGTCGGCAGCGAGACGACGCGATCGCAGTCCTGCAGCGTCACCTTGGGGCCGTCGTCGGTCGCGCCCTCGCGCCGCAGGCCGTCGAGCGACCAGGCGCAGCGCAGGCCGTTGGCCAGGGCGACGCGCAGGAAGCTGCGCATGCGGCTGGCGGAGGCGTCGTCGGCGAGGGGGTCACCATGGAGCCGGACGTGGTTCATGCGCCGGTCTCATCGGCAGTTCCGCGTCGCGGCTGAAACCGCCGAGCACCATGTGGCGCGTGCCGGCTGCCGCCGCCAAGATCCGGTGATGCCTGTCGCGCCGACGACGCACCCGGACCGCGCCGCGGCCACCCTCGCCCAGTTGCCCGCGGATCCCGGCCCGGCGGGGCCATTCGCCGCGCCCGGCGCTGGCGCCGCCGACTGCCGCATCGACCTCAAGCTGCTGCAGTGGCAGGCGCTGCAGGCGATGGCCAACGCGCCGGCGAGCCGCGCCCACCTCGCGCCGTTCGACACCGAGCGGCACCCTGATCTCTGGGCCGGCACCGTGCAGGACGGCGTCGCGCGCGGCTTCGCGGTCAAGCTGGAGGAAGCGATCGCGCTCGCCGGGCCGCTGCCGGTCGAACGCGGGCCCGACGCCAGCGCCGCGGCCGTGGTCGGCAAGGACCTGCGCCGGCGCAAGGACCTGCTGGTGCGCTCGGGCGGCGCGCGCGTGCGCTTCTCGCGCAAGGAAGGCGTGTTGTTCGTCGCCCGCGGCGACGGCTTGCACGCCAGCAACTGCCTGCGCTTCGAGGCGCGCGCCGACCACGGCACGCTGGACGGCTTCGTCGGCGCGCCGGACGAGCGCGCACGGCTGTTCTCGGCGCAGTTCCTGCAGCCGGTGCGCTACGTCGACGGCGGCGACGTGCAGCAGTTGACGCTCGCGGGCCGCATCGGCCGCGGCCCCGTCGGCTGGGACTGCGTCGCGACGCTGACCGGTTGCGCCGACGAGCCGTTCGTGCGCCTCGCGCTGCGCCTCGACAACCGGATGGTCGGTTGGCGGCTGCGTGCGCGCTTCCTCGGCCTGCCGGCGGCGGCGATCGCGCACGAGTGCACGCCGGTGCGCGAAGTCGTCGCCAACGACGCCGGCGGCTTCGTCGCGTTCACGCTGGTGCGCGCCGTCGATCGCCTCGCCGTCGCCGACGGCGAAGTGGCGGCGCCCGGCGCCGCCTGCCGCACGCCGCTGATGCACCACTTCCGACTCGGCGTCGGCGACGGCTGACGCACGACGGCCGGCGACCGCGGGCCCAGGCGGGATGCCTCGACAGCCTCGGCCACCATGGCTAGCTTGGCCCGACGGTCCGCCGTCCCCCGCCTCGCCCGTGAACGACTTGTCCTGGATCCTCGCCGGCCTCGCCCTCGGGGGCATCGGCGCGGTCGCCCTGTGGCGCCGCCGGCGGCCCGCTGCGCGCGCGACCGCGGCGGCAGCGGCGGCCGCCACCCTGCCGCCGGTGGCCGCGCCAGGTCGCCGCGACCGTGCCCGCCAGTTGGCGAACGCGGCCGCCGCCGAGGTCGCGACGCTCGCGTCGGGCATCGAGGGCGGCGCGCACGCGCTGATCGAGGCGGCGGCGAACCGCAGCGACGTGCCGCGCGCGGCGGAAGGCCTGCTCGTCGCCGTCCGCCGGCTGCGGTCGCTGCACGCGCGGCTCTCCGCCATCGGCGGGCAGAGCGTGCACGCCGACGCGGTCGGCACGACCGACGTGGCGCGCCTGATCGCCCGCCTGACCAACGAACTGCAGCGCACGCACGTCGGCCTGGAACTGCACTGGCAGCCGCCGGACCACCTGCCCGAACTCGCCGCGCCCCACGACGCGACCTTCGATGCGCTGGCCAGCGCCTGCCGCGCGCTGCTGCGCGCCGAGGCCGGCGCGACGCGGTTGTCGATCGCGGCGGAGTCCTGCTACGACGCCCACCACCCGCAGGTGCGCATCGAGTGCACGCTGGAATGGAGCGGCGACGGTGGCGCGTCGTCCGCCGATCTGCTCGACGACGCGCAACTGGCGATCGACCGCGAAGCCGCGCGCGTGCTGACGGCGGCGCACGGCGGCGAGGCGGTGTTCCAGCAGTCGCACGGTCGCCTCGCCCGCGTCGTCCTGCGCTGGCCCGTGGCCGACGCGCCCGCGACCGACGCAGCGGCGCTGGTTCAGGCGCCAACGCCGCCAGCGGCCGCCGCCGCGGACGACCGCCCGCAGCCGCACCGCTACGGCGGCGCGCTGCTGCTAGAGTCCGACCCGGCGGTGCGCGCGATGCTGGCCGCGGAGCTGAAGGCGACCGGCCGCGCCGTGTTCGTCTGCGCCGACGCGGCGGCGGCGAGCACGTTCCTGCGCGCGACGCCGGACCGCTTCGAGGTGCTGATCGTCGACCGCGACGAACGCCTCGCCGACCGCGACCTCGCCGCCGCGCTGCGCGCCGTCGCGCCGGCGCTCGACCTGCTGTCGCTCGACGACCCGGACGCAGCGATCGGCGCGCAGTGGCCGCAGCTGCGCCGCGTGCGCAAGCCGTTCGGCGTGCACGAACTGCGCCGCGTGCTCGCCTCGCTGCTGGCCGCCGGCGGCGTTGCCTTCCGCAACGCAGGCTCCTAGCTTGCGCCGCCCCATGCCGCCAACCGCTGCCGCCCCGGCCCGCAAGTTCAACCGTCCCGCGGACCAACTGCGTCCGATCACGTTCACCCGCAGCTACACCGACCTGCCCGGTTCGGTGCTCGCCGAGTGCGGCAAGACCAAGGTGCTGTGCACCGTGTCGGTCCAGGACCAGGTGCCGCAGTGGATGTACAACCGCCACCAGGGCGGCTGGCTGACGGCCGAGTACGCGATGCTGCCCGGCGCGGGCCAGCCGCGGAAGCCGCGCGACGGCCGCACCGGCCGGCCGCTCGACGGCCGCAGCTTCGAGATCCAGCGCCTGATCGGCCGCGCGCTGCGCTGCGCGATCGACCTGCAGCAGCTGCCCGAGGTGACGCTGTGGATCGACTGCGACGTGATCAGCGCGGACGGCGGCACGCGCACGACGTCGGTCAACGGCGCGATCGTCGCGCTGTACGACGCGCTGCTGTGGATGGAGGAGCAGAAGCAGCTGCCGAAGTGGCCGCTGCGCGGGCTCGTGTCGGCGGTGTCGGTCGGCGTCGTCGGCGGCACGCCGATGGTCGACCTCGACTACTCCGAGGACAGCTCCGCCGAGGTCGACCTCAGCGTCGTCTGCGCCGCCGACGGCCGGCTGATCGAGGTGCAGGGCGGCGCCGAGAAGCGCCCGTTCGCGATGGACCAGTTCCAGCAGATGCTGGCGCTCGGCCAGACCGGCTGCGCCACGGTCGTCGACCTGCAGAAGAAGGCGCTCGGCATCTGACGGACGCGCCGGCTGCGCCTCCCCACCGCGACCGCATCGCGCCATGCCAACGCTCTGGATCGGGACCAACAACAAGAAGAAGCGCGCCGAGCTGGAGCGCATGCTGACGCCGCTCGGCGTGACGCTGCGCACGCCCGACGAGCTCGGCCAACCGTTCGACCCGGTCGAAGACCAGCCCGACTTCGCCGGCAATGCGCGGGTGAAGGCGTCGACGCTGGCACGCCTCGCCGGCGCCGTCGCGCTGGCGGACGACAGCGGCCTGTGCGTCGACGCGCTCGGCGGCCGGCCGGGCGTGCTGTCGGCGCGCTACGGCGGCCCGGGCCTCGACGACCGCGGCCGGCTGCTGCGGCTGCTCGACGAACTGCGCGACGTGCCCGAGCCGCGACGGACGGCGCGCTTCGTCTGCAGCCTGTGCGTGTGCGCGCCCGACGGCCGCGTGCTGGCGGCGATCGAGGACGCCTGCGAGGGCACGCTGCTGGGCGCGCCGCAGGGCGACGGCGGCTTCGGCTACGACCCGATCTTCGTGCCGACCGAGTTCGGCGGCGATCCGACGCGCACCTTCGCCGCGCTCGACGCCGCGACCAAGGACCGCCTCAGCCACCGCGGCAAGGCGCTGCGCGCGCTCGCCGCGGCGTGGCCCGGCGTCTGGGCCGCGGCCGCTGCAGGCAGGTAGTCAGCGCGGCGCGGCCGCCGCCACGGCGGCGATCGCCGCCACCAGCGCCGCGTCGCGCGCAGTCAGCCCGCCGGCGTCGTGCGTCGTCGTGCGCACGTCGACGACCCGCCAGCGCACCGTCCACTCGGGATGATGGTCGAGCGCCTCGGCGACCTCGGCAAGGCGCTGCGTGAACGCCACGGCGGTGCGGAACGTCGGCCAACGGAACGACGCCGCGAGCCAGCTGCCGTCGCGCCGCCAGCCTGGATGCGCCGCGACCAGCGCCTCGGCCTCGGCATCGGCCAGCAGCGGCGGCCGCGGCGTCGTCACGCCAGCTCGTCGGCGGCAAGGCCGTCGTCCGGGGCCTGCGTCGGCTCCTCATCGACGTCGTCCTCGCCGAGGTCCTCGACCTCGGCCAGCAACGGCGCGTCCTCGTCGCCGTCGCCGGACTCGTTGTCGCCGGCGTCGACGATCGCGCGCATCTGCTCGGTCGGGATCGAGCCGTCCTCGGGATCGCGGCCGGCGGCGAGCGCCTCGTCGCGCTCCTTCTGCTTGAGCTCGTCGGCGACGATGCCGGCGAGGATCTGGTCGGCCTGCACGTCGTCGCCGCCCTTGTAGGCGAGGTGGATCTCGCCGAAGCACTGCTCCTGGATCGCGCGCAGGTAACCCTGCTTCATCATCTCCAGCAGCGCGATCAGCGTCCCGATCAGGCCGTAGCGGCCCTCGTTGCGGTCGAAGATCTCGGCGAAGCGCACCTCCCGGCGCGCCTTGAACTGGTCGAGCAGGCGGCGCGTGTAGAAGCCGACGTCGCGCTTCTCCTTCTCGATCTGCATCGTCGCCTGCTGGCCGATCTCCTCCAGCAGCTTGGCGAACGCCGACGTCAGCTCCCAGATGCCGACCTCGCCGAGTTCGAGATGGTCCTCGTCGGCCTGCTCGGCGAGGTGCGCCGGCTGCGACAGCACCAACGGCGACTGCCGCGCGCGGCGGTCGGCGCGCGCGTCGAGCTCGCGCGCGAGGTCGCGGTAGCGCTTGTACTCCAGCAGGCGGCGGATCAGGTCGTCGCGCGGATCGAACTCCTCCTCCAGCTCGACCGTCTCGTTGGGCAGCAGCTCGCGCGACTTGATCTCCATCAGCGTGCTCGCCATCACGAGGAAGTCGCCGATGTCGTGCAGGTCGAGCGCGCGCAGTACAGCGAGGTGCTTGAGGAAGTCGTCCAGGATCGGCGCGACGCGGATCGCGTGGACGTCGACCTCCGACTGCCGCACGAGGTGCAGCAGCAGGTCCATGGGGCCCGAGAAGACCGGGAGCTCGACGCGATAGCTCACGGCGGCGGAGGATACCGGTCCCGCCGCCGCGGTGCGCGGCTCAATTGCCGAGCACGATCTGGCAGCCGCGCGAACTGCCCAGCGGCAGCGCGTACGGCAGACCGGCGTCGACGTCGAAGTACTGCGCGGCGACCGTCGTGCCGATCAGCGCGTTGACGGCCGGCAGCGGCAGCGCGAAGGCCGCCGTCCCGGTCGGGCTGTTGAGCGTCGTGCCGACGAAGGCCGGGTTGGCGTACAGCGCGAGCGTCGGCGCGCCGCCGGGGACCGGCAGCCCCGGCAGCAGCGCGCCGACGTCGAGGGCGACGAGGCTGACGCCGAAGGGCAGCAGGTTGCCGCCGGCGAGCTGGAAGCCGGCGTTGCCGACCACCGGGCTGCCGACCGCCGCGATCGACGGCGTGCCGCCGCTCGTCGGCGAACCCTGGCCCGAGTAGGAGACCTGCGCCGGCACCGCCGAGTACAGCTCGATGCGGTCGAGCAGCAGGCCGGTGATGTTGGCGTTGCCGATCAGGCACTCGCGGTACTGCAGCCACACCGCGCCCGGCACGTCGGCGACCGTGGCGGTGAAGCGCTGGCCGTTGTCGGCCCCGAACGTGCCGCCGAAGTTGGCGACCAGCTGCGTGCCGTCGACGCGCAGGCGCAGCCGCTGCCAGCCGGAGTTCTGCGCCGCGTTGCACACGATCGGGCCGGCGAGCACCGTCAGGCCAGGGCCGCCGTTGCCGGCGTCGACGAGGTAGAGGTCGGTCTGGGTGTTGCGGACGTACGCCATCCAGGCGACGCCGGTGCCGCCGGGCGAACGATTGGCGCACAGCGCCGCCTGCGCGTAGTAGGTCCCGCCGGCGTCGTGCGGATGGCCGAACGAATCCGTCGTGCCGCGCACGCCGATCGACCAGCTCTCGCCTTCGCCGGCCGCCATCGCCGGGTTGCCCGGCGCGACGTGGACCCACGCCTCGAACAGGAAGCTGCCGAGCAGCGGCAGCGTCTGCGCGACGAGCATGTTGCCGCCGCCGGTCGGATCCCACGCGCGCACGACGTTGCCGCCCTGCGGCGACGGCGGATAGGCGCGCACCGCGCCGGTGGCGACGGCGACGGCCGCCGGATCCTGGATCGTGGCGGGCACGAACGAGAACGACAGCAGGCCGTTGAGGTTGTCGCCGACGAAGCTGTCGCAGTTCTCGACGAGGTTCGGCAGCACGGTGTGCAGCGAGCCGTTGGCGGCGCCGGGCGTCCACTGCATGGCCACGAAGTCGCGGCCGTTGTCGTTGCTGTCGAAGCCGTCCTGCCAGCGCTGCGCGCTGAGCAGACCCGCCGCCGGCTGCGCCGACAGGTCGATCATCTGCATCGCGCCCCACAGGCCGCTGCCTTCCAGCCACGCGGGCACGGTCGCCGTCCAGACGGCGAAGTTCCAGCACACGGCGTCGATCACCGCGCCGCCCGCGTCGCGCAGCGTCATGCCGTCGGGCAGGTTGGCCGAGCCGGCGACGTTCTCGCCGAGCCACTCGGACGGCGACGTGCTCGACGTCGTGAAGTTCGCGTTGGGCACCTGCAGGCTGCCGACGACGAGGTACTCGCCGGGCTGGATGATCGTGCCCACCGGGAACGTGAACGCGCCGTTGGGCAGGCCGCCGGCCGAGCCTTCCTCGCCCTGCAGCCGCCAGCCCGAGAGGTCGACCGGCGCCGCCGACCGGTTGAAGAGCTCGACGAACTCACGGTCGTCGGTCAGCCCCGCGTCGTCGTGGACGAACTCGTTGATGACCACGGGCGCGGTCGAGGAACCGGGCCCCTGCGGGGCGACGGCGGCGAGGAGGGCGAGGAGGGTGCTCATGGGCGTTTGTCCAGCGCGTCGGGCGCGCGCGGCGGGGCTCGGGCGGGTCAGTAGTCGTTGCGGAGGCGCAGGCCGCGGCTCGCGTCGAGCGGCAGCGACCGCTGCGTCCAGTCGATGGCGAAGGCCTGCAGGAAGGCGTCGAGGCCAGGCGTCGGCGGCACGAGGAAGCCGAACGACGCGGCGCCGGCGGGCGTGGCGACGAACGACAGCGTCACTTCGGCGTTGCCGAGCAGCGTGCACGCCTGCCACGGCGACGGCAGCGGCACGGCGAGCTGCTGGCTGCCGACGGCGAGCAGGCCGAGCGCCGACGGCACGGCGCCGGCGATCTGCAGGCTGGCGAAGTGGCCGCCGCTCAGCTGCGGCGTCAGCGCGCCGGCGAGCGACAGGCTCGCGCACGGCGACCCGTACGGCGTGAGGCTGGCGGTGAGCTGCAGGCCGAGGAAGTCGAACAGCGCGAGCCCCGCCTGCATGCCGACCGTGCGGTAGTCGGCTTCGGTGTCCCACGTCACGCCATCGGGGCCGCGGCGGTACGTGCCTTCCCACGTGATCGCCATCACCGGATCGCGGAAACCCGGCGCGTTGAGCCAGCCGTTCACCGCGGTCCAGCGGTCGTGGCACATCGACTCGACGAACGGCCGCGACGTCAGCGCGCTGCTCTGCGTCGCGCCGAGGTTCACGAACGGGCTGCGCGCCTTGAACGCGGCGATCCACGCGCCTTCGTCGGCGTTGACCAGCGGGATCACGCCGGTGTTGTTCGTGGTCGCGTTCCAGTTCGCGTTGGCGACGTGCTGGAAGTGGAACGGCGCGCCGACGCCGTGCGAGGCGTGCAGGTTGAGCAGCACCCGGACCGGGTTGGGGGCGGGCGCGGTGACCGTGCCCATGCGGGCCTCGATCGCGGTGCGCAGCGCGACGACCTCGGCCGCCGTGCTGCTGTAGGGCGCCGACCACTCGTTCTCGAGGTTGACCGAGTTGGCGTTGGTGCGGTAGTTGCCGAGGAACACGCCGTCGGGGTTCGCCATGGGGACGATGTCGACGATCGCCGCGTCGAGCAGCCGCTCGGCCTCGGCGCTGCCGCCCTGCAGCCACGCGACGAGTCCTTCGACGAAGAAGTACGCCGGCGTCTCCGACGGATGCACGGCGCTGTGGATCCAGACGCGCTTCTTGCCGCCGTCGGGCACGCCGTTGTCGGTCAGCGTCAGCAGTTGGATCGGCCGGCCCTGCACCGAGTTGCCGATCGTGGTCACGCTGCGCACGCGCGGGTGGCTCGCGACCGACTGCAGCCACGCGTCCTTGCGCGTCACGGTGTACGGGAAGTACTTGGCGAGCCGCAGGCGCGGCACGCCCGGCGGCGTCACCAGCGTGAAGCGGTGCGTCGTCGAACCGACCAGCGTCGGCACGGCGCTCGTCGGAACACGGTTGTACGGGCCGAAGGTCACGCCGTCGGTCGACAGCGACCAGACCGGCAGGATGATGTCGGTGTAGCCGGCGTTGGTGACCGAGATGTTGAGCGTCGCGCCGGCGGCCGGCAGGTTGGCGATCTCGCAGTGCCACCAGCGCCGGAACGACGTCGGCAGCGCGGCGTTGTTGTTGTCGTTCGCGACCGGCAGCGTCACCGTCCAGGCCCCGCCCGCGGCGGCGACGACGCTCGGCGTGCCCAGGCGCATCATCTCGCCGCCGGCGGTCACGGTCGGCGTCTGCGCGATCGCGTGGACGCAGGCGATGGCGAGCGGGCTGACGGCGGCGAGGCGCGGCATCGCAGCAGGGTCGCGCTTCGCGGACGGCCGGTCAACCGGCGACGGTGCGCGCAATGGCTCGGCACGGTGGACCGACATGGCGACGCCCCCGCGTGCTCGGCTTGGGGGCCCCGACGCCGCGCGCTTGGCGGCGTGGCCTGCCGTGGCGCAGGCTTCTACCATCCGGCGATGCCCGCACCTGCCCCGGCGCGCCCGCCGCTGCCGCTCCGGCGTCGCCTGCTGTTCGCCGCGATCCCGCTGCTCGTCCTGCTGCTGCTCGGCGAAGTGACGGTGCGCGCCGTGCGCGGCCCGCTGCACTTCGGCAGCTTCCGCGACCTGCGCACGGACCTGCTCAAGCGCAACTACCCGGCGGCGAAGGACCCGCAGCTCGGCTACGTGCCCAAGGCCGGTTTTGCGAGCCGCGACAACCACTGGGGCACGCTGGTGTCGATCGACGCCGACGGCCTGCGCCGCAACGGCCCGAACCCGCCGCCGTCGGGCGAGCGCGTGATCGTGTGCGTCGGCGACTCGTTCACCTTCGGCGACGAGGTCGACGACGACGCGTCGTGGCCGGCCCAGCTCGAACAGACGGTCGCCAAGCCGGTGAAGAACGGCGGCGTGTTCGGCTACAGCTTCGCGCAGGCGGCGCTGCGGGCCGAGCAGCTGATCGCGCGCTTCCCGACCAGCGACGTCGTGCTGGCGTTCATCCCCGACGACCTGACGCGCTGCGAGTACGAGCGCCGCTACACGCCGAATCCGTGGTTCGACCTGGATGGCGACGGCCTCGTGCTGCGCGGCGTGCCGATCGACCACGACGCGCCGCACCCTGACCCGAGCAAACCGTGGAAGGACGCGCTCGGCCACAGCGCGCTGCTCGACGCGATCCTCGCCAACACGGCGCGGCGCTGGTGGTTCGAGAACGAGAAGCAGGTGCCGGTGCCCCACCTCGTCGGCAAGGGCGGCGAGATCGGCAAACGCCTCGTCGTCCGGCTGGCCGCCGCCTGCCGCGCGCGCGGCGCGCGCCTGCTCGTCGTCCAGCTCGGCGAGACTCCGCGCGACGACGGCAGCGCGGTGCTGGCGCACGCCACGGCGCACGGCGTCGCCACGCTCGACCTGATCGCCGCCTACCAGCAGCGGCTGGCGCAGGACGCCTCGCTGCGCACGCGCTGGTTCCGCGGCCACATGACGCGCGAGGGCAACGCCTGGGCCGCGCAGCAGATCGCCGCCGCGCTCGCCGCTCCGGCACGGCCCGCGGCGCCGAAGTGAGCGGCGGCGTGGTCGACGGCGCGGTGCGCCCGCAGCAGCCGAGGACGCTGTCGTCGCGCCGCTGCGCCGCGGACGCCGCCCCGGCTCAGAACGTCCCGCTCGTCGCGACGAACGCGTGGGTGCTGGTGGTCTGCACGACACGGCAGCGACGACGCCAACTTGGCACACGGCGACGCGCTGCGGCGCCTTGCCGAGCGGTGGTCGCGCGTTGTACCGCGCCGCCATGCGCGGACTCGCGCAGCGGAGCGCCGCCGCGCGGCCGCAGCGCAATGGCCCCGGCGCGTCAGCGGTCGTCGTCGTCCGGCGAGCCGCTGCCGCCGCGCAGCCCCAGTTCGCGCTGCAGCACGGCGCGCGCGAACCGCCAATCGGCCTTGGCCGACGTGACGCCGATGCCAAGGGCCGCGGCGGCCTCTTCGATCGTCATGCCGCCGAAGACGCGCAGCTCGACGAGGCGCGCCGGCCGCGGATTGGCGACGGCGAAGCGTTCGAGCAGTTCGTGCAGGCCGACGAGGTCGCCGGTCTCGGCCTCGATCGATTCGAGGACGGCGTCCAAGGGCACCTTCGCCGCGTCGCCGCCGCGCTTCTGCGCCTTGCGATCGCGGGCGTGGTTGATCAGCACCTGCCGCATGGCGCGCGCGGCGACGGCGAGGAAGTGCACGCGGCCGTCGTACTCGCCGGCCTGCCCGCCGGCCTTGGCCATCTTGAGCCACGCTTCGTGCACGAGGGCAGTCGGCTGCAGCGTGTGGCCCGGCGTGTTGTCGCGCAGCAGGCTGCCGGCGATGCGCCGCAGTTCCGCGTAGACCAGCGGCAGCAGTTCGTGCTCGGCCGCGGCGTCCCCCTGCTGCATGCGCCGCAGGCACAGGGTGATCGGGTTCGCGTCCGCGTCCATGCGTCGACCACACCATAGCCGGCCGGAGGCGGCAGCGCCGCGCCGGCCGTCAGCGCGCCGGCCGTCAGCGCGCGGCCGGCTGCACGCGGGCGGCGAGGCGCTCGGCGTCGGCCTTGGCGGCGGCCGCCTCGGCCGTGCCGGCCGCGCGCGCCGTCAGGGCGTCGATCCACGGCGTCGCCGCCGCGGCATCGCCGTCGTCGAGCAGCCACGTCGCCAGCAGGCGCGCGCCGTCGATCGCCGCGCGGTGCTTCGCCCCGAGCACCGCGACGACCTGCTCGTCGATCGCGCGCAGTTCGGTGATCGCGTCGCGCCGGCGGCCGTGCTTGTCGTGCAACCGCGCCATCTCGTGGCGGCGCGTCAACACCAGCTCGTGGAACGGACCGAGCGCGGCGACGCGGATCGCCAGCGAGCGCTGCGCCAGTTCGTAGTGGGCCTTGTCGTCGCCCTGGTCGCGCCGGATGCGGGCGAGGTCGTAGTAGTAGCCGGACAGCAGCCGGTCGGGCTCCGGCCGGCGGGCAAGGCGCAGGTCGATCGCGCGCTGGGTCAGCGCCGCGGCCTCGTCGAGCCGCTTCTGCTGCCAACGGACGTTCCCGAGGTTGGCGAGCACCGGCGACAGCTCCGGCGAATCGGCGCCGAAGGCCTTCTCGCCGTGCGCCAGCGCCTGCTCGAACGCGGTCACGGCGGCGTCGACCTCCCCGAGCCGCAGCCGCGTCGCCGCGTAGTTCTGCAGCACGTGCACGCGGCCGGGATGGTCCTCGCCGTAGACGTGGGTCCACACCCGCAGCACGTGCTCCATCAGCGGCGCGGCGCGGGCGAAGTCGCCCTGGCCAAACAGCATGGCCACCTGCGAATTGAGGGCGGTGAGCGTCTCCTCGGCGTCGCTGCCGTAGGCCTTGGTGAGATCGTCGATCGCCGACTGCACGAGCGCAGCCCCCGCGTCGAACTGCTTCTGCTCGAACAACGCCGTCGCGAGGCTGCTGCGCAACAGCGCGGCGGTGCCGGCGGACGCGTTGTCGACGGCGTGTTCGATGCCGGCGAGCGATCGCCGCCAGAGCTGCGTCGCCTCGTCGCGGCGACCCGCCTTCCACAGCACCTGCCCGCGCAGGCAGCCGACCGCCGCGTCTTCCTGCGGAGTGAGCGACGGCGCCGACGCCGCCAGCCGGTCGAGCGTCGCCAGCGCGTCAGCGAGCGCGTCGAGGCGCCATTGCGCCTTGGCGAGCAGGACGAAGGCCTGGAAGTCGTCCGCGGGCGGCCCGGGCGGCAGCGCGTCCAGGACCCGGCGCAGGTGCGGGATCGCATCGGCGTACTCGCCGCGGCCGACGAGCGCCGAAGCGAGCGCGACGCGCACGGCGCGCTCGGTCGCCGGCGAGTCGCGGAAGCGCTGCTCGAACCGCTCCATCACGCCGCGCAACCGCGTCGCCATCGGCTGGTGCCGCGACTCCGGGTTGACCTGCGGATCCGAGCTGCCGAACACCTCGGCGAGCACCACCAGGACTTCGGACTTCTGCTGCTCCTGCCGCCGCGCCTCGGCGGCTTCGCGTTCGCTCCGCTCCCGCGCCGCCACTTCCTCCCGCCGGGCCGCGTCGACGCGCGCCATGGCCTGCACGCTGACGACCAGCGCGACGACGAGGCCGAGCACGACGGCCAGCGCCGCGCCGAGCACGAGCGCATGGCGCTGCGCGAACCGCGTCAGCACGTACAGCGCCGTCGCCGGCCGCGCCTCGATCGGCCGTCGCGCCAGCAGCCGCCTCAGGTCGTCGGCGAAGGCCGCCATGCCGGCGTACCGGCGATCGGGCTCCTTGCGCAGCGCGCACGCGACGATCGTCTGCAGGTCGCCGCGCAGCGCGCGGTCGTGTTCGCCGAGCGGCCGCGGCGCCTCCTCCGCGATGCGCCGCAGGCCGCGCGGCAGCGCATCGGTGGCGACGTCGATGGGCAGCGCGCCGGTGAACAGCTGGTAGGCGATGACGCCGAGGCTGTAGACGTCCGTGCGCACGTCGACCCGCGCCGCGTCGCCGCTCGCCTGCTCGGGGCTCATGTACGCAAGGGTGCCGAGCAGCTCGCCGTGCCGGGTCTGCCGCGCGGCGTCGCCGTCGAGGTCGAGCAGGCGGGCGATGCCGAAGTCGAGGACCTTGCACCGGCCGGCGTCGTCGACGAGCACGTTGGCGGGCTTGAGGTCGCGGTGCACCAGCCCGCGCTGGTGCGCGTGGCTGACCGCCTCGGCGATGGCGATCACCATGCGGATCCGCTCGGCGAGCGGGCGCGGGGCGGCTTGCGCCCACTGTTGCAGCGTGACGCCGCGCACCAGTTCCATCGCCAGGAACGGCTGTTCGCCGGTCGGCGAGCGGAACGTGCCGGCGGCGAAGACCTGGGCGATGCCGGGATGCTGCAGCCGGCCAAGCGCTTCGGCCTCCAGCAGCAGCCGCGCGCGGCCGGACGAGCCGCCGAGCTGCGAGGCCAGCACCTTGAGCGCCACCTCCCGGCGCGGCCGTTCCTGCTCGGCGCGGTAGACGACGCTCATGCCGCCGCGGCCGAGCAGCGAGAGCACGCGGAACTCGCCGATGCGCTCGGGCAGCGGCTCGTCGTCGCCGGCGAGATCGCGCCGCAGCGACCGCAGGCCGGTCTCGTCGAGGTAGCGCGCGTCCGCGTCGCAGCGCAGCAGCTCCTCGACCTCGGCGCGCAGACGCTCGTCCCCCGCGCACTGCTCGCGCAGGTACGCCGCCCGCGCCGGCCCGTCGAGGGCCAGCGCGGCGGCGAAGATCCGTTGCGTCGGCGACATGGTCTGGCGCAATGCTCGCCAGCGACCGCGTCGCTGACAAGCCGCGGGGCCTTCAGATGCCGACCGTCATCCAGACGCCATTGGAGGTCGTGAAGCCGCCGGCGTTGTAGCCGGCGACCAACGCCGCGCTCTGCGCCTTCAACTGGAAGCCGGCGAGGTTGAGCTGGCTCGGGATCGGCATCGTGTAGACGGCCTGACCGCCCGCTGGCGCCAGCGTGCCGATGAACAGCGCCTCGGAGTACTGGCGGCAGCCGGGCATGCCGAGCGCCGCCAGGTCGATGCCGCCGAGGTAACCCTGGACGCCGAGCAACTGCAGGCCGACGGGGCTCGTCGACGGGAAGCTGCTCGTCGTCAAGGTCAGCGTCGTGCCGAGACGCGGCAGCGTCCCGGCCAGCGCCAACGGCGAGCCGTTGAACGCGCCGGTGTAGAACGTCGCCGGGATCGCAGTCGACAGGTCCATGCCGCCGAGGTCGTTGTTGGGGCCTTGCGCGGCGTAGCCCACCAGGGTCGGCCTGATCACCTGCGGCATCGACTGCCAGACCATGGTGACGTCGCCGGTGAACTGGTGGAACTGGATCTGCCAGGTGCACGGCGTCGTGGTGGCGTTCGTGTAGACGTTGTTCCAGGTCACGTAGGCGATCGGGCCGGCGATGTCGTAGTGGATCTTGCCCGAACCGGCGGCGGCGGGGTTGAAGTCGCGCCAAGTGCCCCAGCGCGTCCGCGCGCTCGCCAGCCAGGCGCCGACCGTCGGCGAGGCGAGGACGCCGTTGCCGGGCCCCACCGAGACGAAGCCGTTGGAGCACACTTCCAGGATCTGCGACACGCCGCCCGGGTAGGGCATCGGCACGCTGAGCACGAAGTTCAGCACCGTGTCGTCGCCGTGCGACGTCTGGAACGTGTTGCCGGTCAGCGGCAGGAAGCTGCCGCCCGGCTCGGCGACGTAGTGCGTGCCCATGTTGCGCAGGCGCATGCTCTGGCCGCCGAGGTCGAAGCCGTTGGCCGAGAACAACTCGTAGAACGCCTTCGAGGCGGCGCCGCAACCGACGCCCTGCGACTGCGAGGCCGCGGCGATCGGACCGGCGAAGTCGACGTCGAGGCTGAAGCTGCCGACGGTCGTCGCGCCGGCCTGGATGAAGTACGTGCCCGGCTGCACGCTGACGGGCCCGATCGACGATTGCGTGCCGCAGCTGTTGTCGTTGCAGGCGAGCACGGCCAACGCGCCGCAGCTGCCGGACAGGAGCTGCAGCTTGGTGTCGAGCGCGGTCTGCCCGCAGGTGCGCACCGTCAGCTGGCCCGGCCACTGCGTCGTGAACTTGAACCAGACGTCGGCGTTGGACGCCGGCGCGCCGCAGCTCCAGCTCGACAGCAGCGACGAAGCGCCCGCGTTGGAGTAGGGACCGTTGACGCCGTGCACGACGGCGATGGCGCCGGCGCAGTAGTCGTTCGTCGGACCGGTGAGCGGCGGCGTCGGCAGCGCGTGCTGCCCGCACGCGAAGACGATCGAAGGCGCGTTCGGGGTGCCGTTGTTGAGCATGGCGTCGTCGTCGTCGGCCAGGAACACCTCCAGCACGGCGCCGGGCTGATCGACCGCGTCGGCGACGATGGACCCGAGCACGATCTCGTTGGACTTCGCGATCGCTTGCGACCGCGAGTTCAGCGCCACCACCAGCCGTTCACGCAGTTTCCAGGCAAAGCCCATCCACGGCTCGCCCTGTTCGTGGACGGCGTTGCTGGTCGGCACCGGGAACTGCCGCGTGTTGAGGCCGGTGCGCAGCGGCACGCCCGAGGTCTGGAAGCCGAGTCCGACCTCAGGGTCGTCGACGAGGTACATCGCGACGATGTCGGCCCAGCCTTCGCTCAAGCCCTGCGTCTGCGAGATGCCGCCGAAGCGGTCGTCGAGACCGTGGCCCCACTCGTGCACGATCACCGTCGAGTAGGCCGAGTTGGCGCACCCGCCGCCCGCGGCGTAGAAGTTGATCGAGTTGGCGTTGGAGTTGTAGAAGGCGTTGCAGGTGCTCGCGATGTTGGCCGCCACGTCGACGTTGCTGGCGGTCGCCATCTGCGTCGTGTTGCCGAGGATGCGGCGCGCCCATTCGTTCACGCGGTCGACCCAGAACGCGATGTTGGTGTGGGCGAGCTGCGCGGAGTTGGCGGTCGGGCTGAGCAGGACGATCGACTGGTTGGCGCCGGGCTGGACCGTGCCCGACGCGTTCGGCGCGCTGGCGCCCGAGATCGCCTGGTGGTGACGGCCGTCCAGTGCTCCGATCGTGATCGTGACCGGCGCGCTGATGTTGAACTGGATCTCGCCGTTGGCGTTCGTGGTCCGAACGCCGACGCCGGGCACGTTCACTTCGAGGCCGCGCATCGGGACGAACGACGGGAATCCGCCCGGCGACAGGCCGGTGCGGACGTAGCCGAGGACCGTGACGGTCGTCGCCAGCGGCGGCGCTGCGACCGTCGGCGCGGCAGCCGGAGTGTCGGCGACCGGCCGGTCCGGCGCGATCCCGGCGGCCGGGCCGTGCGACGGATGTGCGCAGCCAGCCCCGCACGCGTGCTTGTCGTTGACGAAGTCGAGCACGGCGCCGCTCTGCGCGTCGACGTAGTAGCGCCCGAGCGCGCCGCTGCCGTCGGCGTCGAGGTTGCTGACCGCGACTTCCCAGGCCAGTTGCGGGGCGCGGCGCTGGCCGGCCGTGACGTCGGCCCAGACGACGAGGCGCGGCGCGGCGGGAGCCGAAGCGCCCGGATTCGCCGCCAGCGGCTGCGCGAGCGCCTGCAGCGCCAGGATCGACGCCGCCTCGGACGTGATCGTCGGCGTGGTGACGAAGTCCGCCGGCATCGGGAACGCGACGCTGCCGAACATCGCGATGCGGCCCTGCACGCCGACGCGCACGTCGGCGCGGCCGCCGACCAGCGGCAGGCCGCGGTAGGCGAGGTCGAACTTGAACGACCACAGCCGGCCCATGCGCGCCGCGATGGCCTCGCGCAGGTCGAGGCCGTCGAGCCCCAACAGTTCGCGCTCGGCGTCGAGCAGGGCGACCGCGTGGCGCCGGGCTTCCTCGACTGTGTTGCCGCGCCAGCCGTCGAGGGCGATGCCGGGGCCGAACACCGCGCTCGGCGTGCCGGTCGCGTGGTTCCAGTACGCGTGCCAGTCGCCCGGGCGGCGATCCCGGAAGGCGGTCCAGACCGGCGCGCGGTCGGCCGGGACGAACGTCCGGTCGGCGGTGTCCGTGGCCTTTTGGGGCGTCGGCGCCGGCAGCGGATCCTGCGCCAGGATCGACGGCAGCGCCGTCGCGAAGAGGAGAGGAACGAGGAAAAGCGGGTTCATGGCGATTGCGCGGGTGAGCGGTCAGGGCCCGATCTCGGGCCGTCACCAGCGAGAACACGGTTTCGCCCCGTGTGCAACCCGGAACATGGGTGACACTTCTGTCCGGGCACATGGGTGACAGTCTTGCCGCCCTTCGTGGAGCCGGCTGACCAGTGGCCGCGGGGTTCGGGGGCTGCGGAATCCGAGGAGCGAAGCGACGAGGATGGAGCGGACCCCGAACCCCGCGGGGCGCCTGGGGTGGCCGCCAGCCGGCCCGCCGTCCGTCGGCCGCAGTTCGTCATGCCGAGCCGTGTCCGGGCACATGGGTGACACCGCCTGCCGCCGGCACGATCGTCCGCGAGCGCGCATGCAGGATCCCCAGCCGCAGCGGCCCGAGCTGCACGTGCCACAGCCCGTCCTCGAAGGCCTGCAGCCCGATCTGCTCGCCGGCGAACGCTTCGCCGACGAACACCATGCCGCTGTCCCACTTGATGCTGCCGTCGGGACGCACGCTGCGCTGCTCGAGATCGTCGCCGTAGCGAT
>JADCJE010000066.1 GCA_020247305.1 Phycisphaerales bacterium | reverse complement strand
GACCGCCGCCGCCACCGCCGCCACCGTAGCCGCCGCGGCCACCGCCGCCGCCACCGTAGCCGCCGCGGCCGCCACCGCCGCCGCCGCCGAAGCCACCGCGACCACCGCCGTCCTGGCGGGGCTGGGCCTCATTGACCTTGAGCGGACGGCCGTCGAGGTCGGCGCCGTTCATCGCCTGGATCGCGCCTTGCGCGTCCTGCTCGGTCGCCATCTCGACGAACGCGAAGCCGCGGGAGCGGCCCGTGTCGCGGTCGAGCATGATCTTGACCTCGGTCACCTGGCGGCCGTCGCCGCCGAACGCCGCGCGCAGCGAGTCCTCGGTGGTCTGGAAGGAGAGGTTGCCAACGTACAGTCTCGTACCCATCTGACGATCACTTCAGCCCTTCACGGTCTCGAAGCAGCCATGGTGCAGGGCTTGGCACCCGACTGCGCAACAAACTAGGGAAGGCGAGTCTCAACAAGCAACCGCTTCGATCGGCGATTTGACCAACCAACACGGGCCCGACGAGGTCGCGAACGCCGACAACGATGCGGCACTGCCCGGGCGGGCGCAAGCCGGGAGCAGGAATTTCCCGTCGCTGCCGCCCGTGGACACGGCAGCGCGAGGTAGCGCCGGGCGGGTGTGCCGCTATGGTGCGCGATCCCTCCCGCTCCGCGCATGCAATACGGATTCGTCCTCGACCAGCGCCGCTGCATCGGTTGCCACGCCTGTACGGTCGCCTGCAAGTCCGAGAACGAGGTCCCGCTCGGCGACTTCCGGACCTGGGTGAAGTACACCGAAGTCGGGTCCTTCCCGGCCGTCCGCCGCCACTTCGCCGTGCTGCGCTGCAACCAGTGCACCGCCGCCCCCTGCGTGACGATCTGCCCGGTCACTGCCCTCGACAAGCGGCCTGACGGCATCGTCGACCTCGACAAGGACGTCTGCATCGGCTGCAAGGCCTGCATGCAGGCCTGCCCCTACGACGCCCTCTACCTCAACGAGGAGTCCGGCGGCGCGGAGAAGTGCCACTTCTGCGCCCACCGCGTCGAGCAGGGTCTCAAACCTGCGTGCGAGGTCGTCTGCCCCGAGAACGCGATCATCAGCGGCGACGTGCACGACCCGCAGAGCCCGCTGAGTCTCGCGCTCGCCGCCGCCGGCGAGAAGCCGATGGTCCGGCGGCCCGAACAGGGCACCCGGCCAAACGTGTTCTACCTCGGCGCGCACGCCGCCAACCTGGAGCCCGGCACGGCGCGCGAGGAGGACATGTACCTCTGGAGCGACCGCCGGCTGCCGAAGCCCGACCTGCCGGCGGCGGACGCCGCGGCGCTGCAGCGGCCGGACGCGCGCGTCGCGCTCGACGTCGACCACAAGGTGCACTGGGGCTGGAAGGTCTCGGCCTACCTCGTCACCAAGGGCCTGTCGGCAGGCGCTGCGCTGTGGGCGCCGTTCGTCGCATGGATGCCGGCGGCGACCGACCTCGGACGCGATTGGTTGCCCGAGGCCTTCGCGCTGCTGTTCCTCGCCGTCACCAACGTGCTGCTGGTCGCCGACCTGAAGCGCCCCAAGCTGTTCCTGTCGATCCTGCTGCGTCCCAACACGCGCAGCTGGCTGGTCAAGGGCGCGTGGGTGCTGATGGCGTTCGGCGGGTTGACGACGGCGATCGTCGGCGCGCGCCTGCTGGGGCTCACCGGCATCGCCGACGGCCTGCGCTGGACCAACCTCGTCGCCGCCTCACTGGCCGCGGCCTACACCGCCTTCCTGTTCGCGCAGTGCGAAGGCCGCGACCTGTGGCAGCACACGCGCACGCTGTTGCCGCACCTGCTCGTGCAGGCGCTGTACCTGGGCGGCGCGTTGCTCCTGCCGTTCGCGCCCGACGCGAAGCTCGCGGTCGCCGTCGCGGCGCTTGCCCTGCTCCACCACGGCTTCGGGTTGCTGGAGCGGCACGGCCGCCACACGACCCACAACGCCAAGATGGCCGCGGCGCTGCTGCCGACCATTCCGGCGTGGCCGGGCACGAAGCGGTCGGCGTTCCACCTCGGCATGGCCACGACCTCGCTCGCCGGCCTGCTGACGATGGTGCTGGTCACGAGCGGCGTCGGCCATCCGGCCGCCCTGGCGCTGTGCGCCGTCGTCGGCTGGGCGGGCCTGTTCCTCTACGAGCAGGCCTACGTGCGCGCCGGCCAGTTGCCGCCGCTGTCGTGAGCCTCGCCCTTCCGCGAGCTGTCGCCGCGGCCTAACTGCCGGCCATGGACCCCGCCGCCCTGCGACCCGAGCACCAAACGCGCATCCGCGGCTGGCTGCGCGAATCGGGGGTCGACGAGAGCTACTACGCCTTCGTCGCGCGCCACGTCGACGCCGACGACGCCACGTGGCGCTGGTGCTGCAACAGCAGCTGCGATCCGTGCGTCAACACGCTCGCACGCGTCGTCGACCTCGCCCGGCGCGAACTGGCGCTGCCCGGCGGCGGCGGGACCGATCGTCCGTCCTGACCCGCGCAGGCGGCGTGGACCCGGCTGTCCGCCCCACCTAATCTGGTCCGCTTCATGGACCACGCCACGCTGCGCACCACCCCGCTCGAGAACTTCCCGCCGCCGGCGCAGTGGGACGACTGGGAGGAACTGGACGCCAAGGCCTGGCCCCGCCGCGTGCCGCGCAAGTACGCGCTGGTGCCGACGATCTGCTTCAACTGCGAAGCGGCCTGCGGCCTGGTGGCCTACGTCGACAAGCAGGACGGCAGCATCCGCAAGGTCGAGGGCAACCCCTACCACCCGGGATCGCGCGGCCGCAACTGCGCCAAGGGCCCGGCGACGATCAACCAGGTCCACGACCCCGAGCGCATCCTCTACCCGATGAAGCGGGTCGGCCCGCGCGGCAGCGGCCGCTTCGAGCGCGTGTCGTGGGACGAGGTCCTGCAGACGCTCGGCGGCCGCATCCGCAAGGCGATCGTCGAGGGCCGCAAGACGGAGGTCATGTACCACGTCGGCCGCCCGGGCCACGACGGCTACGTCGAGCGCGTGCTGCAGGCATGGGGCGTAGACGGCCACAACAGCCACACCAACGTCTGCAGCGCCGCCGCGCGCCTGGGTTACACGCTCTGGAGCGGCTACGACCGGCCGTCGCCCGACTACGAAAACGCCAAGTTCACGCTGCTGATCAGCAGCCACCTGGAGACGGGCCACTACTTCAACCCGCACGCGCAGCGCATCATCGAGTCGAAGATGCGCGGCGGGAAGCTCGCCGTCTGCGACATCCGCCTGTCGAACACGGCGAGCATGGGCGACTACTGGCTGGCGCCGCGCCCCGGCACCGAACCGATGATGCTGCTCGGCTTCGTGCACGTCATCCTGCGCGACGGCCTCGCTGACTGGACGTTCGTGCGCGAGTGGGTCGAGTGGCGCGCCTACCAACGGGCCAAGGGCCGGGACGAGGACTTCGCCGCCTTCCAGCGCGACCTCGCCGCCGACTACGCCTTCGCCACACCGGCACACGTCGCCGAGGTCTGCGGCCTCGACGCGAAGGTCGTCGAGCAGGTCGGCCGCGAGATCGGCAAGGCCGGCAGCGCCTTCGCCAGCCACGTCTGGCGCAACACCGCCGCCGGCAACGAAGGCGGCTGGGCGACGGCGCGCAACCTGCAGTTCGTCTCCGTGCTGGTCGGCGCCGTCGGTTCGGTCGGCGGCACGGCCGGCTCCGGCACCAACAAGTTCGTGCCGGCGCCGTTCAGCAAGCCGCGGCCACAGGACGTCTGGAGCGAACTGCTGTACCCGCGCGAGTGGCCGCTCGCCCACCACGAACTCAGCTACCTGCTGCCGCACCTCGTCAAGAGCGGCCGCGGCCACATCGACACGTACTTCACCCGCGTCTACAACCCGGTATGGACCAATCCGGACGGCGCGATGTGGATCGAGATGCTGTCCGACGAGCAGTCGGTCGGTTGCCATGCCGTGCTGTCGCCGACGTGGAACGAGACCGCGCGCTGGGCCGACTACGTGCTGCCGATGGGGCACGCCACCGAGCGCCACGACCTGATGTCGCAGGAGACGCACGCGGCGACGTGGATCGGCTTCCGCCAGCCGGTGCACCGCGTGCTCGCCGAGCGCCAGGGCAAGCAGGTGACGTGGACGTACGAGGTCAACCCGGGCCAGGTCTGGGAGGAGGACGAGTTCTGGATCGCGCTCAGCTGGGTCGTCGACCCGGACGGCTCGCTCGGCATCCGGCAGCACTTCGAGTCGCCGTACCGCCCCGGCGAGCGCGTCACGATCACCGAGTACTACCGCTGGATCTTCGAGAACTCGGTGCCGGGCCTGCCGGCGGCGGCGGCGAAGGAAGGCCTGAGCCCGCTCGAGTACATGCAGCGGCACGGCTGCTTCCTCGTCCAGGACCAGGTCTACAAGACGCACGAGGCCGAACTGAAGGGCGACTTCGTCGTCGACGAAGCCGCCGGCGTCGTGCGCAAGGACGGTCAGCTCGCCGGCGTCTGGGCCGGCGGCAAGGCGCGCGTCGGCTTCCCGACGCCGAGCAAGAAGCTCGAACTGTGGTCGCCGACGATGGTCGACTGGGGCTGGCCTGAGCACGCCGCGCCGACGTACATCCCGAGCCACGTCGACGAGGGCAAGCTCGACCGCGCGGCCGGCGAGATGGTGCTGGTAGCGACCTTCCGCCTGCCGACGCTGATCCACACGCGCAGCGCCAACAGCAAGTGGCTGACGGAGCTGTCCAACACCAACCCGGTTTGGATCCACCCCACCGACGCCGCGCGCCTGGGCGTGCAAATGGGCGACCTGCTGCGCGTCGCGACGCGCACCGGTCACTACGTCAACGCCGCGTGGGTCACCGAGGGCGTGCGCCCGGGCGTGATCGCCTGCAGCCACCACATGGGGCGCTGGACCGTGTCCGGCGACCAGGTCTCGGGCAACCACTGGCAGTTGCACGACGTCGATCTGCGCAAGGTCACCGACACGGCGTGGCTGATGCGCCGCACCAAGCCGACCGGCAAGTTCGCCAGCGCCGACAAGGAGAGCCAGAAGGTCTGGTGGTCGTCGGGCGGCGTACACCAGAACATGACCTTCCCCGTGCAGCCCGACCCGATCTCGGGCATGCACTGCTGGCACCAGAAGGTCACCGTCACCAGGGCCGAGCCTGGCGACCGCTACGGCGACGTCTACGTCGACACGGCGAAGTCGATGGCCGTGTTCGAGGAGTGGCTGGCGAAGACGCGCCCGGCCGGCCAGCACGGGACGGACGGCCTGCGGCGTCCGCTGCACCTGAAGCGCGTCTGCCGTCCCACCGACGCCGCGTTCCGATTGCCGGACGCGTGACTCGTCGCGAAGACATCACGACGCGATGGAGCAGCTGACCCTCGCCACCGCCGTCCTCGTCGCCGGCGGTGCGCTGGCCTTCGCGCGTGCGCGGCTGCCGGCGAGCGACGGGGTCCACCCCTCGGAGCCTGCGTCACGGAAGGCTACGCCGACCGCCACGCGTCTTCGCGCCCGAGGACTCGCCGCCCAGCGTTGGCGGATTCGCTGCTCGGCGAATCCACCGATTCGCCTGCGGTCGTCGGCTTCGCCCCGGACGGCAATCCTCGCACCGGATCGGCGCGCGTCCCGTGACGCAGACTCCTAGCCGTGGCAGCGGTTCGCTTCGTACGCGCTGACCCTGCCCGCCCAGGGCCTGCTCGCTGGCCTGGGACGCCTCCTCTGCGTCGGCCTCGTGCGCGTCGACCCGGACCGGCTCGCCAACCTGGACGACTCCAGCGGCTCGCTGCTCGCCGTGGTCACCGGTGCGTACGTCCACGGCATCCTCGCCGCGAGCGCGCCCGCACGGGCGCGGGCGCTGGCGACCGAATGCTTGGTCGGCCTCGGCGCACTCGCGCTCGCGGCGTTGCTCGGCGCGGCGTACGGCTGAACCGTTCGCTCGGAGCCGGCATTGCGGGCAGCGCGGGTCGCGTCGGCGCTCAACGCGGCGCGCCGGCGAAGACCACGAGCATGCCATCACGACCGGGGCCGTCGGTCACCACCACCACCACGCGGACGCAGCACCCGGCGGCGCCCAGCCGCGCCGCGACCGCCTCGGCCCGTACCTGCGGCAGGCGACGCGACGACGAATGTTCCAGCACGCGGCCTTCGTTGGCGACGGGCGAGCAGACGCCGAAGACGACAGTGGCTGCAAGCCCCAAGCGCTCCTGGACGAGGCGGGCCAGCCGCGCGGCAGAGGCCGGCAGCGCGGCAGAGGCCGGCAGCGGCTCGACGCGTCCTGCAGCGCACGCTTTGCCGACCGGAGTGGCCAGCACCGCCTCACGCGAACCAACAAGCACTTCGCCGGTCGACGCTACGAACGCCGAGAGGCCGAGCGCCAACGACCACGCGGCGACGCGACGAATCTCACTGCGCCGGCGGCTTCGGCGGCTCGACCGCCGTGCGGATCGACAGCTCCTTCATCTGCTCGCTGCTGACTTCGCCCGGGGCTGCGGCCATCAGGTCGAAGGCCATCGCAGTCTTCGGGAACGCGATCACGTCGCGGATGCCCTCGCGGCCGAGCGCAAGTGTGACGATGCGGTCGACGCCGAGCGCGATGCCGCCGTGCGGCGGGCCGCCGTACTTGTACGCGTCGAGCAAGAAACCGAAGTTCGCGCGCTGGTGCTCCTTGCTGATGCCGAGGAACTCGAACACGCGCGCCTGGAGCTCCGTGCGGTGGATGCGGATCGAGCCCGAGCCGAGCTCCCAGCCGTTCATGACGAAGTCGTAGGCGCGGCTGCGGATGTTCTCGGTGTCGACGCCGAAGTCCTGGATGTCCCAGTCGACCGGCGCGCTGAACGGGTTGTGCGCGAACTGCCAGCGGTGCTTGTCCTCGTTCCACTCGAACATCGGGAAGTTGAGGACCCAGCAGCAGCGGAAGACCTTGGGGTCGCGCAGGCCGAGGATGCCGCCGACCTTGAGCCGCAGGTCGCCGAGCGCCTTGTGCACGACGCGCTTCTGGTCGGCGACGAACAGCAGCAGGTCGCCGGGCTTGGCGCCCATGTGCGCGATCAGCTCCTTGCCCTTGTCGCCCTCGTAGAACTTGGCGATCGAGCCCTCGACGCCGGCAGCGGTGACCTTGGCCCAGGCGAGGCCCTTGGCGCCGAGCTGGGTGACGAACGCGGTCAGCTCGTCGATGCCCTTGCGCGAGAACTTCTCGGCCGCGCCCTCGGCGCAGATGCCCTTGACGATGCCGCCGGCCGCGACGGCCCCGGCGAAGACCTTGAAGTCGCTCTTCTTCGCCAGCTCGGTGCAGTCCTGCAGCAGCATGCCAAAGCGCAGGTCCGGCTTGTCGCAGCCGTACTTGTCCATCGCCTCGAAGAAGTCGAAGCGCGGGAACGGCTGCGGCACGTCGATGCCGAAACCCTCCTTCATCGCGTGCACGTACATCGCCTCGACGACGTCGAGCACGTCGTGCTCCTCGACGAACGACATCTCCAGATCGATCTGGGTGAACTCAGGTTGGCGGTCGGCGCGCAGGTCCTCGTCGCGGAAGCAGCGCGCGATCTGGTAGTAGCGATCGAGGCCGGCGACCATGCACAGCTGCTTGAAGATCTGCGGGCTCTGCGGCAGCGCGAAGAACTTGCCCGGGTGCACGCGGCTCGGCACGAGGTAGTCGCGCGCGCCCTCCGGCGTGCTCTTGGTCAGGATCGGCGTCTCGACGTCGATGAACCGTTGCTGCTGCAGGAAGTTCCGCACCGCGGTGACGAAGCGTGCACGCTTCATCAGCGCTTCCTGCAGCGGGCGGCGGCGCAGGTCGAGGTAGCGGTACTGCATGCGCAGCTCCTCGTTGGCCTCGGCCTTGTCGAGGACCTCGAACGGCGGCGTCTCCGCCTCGCTGAGCACCGTCACCGACAGCACGCACAGCTCGATCTCGCCGGTGACGCGGTTCTTGTTGACGTTGCCCTCGCCGCGCGGGCGCACGCGGCCGCGCACCGAGATCACGTCCTCCGCGCCCAGGCGGAGCATCGTGTCGAAGGTGCCCGCCGCCATGCCGGCCGTGTCGGCGTCGACCGCCAGCTGGGTGATGCCGTAGCGGTCGCGGAGGTCGATGAACACGAGCTTGCCGTGCTCGCGCTTGTTCTCGATCCAGCCGTTGAGGACCACCTCTTGGTCCTTGTTCGCGAGCGTCAGTTCGCCGCAGGTATGGGTGCGCTGCCAGGGACTGCGTTGCTTCATGCGGATGCGGGCGTTGCGGGCGAAGTGTCGTACCCGCCGCCGCCGGCGCATTCCAGCGAACGCGGCGGCCCTATTCGTGGCGCACCGACTCCGACGGACTCGCGCGCAGCGCCCGCAACGCCGGCACTGCCGCGGCGGCGAGCGCGACGCCGAACGCCAGCGCCGGCGCCAACGCGAACCAAGGCGTCGGCAGCGTGACCGGCGCGTCCATTTGCGCGACGCGATTCATGCCGAGCACGATCGCCGAGCCGAGCGCGGCGCCGAGGCCGCAGGCGAGCAGGCTGGCGACCGCCGCCACCACCGCGCCCTCCAGCAGGAAGCTGCCGACGAGCGCAGCGCGGCGGATGCCGAGCGCGCGCAGCACGCCGAGTTCGCGGATGCGGCCGAGCGCGGCGATCGTCATGCCGTTGACGAGGCCCATCCCGGCGAGCAGCAGCATGAGGGCGAGCAGGATGTCGAACAGGCGGAAGTCCTTGCCGACGTCGCGCCGCAGGTAACTCTCCACCCATGCGCCGGACTTGCCGCCGGTCACGGTCGGGACCGCGGCCCGCGCCGCCGTCATCACCGCATCGGCGTCGCCGTCCGGCCGCAGCCGGATCGTCGCGAGGCCGACGCAGGCCGCCGGCACGCAGAAGTCGGCGCGCAACCACCGCGGATCGCAGACGGCGAAGGCCCGCTCGTCGGCGTCGAAGCCGGCGCGGTCGTCGATGGCGAGCACCTCGTAGACGACCGGATCGCCGTTGCGATCGCGCATCGGCACCAGCGATCCGGGCTGCCACCCGCGCAGGCGGGCGAGCCGGCTGCTGGCGACGAGACCGCGGACCTTCTCGTCGGCGTACTTGCGCAGCGTCGTCTGGTCGCCTTCCAGCGGACCATCGCGACCGGCCGCCGATGCTGCGGCGAGGCCGCGCAGCAGGAAGCCGCCGCTGCGGTCTTCGCCCTCGAAGACCTCGACCCGCTCGACGCCGGGCAGCGTCGCCAGCGCCGCGAGCGCAGCGGGCGGCGTCGGCGACGTGCGAACGAACACGCGCTCGCGCAGCGTCGTCACCGCGAACCGGCTGACCTCGGCGTGCAGCGAGTGCGTCACGGTCTTGAGGCCGAGGATGGCGAGCAGCACGGCGGCGAGTCCCGCGACGGCGGCGGCGACGCGCCCGGCGGAACGAGCCAGCACCTTGCCGACCAACCACGACGACAACGGCAGGAACGGGCGCAGGGGCAGAAGCAGCAGACGCCCGAGCCACGACGTCAGGCCCGGCGCCAACAGCAGCACGCCGCCGAAGACCGCGAGCACGCCAACAAGCTGCAGCAGCACCGCACGCAGTTCGCCGGCTTCCTCGCTGGCCAGCGGAGTCATCGCCAGGTACGCGAGCGGCAGCGCTACACAGAGCAGCGCGAACATCCACAGGTGCACGCCGCGGAGCAGGTCGACGCCGTCGTCGACGCCGGGCGCCATGCCGCGCGCCCGCAGGATGTCCAGCGCCGGGATCTGCCGGGCGCGCACCAACGGGAACATCGCGCCGGCGAGCGTGAACATCACGCCGAGGACGAACGTCCAGCCGACCGGGAACAGCGGCACCAAGAACGTGTCCCACTGCTTGCCGAGGCCGAGCGAACTGACGCGCTGGCTCTGCAGCAACCGCGCCAGCAGCAGGCCGAGGCCGACGCCCAGCGCGCTGCCGACGACGCCGAGCATCGCCGCGTCGAACAGGAAGATGCGCGTGATCGCGCCACCGCCCGCGCCGAGGCACCGCAGCAGGCCGAGCTGGCGGATGCGCGCGACGAGGCTGTGCGCCAACGTCTGGAACACCACGTACATGCCGAGCAGCAGCGCCAGCCCGCCGAGCACCTTGAGTCCGTTGCGGAACGCGCGCTCGTCGGCGCCTTCGCCGAGCAGGGCCGCGCGCGCGTCCTGCACGACGAAGCGGTCGCGCAGGTCGCGGCGCAGCCGGTCGAGGTCGGCGCCGGCCTCGCGCTGCACGTGGTAGACGCTGCTGCCGAGCGGCAGCAACTGCTCGGCGAAGCCGTGCCCGACGACGGCGACCAGCCCCTGCGCCCGCTCGCCGAGCCGCTGCTCGGCCAGGACGCCGACCACGGCGAGGCGCACGGCGAACGGCGCCGCGCCGGCCGCGCGGCGGATCGGCACCATCTGGCCGTCGCGGCACTCGACGCGCTCGACGACGGCGGGTTCGGCGAGCGTGATCGCGCCACCGACGTCGACGCCGAGGGCGCGCGCAGCCGCCTCGCCGAGCAGGCAGCCGGGCGCCGCCGCGTCGGCGTCGCCGGGCGCGAGGTCGCGGCCGCGGGCGACAGCGTAGTGGCCGAAGCGCTCGGGCGGCAGCGGCGTGAAGCCGTACACCGCGAGTTCGATCGGCGCGCCAGCCGGCCCCTGCGCGGTGGCGCGGGCTTCGCGCCACGTCGACACCGCCGCGACGCCGCGCGTGCGGCCGAGGCTGGCCAGCACGTCGGCCTGCGGCAGCGGCGGCGACGGCAGCAGCTCGAGGTCGACGACGCCGCGCGTGCCGTCCTGGGCGCGCAGGCGGCTCTGGATCGTGTTGTGGTCCATCACGTGGATGGCCACGACGATCGCGACGCCGAGGGCGATGCCCAGCAGCGTCAGCAGGACGCGCAGGCGGCTAGATGCCCAGTTCCGCCAGACGATGAAGGACGTCAGCGACACGGAAGGGGCCTCCTCGGAGCTCGGCTTCGGGACGGAGCGCGCCGTCGCGCAGGAACAGGATGCGATCGCCGGCGGCGGCGTCGCGCGGATTGTGCGTCACCAGCAAGATGGCGGTGCCGAGCTTGCCACAGACCTCGCGCAGCAGCGCGATGACCTCCTCGCCGGCCTTGCTCGACAGGTTGCCGGTCGGCTCGTCGGCGAGCAGCAACGGCGGCTGCGTCGCCAGCGCGCGGGCGATCGACACACGCTGCATCTCGCCACCCGACAACTGAGACGGCAGCTTGCGGCGGTGCGCCTCGACGCCGAGCAAACGCAGCAGACTGTCCGTACGCGCCTGGTGCTTGCGCGGCCGCTCGCCGGCGATGCGCAGCGGCAGCGTCACGTTCTCCTCGACCGTGAGGTCCGGCAGCAAGTGGAAGAACTGGAAGATGAAGCCGATGCGTTCGCGCCGGATGCAGGCGCGCGCTTCCTCGCCGCCGAGCGAGAGGTCGATGCCGTCGACGAAGACGTCGCCGGAACTCGGCCGGTCCAGGCCGGCCAGCAGGTGCAGCAGCGTCGACTTGCCGGAGCCGGACGGCCCCATCAGCGTGGCGAACTCACCGCGCTGCAGACGCAGGCTGACGTCGCGCAGCACCGGCGTCTGCAGACCGTCCTGCGGCCGCAGGCGGAACAGGCCGCGCGCTTCCAGGGCCGGGGTCGACGAAGCCACTGCGGACGCGACCGAAGGGTCTTCGGACATGGCCGCACTCTCGGTGCAGAGCCATCGACCGTCAAGCGGGGCCGGGCCATCGATGAAGCTGGACGGCACGGTGCTCCATGGCACGCCGGCGGCGTTGCGCCAGGTCGGCCGCCCGTTCGTTCGACGCCACGGACGCGACAGTGCGGGCTGGGCCCTCGACCTTCTCGGCCCCCCAGCACGGCGCTGCACGCCGCCGCCGTTGCGCGTTCTGGCGACCGGAAGGGTTGCTTGCCGCGCGCGGGCGCTGCACCGGGACGCGGCGCGCGGCGGCGTGTTCGCGCCGGAAGCGCACGGCGTGCGGCGCAAGTCGCTGCTGCGGCTCGTCGACGACCGCACGATCGAGTCCGTGCACCTGCCGATGGGCCACGGGCGCAGCAGCCTGTGCTTGTCGACGCAGGTCGGCTGCGCGCGGGCGTGGACGTTCTGCGAGACCGGTCGGATGGGACTGTCGCGCAACCTGACCGCGGGCGAGATCGTCGCCCTGGTCACCGTGGCGACGCGCCAGCGGGGCCGGTCCGACAACCGCGTGTTCATGGGCATGGGCAAACCGCTCGACAACCTCGGCGGCCTGGTCGACGCGCTCGCCGTGCTGACCGACCGCGCCGGGTTCGCCTACGCCCAGGACAAGCTGACCGTCGGTACCGTCGGCCACGTGCCGGGCATCGCCCGGCTGCGCGAACCAGGCTGGAAACGCCTGGGACTGGCCTTGAGCCGCAACGCCGCCGACGACGGCAACCGCGCGACGATCACGCCGCAGTCGGCGCGCTATCCACTGCGCGAGATCCAGCAGGCGCTCGTCGCCTTCCGGCAGCGCGCGAACCTCGCGCTCGGCCGGCATTGGCGCCTGCTGCCCCGCGTCAACGACGTCGACGAGGACGTGCGCGGCATCGCGGTGGTCGCAGCGCCCCTCGGACGCTGCTTCGTGCACGTCGTCCCGTACAACCCCGGCACGGCGCCGATCGCGCGCGCCCCGAGCGCCGACGAGGTCCGCGACGTGATGGCGGCCTGCGCCCAGCTCGGCGCGCCGGTGCGCGCCGGGCCGTGAGCGTCGCTTCGTGCCGCTGCTGCGCGGCTACTTCTTGACGCTGAGCAGCTCGACGAAGAACACCAGCGTGGCGTTGGCCGGGATCTTCGGCGGCGAACCGCGCTCGCCATACGCGAGCTTGCCAGGGATCGAGAACAAGAACTTCGCGCCCGGCTTCATCAGCTGCACGCCCTCGGTCCAGCCCGGGATGACACGGTTCAGCGGGAACTCCGTCGGCGTGCCGCGGGCGTGCGAGCTGTCGAACATCGCGCCGTCGGTCATCCAGCCGGTGTAGTGCACGCTGACGGTGTCGGTCGCCTTCGGCGACTCGCCGTCGCCGGCCTCGATCACCTCGTACTGCAGTCCGCTCTGCGTCGTCACGACCTTGGCTGCGTCCGGCGCGCGGAACGTCGGCAGCTTGTTCACGCCGGTGACCTCGAGTTCCCAGACCGTGTCGCCGCCGACGTTGGGGAACAGCTTCTGCGGCACTTCGGCGCGCACGATCGAGCCGAGCTTGCACTGCGCCACGAGCTCGCGCAGGAACGGGAACGGCAGCGTCGCGCACGATCCGCTGATCCGGTGGTTCATCTGCCGTTCGCTGCAGTCGACCAGCGAGCCGTCCGCCTTCCAGATGGCGTAGCGCAGCGCCACGCCGTCGCTCGCCAGCAACGCGTCGCCCTTGCCGTCCTGCACCATCTCCCAGCGGACGACGTGCTTCTCCTTGGCGGCGTCGGCGGCAGCGTTTGGCGCAGCGACCTCGATCGCGAGCTCCTTCTGCGCGTCCTTGTTGGCGGCGCGCAGCTTCGGCATGCGCGTGACCTTCAGCAGTTCGACGTCGAACACCAGCGTGGCGTTCTGCGGGATGGTCGGCGGGCGGCCTTCTTCGCCGTACGCGAGGTTGCCGGGGATCACCAGCTTGCACCGCGCGCCCGGCGTCATCAGCTGCAGGCCCTCCGTCCAGCCGGCGATGACCTG
Organism: Phycisphaerales bacterium; assembly: GCA_020247305.1. GTDB lineage: Bacteria > Planctomycetota > UBA1135 > UBA1135 > UBA2386 > UBA2386. The sequence continues at coordinate 117,825 of JADCJE010000066.1, read as the reverse complement.
ACCGACGCCGAACGTCGCCGGTTCGCCGCGATCGCGCGAACTGTCGAACTTGGTGCCGTCGGTGAGCCAGCCCGTGTAGTGCACTTCGACGACGTCGTCGCGGCCGGGTCCCGGCTCCTGCGAGCCTTGCTTGAGGAAGCCGATCTCGAGGCCCGAGTCGGTCTTCTTCATGTCCTTGCAGTCAGGGATGCCGGCGGCGGGCGCGGGCGTCGGGTCCTGCGCGGCGGAAACGGCGGCAAACCCCAGCAGGGCGGCCGCACACAGGGTCATGGCGTTCATGCGATGGCGCCGACGGGGGGTCGGCAGGCGCGGGAGTCTAACAACGACGCCGCGCACGGCCACGCAAGGCTGCGACAAGGCTCGATGCGCCTTCCGTCGCAGTCGGCCAGGGCATTCCGCGCGAACGCCCGGCCGCAAGCTCAACGGGGCGCGGACACCGGGCAATCATCGCCCGGGCCGGCTTCAGCTGCTCAGGTTGCCCGAGCCCGTCGTGCGGCGGGAGAGCAGCTCGCGGGCGAGCGCCTTGCGCAGCGACGCCTCGGCGTTGGTGTACTCCTGGCTGAGCTTGTCGAGCCCGGCCAGCTTCTCGCGCGCCTTGGCTTCCGCCGCCTTCACGCGCGCCATGTCGATCTCCGCGGCGGCTTCGCCGGCCTCGCAGACCAGCGTCAGCACGTTGCCCTGCACCTGCGCGAAGCCGTCGCTGAGGAACAGGTCCGACGTCTTGCCGTCAGTCTCGGTGACATGGGCAAAGCCGGTGACGCCGATGGCCGTCAGCATCGGCGCGTGCTTGGGCAGCACGCCGTAGCTGCCGTCGAGGCCGAGGAAGCTGACGCCTGCGACCTTGCGGTCCACGACGGTGCGATCCGGGGTGACGATGCGGAGGTGCAGTTCGGCGGCCATGGCGGGTTCAGCGGGTCGTTGCCGGTCGGGCTCTTCGGATCACTTCGCGCCGCGCGCGACGGCTTCCTCGATCGAGCCGACCATGTAGAAGGCCGACTCCGGCAGGCCGTCGTGCTTGCCCTCGAGGATCTCCTTGAAGGACCGCACGGTGTCCTCGCGCTTGACGAACTTGCCCGGCGTGCCAGTGAAGGCCTCGGCGACGAAGAACGGCTGCGACAGGAAGCGCTGGATGCGGCGGGCGCGGCTTACGACCTGCTTGTCCTCTTCGCTGAGCTCCTCGATGCCGAGGATGGCGATGATGTCGCGCAGGTCCTGGTAGCGCTGCAGGGTGCGCTGCACCTCGCGCGCGACCTTGTAGTGCTCCTCGCCGACGACGCTCGGGCTGAGCATCTTCGACGTCGACTTCAGCGGGTCGACGGCCGGATAGATGCCGAGCTCGGCGATCTGGCGCTCGAGGATGATCGTGCTGTCAAGGTGCGCGAACGTCGCGACCGGCGCCGGGTCGGTGATGTCGTCGGCGGGAACGTACACGGCCTGCATCGACGTGACCGAGCCCTTCTTCGTCGAGGTGATGCGCTCCTGCAGCGCGCCCATCTCGGACGCCATCGTCGGCTGGTAGCCGACGGCGCTCGGCAGTCGGCCCAGCAGCGCGGACACCTCGGAACCGGCCTGGACGAAGCGGAAGACGTTGTCGACGAACAGCAGGACGTCCTTCCCCTCCTGGTCGCGGAAGTACTCGGCCATCGTCAGGCCGGTCAGCGCGACGCGCAGGCGCGCGCCCGGCGGCTCGTTCATCTGGCCGAACACGAGCACGGCGTTGTCGAGCACCGAGGCCTTCTGCCCCTTGGCGTCCGTGTACTCGGCCTCGGCCATCTCCAACCACAGGTCGTTGCCCTCGCGGGTGCGCTCGCCGACGCCGCAGAACACCGAGAAGCCGCCCTTCTCGACGGCGGTGATGCGGATCAGTTCCTGGATGAGCACCGTCTTGCCGACGCCGGCGCCGCCGAACAGGCCGATCTTGCCGCCCTTGGCGAACGGGCAGAGCAGGTCGACGACCTTGATGCCGGTCTCGAAGACCTCGGTGATCGCCTGCTGGTCCTCGAACTTGGGCGCCGGGCGGTGGATCGGCAGCGTCGCCTTGGCGTTGACGGCCGCCATCGGCGTGCCGGTGCGCGGGTGCGGAACGTTGACCTCGAGCGCGCGGCCGAGGACGTCGAACAGCCGGCCGCGGGTGACGTCGCCGACAGGCACCGAGATCGGCGCGCCGGTGTCGTTCGCCGGCATGCCGCGGCTCATGCCGTCCGTGGACGACATGGCGACGCAGCGCACCGCCGAGTTGCCGAGCTGCTGCGCGACCTCGAGCACGAGGTCGATGCCGCGCTTCTGGTCGACGACCGTGATCGCGTTGTAGAGGTTCGGCACATGGCCCTCGGGGAACTGCACGTCCACCACGGGGCCGAACACCTGCAGGATCTTGCCTTGCACTTGGGTCGCGGTCGTCACGTCAATCGTCCTCGGAATCGGATGCGTTCGGGTTGGATGTCTTTCGGGTGAGTCCGGCGGCAGCCGGTCAGCTCACGGCGCTGGCGCCGCCGACGATGTCGAGCAGCTCCTTGGTGATGTTCTCCTGCCGCGCGCGGTTGTAGACCTTCTTCAGGCCCTTGTTCATGCGCACGGCGGCGTCGGTCGCGCCCTTCATCGCCATGCGGCGACTGGCGTGCTCGCTGGTCAGCGCCTGGAGCATCGCGTCGTAGACGACGGTCTCCAGGAAGCGCGGCATCAGGCGGTTGAAGATCGTGGTCGCGTCCGGCTCGAGCAGGAAGTCGGCGGCGAACGAAGCCTGGGCGGCGCCCCCCGCGGCCTTGTCGCCGACGCCGATCGATCGGATCGGCAGGAACTGCGCGTCGGTCGGCACGAACTTGATCATCGACTGGAAGCGCGTCGCGAAGATGCGCATCTCGTCGACCGCGCCGGAGGTGAAGGCCTCGACCAGCGCCTGCCCCACCACCTTGGCGGCGGCGAAGTCGGCCTTGTCGAGCGCCGGCTCGACGAAGAAGCGCTCGACGGCGAAGCCGCGGCGAGTCAGCCAGGCGTAGGCCTTGCGGCCATACACCCAGAACTTCACCTTGCGGCCCTTGGCGATCTGCTCGTCGGCCGCCTTCTTCACGGCGAACAGCAGGTTGCTGTTGTAGCTGCCGCAGAGGCCGCGGTCCGACGCGATGACGAGGTAGCCGACGGTGGCGACGTCGCGCACCTGGAACAGCGGCACGTCGCCCTCGCCGGCGACCTTGTCGGCCACGGCGGCGATCATGCGGCGAATCTCCTCGACGTACGGCCGGAAGCCTTGCGCCTTGGACTGGACCTTGCGCAGCTTCATCGACGCGACCATCTCCATCGCGCGCGTGATCTGCGCGATGCTCGCGACCGACTTGATGCGGCCGCGGAGTTCCTTGAGGTTCGCCATGGTTCAGTTCGGGGTGGTTCGTTGAGCGCGGGACGGTGTCGCCGCTCCGCGCGATCGGTAGCGGAACTCGATCAGGCCAGGAACTCCGCCTTGAACTTGGCGCAGATCTCGTCGCACTTCTTCTGCAGCGCGTCGGTCCACTTCTTCTCCGTGCGCAGCGACGTCAGCACGTCGGCGTGGCTGCTGCGGACGAAGGCGAGGTACTTCTTCTCGAAGTCGGAGACGCGGCTGAGCGGCACCGAGTCGAGCGCGCCGGAGCTGCCGGCGTACAGGATCACGATCTGCTCCTCGACCGGCATCGGCTGGAACTCGGGCTGCTTCAGCAGCTCGGTCATGCGCTGACCGCGCGTGATCGCCTGCTGCGTCGCCTTGTCGAGGTCGCTGCCGAACTGGGCGAACGCCGCGAGCTCGCGGAACTGCGCCAGCTGGATGCGGAGGCCGCCGGAGATCTTCTTCATGGCGCCGATCTGGGCCGAACCGCCGACGCGGCTGACCGAGATGCCGGCGTTGACGCCCGGGCGCTGGCCGGCGTTGAACAGCGACGACTCCAGGAAGATCTGGCCGTCGGTGATCGAGATCACGTTGGTCGGGATGTACGCCGACACGTCGCCTTCCTGCGTCTCGACGACCGGCAGCGCCGTCATCGAGCCACCGCCCTTCTCCTTGGAGAGCTTGGCGGCGCGCTCCAGCAGGCGGCTGTGCAGGTTGAACACGTCGCCCGGGAACGCCTCGCGGCCCGGCGGGCGACGCAGCAGCAGCAGGACCTGGCGGTACGCGACGGCCTGCTTGTACAGGTCGTCGTACGCGATCACGACGTGGCGACCCTCGTCGCGCAGGCGCTCGCCCATCGACGCGCCGGCGTAGCAGCTGAGGAACTGCATCGAGGCCTCGGCCGAGGCCGGCGCCGACACGACGATGCAGTACGGCAGCGCGCCGTTCTTCTCCAGCTTGTCGACAACCGCCTTGACCGTCGACTGCTTCTGGCCGACGGCGACGTAGATGCAGATGACCTGGTTGGGGTTGTTCGGGTCGCCGCCGCCCGTCGACTTCTGGTTGATGAAGGTGTCGACGATCAGCGCCGTCTTGCCGGTGCCGCGGTCGCCGATGATCAGTTCGCGCTGGCCGCGGCCGATCGGGATCATCGAGTCGATCGCCTTGATGCCCGTCTGCAGCGGCTCCTTGACCGGCTGACGCTCGGGCACCGACGGCGAACGGCCCTCGATCGGGCGCAGGTCGCCAGGGCCGAACTTGATCTCGCCCTTGCCGTCGACCGCGCGACCGAGCGCGTCGACGACGCGGCCGCACATCTGCAGGCCGGTCGGCACCGACACGACGCGACCCGTCGTGCGGACGGTGTCGCCTTCCTTGACCTTCGTGTCGCTGCCGAGGAGCACCGCGCCGACGTTGTCCTCTTCGAGGTTCAGCGCCACGCCGAGGATGCCGTTCCCGAAGTCGAGCATCTCGTTCATCATGCAGTCGTCGAGGCCGTGCACGCGGGCGACGCCGTCACCGACCATCAGCACGGTGCCGACGCTGGACTTCTGCATACGGCCGGCGAAGCCCTCGATCTCGGACTTCAGGACGGTGGCGACTTCGGAGGGTTTGAGATCCATGGTCTGTCGAGCGGGAAACGATTCGTTGGAATGCGGATAGGACGACCGGCGAACCGGTCAGAGGGACGCCTGCGCGAGCTTCTGGGCGAGCTGCCCGAGCTGGCTCTGCAGGGAACCGTCGTAGAGCACGTTGCCGACGCGCAGGCGCACGCCGCCGAGCACCTCGGGGCGGATGGCGACCGCGAGCCGCACCTTCTTGCCGCTGAGGCGGCCAGCGAGAGCCTCCAGCGAGCGGACTTCGTCGTCGGCGAGCGGGTGCGCCGATTCGGCCACGCCTTGGACCTCGCCCCGCGCGGCCATGACGAGCGCGTGGTACGCCGGCTGCAGGTCGAAGAGGACCTCCAGGCGGCGGCGGTGCTGCAACACGCCGAAGGCGTTGCGCACCAGCGCGCCCTTGCCCGCCGTCAGCTTGTCGAGCACGCGGGCGCGCTCGTCGGGCTTGACATCGGGGCTGGTCACCAGCGCACGCGCACCCGGCGCGCCGAGCGCGGCGTGCACCGCCGCGAGGTCGGCGCCGACGGCGTCGACCGCGCCCTGTTGCGTCGCGAGGACGAACAGCGCCTCGGCGTAGCGCTTGGCGAGGAGGCTCATCGGCCGCTGCTCTCCGCCGCGGCGACGAACTGCTGCACCAGCGGCCGGTTCTTCTGCGCGTCGACCTCGTGCTTGAGCAGCTTGCCGGCGGCGCTGATCGTCAGGTCGACGGCGAGCGCCTTGATCTCCTGCAGGGCCTGACGCTTCTCGGCCGCGATCGTGTCGCGCGCCTTCTGCAGCTCCTGCTTGGCGCGCTCGTCTGCCACGCGCACGGCCTCGGCGGCCTGCTTCTCGGCGCGGGCCATGGCCTCTTCGACCATGCGCTTGGCGTTCTCCTGCGCCTTCTGCAGTTCGGCCTTCGCCTGCGCCATCTGCGCCTCGGCGTCCTTGCGCGCCTTGTCGGCGGCGAGGATCGAGTCCTCGACCTTCTGGTCGCGCTCCTCGAGGGCCTTGGTGATCGGGCCGTAGACGAACTTCCACATCACCGGCAGGGCGACGACGAAGACGATCAACGTCCAGATCGTGGCGCCTGGAGCGAACTCCAGCAGCGCATTCAAGCTTCGTGGCTTGTCGTCACCCAGAGCAATGAGGTTGAGCAGGGAAATCAAGCGATACCTCGGGGGATCCGGCGGGAGTTGGAGGCGAACAGATCAGGCGACCAGCGTGAACCGGCCGGACCGCAACCGCGGCCCGACCGGCTGGCGCGCAACGATGCGCGCCCGTGCGCGGCTCAGAGCGCGCCCTTGCCGGCCAGGATCAGGCCGATGACCGCCGCGAACAGCGCGACGCCCTCGACGAACGCCGAGAGCAGCAGGGCGTTGCCCTTGATCGCGTCCGCGGCCTCCGGTTGACGGGCGATGCCCTCGCCGGCCGAACCGCCGATGCGACCGATGCCGAAGCCGGCGCCCAGAGCCGCGAGGCCGGCCGCGAGGCCGGCGCCGAGGCCCCAACCCACGTTGGCGGAGGCGATCTTGGCGACTTCGATTTGGTTGGGATCCTGGAAGAAAGCGAACATGGGGTTCTCCGTGACTACTTGCGAAAGGAAGGGTTGCGGGGAAGACGTCGGGCGACGGAGCTCAGTGCTCCTGGTGCATCGCCTGATGGAGGAAGTTGATGCTGAGGAACGTGAAGATGTACGCCTGCAGCAGCGTGACGAAGGCCTCGATCACGTAGATGAAGACCGCGAGCCCCGCGCAGGGGAGCGCGGTCAGGTAGCTGGTGATCGCGCCGCCCTGCATCTTGGCGAAGAGGAAGATCAGCGCGATGGCCGAGCCGATGACGAGGTGGCCGGCGAGCATGTTCGCGAACAGACGGATGGTCAACGCGAACGGCTTGACGACGAGGCCGACCAGTTCGATGGCGAACATCATCGGCCAGAGCAGCACGGGCACGTGCGGCACGAGGCCCTTCCAGAAACCGATGACGCCGTTCTTCTTCATGCCGAAGCCGATCATCATCAGGAGCGTGATCAGCGCGAACGCGACGGTGACGAAGGGCGTACCCGTCGCGGTGTAGATCGACAGCGAGTGGCCGATGCTCGGCACGAGGCCGACGACGTTCTGGACGGCGATGAAGAAGAACAGGAAGAGGAAAAACGGCACGAAGGGCCGGCCCTCTTCCTTGCCCATCACCTTGTAGACCATCTCATCGCGGATCCAGAGGCACCAGCCGCGCAGGATGCGGTGGAACCAGCTCACGCGGCCGCCGCCGAAGCTGCGCACGACGGGCAGGAACAGCACGAGGATCAAGCCGAGCGAGATCCACTGCCACGGCTGCACGTTGTAGACGGTCAGCAGCCCGACCTTCGGCTTGCCGTCGGGGCCCTTCTCGTACGCCATGATCGGGTACGGCACGCTGTGCTCGAACTGCCTGGCGAAGAATTCGCCGTTGCCCATCTCCAGCGTCGACTTCGCGTGGGCAGGCTGCGACGCTTGCTTTTGCTTTGCTGCCTCACCCTGCTGCGCTGACTCGCCCTGCTTTGCTGACTCACCCTGTTTTGCTGACTCACCCTGTTTTGCTGCCTCACCCTGCTGCGCAGGCAGACTCGGCCATGCAGCCGGACTCTGGGCCGCCACCGGACCCGAGACCAGCAGCCCGGTCAGCAGGCATGCCAGCGTGAGGAGACGGCGCAGCAAGTTGGGGGCTGAGGGCATGTTCGACTACGTGGATGCGCCGGCCTCGTGACCGGCCTTCGCACCTGCGAGGGATTCACCAGTGACGGCCCCACGGTGGGCCGTCGAACGCACCAAGGATCCAGAGGCGACGACCTGACAGACCAGGGCCGCCGCCGCGAATGCGACGCCAAAGGTCGCCACGGCGTTGAATTTCACCCCGGCCGACCGGAGCCACAGCACGCCGACGGTGACGGCAAATAGCTTGAGCAACATGCCGACCGCGAGCAGCCCCTGGAGGCGGCCGGCGATCAACTTCGGGTCGTGGCCCATCGACGCAGCGAAGCGCCGGTCGAGGACGCGGCTGTGCAGCGCGACGGCGAGCCCGGTCGCCCCCAGCGCCGCACCGGCGCCGAGCACCATGAACGGTTGCGTGGCCGGCGCCAGCGCCCCAGTCACCCACACGCCAGCCGCCAGCGTGCCGACCACGACCGCGCCGCGCAGCAGCGCCGGCAGCAAGTCGACGGCCGACGGCGCGCCGGGCGCGGGCAGCAGTTGGGGCGTCTGGTTCGCGGGGTTGCTCACAACCGGTTGGACAAGCTCGGGAAGACGACGATCAGGAGTTTGGGCGATCGGGCGGTCGGCCGGCCTTCGGCGGCTTGCCGAAGGGCCAAAGCTCGGGCGCCACGACCCAGATCATGTGCAGGATGCCGCCGGTGATGCCGCAGCCGACGCACAGCAGCAGCAACCATGGTTTGGTGCCGTACCGCGCGTCCAACCACTGCCCACCGTAGGCGAACAACCCGACCGAAACCGCCAGCGTCAGTCCGGCACCGAGGCCACGTTGGCTCTGCGGTGCGGATGGCGAAGGCGTCGCGATCGGTTTGCTCCGTTCCGCCGCCGCGAGGGCGGCGACGAGGGGCGAAGACCATAGCCAGCACGGCAAACGGGCCGCAACGCCCGAGCCACCAAATTCTGCACGAAGTGGGCCCCGTCGTTCCCCTTCCTCCCGCCGGCAGCGCGGGATGGGCCCGCCGCCGGCATCCACACCCCATGATGCCAACGCACCGTTTCGTCGTCGTCGCCACCCTGCTGGCGACGTTCGCCTCCGCTCAGGCCGCCGTTTCCCCCACCGACCGGGCCGCGCTCGAGGGCAGTTCGTTCACCCACTTCCCGCTCGGCCGGGCCAGCGCCCGCGTCCAGACGCTGCACCGCGACCTGCCCGGCGGCACGGTCCTGCACGGCCACGCCTACCGCCGCGACGCCATCGCCGTGCGCGGCACGGTGGATGCCTTTCAGTGCGAGCTGGAGGTGCGGGTCAGCCTGTCGCCGCTGACGCCGACGACGGCCTCGACGACCTTCGCCAGCAACGCCGGCCAGGGCGCGGTGACCGTGCTGCCGCGCCAGTTGCTCACCTTCCCGGCGACCGTCCGCCCCGCGCTCGATCCGTCGCCGTCCTTCGAACTGCAGGTGCCCTACCAGACGCCATTCGTCGTGCCTCCGGGCGGCGGCACGGTGTGCATCGACGTCTTCGTGTTCGGCAACCAGTCCGCCATCGGCGGCAACCAGAACCTCAGCGTCTACCTCGACGCCCACGAGCACTACACCGACGGCCGCAGCGAGCAGCCGGGTTTCCGCACCCAGGCCGGCTGCCCCGCGCCCGGCAATGCGACGCCGAGCACGGCGACGCTGGTCTACTGGCGCTTGCCGACCGCGGCGCGCCTGGACGTCGCCCTGCGCGACGGCGTGGCCGACGACGGCGCCGGGACGGCGCGCGCTTTCGTGCTCTTCGGCCAGCAACTGACCACGATGCCGTGGCCGACGCTGCCGAACTGCCGCATCTGGAGCAGCAGCGAGGTCTGGTACCCGCTGCCGGGGCCGCTGGGCAGCACCGGCAGCTTCGACGGCTCGCTGGCCGGCCTGCCGGTCCTGCCGCCGGGCTTCCGGCTCTGGTGCCAGGGGGGCAGCGTCGATCTGCAGACCGGCGACCTCGCGTTCACGGACGCTTCGACGTTCGTGACGCCGCCGCCCGGACCGCTGCCGATCCCGACCGTGCGCATCGCCAACAGCACCAACGTCGGCGCGTCGACTGGCGCCGTTTCCTACGCGGTGCCGGTGATGGCGTTCTTCTGAGCGCGCGAGCCGCCGTCATCGGCTGCCCCATCGTGCGTGGCCGCGACAGCGGCCACCAGGGGCGATCCTGAGAGCCCGCAGGACCTATCTTCTCTTCTCAGGCTCTCAGTTCTCCAGCTTCTGGCACTCGACGATCGGCGAGTTGCTGCCGAAGGTCGCCACCGGCTGGTCCTTGTTGAAGTCGCCGAGCGCGAAGCGCTCCTTCATCTGCTGGTAGCTCAGCGTGCGCACGTTGCCGTCGGACAGCAGCAGGTTGACGGTGCCGTCGCGGTGGATCCAGCCGCCCTCGTTGTCGTCCGCCATCAGCGCCTCGCCGGCGCCGTTGGCGGTCTTCATGTGCTGACGGGCACGGCCGGCGTAGTGCGTGTCCTCGGACGTGCAGCTCTTGAGGTCGGTCCAGGGGTTGGTGCCGTTGCGCAGGGACTCGCGCTTCTCGATGAACGCGGGGTCGTTGTCGCGCGCGCCGGGCACGAAGTACTTGGCGAGGTTCTCCTCGGTCTGCTGCACGACGCCGGAGGTCCAGGTCGCCAGCACGAACTTGTGGCCGCCCTGCGTCGGCAGCGCGCGGTCGTGCTTGAGCTTGTAGAGCTCCATCCACGTGTAGTGCGTGCGCAGTTGCTGCCGGTCGGCCTCGACGTTGGCCGCGTCCTGCACGCCGATCACCTCGGGCAGCAGCACGGCGGCGAGGATGCCGATGATGCTGATGACGATCAGCAGTTCGATCAGGGTGAAGCCGGAAGCGTTGCGGCGCATGCAGTTCGGTGGGTTTGGAAGCAGAGGGGTCCAACCCAGTCTAGCGCCCTGCCCCGGCGAGGAAACCACCGAACCCGGCAGACGGCGGGCCGGCGACCGGCGCCTGGCCCGCGAGCCGATCGCCGCGCGCGTCCTACTTGCCGCCGGTCGTCGACGTCGCGCCCGGCTCGGCGGGCGGCGACTGCGGCATCGTTTCGCCGTTGGTCGCAGCACTCGCGCCGTTCGTGCTGTTCGTCGGCTTGGCGTCGTTCGGCTTCGTCTCGCCGACGGGTGCGGCGACGTCGGGCGTCAGGCCGTGCTGGGCCTGGTAGCTCTGCGCGAAGACCGTGTCGCCCGAGTACTCGCCCCACCACTGCCGCCAACGCAGGGTCGCGGCGCGGCGCTCGCCGTCGTTGGCGCTCAGGTGGTCGTAGCCGAAGTCGTGCCCGGTGACCGTCTTCAGCGTGTCGTTGCACATGAAGCGCACCTGCTTCTTGTCGCTGTCGAGGCCCTCGATCAGGGTCTTCGACCACTTCAGGTCGCCCATTGAAACGAGCGAGCGCGCCACTTCCAGGCGGACGTCCGTCTCGCGGTCGCCCATGGCGTTCTGCAGCGCCGGGATGGTCCGACGATCGCGCAGGCGACCGAGCACCCACGCGCACGAGCTGCGCACCTTGGCGTCGTCGTGGCCGAGGCCTTCGATCATCGCCGGCACGGCTTGCTCGCCGTTCTGCACCATCCAGACGAGGTTCTCGAAGAGTTCGTCGCGGTGCTGGAACGGGATCTGCTCGACGCGGCGGTTGATCTCCTCCGCCACGAGCGAATTGGGCTTGTCGAAGCCCTCGGCGACGGCGTTCGTCGTGGAGCAGGCCTGCAGGAACAGGAACAGCGTGGCGCTGGCGACGGCAATCCTCATGTGGTCCTCGCGGAGTTCGCGGCAGACGGCACTCGCCGGCCACCGTGCCTTGGTATCGGCGGATGCGCGCCGCGACTTGAGCCGAACACAGACGAGGCCGCCCGGACCGCCCGGGCGGGTGCGGCGTGGCCGCTCCGCGCTTGCCGGCCGCGGCTGGCCGTGCGTAGAGTCGCGCAGGCCCGACCGCCACCCGGTCGGGCGCCACCTCCATGCCTCCGGGCCGAGCCCGGTCGGATCGCCATGAACAAGGCCGAACTCGTCCAGGAAGTCCAAAAGCACCTCGGCGCCGAGTGCAGCAAGACGCACGCGGCCCGCGCCGTCGACGCGCTGCTGAAGGCGATCCACAAGGGCCTGAAGAAGGACAAGGAAGTGCAGATCGTCGGCTTCGGCACCTTCGCCGTGAAGCAGCGCAAGGCGCGCACCGGCCGCAACCCGCAGAACGGCGAGACCATCCAGATCAAGGCCTCGCGCACGGTCGCCTTCCGCGCCGGCGCGACGTTGCGCGCCAGCGTCTGAGCCCACTGGCCCGCAGGTCGTCCCGGCAAGGCCGCTCGCCGGCACGCTGCAACGCGGCTCCCATCCACCGCGAGAGCGAGCCTTCGTCCCCGCCTCGTCTTCGCCGCGGCAGCGCCGCCGCGCGGCGCGTCACGCCGCGCCTTCGATCCAGCCGCCGCCCAGCACGCGGTCGCCGTCGTAGAACACCGCCGCCTGCCCCGGCGTGATCGCGGCGACCGGGTCGGCGAAGGCGATCCGCGCCGAGGTCCCGTGCGCGACGATGGTCGCGGCCGCAGGCGCGTGGCGGGCGCGCACCTTGACGGAGGCAGCGACTGCGGCGCCGTCCGGCGGCGCGTCGACGAGCCAGTGCACGCCGGCGACGAACATGGCATGGCTGCCGAGCGCGTCGCGCGCGGCCAGCGCGACGTCGCCGCTCGCCGGGTCGATGGCGACGACGTAGTGCGGCACGCCGAGCGCCGGCAGCCCCTTGCGCTGGCCGACGGTGAAGCCGTCGATGCCGTCGTGGCGGCCGAGTTCGCGACCTTGCAGGTCGACGAAGCGGCCAGCCCTGCCGCCGCCGCCGCGGGCGCGCACCACGTCGCGGTAGTCGCCGCTGGTCACGAAGCAGATCTCCATCGACTCGGCCTTCTCGGCAGTGGCGAGTCCGCGCGCGGCAGCCAGCGCGCGCACCTCGGGCTTGGTCAGGTCGCCGAGCGGGAACAGCGTGCGGGCCAGCGCCGCACGCTCGACGCCGAACAGGTAGTACGTCTGGTCCTTGCCGGCGTCGCGGGCCGTGCGCAGCGCGCCGTCGACGACCCTGGCGTAGTGGCCGGTGGCGACCGCCGCCGCCCCGATGTCGTCGGCAAGGCGGAAAAGCCGGCCGAACTTGAGCTGCTGGTTGCACAACACGCAGGGGTTCGGCGTGCGCCCGCGGCGGTACTCCGCCGCGAAGTGATCCATCAGCGCGGCGAACTCCTCCTCGTAGTCGACCGCGTAGAACGCCATGCCCAACCGATCCGCCACCAGCGCTGCGTCGCGCGCGTCGCTCGCCGAGCAGCAGGACTTCTCCTGCGCCGATTTGCCGGCGACGCCGTTGCGCATGAACACGCCCACGACCTCGTGGCCCTGCTCCTGGAGCAGCATGGCGGCGACACTGCTGTCGACGCCTCCGGACATCGCGGCCAAGACTCGCATCGGTGGGTTCGGGAACGGGCCGGCGAGAAGATGCCGGCCGGCGGCTGCAACGCAACGCCCCCGGTCCCTATACTGTTTCGCCCCCCAACGCCGGACCGACCCTCCTGATGCGCGCGACCTTCCACGTTCCGATCGCCTTCGCGGCAGTGCCGCAGCAACCGACCTCGACCTCCGACAAGCCGGCCCCCGCCGGCGCGCCGCAACAGCCGACGGCGAGCGCCGGCGCGCCCTCGGCGCCCGCCGGCCAGCCGCAGCAGCAACCCTGCGGCACCGAGATGTGGATCATGATGCCGGCGATGCTGTTGATCATGTACTTCATGGTCATCCGGCCGGACCAGAAGCGCCGCAAGGACCAGCAGAACCTGCTGGCCGCGGTCAAGGTCGGCGACCGCGTCGTGACCGTCGGCGGCCTGCACGGCGTCATCGCCAAGCTCGCCGACAAGACGGTGACGCTGAAGATCGACGGCGTGCAGGCGACCTTCGACCGCGTGGCGATCGCCCGGGTGGAACGCGATGACGCGTCCGCCCAGACCAAGGCCTGAGCATGCGCTTCCGGCAGGCGCCGCCGGCGAAGACCTGGCGGCAGCGGGCCTGCGGCGCGCCGGCTACCGGATCGCCGGGCGCAACGTCCGCACCAAGGTCGGCGAGATCGACCTGCTCGTGCGCCGCGGCCGCTGCTGGATTGCCGTCGAGGTCAAGTCGCGCACCGGCCATCCGGCGCCGGAACGCACGGTGCGCGGCGAGCAGCTCGATCGCCTCGCCGGCGCCCTCAGGGCGCTGGCGCCGCGGCTGCGACCGCGCCCGCGCGAGCTGTGGATCGATGCCGTCAGCGTGCGTTGGTTGGCGTCCGGCCCCGAGATCCTGCACTTTCCGGCGCTCCGACATGTCACCTGGGAAGCCGATGGCATAGGAGGTTGCGGGCGCCGTCCAGCCCCCCGCGACCGCCGGCCGAACAAGCTGCCGAGCGACCCAGTCCCCGCCGCGACCCCGACCATGCCCGTCCTCTCCGACCAGATCATGCCGCGGCGCAAGCTGTTGCTGATCCTGTCCGAGACGATCCTGTTCAGCGCGGTGGTGCTGATCGGCACCAGCCTGCCGCCCCTGACGACGCGGCCGTACCCGTTCTTCGCGCCGAACGTCGACCTGCTGCGCGGGTTGCTGACCAGCTTCACCGTCGCCGCGATCTGCCAGGCCTCGCTGAGCTACAACGACCTCTACGACTGGAAGTCGTCCCAGAACCGCGCCGAACTGCCCAACCGCCTGCTGCACGCCGCCGGCTACGCGCTGGTGATGCTCGGCGTGCTGTCGATGGCGGCAGGGTCGCTGTTCTTCCTGCCCGGGCTCGCCGACATCAACCGCGAGACCTGGAAGCTGATCCTGCTGGTCGGCATCGCCTTCGGCGGCGTCTACCTGTTGCGCAACGCCTTCCACTGGTTCTTCTTCAAGTGGCGGTTCGGCGAGCGCATCGTCGTGGTGGGCTCGTCGACGGAGGCGCAGCAGATCGCCTACATGGTGATGGAGTCGCCGATGTCGGGCTTCGAGCTGCTCGGCATCGTCGAGGAGCCCGGCCAGCCGCCGCTGCCGCAGGGCGCCGGCCACCCACGCGTTCTCGGCACGCTCGACCAGTTGCGCGCCCTGTGCCGCGACGAGGGCATCAGCCGCGTCGTGGTGGCGCTGCGCGAGCGCCGCGGCAAGGTGCCGGTCGATCGCCTGCTCGACGTCCGCATGGCCGGCGTCCTGGTCGAGGAGCGCGAGACGATGTACGAGCGCCTCGCCGGCAAGCTCGCCGTCGAGAGCATGCGCCCGAGCTACCTGATCTACGGCCGCGGCTTCGCCAAGAGCCGGCTGACCACGGTCAGCAAGCGCGCGCTGGACGTCGCCGCCGCCGCGTCCGGGCTGGTGCTGTCGCTGCCGCTGTCGCTGCTGGCCGCGCTGCTGATCAAGCTGACCAGCCGCGGCCCCGTGTTCTTCTGCCAGGAACGCACCGGCGAGGACGGCGCGCCGTTCAAGCTGATCAAGTTCCGCACCATGTGCGTCGACGCCGAGAAGGAGTCGGGGCCGGTCTGGGCGCAGAAGAACGACGTGCGCGTGACCCCCATCGGCCGCTTCCTGCGGCTGTCGCGTGTCGACGAGATCCCGCAGTTCCTCAACATCCTCGCCGGCCAGATGTCGTTCGTCGGACCGCGCCCGGAGCGGCCGCACTTCGTCGAGCAGCTCAAGCAGTCGGTGCCGTTCTACCCGCTGCGCCACACGGTCAAGCCCGGCCTCACCGGCTGGGCGCAGGTGCGCCACCCGTACGGGGCCTCGATCGAGGACGCGCAGGAGAAGCTGCGCTACGACCTGTACTACATCAAGAACATGAGCCTGCTGTTCGACGTCAGCATCATGCTGCGCACGATCAGCGTGATCCTGCGCGGCTCGGGCGCGCGCTGAGCCATGGTCGCCGGACCGCCGTTCGCCTCGGTGTGGTTCGACTGCGACTCGACGCTGACCGCGATCGAGGGCATCGACGAACTGGTGCGCTGGGCGCCGCTGGCCGTCCGCGACGAGGTGCCGCGGCTGACGGCGCAGGCGATGGCGGGCGAACTGCCGCTCGCCGAGGCGTACGCCCGGCGGCTGGCGCTGCTGGCGCCGCGGCGCGAGCACGTCGAGCGCATCGCCGCGATGTACGTCGAACGGCTGGCGCCCGACGCCCGCGCCGTGGTCGCTGCGCTGCAGTCCCTCGGCAAGCGCGTCGGCATCGTCAGCGGCGGCCTGCTGCCGCCGGTCCAGCACGTCGCCGCGACGCTGGGCCTCGCCTCCGACGACGTGCACGCCGTGCGCATCGACTTCGCCGCCGACGGCGCCTACGCCGGCTTCGACCGCGGCTCGCCGTTCGCGCGCAACCTGGGCAAGGTCGAGTTCCTGCGCGCGCTGCCGGCGGCGGCGCGGCCGACCGCCTTCGTCGGCGACGGCATCACCGACGCCGAGACGCAGGGCGTCGCCGACCGCTTCGTCGGCTTCGGCGGCGTCGTCGCCCGGCCCGAGGTCGCCGCGCGCGCCGACGCCTTCGTCACCACCGCGAGCCTCGCCGGCGTGCTGCCGTGCCTGCTCACCGCCGCCGAACTGCGGACGCTGGCGGCAGATCCGCGCTTTGCCGCGCTGGCAGCGGCGGCCGTAGGCTGAGGCGGCCATGGACACGCATCCGATCCTGTTCCTGCCCGGGCCGACCGAGGTCGCCGCCGAACTGCGCGCGATCATGGCGACGCCGCTGGTCGGCCACCGCTCGGCCGGCTTCGTCGCCGCGGTGCAGGACGTGTGCGGCCGCCTGCGCGACCTGTTCGGCACCTCCGAGCCGGCGGTGTTCGAGAACTGCACGGCGACGACGCTCATGGAAGCGGCGATCCGCAACCTCGTACCGCGCCAGGGCCGCACCTTGCACCTCGTCGGCGGCGCCTTCGGCGAACGCTGGCAGCAGATCAGCGCTGCCTGCGGCCGCGCCACCGAAGCGCTGGCCGTGCCGCTCGGCAGCGCCCACGACGCAGCGACGCTGCGCGCGCGCCTGCTGGCGGGCCCGCGCGTCGACGCCGTCTGCATCACGCACAACGAGACCAGCACCGGCGTGATCGAGCCGCTCGCCGAGCTCGCCGCCGTCGTGCGCCAGCACGCTCCGGACGCGCTCGTGCTCGCCGACGTGGTGACCAGCCTCGCCGGCGCGGAGCTTCGCTTCGACGCCTGGGGCCTCGACTGCGCCTTCGCCGGCACGCAGAAGTGCCTGGCGCTGCCGCCCGGGCTGTGCGTCTACGCCGTCAGCGCCCGCGGGCGCGAACGCGCCGCGACCGTCGACGAGCGCGGCTTCCTGCTCGACTTCGTGCGCGCGATCCCGGCGACCGCCGCCGGCCAGCCGATCGCGACACCGTGTGTGCCGCTGGTACTGGCGCTGCAGCGGCAACTGCACCGCATCGCCGCCGAGGGGATGACGGCGCGCTGGGCGCGCCATCTCGCCATGCGCGACGCCACGCAAGCCTGGGCTGCGGCGCGCGGCTTCCGGCCGTTCGTCACCGACGCTGCCGCCCGGTCGCCGACCGTCTCGTGCATCGACGCGCAGGGGGCCGATGTCGCCGAACTGGCCCGCCGCGCCAGCGACGCCGGCTGCAAGATCGACCAGGGCTACGGCCCGCTGAAGGGCAAGGCCTTCCGCATCGGCCACATGGGCGACCACGAACTGACGGGACTCGGCCGCCTGCTGGCCGCGATCTGACGCGACGGCAGACCGGTCGCCTTGCGGGCCACGAGCGGCGTCCTAACCTCCCGCCATGCGCCGGGCGGACCGCCACTCTGCGGCATGGACGCGGACGCACAGCGCGAGCAGAGCACAAACAGAGCACGCGATGAACCAACTCAAGACCATCGTCCTCCTCGGCGCGCTGTCGGCGCTGCTGGTCGCGATCGGCGGCGCCATCGGCGGCAACGCGACCTGGTTCTTCCTGGCGCTGGCCCTGGCGATGAACCTCGGGGCCTACTTCTTCTCCGACGCCATCGTGCTGCGCATGAGCGGCGCACGCGTCCTCGACGAGGCGCAGGCGCCGGCCCTGTTCGGCATGGTGCGCGAACTGGCCGAGCGCGCCGGCCTGCCGATGCCCAAGGTGGCGATCATGTCCGATCCCACGCCCAACGCGTTCGCCACGGGCCGCACCCCGGCGCGCGCCGTCGTCGCGGTCACCGAGGGCCTGCTCCGGCTCGCCGACCCGCGCGAACTGCGCGGCGTGCTCGCCCACGAACTCGCGCACGTGCAGAACCGCGACACGCTCGTCGCCACGATCGCCGGCGCCGCCGCGGCGGCCATCACCCACATCGCCAACGTCCTGCAGTGGGGCGCGCTGCTCGGCGCCGGCCGCAGCGACGACGAACGCGAGGGCGGCGGCGGCGGGGCCGCGCTGCTGTTCGCCTTCCTGGCGCCGATCGCGGCAGTGATGCTGCAGATGGGCATCAGCCGTTCGCGCGAGTACCTCGCCGACGAGTCCGCGGCCGAACTGACCGGCGACCCGCTGGCGCTGGCCAGCGCGCTGGCCAAGCTGCAGAGCTACGGCGAGCAGATGGTGCGCGGCGGCGCGCCGGCGCCGCAGCCGGTCACTGCCAGCCTGTCGATCGTCAACCCGCTGGCCGGCGGCGGCATCTTCCGCCTGTTCTCGACCCACCCGCCGATCGAAGCCCGCATCGAGCGCCTGCGGGCGATCGCGGCGCGCATGGGCCAGCGCGCCTGAACCGCCGGCCACGCGCCCGCGGCGTCGAGGACGGCGTGCGCGGTCACCGGACGAGCAGGCACCACGTCACGCCGCCGACCGCGAGCAACGTGCCGAGCGCGCCGCACCACCCGATCGGCGCGCCATAGAGCTTCCAGGCCACCGGCATCATGAACAGCGGCGTCGTCGCCATCAGCGCGGCGGAAAGCCCCACGTGCCCCGAACGCTCGGCGTGCTGGCGCGCGAACATCGACAGCCAGACGCCGCCGATCGGCCCGAAGGCCGCGCCGAGCAGTGCACTGCGCAGCGCCGCCGGCCGGACCAGCACGTCGCGCATGGCGAAACCCTGGCCCTGCGAGAACGCCACGCCCTGCATGACGACGACCGCGGTGGCCATGCGCACGACGGTGCAGTGCAGCGGCTCGATCGCGGCGACGTCGCCGTCCACGGCCATCGCCGGGCCGGCCAGCACGAAGCCGGCGGCCTGCCCAACCGAACCCAGCACGGCCCCGAGCACGCCGAGCGTGCGCTGGCGCGGCGTCACGCGCGGATCCCACTGCGCATCGTCGCGGCCGCGCAGCAGCACCAGCACCACGCCCGCCATGGTCAGGGCGATGCCGCCGAGCACCGCCACCGACGGCGCGCGCCCCATGCCGGCTTCGATCAGCACGACGCACGCCGGCCAGCTGACCATGATGACCGAGCACAGCCTCGGCCCGATCTTGGCGAGGGCGTAGAAGTAGCCGATGTCGCCGAGCACGAGGCCGCACAGGCCGGACGCCGACGCCGACGCCAACTGCGCCCACGAGGCGCCGGCCGGCCACGGCGCGCCGAGCAGCGCGACCGCGAGCCCGGCGAGCAACGGCAGCGACGCGTACAGCCGGAACTGGTTGGCGGCCAGCGGGCTCGCCGCGCGGCTGGCGACGGCGAAGGCGGTGCTGCTGACGGTCCAGCACATCGCCGCCAGCAGGCTCGTGATCTCGCCGAGGTAGGGCATGAAAAGGGCGCGGGAGTGTGCCACCCTGGTGTGGTGCGCACAACGTGACCGATCCCGTCGCCGACTACCTGCGTCAGCTGGCCAGCGAAGGCCGCAAGAGCGCCGCGACCCTGCGCGCGTACGGCGGCGACCTGCGCGACTTCGCCGCGTGGCTCGCGGCAAACGGCCGCAGCGTCGAGCAGACCGGCCGCTTCGAACTGCGCCGCTACCTCGTCGAACTGGAGCAGCAGGGACTCGTTGCGACGAGCGTGCAGCGCAAGCTCGCGAGCCTGCGCGGGCTGTTCGGGTGGCTGCAGCAGCAGGGTCGCATCGGCAAGGATCCGGCGAAGCTGCTGAAGGGACCGCGCGCCGCCAAGCGCGTGCCGCGCTTCCTCACCACCGCCGAGGTCGACGCGCTGCTCGGCCAGCCGTTCGACGACACGGCGTTCGGCAGGCGTGACCAGGCGCTGCTCGAGACGCTGTACTCGACCGGCTGCCGCGTCAGCGAGGTCGCCGGCATGGCGCTCGCGGACCTCGACCTCGACGAAGGCATCGTGCGCGTGCTCGGCAAGGGCCGGAAGCAGCGCATCGCGTTGCTCGGCAAGCCGGCGTGCGCCGCGATCGCCGCGTGGCTGCCGCACCGCCGCGAACTCGTGCGCGCGAGCCGGCGCAGCGAACCGGGTTCGGTGTGGGTCAACCGCTACGGCCGGCCGCTGAGCGCCCGCTGGGTGTTCGCCACCGTCGTCGCGCGCGCGCAGCAAGCCGGGCTGCAGTCGTCGCTGACGCCGCACGGCCTGCGCCACTCGTTCGCGACCCACCTGCTCGACCGCGGCGCCGACTTGCGCACGGTGCAGGAACTGCTCGGCCACGCCCGGCTGGTCACGACCGAGATCTACACGCACGTGTCGATCGGCCGCCTGCGCGACGTCTACGACAAGGCCCACCCGCTCGGACGCGAACGCGCCGAGGGCTGACGGCCCGCCGCGCGATCTGCCGCCGCGCCCTTGCCGGTCCGCGCCGCGGCGCTCATCGGCGGGACAGGTCGAGCACCACGTGCTGCGAGTCGCCGACGTCGGCGGCCCCGCGACCGAGCAGCGTCAGCGCCACCTGGTGCGGCGCGCCGGCGCGGCCGGGCAGCGCCGCCAGCGCGACTTGGTGTGCGCCGACCGCACCGGGGAACTCGCCCGCCACCAAGCCGGCGAGCGGCGCCTGCGCCAGCGGCTGCACCGTCCTGCCGCTGAGCACGAGCACCATCGGCTGCGCGCCGGCGAGCACGAAGGCGAGGTCCGACCAACCGTCGCCATCGACGTCGGGCAAGCCCACCGCTTCGCGGCCATGGCCGTGGCGAGCCTCGGCGGCGCCGCCGAAGCGGCATTGCGCAGCCAGCTGCAGTCGGTCACCGACCGGCTCATACCGCTCCGCTCCGGCGAAGCGGTCGTGCCACGGGCCGCGCCGCAGCACCACGACGGACGGACGGTCGTCGCCGGCGACCGCGCCGGTGACGCCGAACTGCGCCGCTGGCTGCACTTCCGGCGTCCACAGCAGGCGGCCGTCCGCGCCGCCGAGCCAAAGTCCGCCTTGGCGCGCCGGCGAACGGTCCATGCCCGGCGCGCGCGGCGTCGCCACCAAGAGCAACGCCGCCGGCCCACCGTCGGCGCGCGCATGGCTGGCGACGAGGCGCGGCGAGTGCAGCGGCCGATTGCCGCGCATGGACCAAAGCGTGGCGCCGCTCTGCGCATCGAGCACGGCGAAGCGGCCGACCTTCTCCCCGGCGGCGGCGGCGCCGGCGTGCTGCGCGCCGACGGCGATGTCGGCGCGGCCATCGCCGTTCCAATCGCCGGCAGCTGCGCAATCGGCCGCATGGTCGTCACCGAAGGCGGCCTGCGACGGGTCGGTCGGCCACGTCCACATCCGGACGCCATCGCGCGATCCGCGCAGCGCCACGGCCCCGCCTGTGCCGGGACCGCGTTCGCGACTCGACGGATCGCCGATGACCAGTTCCTGCCAACCGTCGCCGTCGAGGTCCGGCCACGCCAACAGCACCTCGCCGAACTGGGCGCCATCGCGAGCGTCCTGTCGCGGGTGCAGCCACGTCGCCGGCACCACGTCGCGCGCCTGCCCGTCGCCGGCGTCGACGAGGCAAACGGCGGACGTGCCGCCAGTTGCTGCGCGCACGGCCACGGCCCACCGGCGCGCGCCGTCCGGGCCGTCGATGGCGGCCACGGGACCGACCGCCTCGCCCCGCGGCGCGCCAGTCCACGCACTGCGGGCGAGCACTGGCGCCGCCGTCGGGTCGATCGCCGCGCCGGGCCGCAACACCGCGACGGTCGGCGATGGATCGGCGGCGATCGCAAAGCACGGCGGATCGGTCCGCCAGTGGCCGCCGAACAACGCGCCTTCGCAGAAACGCGCCAACGCGACGACCGGCGACGACGCCGTGGTCGCCGTCATGGTCGCCTGGACGACGAAGGCTCGGCTGCCCGCCGCCGACGTGAACGCCTGCAGCGGCGCCAGTTGGCCGTTGGGCAGCAGCGGCCACGGCCGCAGCGGCTCGCCGTCGAAGCCCGCAAGCACGTCGAGGCTGCCGCCGGTCTGCGCGCTGCCGCGCACGCTGGCGACGGCCGACCGCATGGGTGCCGGAAAGTCGCAGCGCAGCACGACGGTCGCCGGGGTGCCGGCGGCCGCCGGCGCGAACGCGCAGTCGTTGGTCATCGTGCCGGCCGAGGCGACCTCCGTCGCCCGCGGTGGCCCGACCCAGCGCTCCGCCGTCCCCGACCACGCCAAGTCCGCCGGCTGCGGCGACCAGACCGTGCTCCAGGTGCGGCGATACCGGCCATCGACCTCGGCGAGCACGGCCGGCAGCACCTGCACGTCCTCGGGCTCGGCGCCGATCGCAAGGCGCTGCACTTCCTCGCGGCCGCGGCCATCGCGCGCCCGGAACTCGTGCGCGCCCGGAACGACGGTCGCCACCGGGTGGTACGGCTCCCAATGCGGCACCGTGACGCCATCGACGCTGCGTTCGTCGAGCGGCACGCCGGGCGCAAGCGGCTGGTAGCTGTGGCCGCTGGTGAACTGCACCGGCGACCGCCCCGGCAGGCGCAGTTCGGCCGCGCCTTCGCCATCGTAGCGCGAGCGCAGGGACACCCACTGCCGGCCGACGCCGGCGACGACGTCGATCGTGCGCGCCACCGGCACGATTCCGGGGCCGCCCAAGGTGACCGCGACCGGACCGAACGGCAACCACGCCGGGTCGCCGAGCGCGATCGTGCGGCCATCGCCCAGCGTCAGCGTCGCGTCGGCGGCCAGCACATTGGCGGCAAACACCACCTCGCGCCCGCGCGGCCACGACCACACGGCGCCGACGACAGACACCGCGACGACGGCCAAGGCGAGCGTGCGCAGCAGGTCGCGGTCGCGGCCGAGGCGGCGCAGCAACCCCGGTCGCCGCGCCGTCACGGGTTCGCCGGCCGCCGCCGCCCGCAGGTCGTCCGCGAGCGCGCGCATGTCGGCGTAGCGCTGGCGCGGCCGCGGATCGAGGCACGCGTACAGGATCGCCTGCAGATCGACCGGCAGGGCTCGGGATGCGCGCGCATCGAGCGCGAAGGGGCGGCTGGCGGCCTGCACGACGTCGGTGACGTCGACGCGCGCGTCGCGACCGAGGAGCGCGCGGTGTAGCACGAGGCCCAACGCGTAGACGTCGGTGCGCGGCCCGACCGCGCCCGGATCGCGACCGAGCTGCTCCGGCGCCATGTAGGCCAGCGTGCCCATCGCCGCGCCCGACGCCGTCAGCGACACGCCGAGTTGCTGGTCGCGGGCGAGACCGAAGTCGATTACCACCGGCGACAGGTCGTCGCGGACGAGCACGTTCGCCGGCTTGACGTCGCGATGCACGACGCCACACGCATGAGCCGCCGCCAGGCCGTCGGCCACCGTCGCGAGCAGGCGCAGCATGCGCCGCCGATACCGCGGCGACTGCAACCGCTCGCGCAGCCCGCCGCGGACTTCGTGCAGCAGTTCGGCGCCCGCGGCCGTCGCCGGCGGCTCGTCGCGCAGCACGTCCTGCAGCAGGTGCTCCAAGTCGACGCCGTCGACGCGCTCCATCACCAGCACGCCGGTGCCGTCCTCGAGCACGGCGTGGTCGCGGTAGCGCACGATCGCCGGGTGGTCGAAGGCGCGCAGCAGGCGGCACTCCTGGGCAAAGCGCATGGCCGCCGAATCGCCGACGCCGACCACCAGCTTGACGGCCACCGGCGCACCGTCCGACGCAACGCCGCCGTACGTCACCCCCATGCCGCCCGCGCCGAGGATGGTGCGCAGGTCGCAGCCGAGCACGCGCTCGCCCACCTGCTGGAAGAGCGTGGAGCGCTGGCCCGCGCCCTGCGCGAGGACGTCAGCGAGCGCGCCGAACGGATCGCCGATGGCAGCGATCTTCTCCTCCCACTGCCGCAGCAAGTCCGCTTCGGTTGCATCGGGCTCGCCCGATCGGTCCGCGCCATCGGCGTCCTGGCGATCGCCACCGGCAGGGTCGCGGCCGATCGGTCTGCGGCCGATCGGTCTGCGGCCGCCCGGTTCGCCGCCGTCCGGCATGCCACCATCCGGTCGCGACGCGTCGCCGTCCGCCGTCACCAGCGCTCCTGCAGCGTACGGATCGCACGCGACAGCCTTTGGCGCACGGTTTCGACCGTGATGCCAAGGCGCGCCGCGATCTCGCCGTTGTCCATGCCGTCGAGGCGCAGGAGGAGAACGGCTTGGTGCGGCTCGGACAGCGTGCCCAGGAGCAGGCGAAGCCGCTCGCGATCCTCCTGCGCCATGGCGCCGAAGCTCGGCGTCGGCAACTCGGCCGGCAGGCTGTCGTGCGGCGGCGTGGACTTGAACTCCTCGGCGCGCACCTGGTGGCGGCGCCGGTGGCGCAGCTTCTTCTGGGCCAGGATCGCGTGCACGAAGGCGAGGAACTCCGACCACGTCCGACCGCGGAACTGCTCGACGTTGCGGACGAGCTGCAGCAAGCCTTCCTGCAGGAGGTCCTCGGAGTCGATCAGGGCCCGGACGGCGCTGGTCGACGGCAGATGGTAGCGCGCCATCTGCCGAAGCCGCGGCAAGAACGTCCGCAGGGCGACTGCAGGCGGTGTCGCGCCGAGGGCGCGCATCGCCGTGATCAGTTCCTTCAGGTCTTCCGGGCGATCGACGGAGTCGGACATGCAGGCGTTGGCGAACCCCAACCAGCTGGGCCACTGGCCGTGCGCGGCTACGCACCGGACAACTCGACGGCCCCTGGCTCCACCACCGACCACCAGGCCGGCATGCCGTCCACGACCGCTCGCGGGCTATGGCATGCGCAACTCCTTTAGTCGTGACAGGATTCTGTGTCCCCGACTGAAGATGCCCGGAAACGCGACAGGAGCAAGGTGACTTCCAGGGCAAACTGCCCCAGTGCAGGCCGGAACGTTGCCGTGCCGGCCGCTCCCCCTACGGTGTCCGACCGCTTCGGACCTACCGGGTCCGCCCTCCAACATGACAAGCCGTCACGCTGCCACCCTCGCCGCCTTCGCCGCGCACCGCGCGTCGGCCATCCTGCGCACCGACGAGGCAACCGCCGTCCGCCCCGCCCTGGAAGCCGCCATTGCCGGCGGGTTCCGCCTGGTCGAAGTGACGCTGACGACGCCCGACTGCCTCGCCCACGTACGCGCGCTCGCCGACCACCCCGACCTGATCGTCGGCTGCGGCACCGTGCTGACGGTCGCCGACGCCGAAGCGGCGCACGCCGCCGGCGCGCGGTTCCTGGTGTCGCCCGCCACCGACCCCGACGTCATCGGCTACTGCCGTGCGCACGGGCTCGTGTCGCTGCCCGGCGCCTTCACGCCGACGGAGATGCTCACCGCCCACCGCGCCGGCGCCGACTTCATCAAGCTGTTCCCCGCGCCGGGCAACGGGCCCGAGTACCTGCGCATGGTGCGCGGTCCGCTGCCGTTCCTGCGCATCGTGCCGACCAGCGGCGTCACCGAGGAGAACGTCGACAGTTGGCTGCAGGCGGGCGCCTTCGGCGTCGGCTTCGTCGCGGCGCTGTTCGTCGCCGACGACCTCCGGCTGCGGCGCTTCGACGCGATCGCGGCGCGCGCCGAGCGCCTGCTGGCCAAGGTGCGCGCGCACGGACCGGTCCGCGCCTGACGCGGCTCACCGCCGCCTGCCGAACACGGCCGCGAGGCCGGCGAACGCGGCGTACCACAGCACCGCGACCTGCCCCGGCGGCAGATCGCAGCGATGCGCGACCGCGAAGGCCAACGCCTGGCCGCCGACGCCGAGGACAGGCGCGGCGAGGACCACGCCGCGCAACGAGCGCGCCAACGAGCGCGCCGCCAACACCGGCAACGTCATCGCCGCAAACGTGTAAAGCAGTCCGGTCGCCAGCAAGGACTGCCCGACCACGGCGCCGAGGACGACGGCCGCGGCGAGGTCGAGCCGGCGCACCGGCGCGCCGTGCGCACGGGCCGTGCGCGGCTCGACGGCCCAGGCCAGCAACAGGCGCGGCCGCCACCACAGCGCCGCGGCGACGACGCATGCAGCGCCGGCCGCACACCACGCATCGACCGCTCCGGCCGACAGCAGCGACGACAGGAACAGGCGCTGCAACTCCTGGGCGCCATGCGGCTGGCCGGCGAGCACCACCATGGCCCCGGCGCTGCCCACCAGGAACACCACCGCGCTCGGCGCTTCGAGCGCGGCGCGCGTGCCGTCGCCGGCGCGCAGCGCGGCGTAGGCGGCGACGCACGCCGGAACGACGCTGGCGAGCACGAGCCACGGCGGCGACGACGCCCCGGCGACGTGCAACGGGCAGGCGCCGAGCGCCGCCGACAGGGCCATCGCGCCGGCGACGCCGAGGTTCGCCGCCTGCCCGATCGCGGCGGCGACGAAGACCTGCTGGCGCAGCAGCAAGAGCACGCCGAGCCACGGCAGCACGAGGCCGAGCCACGCGCCGGTCGCCAGCGCGTCGCCGAACAAAGCCCAGTCGGGCCACCAACCGCCCTGCGCGGGTGCGCTCACGGCGTCTCCGCGAGGGCGGCCGCGACGTCCTCGATGCGGCCGTGGCGGACGACGCCGTCGTCGAGCAGCGCGACGTGGCTGGCGAAGCGGCGCGCCACCGCGAGGTCGTGCGCGACGTGCACCAAGGCTGTGCCGGTGGCCCGGCGCAGCCCATCGAGGTCGGCGCACAACTGGCTGAGCGCGCGGGCGTCGAGGTTGGCCCCCGGCTCGTCGAGCACGAGCAGGCGCGGCTGCCGAGCGAGCGCGCGGGCGATGTGCACGCGGCGGCGCTGGCCGAGCGACAACCGGCGCAGATCGGCATCGGCGTGCGCGCCCATGCCGAGCGCCGCAAGCGCGCCGGCGACGCGCGCCGCCGCCTCGGCGCGCGGCAGCGCGTCCGGCAGCGCCGCGTCGACCCACTCGCCGACGGCGAGCGGCAGCGCCAATTCGCTGCGCGGCTCCTGTGGCACGTAGCCGAGCGCGCTGCGGTCGCCGCCGCACGGCGGCAGCACCGCGCCGGCGCGCGGTGGCAGCAGGCCGAGCAACGTCTGCAGCAGCGTCGTCTTGCCGGCGCCGTTGCCGCCGAGCACGAACCAGCTCTCGCCGGCGTGCACGGACAGCGAAACGTCGACCAGCACGGTCCGGTCGACGCCGCACGCGAGCGCGACGCAACCGAGCAGCGGCGCGGCGGTCACTTCGTCTTCGACTGCAGCGCAGCAGCGACCATGCGCACGTTGTACCCGACGAACGCCACGTAGTCGTCGGTGCCCTCGCGCGCGCCGGGCTGGTGCGCCATCGCCACGATGCGCGCGCCGGTCGGCTTGGCGACTGCCTCGGCCCAGCGCACCGGGAAGTACGTCGACGCGAAGATCGCCTGCACCTTGGCGTCCTGCATGCGCGCGGCGAGGCCTTCGAGGTGCGCGGTCGTGGGCGTCATGCCCGGGCGCGGCTCGACGTACCCGAAGAGCGCGAGGCCGAAGCGCTCGGCGAAGTACGGCCACAGGTCGTGGTCGACGACGACCTTCGCGCCGCGCAGCGGCAGCAACTCGCCGAACCACCCGGCGAGCTTGCCGAAGTCGCCCTGCTCCTTCAGCGCGTCGGCCAGGGTGCCCTTGCCGAACGCGAGCGCGAGTTGCTCGGCGTCGTGCTCGTAGAGCTTCGCCAGCTCAGGACCGACCATCGCCTCGGCCATGCGGACGCGGAACGCCGTGAAGTTGGCGGTGAAGGCGTCCTTCTCGCCGGGCCACAGCGCGGCCATGCGGTCGCGCAGGAGCGCGGCGACTTCGAGGCCGCACAGCGGATCGAGCAGGTAGTGCGGATTGCCGTTCTGGTGCAGGTCGCCGGCGGAGCGGTCGATGCTCGCCGTCGGCACCTGCAGCGCGCGCACGACGCGGCTGGCGTCGAGGCGGCCGATCTGGCCGGGCTGGGTCGCGGGGTTGCGGCCCTGGTTGACGAGCACCGGCAGCCAGCCGCTCTCCAGGTCGCGGCCGGTCTCGACGAGCAACTCGGCCTGCTGCATCGCGTACAGCATCGCCGGCCGCGGATCGAGGTAGTGCGGGTCCTGCGGTCCCGGCAGGAAGCAGGTCACGGCGACGTGGTCGCCGCCGACGACGCGGCAGAGCGAGGCGAGATCGGGCGTGGTGGCGACGACGGCGTGCGGTTTGCTCACCGGCGGCGTTTGCGCCGCGACGGGCGCGACCACGGCGACGAACGCCGACGCGAGACAGAGGAATCGATGGCTGGCCATGGCAGGGTGCGCCTCAGTAGCTGTGCGGTTGGTGCGGGCCGATCAGGACCTCGAAGCCGAGCCAGACCGAGTGCACGACCTCGTCGAGGTGGTCGCTGTCGTCCCAGTTGTATTGCAGGCGCACGCGCGAGTACTCCGACGTCTGGTAGCTGAGCATCGGCGACACGCGCACACGATCGGCGCGCCATGGATCCTGCGCGCGGTCGAACGTGCCGCCGCCGACGTAGCTCGCGCCGGATCCGCTGCAGTACTCGCCGCGCAGACCGACCGCCCAGCCGACGTCGAAGCCGTAGACCGCGTACAGGTACGCGCCCCAGTCGTTCAGCGTCGCCGACGGCACGTCGACCGGCGCGAGCGGGTCGCTCGCGTCGACCTGTGCCGCCGCGTCGAACGCGCGCGCCATGACCTCGCCCTGCAACTTGAAGAACGGGTAGCCGCGGCGGTTGTCGATCGCGCGCCACCGGTACATGAAGTCGGCGCCGTAGACGACCGTGTCCGCGCCGGCGCCCGTCGCGTTGGGCCCGAACAGGGCCGACACGCCGCCGCCCAGCGTGTGCGCCGGCGTGAAGTCGGTGGCCGACGCCAGGCGCGCGTGCCACAGCACGTCGCCGAGCGTGCGCAGTTCGCGCGCCTCGTCGTCGAGCGCGCGGCCGCCGACCGGACGCTCCTCGTACACCTCGTCATTGGCGAGGAAGCTCTGCAGCGTCTCGCCGTTGGCGTTCTGCACGCCGAGGATCGCCTCGAAGTAGGTCTTGGTCGGCGCCAACCACGACAACCGCGCGCCGGGCGACCGCAGGTTGTCGGCGCCGAAGAAGCGCGACATCACCACCGGCTGGTCCTGGTAGTCCCAGGCGTGCGGGTGGATCGGATTGATGCGACCGAAGTCGGTCAGGTAGTGCCCGGCCTTCAACTGCAGGTTCGCCGGCAGTTGCTGCGTCGTCAGCCACGCTTCCTCGACCTCGACGATGGTCTCGCCCTCGTCGGGGTCGAGCGAACTCACCAGCACGAACTGGCCGCGGAACCAGGGATCGACGGCGCCGTTGATCTGCACCTCGGCCTGCTGCAGCGTGAACCCGCGCTTGCGCGGATCGTGCGCGCCGCCCTGCAGTTCGCCGATCACGCCGTCGCGCGCGCTCGACCCGCCGACCGCCAGCATCAGGTCGACGCTGATGTCGAGTTGCGTCAACGGGCCGGTCAGGCTGCCGCCCTGGCCGGGCGTCTGGGCGACCGGCACGGCACCGAGGTTGGACGTGGGATCCGTGGGCTGGGCCTGGGCGGCGCGCGACAGCGCCGTGCGTCGGCTTGGCGCCTGGCCTTGGTCCTGGGCCAACGCGGGAACGGCCGCGCTGACGGCGGCGAAGGTGAGGCGGATGGAGCGCATCGAGGCGAGCGGGAGCAACGTTGCGGTGGAGTGCCGTTGCGCCGTCCGGAGTTCCCACGACGCAATGTTTCCTGCGGCAGCGGCGCGCAGCCTTCGGCCACGCTGCGCCGCCGCCGGCGCGCGCGGCGGACGTCGCCCGCGACCCGGCTTGAGCGCGCAGCGGTCGCCGCCTACCTTCCGCGCCCCTCGACCTACCCGCGCCCCTCCGACGATGTCCACCACCGACCCGCTGCCCGCCGGCCATACGCTCGACGACGCGGCGCTGCAGCAGGACCTCGCGCGCGCCCATGCCGCCGCGCGCGCCATGCTCGGCTGCGACCACCTCGCCGCCGATGCGGTGCAGGAAGCGCTGGTGGCGTTGTGGCGCGAGCCGACGCCGCCGGTCGATCGCCGCGGCTGGCTCGTGCGCGCGGTGACGTTCCGCAGCCAGACGCTGCGCCGCTCGCTGCTGCGCCGCCACAAGCACGAACACGGGGCCGGCGAGCACTGCCGGCTGCACCAGGGCTGCGACAACCCGCTGCACCACGCCTACGCGCACGAACTCGGCGATCGCCTCGACCGCGCGCTTGCCGAGCTGCCGATTGAACAGCGCACCGCCTTCACGCTGTACGTCGAGACCGGCCTCGACTACCACGGCATCGCCAACCGCCTGTCGCTCCCGATCGGCACCGTGCGCTCGCGGCTGCACCGCGCGCGCCACGCGCTGCAGCAGGCGCTCGGCGACGAACCGGCCGACTGACGCCGCGGCGCGCCGCCGCCAACCCCGGCCGCGCGGACGGCTGCGTCGCCCGTCGCCCCGCGATCCCCTACGCTGTCCCCGTGTTCCTGCTGTCCAGCTTCGTCGCCTTGGCGCTCGGCCCGCTGCTCGTGTGGCTGGCGCGCCGGCAGCCGTGGTCGACGGTCAGCATCGACAGCTTCTGCCTCGTCACCGTCAGCGGCTTCACGCTGCTGCACCTGCTGCCCGAGTCGGCGGCGCAGGCCGGTTGGATCGTGCTGCCGCTGGCGCTCGCCGGCTTCCTGCTGCCGGCGGTGGCCGAGCGCACGCTGCACCACGGCTCGGCCAACGTCCGCGGCGCCGTGATCGCGCTGGCGCTGCTCGGCGTCGCCGCGCACGCGACGCTCGACGGCTTGTTGCTCGCCGGCGACAGCCACGTGCCCGAACTCGGCGACGGCCACGACCACACGCAGGAACTGACGGCGTGGGCGATCGTGCTGCACCGCATCCCCGAAGGCGTCGGCATCTGGTGGATCGTGCCGCGCACGCTCGGCTGGCGCGTCGCGCTGTTCACCACGCTGGTCAGCATGGCGGCGACGGCGTTCGGCTACCTGCTCGGCGGCGACGCGCTGACCGACGGCTCGCAGCGCGGCCTCGCGCTGCTGCAGGCGCTGTTGATCGGCTCGCTGCTGCACGTCGTGCTGCACGCGCACGTGCCAGCGCCGCGCGGCCAGGGCCGCTTCCGTCCGGCCTCGGTGCTCGGCGGCGCTGCCGGCGTGGCGGCGCTGTGGGCGGTCATCCGCGACCACTTCCCGCAGGGCGAGCACGGCGGCCCGGCGGCTGTGTTCCTCGCGCTGGCGCTCGAGTCCGCGCCCGCCCTGCTGCTCGCCTACCTGCTCGTCGGCCTGTGCCACGCGTTCCTGCCGGCCACCTGGGTGCGTTCGATGACGCGCGGCAACCGCTTCACCCAGGCGCTGCGCGGCGTCGCCGTCGGCTTGCCGCTGCCGGTGTGCTCGTGCGGCGTCGTCCCCATCTACCGCGAGCTGATCAGCCAGGGCGCTGGCATGGCGGCCGCGGTCGCCTTCCTGATCGCGACGCCCGAACTGGAGGTCGCCGCGGTGATGCTGACGTGGCAGCTGATGGGCAGCGAGGTGGCGCTGGTGCGCGTCGGCATGGCCGCCGTGCTCGCGCTCGCGGTCGGCGTGCTGGTGTCGGCGATCGCGCCGAAGTACACGGCCGCCGCCGATGCGCCGGCGGGCGCGCTGCCGCAACCGGCGACCGGCAGTCTCGGCGAACGCCTGCGCGCGGCGTTCTCGTTCGGCTTCGGCCCCGCCGTCGACAACACGGCGACCTGGATCCTGATGGGCCTGCTGCTGTCGGCGGTGCTGATGCCGTACGTCGACCGCGAGTGGCTCGCGGCGCTGCCGCCGTGGGTCGACGTCCCGGTCGCAGCACTGCTCGGCCTGCCGCTGTACGTCTGCGCGACCGGCAGCACGCCGCTCGCGGCGATGCTGCTGGTGCAGGGCATGTCGCCGGGCGCAGTGCTGGCGTTGATGCTGACTGGACCGGCGACGAACGTCACCACCTTCGGCGTGCTCGCGCGCCTGCACGGCGGCCGCACCGCGGCGGTGTTCGCCGCCGCCATGTGGGTCGGCGCCGTGCTGCTCGGCTACGCCGCCAACGCGCTGCTGCCGCACATCGACGTCGCCGCCTTCGGCGCCGACCACGCGCACGGCGGGTGGTTTGGCTGGACGTGCCTCGCCGGGCTGAGCGCCGTGTTCGCCGTGGCGCTGCTGCGCCAAGGCGTGCGGCCGTTCCTCGAACGCCTGTTCGAGTCGCCGGCCAACGTCGGCCACGGCCATGCTGCGGGCTGCTGCGACGACGACCACGGCCACGACCATCCCCACGGCCATGGCCACGGCCACCCCCACCACGGCGGGCCGGCGACCGGCGCGTTCGCGCCCATCGCGCCGTCGCGCCTAGCACCGCCGCCGGCCAGCGCCCCCGGCAAGCCGGCAGCCGACGCCGGCGACTGCCGCGGCGGCGGCTGCCACTGACTCCTGCGCGCGCCGC
The DNA here is from genome assembly GCA_020247305.1 of Phycisphaerales bacterium. Classification (GTDB taxonomy): domain Bacteria; phylum Planctomycetota; class UBA1135; order UBA1135; family UBA2386; genus UBA2386. Next base: position 85,605 of record JADCJE010000066.1, on the reverse strand, counting down.
GCGGCTGCCGGCGCGACGCCGGCGTGCAACGCGTCGACGTGCCAGCTAGGTTGTCGGCATGGCGTCGGGGCTGTCTCTGTACGCGAGCACGCGGCTGGACGACCTGCTGGAGATGCTCGCGGTGATCACGGGCAAGGACCCGCTGCCGCCGCTGCAGGAAGAGACGATCGTCGTGCCGACGCAGGGCATTGCCCGCTGGGTGCGGCAACGACTGGCGCACCGACGCGGCATCGCCGGCTCGCTGCGCCTGCCGTTCCTCGGCGGCTTCCTGCGCCGGCTCGCCGACGGCGCAACCGAAGCCCACGACCCGCTGGCCAAGGACGAATTGACGCTGCGGCTGTGGCGGCTCGTGCGCGCGTCGGGCGCGACGCGGGACTTCGGCCCGGCGTTCGCCTACTGCCGCGACGACGCCGACGGCCGGCTGCGCCTGCAGCTCTGCGAACGGCTGGCGCGCGTCTTCGACGACTACCAGGTCTTCCGGCCGGAACTGCTGGCCCGCTGGACCAACGGCGACGACGCCGCCGACGCCGGCGAACACGCGCCGTGGCAGGGCCGGCTGTGGCGGGCCCTGCTGGCCGACGCCGGCTTCGGCCCTGCGGGCGGCCCGCCGGCGACCGCCGCGATCCGCCTGCGCGAGGTCGAACGGCGGCTCGCCGACGAGCCCGATGCGCGCCGGGGGCTGCCGCGGCGCGTGCACGTCTTCGGGGCCACCGCGCTGCCGCCCGCCTTCCTGCGTCTGCTGCTAGCGTGCAGCGAGCACACTCCGGTGCACCTCTACGTGCCGCAGCCCGCCGACCTGCGCGACGGCGACGGCAGCAACGCCTGGCTCGACCGCTTCGGCCAACAGGCGCGCGAGTTCGCGCGCGCGTTCGCCGACCTCGCCGCCAGCGGCTACGACGGCATCCACCGCCTCGACATCGGCGCCGTCGTGCGCCGGCACGAAGCGCCGCCGGAGCGCCGCACCGCGCTCGCCGTCGTGCAGGCGCGCATCGCCGACCTGTCCGGCGACGCCCCGCCGCGGCCTCCCATCGCCGCCGACGACGACTCGCTGTGCGTGCACGTCGCCCACTCGCCGCAGCGCGAACTGGAGATCGTGCGCGACCAGTTGCTCGCCGCCTTCGCCGCCGACAAGGACCTGCAGCCGCAGGACGTCTTCGTCCTTGTGCCCGACATCGAGCAGTACGCCGCCATGGCGGACGCGGTGTTCGGGCCGGTGCGCGAGCACCTGCCGTACCGCGTCGCCGACCGCAGCCCGATCGCCGAACAGCCGCTGTGCGGCGCGCTGTTCGCGGTGCTCGACCTCGCGCGCGGGCGCGTCGAAGCCGGCGACGTCTTCCGCGTGCTGGAACAGGAGGCCGTGCGCCAGCGCTTCGACCTCGCGGTCGGGGACCTGCCGGAGCTGCGCGCCCGCTGCGATGCCGCCGGCGTGCGCTGGGGCGTCGATGGCGAGCGGCGGGCGCAGCGCCTCTCCTTGCCGGAGTTCGACGACGGTTCGTGGCGCGCCGGACTCGATCGGCTGCTGCTCGGCGTGATGACCGGACCGGGCGAAGCGCTCGCGCTCGGCCTCAGCCCGGTCGCCGATGCCACCAGCGGCCGCGACGACGCACTCGGCAAGTTCCTCGCCTTCTGCACGGCGTTGTTCGAGCGCCTCGACCTGTTCGCTGCGCCGCGGCCGCTGGCGGCGTGGGCCGACCGCCTCGACGACCTGCTGGCGACGCTGTTCCTGCCGACCTCGGCCGAGGACCGCGCCGCCGCCGAGCGCCTGCGCCGCGCCATCGCGCGCCTGCGCGCCATCGCCACCGCCGCCGCCGTCGACGAACCCGTCGCCGCCGTCGTGCTGCGCGACTGGCTCGACGGCGCCCTGGCAGAGAGCGCCGGCGGCGGCTTCCTCTCGGGCTCGATCACCATCGCGTCGCTGACGCCGATGCGCACGCTGCCCTGCCGCCGACTGTACGTCTGCGGCCTGTCGGACCAGCAGTTCCCGCGGCGGCCGCAGGCGCTGCCATTCGACCTGATCGCGCAGCGCCGGCGGGCCGGCGACCGCGACGCGCGCCGCGACGACCGCCAGTTGTTCCTCGACCTGTTGACGTCGGCGCGCGACGCCGTGCATCTGCTGTACGTCGGCCGTTCCGCCAAGGACGACGCCGAGTGCGCGGCGTCGACGCTGCTCGACGAATTGCTCGAACTGGTGGACGCGACGTTCGCGCCCGCCCCCGACGGTGCGCCGGCGCGTGCGCAGGTCGTCGTGCAGCACCCGCTGCAGCCGTGGAGCCGGCGCTACCGCGATGGCCGCGATCCGCGCCTGTTCGCGTACGCGGTCGGCCATGGCGGCGCGTTGCCGGACGCGCAGGCCGACGCGCCGCCGTGGTGCGACGACGCGCCGACCGCGCCGCCGGCCGAGTTGCTCGGGCCGGACGTCGCGCTCGCCGACCTCGTGGCGTTCTGGCGCGATCCGCCGCGTTTCTTCTGCGAGCGCGTGCTCGGCATGACGCTGCGCGCCGCCGACGAGCCCGAGCCGGTGACCGAACCGTTCGCGCTCGATGGCCTCGGCAACTGGCAACTGCGCGACACGCTGCTGCGCCGCGACGTCCCCGGCGAAGGCCCCGAGGACCGGCTGGCGGCGGCGCACGCCGCCGGACTGGTGCCGCCCGGCGGCCGCGGCGACCTCGCCTTCCAGGATGGCGAAGACGCAGCGCAGGAACTGCGCCGCCAACTGCGCGCGCACGGCGCGCTAGCCAGCGTGCCGGCCGCATTCGCCATGGCCGACGGCCGCGTCACCGGCGTCCTCGACGGCGTCGCCGCCGACGCGCTGGTGCGCGCACAGGCGGGCAAGCTCAAGGAGAAGCACCGGCTCGCCGCCTTCGTCGCGCACGTGGTCGCCGCCGCCGCACGCCACGCCAGCGCTGCCGCCTTGCCCGAGGCCTCGGTGCAGTACGGATTCGGCGGGGCGCAGAGGCTGCGGCCGCTCGCCGACGATGCGGCGCAGGATGCGCTCGCAGCGCTGGTCGCGGGCTACCGCGCGGGACTCGTTCGGCCGCTGCCGTTCTTCCCCGCCGCGTCGCTCGCCTACGCCAACGCCCGCAAGAAGGACGACGCCGCCGTCGCGGCGCGACGTGCACGCGCGGCCTTCAAGGGCCGCGGCGACGGCTCCGCCGGCGAAGCCGACGACGCCGCGACGGCGCTGTGCTGGCGCGGCCGCGACCCGCTGGCGCAGCCGGAGTTCGCCGCCTGGGCCGAGCGCGTCGGCGAAGCGCTCGCCGCGTGCGAGGAGCTGGCATGAAGCTGCCGCCGTTCGAACTCGCGACGGCGTCGCTGGAGCCGGGCGTGGTGCTGCTGGAAGCGAGCGCTGGCACCGGCAAGACGTACGCGCTCGTCGGCATCCTGCTGCGGCTGCTGCTCGAGCGCCGCATCGAGCGGCTCGACCACGCGCTCGTCGTCACGTTCACGGTGGCGGCCACCGACGAACTCAAGCGTCGCCTGCGCGACGGCCTGCGGCGCGTGCTCACCGCCGCTTTGGGCGAGCCGACAGACGACCCGTTCTTCGCCGGTCTCGCCGCGCAGCCGGAGGCCGCAGCGCTGTGTCGGCGTGCGCTCGCCGACTTCGACCAGGTCGCCGTGCACACGATCCACGGCTTCTGCAAACGCCTGCTCGACGAAGCGGCGTTCGAGACCGGCCAGCCCTTCCGCACCGAGTTCGAGACCGACGGCCTGCCGCTGCTGTTCCGCGCCGCCGCCGACGCGCTGCGTCTGCAGCACGCGCCGCCCGGCGACGTGCGCGGCGCCCTGCTGCACCTCGGCGGGCACTCGCCAGAATCGCTGGTGCAGGCCTACCGGCTGTGGCGGCGGCACCCGCGCATCACCCTGCCGGAACCGGCGTCGCGCTTCCGCGCGCTCGCCGATGCGGTCGCGGCGGCGGTGGCGCGGGCGAGCGCGCTGTGGCCCGAGGGCCTGGGCGCGCAGTTCGCCGCGTACACATGGAACGGCGGCGACGGCCCGCTCGCAGGCATGTTCGGCGGCGACTTCGAACAGCTCGGCGCGCGGCTGCGCAGCGCCCCGCACACCTGCCTCGCGGCGCTGCGGCGGCTGACGCCCGACGCGCTGCGCTCGAAGCTGAACAAGACGAAGCACAAGAAGGTCGTCTTCGAGGGCCCGTTCTTCGCCGCCTGTGCGGCGGTCGAGGCGGCCGTCGGCGAGGCGCTCGCGCACCTGCGCACTGAGTTGCTGGTCGCGATGCAGCAGCGGGTCGAACAGGGCAAACGTGAGGAACACGTCGCCACCTTCGACGACCTGCTGGTGCGCGCCCATGCGGCGCTGCGCGATCCGGCGCGCGCCGACGCCGTGCGCGGCGCCATCCGCAGCCGCCATCAGGTCGCGCTGATCGACGAGTTCCAGGACACCGATGCGCTGCAGTACGCGATCTTCTCGACCTGCTTCGCCGACCGGACGTTGTTCCTGATCGGCGACCCCAAGCAGGCGATCTACGGCTTCCGCGGCGCCGACCTGCGCACCTACCTGCGCGCCCGCGGCGACGCCGGACGCGCCTTCACGCTCGACGCCAACTACCGCAGCGCCAAGGCGCTCGTCGCGGCGACGAACGCGCTGTTCGTCGGCCACCCGCGGCCGTTCGTCGATGCGGGCATCGCCGCGCAGGAAGTGCGCGCGGCCGCCGAACCGACGGAGAAGCGCATCGTCGGCGACGGCGAAGCGGTGCTGCGCTGGCGCTGGACCCTGCCGACCCAGGCGGAGGGCGGCGACAAGAACCTCGTGGCCAGGCGCATCTGTGCCGACGTCGCCGCCGAGGCCGTGCGCCTGCTGCGCTCAGGCGCGACGCTCGAAGGCCGCCCGATCCGGCCGCGCGACCTCGCCGTGCTGACGCGCGCCAACTGGCAGGCGACGGCGGTGCAGGACGCGCTGCGGGCGGTCGGCATCCCGTCGGCCATCGGCAAGGCGGGCGACGTGCTCGCCAGCGAGGAAGTCGACGACGTGCGCCGCGTGCTGCTGGCGATCGCGCGGCCGACGGACCTGCGGCTCGTGCGCGCAGCGCTGGCGACGCGCCTCTACGGCCTCGACCTCGCCGGGCTGCGCGCGTTCGCCGCCGACGAAGCCGGCCACGACGACGTGGTCGAGGCCTTCCAGGCCTGGCGCGCGCGCTGGCGGCGGCACGGCGTGATGGCGCTATTGGCGGCGTTCGCCGACGCGCGTCAGGTCACCGCGCGCTACCTCGGCTGGCACGACGGCGAGCGGCGGCTCACCAACCTGCGCCAGCTGTGGGAACTGCTGCACGGCGCCGAGACCACGCACCGGCTGCAGCCCGAGGCGCTGCTGCGCTGGTTCGAACAGGAAGCGCACGCCCGCGAGGAAGTCGGCGAGGAACTGCGCGAGATGCGCCTGGAGAGCGACGAGGACGCCGTGCAGATCCTCACCGCGCACCGCAGCAAGGGCCTGCAGTACGAGGTCGTGTTCGTACCGTTCCTGTGGGACCGGCGCAGCGTGAAGAGCCTCGAACTCGAACCGCTCGCCGACGGCCACCGGCTCGCGTTCGACGCCCAGTCCGACTCCGCGGCCGGCGCAGCGATCCTGCGCGAGCGCCTCGAAGAGGACGTGCGCCTTGCCTATGTCGCGCTGACGCGCGCGGTGCGCCGCTGCTACGTGCACCTGGGTCCGATCGGCAATGACCACGGCGGCAGCCCGCTGGCGTGGCTCGTCGGCGGCCGCGCAGCATCGCCGCCCGACGGCAAAGCGTTCAGCGCGTGGCTCGCCGACTTCCAGAAGGCGAGCAAGGACGGCCGGCCGGCGTGGCGCGACGCGCTCGCCGCGATGGCGGCGCAGAGCGACGGCGCGGTCGCCGTCGACGACGTTCCTGCCGTGCCCGCAGCCGACCGCGCGCCGAGCACGCCGACCCAAGCGCTCGCGCCACTGCGCCGGCCGGGGCGCGTCGTCGAGGCCCGCGAGCAGACGAGCTTCACGCGGCTCATGGCGCAGCGCGACGCCGACGTCGCCGATCGTGACGTGGTCGACGACGAGCCGCAGCCGGCGGCGATCGCGGCGGAACCGGACGTGCCGGCGACGGGCATGTTCGCGTTCGCTCGCGGCGCCGCGGCGGGCATCTGCCTGCACGAACTGCTGGAGCGCGTCGACCTGCGCGCCGCCGACGGGCCCGCCGCGCGGGCCGCCGTGCAGCAGGCGCTCGCCGACCACGGCCTGCTGCCGCCGACGGCGCACCGCGGCGCGATCGACCCGGTCGCCGACACGGCGGCGATGCTGCGCGCGCTCGCCGGCGCCGTCGTGACTCCGCCCGGGTGCACGCTGGCCGAGTTGACGGGCGGCGAGAAGCGCGCCGAGTGGGAGTTCCTGCTGCCGATCGCGGCCGAGCCCGTCGGCCTCGCCCACGCGCTCGCCCGTTCGGCCTCGGCGATCGTGCGCGAACAGGGCAAGCGGCTGCTGGCGATGGGCCGCAAGCGCCTGACCGGGTTCCTGTCGGGCAGCGCCGACCTCGTCTGCGAACACGCCGGCCGCTACTGGATCCTCGACTGGAAGTCGAACCACCTCGGCAACCGCCGCGAGGACTACCTCGGCCCGCAGCTGCGCGAAGCCATGCTCGCCAGCGACTACGTGCTGCAGTACTGCCTCTACACGCTGGCGCTGCACCGGCAGCTGCGCGCGCAGCTGCCCGACTACGACCCCGCCCGCCACCTCGGCGGCGTCTGCTACGTGTTCGTGCGCGGCGTCGCGGCGGGCAGCGACAGCGGCTTGTTCACCGAGGCGATCGACCCGCAGTTGGCGCACGCGCTCGACGAATGGACGGCCACCGTCGGCAAGGAGGCGGACGCATGACCGCCGCCGACCTCGGCACGTGCCTTGCCGACCTGCTGCTGCGGCGCGGCGCGCTCGGCGACGCCGCACTGCTGCGCGCGACCGTGCAGCGGCTGTGGGCCGACCGCGAACGCGGCCACGTGTGCCTGCCGCTTGCGGCCGCCGCCGGCCAGAAGCCGTTCCCCGACGCGGCGACGTGGCGGCGCGCGCTGCTCGCCAGCGGCGTCGTCGCTGACGCCACCCAAGCCGACCGCCCGCTGCCGCTCGCGCTCGACGGCAAGGACCGTCTGTACCTGCGCCGCGACCGCGCCAGCGAGGCGGCGCTGGCGGCGTTCGTGCGCGCCCGCCTGCAGGAACCGCCGCGCTGCGACGCCGCAACGCTGCGCGCCGACCTCGACGCGCTCGGCCTGCTGCCGGCGGCCGGGTCGGAGGTCGACTGGCAACTCGTCGCCGTCGCGGCCGCGGCGCGCGCGTCGTTCGCCGTGCTGACCGGCGGCCCGGGCACCGGCAAGACGACGACGGTCGCGCGCTGGCTCGCCGTGCTGGCCCGCCGCGAGCCGTCGCTGCGCGTCGCCCTGTGCGCGCCGACCGGCAAGGCCGCCGCGCGCCTGCTCGACTCGCTGCGCACGGCGGCCGCGGCGCTGCCGTCGCTCGCCGACGTGCTCGCCGGCTGCGAAGCGACGACGCTGCACCGGCTGCTCGGGTACCGCCCCACCGACGACGCCTTCGCACGCGGCCCCGAGCGGCCGCTGCGGCACGACGTCGTCGTGGTCGACGAGGCGTCGATGGCCGAACCCGCGCTGCTGGCGACGCTGTGCCGCGCCCTGCCGCCGTCGGCGCGGCTGCTGCTGGTCGGCGACCGCGATCAGTTGGCCGCCGTCGGCGCCGGCCAACCGCTCGGCGACCTCTGCCGTGCCGCATCGCCGGAGCGCGGCCCGGGCCCGGCACTCGCCGCCTTCTGCCGCGAGGCGCTGGGCTGCGCCCTGCCCGACCGCGCCACCGCGCCGCCCATCGCCGACGTCGTCGTCGGCCTGCGCCGCAACTACCGCTTCGCCGCGCGCGTCGGCATCGGCGCCTTCGCCGCGGCGATGGCCGGCCGCGATCCGCAGGCCGCGCTCGCCGCGCTGCGCGCTGGCCACGCCGACCTGCCGCACGCCGCGACGATCGACGCCGCCTTGCAGCCGTTCCGCGCCGCCATCCTCGCCGCCGCCACCGGCGATGGCGACGTCGGCAGCCGGCTCGCCGCCTTCCGCGTGCTGACGGCGACGCGCCACGGCCCGCATGGCGCCGCGGCGTGGAACGCCCGCATCGAAACGCTGTTGCGCAGCGAGGGCGTGCGCACGGACCGCGCCGACTACCCCGGCAGGCCGGTGCTGGTCACCGCCAACGACCACCCGAACCGCCTCTACAACGGCGACCTCGGCGTCGTCGTCGCCGATCCCTCCGGCCGCCCTGCGGTCGCGTTCCCGCGCGGCGCCGAGGACCCGCGCCTCGTGCCGCTGCCGCGCCTGCCGGCGCACGAGACCGCGTGGGCGATGACGGTGCACAAGGCGCAGGGCAGCGAGTTCGACGACGTGCTGCTGTCGCTGCCCGACAAGGCGATCGACCTGCTCGACGCGCCGCTGGTCTACACCGGCGTCACGCGCGGCCGCCGGCGCGTGCTCGTGCACGGCGACCTCGACCTGCTCGCGCCCGCGCTCGCGCGCTGGCCCGACCGCAGTTCGGGCCTCGCCGACGCGCTCGCCGGCGGCTGAGAGCCTGAGGAGGAAAGACCCTACAGGCTCTCAGATTGCCCCTGTTGGCCGCTCGTGCGGCCACGACGAGCCAGAACCACGGTTGTTTCTCGGGCTCTGAGCGCAGTCGGCGGCGACAGCGAACGCGACAGCGCCCTGCGCGTGTCGCGCCGCGGCGAACGGTCCCTACCCGTCGCCCGGCCCGAACCAGATCGTGTCGACCAGCAGTTCGCGCAGCACCGACGTGGCGTAGGCGCCGCGCGGCAGCTCGAAGGCGACGCGCAGTCCGCCCGGCACGACCTCGGCGACGGGGTCGACGACCGGCGCGCGCAGCGGCCGCCGCTCGCCGCGGCAGAGCCGGAACGGCAGCTTGCCGAACAGCTCGTGCGTCAAGCCGAGCGCGCGCAGCACGTCGTCCTCGATCTGCCTGGGCTCGCCGGTCGGCTGGATCATCTCCGGTCCGGGCAGCGGCCCGCTCGGCGACACCAGCAGCTGGTCGCAGCGCGGCTGCTCCTTCGCCGGGTCGTCGACGGCGAACACCGAGCCGTTGTCGTGCTTGAAGGCGAGGTCGCCGGGCAGCAGCGTGCCGAGCGTCGGCAGGCGCGCGCTGACCACGCGGTTGAACGCCTCGCTCTGCACCGCCGACAGCACGAGGCCGAAGACGCGGCGCGGCATGCGCGCGGCGAACTGGCGCGGGTCGCCGCGCAGCACGTCGAGGCCCTTCTGCAGGTTGGCGCCGCGCTTGCCGAAGCGCTGCTCGCCGAAGTAGTTCGGCACGCCGCGGACGGCGAGGTCGGCGAGATTCGCCTGGGCGGCGGCGAGGTCGTCGGGGCGCGCGCCGCGCAGCGTGATGCCGAAGCGATTGCCGCGCAGGTGGCCCATGCGCAGCTTGTTGCCGTGCCGGCGCACGTCGAGCACGGCGAAGCGCTCGCCGCGCAGGCCCTCGCAGCGCTTGGGATCGACGTGCTCGATGCTGACCCACTGCCGGCTCACGGCCTGCGCATCCTTGAGGCCGGCGATGCCGAAGCTGCGCTCGTCGCGGTCGAGCGCATGGCCGAGTTCGTGCAGCAGGTCGAGCGTCGACAGCGATCGCTTCTCGACCCACAGCCAGACGTGGTCGCCAGCGCCGCACGGCACGTACGCCGGCACCTCGTCGACGGCGAAGTCCTCGGGCGTGACCTTGTAGCGGCCGTGGAAGCGCGGCGCCGGCCCGCCGCGCGGGACGGGACGCATCGGCTTCAGCCCGCTCACGGGCGGCCTCGCGCGCCCGCGGCGCGGCAACGGGCGTGGTTCACGCCTTCTTCGCCTTCGGCTTCTTCTTCGGCTTGTCGGCGTCGGCCCCGGCGACCGTACCCGCGGCAGCGCCCGCCGCGACGGCCACCGGCTCGGCCTCGGCCACCGCGGCGACGGCCTGCGGCTTGAACGCCGCGACCGGGTCCGCGCCCGTGGCGTAGGCCAGCAGCCGCGCCAGCTCGTCGCGCATCTGCGCGCGCGGCACGATGCGGTCGACCTGGCCCTTCTCCAGCAGGAACTCCGAGCGCTGGAAGCCCTTGGGCAGCTCCTTCTTGATCGTCGTGGCGATCACGCGCGGGCCGGCGAAGCCGATCAACGCGCCAGGCTCGGCGACCAGCAGGTCGCAGACCGACGCGAACGAGGCGGTGACGCCGCCGGTCGTCGGGTGCGTCATCACCGAGATCGTCGGCACGCGCGCGGCGTTGAGCCGCTGCAGCGCGCCGCAGGTCTTGGCCATCTGCATCAGCGACACGGCGCCTTCGTGCATGCGGGCGCCGCCGGAGCAGGCGAACAGCACCACCGGCAGGCGGGTCTTCAGCGCGTGCTCGCACAGCAGCGCGATCTTCTCGCCGACGACCATGCCCATCGAGCCGCCGAGGAACTGGAAGTTCATCACGCCGAGCGCGCAGGCGAGGCCCTTGATCTTGGCGGCGCCGGTCACCATCGCGTCCGACTCGCCGGTCTTCTGCTTGGTCTGCACCAGCTTCTCGGCGTACGGCACGCGGTCGTTGAAGCCGAGCAGGTCCTGGGCGCGCAGGTCCTTCCACATCTCGTCGAAGCTGCCCGGGTCGACCGTGATGGCGATGCGCTCGCGCGCCGGCAGGGTGAAGTGGTAGCCGCAGGTGCTGCAGACCCGGTTCTTCTGCTCGAAGTCCTTGCGGAAGAGCATCGCCCCGCAGGACTCGCACTTGATCCAGAGTCCACCGGGCATGTCCTTCTTCTTGCCGAAGCGGGTCCAAGCCATGTCGTTCGATTCCTGTTCGTGTTGCGGTCGGGTCGCGGAAGATAGCCAGCGGAGGCGGCGCGGGGAAGCGCGTTCAGCGCGCGGCGGCGGCGAGCGCGCGCAACTCGGCGATGCGCGCGGCGCGGTCGCTGGCGCCGAAGACGGCGGTGCCGGCGACGAAGACGTTGACGCCGGCCTTGGCGGCGGCCGCGATCGTGCTCGGGCCGATGCCGCCGTCGATCGCGACCTCGCCGTCGAAGCCCATCGCGCGGATCGCCGGCACCTTGGTCAGCACCTCGGGCATGAACTTCTGGCCGCCGAAGCCGGCGAACACGCTCATCACCAGCACGAGGTCGAGTTCGCCGACGAACGGCCGCAGCGCCTCGGCCGGAGTGTCAGGCTGCAGCGACAGCCCGGCCTTGGCCCCGCGCGCGCGGATGCGCCGCAGCAGCGCGCGCGCGTCGCCCTTGGCCGCGACCTCGACGTGGAAGGTCAGGCAGTCCGCGCCGGCGTCGAGGAACGCGTCGGCGTACTGCCACGGGTCGGTGATCATCAGGTGCACGTCGAGCGGCTGCGCCGCGACCTTGTCGATCGCTTGGCAGACGAACGGCCCGAACGTCAGGTTGGGCACGAAGTGGCCGTCCATGACGTCGAGGTGCAGCCAGTCCGCGCCCCCCGCCTCGACCGAGCGCACTTCGTCGCCCAGCCGCGAGAAGTCGGCGGCGAGCAGCGACGGGGCGATGCGGATCGGGTGCTCCATGGTGGTCGTGCGCGCGGCCTCAGTACGCCAGCGCCGAGCCGCCGCTGCGCGGGTCGGCGACGCCGATGCGCGTGCCGTCCTTGCGCAGCTCGACGGCGAACACCTGGGCGATGCCGCGCGGCCGGTCGGCGATGACGTGGCCCTTCTGCTGCAGCGCCCCGCGCGTGTCGGCCGACAGCGCCATCGGCTCCCACGCGATCTCGTCGGGCAGCCACTGGTGGTGCACGCGCGGCGCCCGCACGGCGAGCTCCAGCGACATGCCGTGGTCGAGCACGTTGAGCAGCGTCTGCATGACGCCGGTGATGATGCGGCCGCCGCCCGGCGCGCCGAGCACCAGCCGCAGTTCGCCGTCCTTCAGCACGATCGTCGGCGTCATCGACGACAGCATGCGCTTGCCGGGCGCGATGGCGTTGGCCTTGCCGCCGACGAGGCCGAACTGGTTGGGCGTCCCCGGCTTCGCCGAGAAGTCGTCCATCTCGTTGTTGAGCAGGAAGCCGGCGCCGTCGACGACGCAGCAGGCCCCGAACGTCGAGTTGATCGTCGTCGTGCAGGCGACCGCGTTGCCCATCGCGTCGACGACCGAGAAGTGCGTCGTGTCCTCGCTCTCCTTGCCGCCGGCCGGCAGGCCCGGCTGCACCGGCCCCTTCCTGCTGGCGTCGAAGTCGGCCATGCGCGCCTTGGCGTAGTCCGCGGCGAGCAGGCCGTCCTGCGGCACCGCGTAGAAGTCCGGGTCGCCGAGCCACCGCGAGCGGTCGGCGTAGGCGCGGCGCATGACCTCGGCGAGCAGGTGGATCGACGCGCTGCTGCCGTAGCCCATGGCCTTGAGGTCGTGGCCTTCGAGCATCGCCAGCATCTGCAGCATGCAGACGCCGCCCGACGACGGCGGCGGCATGGTGAGCACTTCGTGGCCGCGGTAGCTGCCGCGCAGCGCAGGGCGCTCCTTGGCCTCGTACGCCGCCATGTCGGCAGCGGTGACGAAGCCGCCGTCGCGCTGCATCTGCGCCTGCATCAGCTCGGCGGTGCGCCCGCGGTAGAAGCCGTCGAAGCCCTTGTCGGCGAAGCGCTGCAGCGTCTCGGCGAGGTCCGACTGCACCAACAGGTCGCCCTGGCGCAGCGGCGCCTCGTCCTTGAAGAACACCTTGCGCGTCGACGGGAAGCGGCCGAGGTCCTGCTTGGCCTCGGCGAGGCTGCCGGCGAGGAACTGGTCGACGGCGAAGCCCTCGCGGGCCAGCCGGATCGCCGGCGCGGCGACGTCCTTGAGGCTGCGCGTGCCGTACTTCTGCAGCGCCAGCAGCAGGCCCGCCGGCGCGCCCGGCACGCCCGCGGCCGTGGCGCCGAACTGCACCTTGTCCTGGTCGACGCTGCCGTCGGCCTTGAGGTACATGTCGGCGTGCGCCGCCTTCGGGGCCTTCTCGCGGAAGTCGATCGCCGCCGTGCGGCCGTCGGCCATGCGGAGGACGAAGAAGCCGCCGCCGCCGAGGTTGCCGGCCTGCGGATGCGTCACCGCCAGCGCCAGCGCCGTCGCGACCGCCGCGTCGACGGCGTTGCCGCCGTTCTGCAGCACCTGCAGCCCCACCGCCGTCGCGTGCGGTTCCTGGCTCACGACCACGCCGCGCGCGCCGCGCGCGACCATGTCGTTGGACGCCGCCGGCGTCAGGACCGGAACCGCCAGCCACAGCGCGGCCAGCAGCCCCCCGAGTCCCGCCCGCATCACTGCTCGGGACTCCCGAGGCCTTCGCCCAGCCGCACGCCCTGGCCGCGCAGGTAGTCGAGCACGCGGTCGACCTCCGCCTTCTCGCCCTCCAGCTCCAGGGCGATGAAGCCGCCGCGGTCGTTCACCGAGGCGCCGCGGATGTTGACCACCACGTCGAACGAGCGGTTAATCTTGTAGAGCAACGGCTCGCGGACGAGGTCTTGGTCGAACTCGAAGTGGATGTTCTTCTTGGTCTTCACGGGTTCGGTCGCCGCGGGGGCACGCGGCAGGGCGGGGAGCATACGGACCGGCACCGCGCGCGCGGCACCCGATTCCCCCCCCGCCACCGCCGCTGCAGATCGCACTTGCACGTCCGCCGGAGGCCGCTACCGTGCGCCCCCCGACGTGGTCCCGTAGCCAAGTGGTTAGGCAACGGATTGCAAATCCGTCTACCCCAGTTCGATTCTGGGCGGGACCTCACTTTTCCTCGCCGCTTGCCGCGCCGATGGACGCCGAGGCACGGCGGTGCACGGGGCACGGCGGGGCACAAGGCACGGCGGGGCACGGCGGTGCACGAGGCACGGCGGTGCACGAGGCACGGCGGTACACGGGGCACGGCGGTGCACAGAGCCGGCTGCGACGCTGAGCACTTCTCGACTGCCGGGCTGCGCGTACTTCCCCCGCCGTCCTTCCTCGCCGCACCCCGCCGCCGCATGATGCGCCCGCCGGCCGCGGGGGTGGCGAAACGGCAGACGCAGCGGCCTTAAAAGCCGCGGGCCGGCAACGGCCGTGAGGGTTCGAGTCCCTCCCCCTGCACCATCGCTTCATGCCCCACGGCGTGGTCGTTGTTGCGGCACCCATCGCGCCGTGTGACGTGCGGTACGTGCGGTCGCATCGAGGGGCGCTGCTGGGACCGCGACCAACCGCACCCCATACCGCCGTCGACGGCAGCCCCGAGCGCTCCGCTCCCCCGCCGCCCTTGCACTGCATGGCAACGTGCTGCCCACTTGCTAGCGTCCCGCCTGACGAAGGAAACCGCCGCGAAGACGAGCTCCTCCACGCCTGAAGAGGCCTTGGAGGACGCCTACGCGCAGATGCGCCTAGCCAGCGAGTCGGACCTGCTCGACAAGGCACGGGCAGCGCGCCCCGACTTCTTCGAACGGCTGGTCGTCGAGTTCCTGGTCGCCATGGGCTACGGCGGCAGCCGGGAGGACGCCGGGCAAGCGATTGGCAAGTCGGGCGACGAAGGCATCGACGGGATCATCAAGGAGGACCGGCTGGGCCTCGATGCGATCTACCTGCAGGCCAAACGATGGACCGGAACGATCGGACGACCAGAGATCCAGAAGTTCGCCGCCGCGCTGCAGGGACGACGCGCTCGCAAGGGCGTGTTCATCACGACGTCGGACTTCTCGCAGGAAGCACGCGACTTCGTCCAGCAGATCGACAGCAAGATCGCGCTCATCGACGGACGCACCCTGGCGTCGCTGATGTTCGAGCACAACGTCGGCGTCGCGCGCACGCAGACCTTCGAGCTGAAGCAGGTCGACGGCGACTACTTCGAAGGCGCCGCACCGCTGTAGCTGGAGCAACTGCCCACGCGACGTCGCGCACTGCGAACCTCTGAGTCCAGCCGCCGCAGGGTGCGCAGCCGTGCAGCGCGCGCGGTTGCAGCAGCGTATCGACGCGCTCGGCGGCTGCGACGGGTGGCGCATACTGCTCCTTGGCGCAACGGCGGCCGAACCGCACCGCTGCCAGGGCGCCGTCGGGGACTGGCTGGCGCAACCCGTCAACTCCGGCCGCTTCGCGGCGAACTGACGCGCGACGCGCCGGCGTGCGCGCGTCATTTCGTCGCGCGTTCGGCGCGGACCAGCAATTGGCAGTCGGCGATGTCGACCAGGGCGCGGGCGAGTTGCCAGACCACCAGCGGCGTGGCGACCGTGCGGAGCGCCTCCGCCAACGACGTGACGACGATGCGGAACGTGGCGCGCGGCGCGCCACTGGCGAACAACGCCTGCCACAGGTCCAGCAGCGGCAACAGGGCGAGCGCAGCGCACGGCAGCAGCGCAAGCACCAGCCAGATCCGCACGCTGCGGTACGCCAACTTCCCCATGTTGCGCAGCCGATCCAGCCCGTGCAACGGCCCGAAGCACATGCCGCCCCGCCCCGTCCGCTCCTGCCAGATCAGCGCAGCAGACGCCGCAGGTCCGCGACCACCGCGGCCGCCGCCGGTGCGGCGCCGCCATACCGCGCGGCGTCGAGCGCGCCGCGGTGCGCCTGCAGCGCCGCCGCGAGTTTGCCCGGCGCGCGTACTGCGAGCGCCGACGCGCCTTCGTCCCCCCACGCCGGCAGGCCGAGCAGGCGCGCGAGCGCGGCTTCAAAGGCCAACAGGCGCGCCGCCGGATCGGCGCTCGGCGCCGCCGCGAACGCGGCGATCGCCGCTTCCGCCGCGCGGCGGGCGCCCAACCGCCGCCGACTCCGCACTGCGCCAGCGGCGAGCACCGCCACTGCGAAGCCGACAGGCAGCGGCCAGATGCGCGCCGGTTGTTCGGCCGCCTCGTCGGCGTCGACCAGCTGCTGCACGCGCGGCGGCAGCGGCGCACTCGCCGCCGCGACGGCGAGCGGAACGGCCGGCGAGGCGACGGCCACATAGCCGCCGGCCCGCGGGTCGAACGCGACGAACGCCAGCGGCGGCAGTTCGCGCAGGCCGGCGCGCAGCGGCAACACGTCGAGCCGGAAGGCGCGGCCGTCGCTGCCCGGCACGGCGACGACGCCGTCGACGTGGCAGCCGGGCACGGGATGCGCGAGCGCGAAGGCGAAGTCGCCGAAGTTGCCGTCGCCCGCGAGCGTCGCGGTCACTGCGAACGCGCGGCCGACCTCGGCAACCGCCGCCGCCGGCGCAGCAGCGAGCGCAAACGCGCCGACCGCACCGGTGAAGCCCGCGGGCGCGGGCTGCGGCAGCGGCGTCACCCGCACGCGCGCCGCCGCGCCGGCGACGCTCGCCTCCTGCCGGTCGCGCGGCTGCCGGCCGCGCAGGAAGTCCTCGACGAACCCGGTCGCGAAGGCGTAGCGCAGCCGCACCGGCGCGAGCGCCAACGCGCCGTCGCGTCGCGGTTGCCAGCGGGCGCGCAACGCCAGCGTCGTGAAGGCACGGCCTTCGATCGTGCGCGGGGCGGCGAGCGCGAAGGCCTCGGCGCGGTCGCCGACGGCGACGCGCTGGCTCGGTGCGCCGGCAGGCGGCGGCACGACGGCCGCGCGGGCATCGTCGCCCGGCTGCAGCCATGGGATCTGCACGTGGAACGGTTGGTCGAGCGCCTGCGCCGACAGCGGCACGGCCTGCGCGCCAAACCACGCCGTGTCGAAGCAGACGCGCACGGTGAGTTCGCACACCTCGCCCACCCACGCCTGCGTCGGCACGCCCTCGACCTCGACGAACACGCGCACCGGCGCGCTGGCCGTGCCCGGCGGCGGATCCTGGTTCGCCGCGGTCGGCTCGGTCCGGGCCGACGCCTGCGTCCACCACGCCAACGCAGCGACGCACGCCGCCAGGCGCACCGCAGCACACCCGCGCGCACCACCGTGGCAGGCATCGGCGCGGCCGACGGCCGCCCGCGACGGCCTTGCGCCGCGACAACTCACCAGCCGCGCTCCCCGGCGCGCAGCGTCTTCTGCTGCTGTTCGCGCCGCACGGCGACCTTCTTCTGGTCGCGCTGCGCGATGCGCCGCGCCAGCGCCGGCAACTCGTTCGCCGGCAGCGGCTCGGTGACGAGGCCGAGCGGGTCGTCGTCCTGGTCGGGCTTGGGCTGCGGGGCCGGCGGCAACGGCTTCGGCGCCGACGCCTTCTTGGCGGCCTGCTCGCGCGCGGCGTCGCGCCGGCGCTTGAACTCCTCGACGCGGGCGCGCGTGCGCGCGGCGTTGCGCTCGGCCTCGGGCCAACCGCCGCGGGCCGCGGCCGCGCGCACGAACGCATCGGCCGCCTGTTCCATGGCTCGGATCGCCATCGCCCACGCCAGCGGCTCGGCGTCGGGCAACTGCGCGGCGGCGGCGGCGAGTTCGCTGCGCTGCGCGCCTGCCATGCCGAGCACGAACTCGCCGTCGGCGCGTCGCGCGTCGTCGCCGCCCGCGAGCCACGGCGCGACCGCGGCCTCGGCGTCGCCGCTGCGCTGCAGCCGCAGCGCGGCGAGCGCGAGGTTCCAACGCAGCGCGTCGCCCGCTGCGTCGCCCGCGGCGGCGAACTGCGCCTGGAAGGCCGCGAACGCCGCCTCGTGCTTGCCGGCGCGGTAGTCGGCGACCGCGGCCGCGAAGGCGGCCGGATCCTGCGCCGCCAGTTCCACGGCAAGGGCGCCGGCCAGCGCGCTGGTCCACACGCTGGCGAACGCCATCGCCGCGAAGCTCGCCCGCACCGTCATCGCCGTCGCTCCTGCGCGCACGCAGCCAGCATCCAGAGCGCCACCGCCGCGAACAAGGGCCACCGCCACAGCGGCAGCGGTTGCAGCCGGCCTGCGCGCACCGCCGCCTCGCGCGCCGCGGGGGCCAGCACGCCGTCGTGCAGCGCGCGCAGGCCGTCGCCATCGGCGAGCGGCACGCTGCGGCCGCCGCCGGCCTCGGCCCAGGCCGCGAGCGCGCCGAACTCGCCGCGCGTGACGACGTCGACGCCCGCGCCATCCTGCAGAAACGCCTCGCCCGCGCCGGTGTCGACGACGATCTTGCCGCCCGCTGCGGTGCCAAGGCCGAGCGCGTGCACCGGGTACCCCGCGGTCGCCGCGCGGCGCGCCGCCGCCAGCACGCCGCCGGCGAAGTCCTCGCCGTCGCTCAGCATCACGACCGCGCCGGCGCGGCCGCCGCGCTGCAGCAACGCGACCGCGCGATCGATCGCCGCGCCGGGATCGGTGCCGGCGCGGCCGTGCGCGCCCGGCGCGAGTTCGCCGGCGAGCGTCGCCACGGCACGCAGGTCGGCGGTCAGCGGCGCTGCGACCAGCGCTTCGCCGGCGTAGACCACGAGCGCTGCGCGGGTGTCGCTCGCGGTCGCGGCGAAGCGCGCAATCGCCTGTTGAGCGAGAGCCAACCGCGACGGCGTGACGTCGCGCGCCGCCATCGACCACGACACGTCGACGCACAGCGCGACATCACCCCCGGCTTCGCCGACGTCGCCCGGCGTCGCCGGCTCCAGCACCGCGACGCCGAGCAGCAGCACGACCGCGGCGTCTGCAGCCCAACGCCAACACGCCGCCGCCGGCGCGCCGACGAGCCGTTCGGTGCGCGCGCCGAGCGCCCGCTGCAAGCGCTGCTCGCGCGCCCGCCGCCAGAACCACAGCGCCGCGCACACCGGCAGCGCCAGCAGCGCCACCGGCCAATGCCCGGGCCACAGGAAGAACAGCCCGCTCACGGCAACCTCCGCAGGCCAGCCGAGCGCAGCAGCCGCGCCAGCGCACCCGCGATGGCGGCGACCGCCAGCGCCACGGCGAAGCGTTCGCGCACGACGACGCCGGTCGCCGCCGGCGCGTCGGCTTCGAGCGCGTCGATGCGCGCGTAGACCTCCGCCAGCGCGGCCTCGTCCTCGCACCGCCAACTGCGGCCGCCGGTCGCCCCGGCGAGCTGCTGCACCGCCGTGGTGTCGAGCGCCTGGAAGCGACCGTCGGGTTTCTGGTTGCCGCGGCCGACGACGACGGCGTGCACGCGGATACCGGCGGCGGCGCACGCCTGTGCCGCGTGCAGCGGCGCAATCTCGTTCGGCAGCAGCTTGTTGCTGACGTTCTCCTCGCCGTCGGTGACGACGACTACGACCTTGCCCGCCGCTTCGGCGGCCGCCAGCGACGCCGCCGCCTTGCCGACGGCGGCGCCGATCGCCGTCGCATCCTCGGGGCCTTCCTTCGGCACGAGTTGCAGGCTGCGCAGTGCCGCCAGCAGCGCCTCGTGGTCGCGCGTCGGCGGACAGACGAGGTCGGCGTAGCGCGCGAATGCCACGACGCCGATGCGGTCGCCAGTGCGCGCGCGCACGAAGCGCTCGGCGAGGGCGAGGCCGACGGCATGGCGCGTACGCTGCGGGTCGAGGTCGTTCGCCGCCATCGACGAACTGACGTCGAGGCACAACAGCAGGTCGCGGCCCGGCGGCGCGGGCGGCGCTGGCACGTGTTCGACCGGGCGCGCCAACGCCGCGACCAGCGCCAACGCCGCGACCGCGTCGAGCACAGCCGGCAACGCCGACCACCGCGCGCGCCACGTCGTCGGCAGCGGCGGCAGCGGCGACAGATCCAGCGCCGGATCGACCGCATCGGCGAGCAGGTGCAGCCCGGCGAACGGCAAGCGCGGCCGACGCCGCCACTGCCAGACCGCCGCCGCGACGACGGCGAGGGCGAGCAGCAGGGCCCACGGGGCGAGCAGCGTCACCCCCGCCGTCGCCGTGTCCAGTGCGACGCCACCGCGGCCGGCGACGACGACGGTTGCAACCGCGTCCAGCGCGGCGAAACGGCTCATCGCACCACCTCGGCGGCCAGCGCGCCGACACCGCCCCGGCACCTGCCGCCGGATCGACCGCAGCCGCTGCCGCACGCGCACGCGGCGCGCGTCACGGCGCCAACTCCGCGCGGCCGTCGCCGCTCGCGAACGCGAGCGCGTCCGTGCGCAGGCGGGCCGCGGCATCGGCGCGCAGCGAAGCCGCAGCGAACAGCACGGCATCGCAACCCGACAGGCACGGCGCGAGGCCGGGGGCCTGCGGCAGCGCCCGCTGCAGTTCTTCGCTGGTCGCCGCGAACGCCGCGAAGCCGAAGCGTTCGCGCACGTGCAGGCGCACCAGCCGCTTGACCTCGGCCGCGAAGGCCTCGACCGCGGCGGCGTCGCCGGGCATGGCGAGCGCGGCGAGCAGCGCGGCGGCAGTCGGCGGCGGCATCACCGGCAACCCCACGGCGGCCGGCGCGATCGCGGCGCGGCGGCGCCACCGCCACGCCAGCGCGGCGACGACGGCGACCGCGAGCACAACGAGTCCGAGCCAGCCCGCGCCGGTGGGCAGGTCGCGCACGTCGCCGGGCCACTCCAGCGCCACCGGCCCGCTGCCCTGCGGCGTTTGCGTCATCGCGCCGTCCCCCGCAGCGAGCGGCGACGGAAGCAGCGCGCCAGCGGCTGGCCGATGGCGTCGATGTCTGCCTCGGCTGGACCGAACACTTCGAAGCTGTCGGCGCCGGCGCGCGCGAACTCGGCGTGGCGCGCGGCGCGCCACGCGCCGACGCGCGCCGACCACGCCGCGCGCACCGCGGCGGCGGTGAAGTCGAGCACGGCGCTGCGGCCGCCGCGCGGATCGACGACATCGAGCAGCGCGTGCGGCGGCGCGTGCAGTTCGCGCGCGACGAGCCGCACGCACACGACGTCGTGGCGCTGCGCCACGCTCGGCAGGCTGGCGAGGGGTTGCGCGCCGGCGAAGTCCGACAGCACGAACACCACGGCGCGTCGGCGCAGGCGGCCGCCGACCGCTGCGAGCATCGACGACAGGTCGGCACGTTGCGGCCGCAGCGGCGCTTCGACGACGTCGCGCAGGGCGCGCAGCACGTGCCGCGGACCCTTCTTCGGCGGCACGAGGCGGTCGCTGCCGCTGACGCCGGCCAGCAGGCCGACGCGGTCGTGGTTGGCGATCGCCATGCGGCACAGGCAAGCGGCGACGCGCGCCGCCATCTGCCGCAGCGACCAGGCGCCGAGTCCGGCCGCCATGCCAGCGCCATGGTCGACGACGAACACCAGAGTGCGCTCGCGCTCCTCGACGAAGCGTTTGACGAACGGGCGGCCAAGGCGTGCGGTGACGTTCCAGTCGACGGCGCGCGGGTCGTCGCCTTCGACGTATTCGCGGACGTCGTGGAACTCGACGCCGCCGCCGCGGAACGACGAGCGGAAGCCGCCGGACAGCACGTCGGTGACCAGCCGCCCCGGCGCCAGTTCGAGCCGGCGCACCGCCGCCAGCACGTCTGCCAGCGACTCGTCCGGCGCGGCGGCGGCGGCGGCGGGCGTTGCAGCGGTCCATGGCAGACGGAACGGCATCGGCGTCGGGGCGCAGAGGCTAGGAGTCTGCGCCGCGGAAGGCCACACCGCCCGACACGCGTCTTCGCGCCCGGAGGCTCGCCGCCGATCCTCGACGAATCCGCGGATTCGCCTGCGGTCGTCGGCTTCGCCCCAGACGCGAATCCACGCGCCGGATCGGCGCGCGTTCCGTGCCGCAACTGCAGGCCCGGAGTCGCCGCCGGCGTTCCTGGTTCGCCGCCGGCCGACGGCTCGCCACGGCGCTCAGCGCACCGGCCGCTGCAGCGCCTGCGCACGGGCGCCGACGGACTCCAGCCCGCGGCCGCCGTCGGCCGATGCCGACCCCGTCGACCGGCTGCGACGCCGTCGCCGAACCACGACCCGACGCCCATGACCCGCATCCTCGTCGCCGACCCCGATCCGCGCGCCCAGCGCGAACTGCAGGCACTGCTGCAGACGCGCGGCTTCGAAGCCGACGCCGCCAAGGACCTGCCGTCGGCGCTCGGCCCGCTGTCCGAGGACGACATCGACCTCGTGCTGTGCGAACTCGGCCTGCCCGGCGGCGGCGGGATGAAGCTGCTGCAGGAGATCCAGCAGACCCGGCCGGAGGTCGCCGTCGTGTTGATGTCGGCGTTCGGATCGGTGCAGGACGCGGTGCTGGCGATGCGCCAAGGCGCCGCCGACTTCCTCGGCAAGCCGTACAGCAGCGACCAGATCCTCGTCGCCATCGACCGCGCGCTGGCGAAGGCGGCGCTGCAGCGCGAGAACCAGCAGTTGAAGTCCGCGCTCGACGATCGCCTGCGCCTGGACAACGTCGTCGGCAGCGACCCGCGCATGCAGGCGATCTTCAAGACCGTGCGCGCCGTCGCCGACACGCGCACGACGGTGCTGATCACCGGCGAGTCCGGCACCGGCAAGACGCTGCTGGCGCGCGCGCTGCACCAACTCAGCAGCCGGCGCGCCGGCCCGTTCGTCGAGGTCAACTGCGGCGCGTTGCCGGAGTCGCTGCTGGAGTCGGAGCTGTTCGGCCACGTGAAGGGCGCGTTCACCGGCGCGGTGAAGGACAAGGTCGGCAAGTTCGAAGCCGCGGCCGGCGGCACGATCTTTCTCGACGAGATCGGCACCAGTTCGCCGGCCTTCCAGGTCAAGCTGCTGCGCGTGCTGCAGGACCGCGTGCTCGAGCGCGTCGGCGACACGCGCACGATCCCGGTCGACGTGCGCATCGTGCTGGCGACCAACAAGGACCTCGAGCAGGCGGTCGCGCGCGGCGAGTTCCGCGAGGACCTCTACTACCGCATCCACGTCGTCGCGCTGGAGATGCCGCCGCTGCGCGCGCGCGCGAGCGACATCGCGTCGCTGGCCGAGCACTTCCTCCGCCGCTACGCCGAACTGCACGGCCACACCGGACTGCGCTTCACGCCGGCAGCGCTCACCGCGCTGACCGAGGCGCCGTGGCCGGGCAACGTGCGGCAACTGGAGAACGTCGTCGAGCGCGCCGTCGTGCTTGGCCAGGGCGCGCTGCTCGACGTCGCCGACCTGCCGCCGCTGGCGCGCGCACCGGTCGGCACGGCGCCCGCCGCCGCGCCGGCAGCCGGCGCGCGCGCCGCTGACGCGGGTGGCGCCGTCGCGCCGTGGAAGGACGCCATCGCCGCAGCCGAGCGCGACATCCTGGTCCAGGCGCTGGCGCGCTGCGGCGGCAACCGCGAGCGCGCCGCCAAGGCGCTGGGCATCGACCGCAGCACGCTGTTCCACAAGTTGCGCAAACACGGCATCCGCTGAGGCGTGCGCGTCGCCGCCTCGCCGGGCTATAACCAACCCAACCAGATGCTGCGGAAGAGCCTGCAAGTCCTCGTCTTCGCCGCGCTCGTCGCGCTCGCGTCGACGCTCGTCTACGCCGCGCTGGCGCTGGCGGGGCCCGACGAGGCGATCGCCGCTGCGGAGGCCACCGCTGCGCGCGGCGAACTCGCCCGCGCCATCGCCGCGCTCGGCGTCGCCGAACGCGACGTGCGCGACGACCCGCAGCGGACGCAGACCGTGCTGCGGTTGCGCAGCGAATGGCAGACCCGCCTCGGTCGCTACGGCGAGGCCCTGAACGACGTCCGCAAGCTGGTCGCTGCGGCGCCGCAGGACGAAGACCTGCGCCTGACCGAGATCCGCCTGCTGGCGCTCGCCGGCGACGGCGAGGGCGCGCGGAGCGCGGCGGAGGCGTTCCTCGCCGCGCGTCCGGGCCACGGCCGCGGCCTCGAACTGGCCGGCGAAGCGGGGCAGACGCTGTACCAGCCGCAGTTGCGCGGGCTGCGCGCGCGCCTCGAACGCGACCTGCCGCTCGGCGACCGCGACGCCGCGCGCTTGGCGCTGGGCTCGTACCTGTACCGGCCGGAGCTCGATCCGGCCGTCGCGACCGCGCACGAACGGCTGGCCGCGCTGCACGCCGCCGACCCGCGACTCCAGACCGCCTGGCCGGCGACCGCCGAGCAGCTGCGAACGCTGCGCGCGCAGGTGCAGCCGACCCTCGACCGCTTCCGCGACAGCCTGGAAGCGCCCGGCGAGCCGGTCGCGGCGTTCCGCGCCGTTGCCCTGGCCCTCGACCAGTCGCAGCGGCGCGACGACCTGCTGGCGCAGTGCGAGATCCACCGGCGGCGGTTCACCCATGCCTACGTCGACGACGCCGGCGCGGCCGCGGCATGGTCGCTGCTGCGCCAAGGCCGCGACGCGGCGGCCCGCGCCACCGTCGATCGCTGGATCACGTGGGAAGTGCTCGACCGGCGCGTCGCCGCGAAGCCGATCGGCGTCGGCACCATCGACCTGCTGATGGCGCGCACGCTCGCCGCCTTCCGGCTCGGCGACACGAAGGCCCTCGAACTCAGCTGCAACCAAGCGGGACGACTGTGGCGCGAAGTCACGCCGACGCCCGCGACGATGCCGTTCTGCTTCGCCTTCCACCAGGAAGCGAAGGGGGCCTTCGCCGACGCCGAGCACTCGTTCAAGTACGCCTTCAGCCTGCTCGCGCCGCTCGACGTCCCGGTCGATCGCCTCGACGTGCTGCCCGCGGTCGCCGAGGGCCTGCTGCGCACGCTCGACCGGCGCGGCGCAGCTGAAGCCGACGTGCAGTCGGCGTTGGGCTCCTGGTTGCGGGCGCGCCCCCAGACGACGGCGCCGATCCTCGCCAACGCCGCCTTGCAGGCGCGACTGGCGCGACCGCTCGCCGCTGCCGCCGCCTACCACGACGCGTTGGCGATCCGCCCCGACGACGACGCGACGTTCGCGGCGTACGTGGCGATGCGCCGTGCCGAGGCCGAGGCCACCGGCCGCGATGGCGCGACCCTCCTGCGGCAGGCGATCGAACGCCGCGCCAAGCTGCCCGAGGTCAGCGATCCGACCGGGTACCTGCTGTGTGCGGAGGCCGCACTGGCGATCGGCGACCACCTGCACGCCCTCGGCTGCGCCCGCGCGGCGATGGCTGCCTTCCCGCGCGCGCGGGCGCCGCAGGCGCTCGCCGTCCGCTGCCTGCTCGCCGCCGGCGACGCCGCCGAGGCAGCGCGCAGCGCCCTGCGCCTGCTCGCCGAACACGCGCCGGAACCGGCGACGGTCGCGCTGGCCCTGACCGCCTTCGCCGCCGCGGACCGTTCGCCGCGCGAAGCGCTGCCGCGCGCGCTCGCTACCGCCGGCTCGCCGCAATTGCAGACCGCCTTGCTCGAACAGGCGCTGGCGGACGCGCCGGCGCTGGCGCACCGCTTCGTCAACGCCACGGTGCTCGCACCCGACGCTCCGGCCGAGTTGCAGTTGCTCGGCGCGACCGCCTTGGCGCAATCCGGCGACGCGGCCCGCGCTCTCGGCCTGCTGGCAACCGGCCTCGCCAACGCCCAGCGGGCGACGTCGGTGCGCGCCGGCCTGCGCACGCGCGCCATCGCCACGTGGCTGCAGGCGGCAGCCGGCGCCGGCGTCGCCGACGCCGAACTCGCCGACCTCACCGCGACGATGCTGGCCGCGGCCACGACGGAGCCGCCGGCCGCGCTGCGGCCACTTGGCGACGTCGCGGGCGAACTCGCGGCAAGCCGGCCCCGCACTGCCGCCTTGCTGTACGCCGACTTCTTCGCGCGCGCAGCGGCCGCCGACCGACGTGGCGCGGACTACGTGCACGCCGGCATCGCGGCGGCGCGGGCTGGCGATTGGCGGCTCGCCGAGGACCGGTGGACTGCCGCGCTGGGCTTCGCGGACGGTCGCGCCGCCGCAGGCCAGTTGGCGCGGCTCGCAGTGTTGACCGAACGACCGGAACGGGGCCGCCAGGCGCTCGCCGCCGGCGACGGCCACGAGTGCATCGGTTTGGCGCTGCGCCTCGGCGACGAGCAACTCGCCGTCAAGCTCGCGGCAGCCGCGCTGGAGGCCGACCGCGGCGACCTGCTGGCGCACTGCGCCAGGGCGCTGCGCGGCCAGCCCGCCCCCATCGACTGGCAGCGCGCGTTCGGCGACCTCGGCGCGCTGTGCAGCGATGCGCTCGTCGCGCTCCACGACGACGCGCTCGCCGGCCTCGCCTTGCCGAAGCTGGACCTGCTGCTGCAATTGGCCCCCAAGTCGACCGCCAACCGGCTGCTGCGCGCGCGCGCGCTGGCGGCGACGGGCCGGGCGACGGAAGCGGCCGAACTGCATGCGGCCCTCTTGGCCGAAGGCTTCACCGATCTCGTGTTGCTGCGCGAAGTGGCGCGCGCGGGCGCCGACCCGGCCTACACGCTGGCCCCCGCCTTGCAGCAGAAGCTGTTCGAAGCGTTGATCGCCGGCGGTTTGACGTCCTCGCCGCCGACGCTGGCGTTCGCCGTGCAACGCTTCCAGGACACCTTCCGCCGCGGCGGCTTCCCCGGCGTCGCCGACCAGGTCGTCGCCACGGCGTGGCAGACGGTGGCGCCGCCGCGACCGCTCGGCAGCGAGGACGTGGCGGCGATCGTCGCGCACTGTCCGCCCGACGCTGCGCTGCGCACGCTGTGGCTCGCGCTGGCGACGCCGACGCCGGCCGCCGCGCGCGCGCGCGCCATCGACGGCATCGCCGTCGCCTGCGAACGGCTCGCCGCCGGCTCGGCCGCCAGCCGCTCGTTGGCGCTGGCGACGGCGCGCGAACGCCTCGCCGTCGACGACGCCGCCGGCGACATGCCGGGCCGGCTGCTGCACTTCCTGCTCGCGCAGGACAAGGAACTCGACGCCGACCGCCGGCTGGCGTGGCTGCGCCGCCACCTGGAAGCCGTCGCGACCGGCCGCGACGACGCGGCGAACCTGCCGGCGACGATGCGCGAGCTGCTCGCCGTGAAGGGCCTCGCGGACACCCGCGCGCTCGTCGACGAGTCGCTGGCGGCGCACCCGACGTCGCTCGCGCTGTGGCTGGCCATGACCGAACTCGCGATAACCGCCGGCGACGGAGCGAACGCCGTGCCGATGCTCGGCGCGGTGGTGGCGCACTGCGACGCTCCGGAGGCGACCCTGCAGCAACTCGTGCTCGCAGCCGAGGCCGACCTCGTCGACGCCGACGCCGACCGCCGCCACGCGGCGCTGCCGGCCGCGCTGCGGGACGGGCCGCTCGGCCGCTACACCAAGGGCCTGCTCGCGCTGCGCAGCGGTCGCCCCGACGAAGCGCTGCCGTTGCTCGCCGACGCGCCGACGCGGCCAGACGGCATGCACCTGTTCGCGCATGCGCTGGCGGCGCTGCAGTCGCGCGGCACGGACGGCCCGGAGGTCGCGCGGGCGCGCTTCCAGGCGCTGCAGCGCGACTACCCCAGCAGTTCGCTCGCGCGCAACGCCGGCAGGTTCGCCAACCAGTTGGCGCCGCGCTGAGCCAGCGCTTCCCCGACGCCGACCCAACGCCGTTCGCGCAGCAACGCGTCGAGCTTGGCGTAGGTCTTGCCGAGGTTGACGTAGTGCCGGAAGCCGCGCAGCCCGCCGAGGCGCTGCCGCGGCTGGCCGGGATCCACCTCCCACGGATGCAGGTAGAGGCAGCCCGGCGCGCCAGCGCGCTCCTTCTGGCGCAAGCCGGCGCGCAACAGCGCCAACGGGAACAACCGCAGGTAGCCGCCGCCGCCGACCGGCACGCGTCGGCCGAGAACTTCCCACACGAGCGGCGGCAGTTCGACGAGCGCGCCCGACGCACCGTGCAGCCGGTACGGCGACGTCGGGGCGCCCGGGACGCCATAGTCGGGATGCCGAACCGGCTGGATGGAACTGTCGATCGTGTAGCCGGCGGCCAGCAGTTCGTCGATCGCCCACGGCGTGCGGCGCGTGATGGACCACGTGCAGGCGCGGAACGCCCGCGGCCGCTCGCCGACGATCGCGTGCAGCACGTCGGCGGTGCGCGCGAGGTCGGCGCGGAAGCCGTCGCGGCCGAGGTCGTGCAGGCACTGGTGGTCGTAGCCGTGGCTGCCGATCTCGTGGCCGGCGGCCTTCACCTCGCGCACCAGCTCGGGCAGACGTTCGGCGATCCATCCGAGAAAGTAGAAGGTCGCGCGCGCCGAGCGTTTGGCGAACAGGTCGAGCAACCGGCGCGTCGCGTCGCCGCAGCGCAGTTCGTGCTGCTGCCACGACGCGCGATCGACGACGTGCGCCATGTTGAGGACCTGGAACCAGTCCTCGACGTCGACGGACAGGGCGTGCGCGATGGTCACCGGACCGCCTCCTGCGCCTTCACGGCGAGCGCCCGCAACAACCCGCGCGCGCGCGCCTCGGCGGCTTCATGCTGCTCGCCCGGCAGCACCGCCGACTCGACGCGCAGCAGGAACCCTGACATCGGCGCGCGCACCAGCGCGCGCGGCAGGTGATGCAGGACGAAGTCCCCGTAGCCGCCCGCGGCCCAGTCGGCGGCGCCGTAGAGGCTCATCGTGACGTACTCCATGCCGTCGCTCCGGCTGCGCGCGACGATGCGGCCCGCGGTGCAACCAGGCGCCAACTCGTCGAACGGCGCTTCGTCATCGCGCAGGATGTCCATGTTGCTGCCCTCGATGCAGATGCGCGGCGGATGCACGCTCTTCCAGTTGCTGTCGTGGAACAGCGCGACCACCCACAACGACCGGCCTGCCGCGTCGTCGTAACGGCGCCACACGAAGTCGTCGGTGCCGAGCAGCTCGCGCCAGCGCGGGAGGTTGCGCACGAGCTCCGCTTCCTGCGCCGCCGTGCGCGGCACGAGGCGGTGGCCGGCGACCTCGGCGGGCAGGCGTTCGGCGCGGTTGGCCGCTTCGCCATGCGGTCGATGCAGGGCGAGCCAGAGCAACGGGCCGGCGGCGAGCCACAGGGCGATGGCGTGGGGCGCGAGGCGGCGCGGCCCATCCGCAGCGGCGGGACCGCTGCGCGGACGCGGCGGCACGGCGACGGCTGCCGCGCGGCCGAACGCCAGGACATCGAGGCCGACCAGGGCGACGACGAGGGTCACCCACTCGGCGGCGTTCGCCAGCGAGTGGCCGGCTCCCTCGGCGAACGGCACGCCCTGCCAGCGCGCGAACAGGCACAGCACGGCGATGCGCACGACGTTCGCGGCGATCGCCATCAGGGGTGCTGCGAGCAGCAGCGTCGCGCGGCGCAGCAAGCGCGGCGCGCCGAGGAAGCACGCGAGGCAGTACGCCAGCGTCATCATCGCCAGCAGCGAACGCAGGCCGCTGCACGCATCGGCGACGTGCAGCGCTCCGTCGACGCCGCGCGGTTGCAGCATGTCGCCGCTGCGCACGACGTCGGCGCCGGCGAGGTTGGCGAGCCACGACCCGCCGGCCACGGCGACCTCCTTCAGCGTGAAGGCGAGCCGGCCTTCGACGTACATCGGCAGCGGCACGCAGAACGCGGCGAGCCACAGCACCGGCCAGAGACCGCGCAGGCGCTCGCGGCCGAGCGCCAGCCACGCGGCGCCGGGCACGGCGAGCACGAGGCTTGCCGCCGACCACGAGTCGACCATCAGCGCCGCGCCGGCGACGTGGAGCGCGAGCGCCGGGCCGAGCAGCAACCAGCCGCGGGGATCGACCGTCCGCGGCCGCGGCGACCACAAGGCGCGCTGCGACCAGAAGAGGTACGCGGCGAACGGCGGCAGCAGCCAGCAATGCGCGAAGTACTCGGTCGGCGCGTTCCAGCGGTCGGCGCACCACGCCAAGGCCGTCGCGTACGCCACCAGGAGCGGCAGGAACACGGCCAGCGTCGGGATCATGCGCCGCCCCCCCGCCGCAGACCGGCGAACACCGCCAGCACGCGCTCCGCGTTGCCGTCCCAGGTCCAGCGCTGCGCGTGCAGCGCGGCGCGGCCGCGGGCGCCGATCGCCTGCGCGGCGGCGCGGTCAGCGACGAGGCGCGCGAGCTGGCGCGCGAGGTCGTCGGCGTCGCCGGGCCGGAACAACAGGCCGGTGTCGCCGTGCGCGAGCGTCTCGCGCAGGTTCGGCTGGTCGGGCGCGATGGTCGGCACGCCGGCGGCGAGCGAATCGAACAGCTTCAGCGGCGACGCGTAGGTGTTGATCGCCGGGATCAACGCGCCGTCGCACGCCAGCACGTGCGCCGGCAGCAACGCCGGCGGCACCACGCCGAGCACGCGCACGCGCTCGTTGAGGCCGCGCGCGGCCGCAGCCGCGCGCAGCGGCGCCAGCGCCGGCCCCTCCCCCATCAAGACGAGCGCGAGCGCGGCGAGCGCGGGCCGCGCCATCGCGTCGAGCACGAGGTCGAGCCGATGCCAGGGCCGCATGTAGCCGACGAAGCCGAGCGCGAACGCGCCAGCCGGCAGGGCCCAGCGCGCGCGCACGGCGGCCGCCGCGGCCGCCGCGTCGGCGCCGTAGCGCGCGGGGTCGGCGCCGTTGCCGATCACGTGCACGCGTTCGCGCCGGGCGCCGAGGTCGACGAGCATGTCGGCTAGCACGTGCGTCACCGCGAGCACGGCGTCGGCGCCGGCGAGCGCCGCGCGCTCGGTCGCCCGGGCGCGCCGCGGAAAACGCAGCTGGCCGAGACGCGCCATCTCGACCGTCATCGGCGAGTTCACCTCCAGCAGCAACGGCACGCCGAGTTCGCGCGCGACGTCGAGGCCGGAGCGGCAGTGCAGCGCGTGGCGTTCGTAGACGAAGTCCGGTCGCGAGCGCGCGGCTGCGGCGCGCAGCATCGCCCGCCCGCGGCCGTTGTAGAGGATCTCCAACGCCTCGACCGCCGCGCGCGGCAGCGACAGGCGCCGCCAGAACGAGCCGGCGGCGGGCCGCGCAGGGGCGCCGCTGCCGCTGGCCACCTCGACCTTCGGCACCAGCGCGCACTCGTCGACCGCGCAGCCGCGACCGCGCAGCGCGGCGATCAACTCGCGCACGTGCACCGCCTGGCCGTCGTCGGCACGGATGCGGTGGTGGTACAGGACGCGCGGGGCCGCGGTCATGCCGCCCCCCGCGCCAGCGCGTCGCGGAACACCGCGCACAGGCGCGCGACCGACGGCTCCCAACCGAAGCGCTCCGCGTACGCGCGGACCGGCTGCGGATCGCGCGGCCGGGCGGCGAAGGCGGCGAACGCGCCGCGGAACGCGGCGGCGTCGCCGACCGGACACAGCGCGCCGAGCCACGGAGGCGGCGCGGCCCCGAGGATCTCCGGCACGCCCCCGACCGGCGTCGACACGACCGGCAGACCGCTCGCCAAGGCCTCGGTGACGACGTTCGGCCAGCCTTCGCGCTCGCTCGGCAACGCCAGCACGTCGCACGCGCGGTACGCGACCGCGACCTCGTCCGGCGACCGGTTGCCGAGGAAGATCGCGCCGGGCGCGGTCGCCGTGATCGCAGCGCGCTCGGGGCCGTCGCCGACCAGCACGAGCCGCGCGTCCGCCGGCAGGGCCGCGAGGGCGCGCGCCGCCGTGACGAAGCCCTTGTTGGCGACGAGCCGGCCGACGCCGAGCACCAGGAACCCCGTCGGCGGCAGGCCGAGCTGCGCGCGCGCCGCGGCGGCATCGCCGGGGCGGAAGCGTTCGAGGTCGACGCCGTTGCGCACTTCCTCGACGCGTTCGCGCGGCAGGCAGGCGGCGTCGGCGAAGCGGGCTGCGAGGTCGGCGCTGACGGCGAAGCAACGATGCGCCGCCGCCGCTGCCGTGGCGATCCGGGCGCGCAAGGCCGGCTGCACGGCGAGCACGTTGACGTCGGTGCCGCGCGCGGTCAGCGTGAACGGCACGCCGAGTTCGCGCGCCAGGATCGCGGCGGCGACGCCGTCCGGCCAAAGGTAGTGCGCGTCCAGCACGATCGGCCCGCGCGCCGCAAGCGCGGTCACGATGCGGCGGGCGCCGTCAGCGACCGCCTGCGCCTGCCGCCGCACGCAGCCGGGCCAATGCCGCCAGCGCGGATGCGCGACCGCGACGCCGTGCCATGCTTCCTGCGGCGGCGTGCGTCGCCAAGCCTGCCACGCGGCGGTGCGCAGCGGCCAGAGGACGTCGGGCACGGGCGCCACGACCTGCCACGGCAGGCCGCTCGCAGCGGCGACGCGGCGCATGCGGTCGTGCACGAACAGGCCGTGCGTCGGCATCGCCGACGACGGGAACAGCCCGGTGAAGGTGACGATGCCGCTCATGCCGCCCACCGCCGCAGGAAACGCGCCAGCACGAGCACCGCCCAGAGCATCTCGCCGTGGTCGCCGACGCCGGTGCGATGGCGCGCCAACAGCTTCTCGACGGCCGCCGGATCGATCCACTCGCGCAGCGGCGCGTCGTGCAACGCCGCGGCCACCGCGTCGCCGACTGCGCCCTTGCACCACGCGCGCAGGGGCACCGAGAAGCCTTGCTTCTTGCGCTGCAGCGCCGCGGGCGCCAAGCGCGACGCCAGCGCCGCGCGCAGGAACGCTTTGGTGCGGCCGCCGCGCAGATGGCGTTCCGGCGGGATGCGCATCGCGTGCTGGAACAACCGGTGGTCGAGGAACGGCGCGCGCACCTCCAGCGCCACCGCCATCGAGGCGCGGTCGGCCTTGACCAGGATGTCGCCCGGCAGCCACGTCGCGAGGTCGGCGGCGACCGCCTTGTGCAGCGGATGGCTCGCCGGCGCCGACTCGTACGCGGCGACGACCGGCGCGTGCGGATCGCCGACCTCGGCGAGCCGGTCGCGGCGCAGCACGGCGAAGACCTCGTCGGGCAGATGCGCGCTGACCGAACGCGCGTAGGCGACCGCCGGCGGCGAGCCGAGGTCTTGCAGCGTGCGTTTGGCGCGCAGCCAGCGGGGCAGCCAGTCGGCCTTGGGATACGCGGCCCCCAGCGCGCCCGCCAACCAACGCGGCACGAAGCGACGCGCGCGATGTTCGCCGAGGTCGAACAGGTAGCGGCGATAGCCGCCGAAGGCCTCGTCGCCGCCGTCGCCGGCGAGCGCGACGGTGAAGTGGCGGCGGGCCAGCTTGCAGACGTGGTAGGTCGGCACCGCGCTGCTGTCGCTGAACGGCTCGTCGAACGTCTCGGCCAGCCAATCCAGCTGCAGCAGAGCCTGCGGGTCGAGCACTTCCTCGATCAGGCGCGCGCCGCAGGCCGCCGCCGACGCGCGCGCGCCGTCGCGTTCGTCGAACGCCGGATCCGGGAAGCCGATCGTGCACGCCGTGACCGGGCGACCCTGCAGCCGGGTCATCGCGTCGACGATCGCGTAGCTGTCGACGCCGCCGGACAGGAACGGCGCCAACGGCACCTCAGCCATCAGGCGGCACCGCACGGCTTCGTCGAGCAGCGCGAGCGTGCGTTCGGCGTGCTCGGCGTCGGTCCGCTCGTCGGCCCCGAACTCCAATTGCCAGTACCGACGCTCCGTCCAGCGGCCGTCGCGCCAGATGCGCCAGTGCGCCGGCGGCAGCTTGTGCACGCCCTCGAAGACGGTGTCGGGTTCGGCGACGTAGCGCAGCGCCAGGAACTGGCCGATCGCCTGCGGTCGCAGGCGGCGCGGCGCGCCGACTTCGTGCAACGCCTTCAGCTCGCTGGCGAAGGCGAACACGCCGTCGTGCTGCAGCCAGTGGAACGGCTTCTTGCCGAAGCGGTCGCGCGCGCAGTAGAGGGTCCCCGCCGCGACGTCGACGACCGCGAACGCGAACATGCCGAACAGCCGCGCCGCGAGCCCTTCGCCCCAGGCGCGCCAGCCGTGCAGCAGCACCTCGGTGTCGCTGCGCGTGCCGAAGACGGCGCCGCCGGCGACGAGTTCGGCGCGGAGTTCCTCGTGGTTGTAGATCTCGCCGTTGAAGACCACCCACAGCGAACCGTCCGGCAGCCCCATCGGCTGGCTGCCGCCGGCGAGGTCGATGACCGACAGGCGCGTGTGCGCCAGGGCGAAGCCCGGGCCGGCGTGCACGTTCTCGCCGTTGGGGCCGCGGTGGCGCAGTCGCGCCGCCATGCGGGCGGCGACGGCGGCGTCGACTGCGCGTCCACGGTCGACGGCGAACAGGCCGGCGATGCCGCACATCAGCGCCACCTCGTCGCCACGGCGACGGCGGCCCCGGTGCGCGCGAAGGCGCTGCGGGCGCGTCCCCACCGCACCACCACGCCGCGCGCGAAGCCGGCGCGCTGCGCGCCGGGCGCGGTCCGCGCCTCGGCGACGGCGATGACGGACAGCGAGGTGACCAACGCGATCCAGTGGTAGATCAGGTCGAAGTGGCCGCGGTTGAGGAAGAACGCGCCGACGAGGAACCCGATCGTCGTCGCCTCCATCATGCGGGCGTAGTCGCCGGCCCAGCCGAGCGCCGGGCGCATGCGCGCGAGCAACCTGACGCGCCGGCAAGCCACGAACACGGAGCCGAGCAGCAGCACGTAGACGACGAAGGCGATCGTGCCGCTCTCCGCCCAGATCTGCAGGTAGCTGTTGTGCGCGACGTACGTCGTGCCGCCGGGCGGCAACGGCACGATCGAGTACTCGGCGTAGCGCGGCTGGAAGTTGCGCAGGCCGACGCCGAGCAGCGGGTTGTCACCGATCATGCGCATGGCCGTCGCCCACGCCGTCAGGCGGGCGTTCGCGGACGACTCCTTGGAGTCGCCGATCGAGGCGAGGCGCTCCAGCACCGACTCGGGGGCGAACAGCAGGAAGGCGCCGCCGGCGAGCACCAGGCCGGCGGCGGCGCGCGCCAGCTGGCCCGAGCGCCACGCCATCCAGAGCGCGGTCATCGTCAACGCCAGGAAGGCGCCGCGGCTGTGCGTCAGCACGATCGTCACCACCGACAGCAGCACGGCGACCTGCGTCGCCTGCGCCACCCAGCGGCGGCCGTCCTGGCGACCGAGGTACCACAGCAGAGGCACGTTCATCACCAGCGCGAGCGCGAAGTCGTTGTTGTCCTCCAGCATGCCGCCGGGGCCGCGAAGGATCGGCGCGCCACCGCCGAGGATGCCGAGCACGCCGTTCTTCACGCCGAAGAAGCCGAGCGAGATCGCGATGGTCCACAGCAGCATGCGCAGCCGCTCCCGCGTGTCGACCTGGCCGGACGTGAACAGCGCGATGGCGATGATCTTCAGGAACTCGACGAAGTACTGGTTG
This sequence comes from Phycisphaerales bacterium, assembly GCA_020247305.1. GTDB lineage: Bacteria > Planctomycetota > UBA1135 > UBA1135 > UBA2386 > UBA2386. The sequence goes on along the minus strand of JADCJE010000066.1, from coordinate 50,934 downwards.
GTGTATGCGTTCTGGTGTCGAGCCGTGGCGTAGCTGAGGGTGACGAACAGGCCCAGGGCCGCCATCAGCGTCGTGCGCACGTCCCAGACGGCGAACCGGCGGCGGCCCCGCTCGTAGGCCCACCAGCCGAGGAACATCGCGACGCCGACGAAGAACGACATGCGCATCGTGCGGGCGAAGCCCCAGCACAGGTCCTGCGGCCGCATGTACGCGAGCCAGCTGAACAGCAACATGCCGACGAACGGCCGACGGATGCTCGTCGGCAGCAGGAAGAGCACGATCGCGAAGACCAGGACGTCGCGCATCGTCGCCCCGGATCAGTCGCCGAGCAGGAGCGCCATGAGTTCGCGGACGAACGCCGGCAGGCGCGTCGGCGCGCGGTACCACGTGACCACGACCATCACGACGAGCGCCATCGCCACGAATGCGACCATGCCGGCGCGCCGGCGACCGCGGCTGGCGCTTGTGCGCTCGACCTCGGTCTCCATGTGGCTCATGCCGCCGAGCACGGGCACGCCGAGCGCGCGCTCGACGTCGTCGCTGGTCTTGAACGTGCCCTGCATCAGGTCGAGCAGCAGGATCAGGCCGATGGCGACGCCGAGGCCCAGCACGGCGCCGATCAGCGCCACGACGAGGATGTTCGGGTCCGTCGGATGCGGCGGCGGCGTCGCCCGCTGCAGCGGCTGGACCGGCAGCCGCTGCTCCAGCGCGGCCAGATAACCGCTCTGCTTCTGCGCCCACGCAGCCGCGTCGGCGCGCTTCTGCTCGGCGATGGTGAGGTCCTTGCGCTTGCTCTCCACCAGCCGGTAACCCTCGGACAGATCCTCCAGGCGCCGCTCCTCCGCGGCGAGTTCGGCGTCGGCGCGCTGCAGTTCGCCGTCGGCCTGGGCCGCCGCCTTGATCGCCGCGGCGAGCCGGCTGGCGATGTCGGCGTGCGCGGGGTTCGGCATCTTGCCCTCCGCGTCGAGCACGATGCCGAGCGAAGCGCACAGCACCGCGAGCATGCGCTGCGAATCGCGCTCCATGCGGTTGCGCTCGCGCGTGCCCGGCTTCCAGGCCTCGACGCTCGCCTGCGCCATCTGCAGCTGCAGCAGCATCGCGGCGACGTCCTGGCGGACCGTGCTGCCGCCGAGGTCGGACGGGGCCAGCCGCGCGCCTTCGGGCAGGTTGGCCGCGGCTTCGCGCAACTGCATCGCGTCGGCGACGCGCAGCGCCTCCTGGATGGCCGCGGCCGACGGCGCCGTGCGCTCCGGCATCGTCGCCAGTTGCTCGCGCAGACGCGCCACCTCGGCGACGCGGGCCGCGCGGTCGCCTTCGAGCTTCCGCCGGCGGTCGCGAAGGTCGACCTGCACCGCCTGCCGCGTCCGGAAGTCCTCCTGCAGCAGGGCCGGGTCCAGGTCGGGCCGGATGCGGTAGCGGACCTCGAGCGCCTGCTTCTCGGTCAGGTACTGCTCGTAGGTGCGATCCCACTCGCTGAACTCGGTGTTCGCCAACTGCAACTGCTCGGCGTGGGAACCGCGCAGCTTGGCGACGCGCCCGGCGATCCAGGTGTCGACAAGGCCGTTGGCGAATTCGGCGGCCCGACGGCCGTCGGTGTCCTTGTACTCGACGCGGATCAGCGCGTAGCTGCGCGAGCGGTCGCCCGCGTTCGAATCGCGCACGGTGACCCGCGCCCGCACAGCGCTCTCCTCCATCGTGCGACGGCTCGGATCGGCGATGGACGCCTCCGGCCACTTCAACGCCGCCATCGCCTCGCCGACGGCGAGCTTGATGGTCTGCTCGGCGCTGTCGACGATGCGCTTGAAGGGGTCCTCGCCCTTCGTCATCTCGGAGGCGACCTCCTGGTGCTCGACCGAGACCTCGGCGACGTAGTAGCGCGGGATCAGGAACGCGACGACCGCGCCGACGACGAGGCCGAACAGCGAGATCGGGACGAGCTGCCAGCGGCGCCGTCTGACGAGGTCGACGTAGCGCTGCAACGAGACCTGCGGCAGGTCGAGCTGGGTCACGGCGTCGCTCTCCGGCGCGCCGGACCGACCCGTTCCCTGGACCTGGACCGCATGCGCATGCCTTAGAAGCGGAAGAAGAGCGTGTTGTTGGGCGCGTCGCCCCTCACGACGTCGTAGGCGAACTGCGCCTGCGCGATGCCGAGCACCGTCTGCACGGCGAGGCCGATCGGCTCGAGGAACCGCTGCAGCAGGCGCGCCAGCAGGCCGAGGAACGTCGGCGGCACGAGGATGATGTCGCGCTCGCGGATCGGCACGTTCATCGCCATCAGGCCCGTCGTCATCATCTCGCGGAAGTTGATGTCGATGACGAGCGGGTGCTCGGCGTCCGGCTTGATGAGGTAGACGCGGCCGAGGTTGGCCAGCGGCGTCCAGCCGGCGGCGTTCATCGCGTCGAAGAACGTCAGGTCGGTCTCGATCTGGATCTGGCCCTTGTTGGCCACTTCGCCGAAGGCGTAGAACCACTTCGACGACAGGCTGGAGACCTGCACGATGCGCGCCTGGATCTCGAAGTCCTGGGCGACGCCGGCGGCCCGCAGCTGTGAGTTGACCAGGGCGGCGGCTTCGGCCTCGGTCTTGCCGAGGACCGCAACGGGACCGACGTATGGCACGAAGATGGTGCCGTCGATCGCGACCGGCTGCGGCGCGGTGAGTTCGGCGAGGCGGGCGTACGCCGGCTGCTGGAGTGCGGTCGGCGGCAACAGGAACTGGATCAGGTCACGGCCGTTGATGTAGTTCTCGGCGGCGGCATCGCCGGCAGCGCGCGCGCCGAAGCCCTTCTCGGGCATCAGTTCGCGGATGCGCTTGTCCTCGTAGCTGCCGCACGCGGCGAGCGCGCCGAGGACCACCGCGACGACCGCGCGGACGAAACTGGGGAAACGGCGCAAGGTTGGATTCAACGCGGTGGCCTGCGAAGCGCAGATGACGGGATGCTAGGAGACCCGCCGGACACGGCAAAGCACCGCCCTTCGTTCCCGGTCCCATCGGCAGTTGGCGTGGCGCAACGTGATGCGACGGCGCGAGATGGCGTAACGGCGGGCCGGCGAATGGGACCGGCGCGTTACGAATCGAGGCTTCGCCTGTGAGGAACCTTCCACTACTCCTGTCAGGATGCGGTCTAGGTCCGTTTTGCCCGCCCTGTGCGTCACGGGGGCGCTCGCGTTCTGCGGGTGGCTGTTCGCCGCCGTCCTGCAGGCGCCGCTGCCGCCGCAGCCGACGGCGACGCCGCAGCGGACCGATGCCAGGGCGCCGAGCGAGCCGGCTCCGGTGCTGACGGATTCCCCGGTCGTCGCCGAGCGCAGCCTGGCGCCGCGGCTGGCCGCGCCGCTGGCGTCGCCCCCCACCAAGGCCGTGGACGATGACGGGGAACCGGTCGCGCAAGGCGAGGGCGGGCCGAAGGTGCGTGTCGTGCGCGGCGAACCAGCGGCCGCCGTGCCCAACGCGATCGTGTACTTCGTGGCCGTCGACGTCGGACGCGGTCGGCAAGCGCGCCACGGGCACCCGGTGCCCGAGTTCGAGTGGCCCGAGACCTTCGGCGAACGCATCGAGGCCGACGACGAGGGCATCGCGCAGTTGCCGACGTCCGAGCAGCCATACCTCTGCGCCGTGCGCAGCGGCGACGAGTTCGGCTTCGACCGGGTGCCGCCGCGCGACCACACGCGCGCCATCGCGCTGGCACGCGACGAGACCGTGACGCTCGTGACGCGCTACGGCGGCGAGGAGCCGGCGACCGAGGTGCCCGTGGCCATCGTGCAGGGCTTCGTCGGCGCCGGGGAAGGGCGCGCGGTCTGGACCGGCACGACCGACCGCCGCGGCCGTGCGGTCGTGCGGCACTTCCAACTGGTGCGCGAGAACCGACAGGGCGCACAACCACCGGAACATTTCGCCGCGACCGCCGCCGTGCCCGGCGCGACGGCGAAGGCGTTCACCGGCCGGCCCGCGCCCGCCGAGGCGATCGAACTCAGCGTGCCGCCGCTCGGCTCGGTGCGGCTCACCGTCGTCGACCACCGCGGCGAGCCGGTGCTGTCGCGCGCGACCGTCGGCCTGCGCGGCGTCGTGCAGCCGAAGTTCGCCGACCAGCAGACGCTGGCCTTGCCGGCGCGCCTGGTGCAACCGTCCGCGGAGAAGCCGCCGGGCTCGGCGCCGGTCGTGCTGGCATGGCAGGGCGTCGGCGGCTCGGTGTCGGCCTATGCGCGCTTCCCGCTCGACCGCCAGCCCGTGCACGCCGCCGCCGCGCCCGGACCGAAGACGCCGAGCGCCACGGCCGACGTGCAGGTGCCGCTGCGGCCCGACCAACTTGTCGTCGCCGGTCGCTTCGCGCTGGCGGACGGCACGCCGATCGAACACGCGGTCGTCAACGCCGCGCTGTGGAACCAGGCCAACGAGCTGTGGACCACCAACCTCGACTCGGTGCGCGAGGGCTGCTTCGACCTCGTCACGACGCCGACGAACGACGTCGAGACGTTCCTCGAACTGCGCCTGGACGCGAAGAACGCCCCGCCGGCGGTGCGCAACGCGCTGCCCGAGGGCGATCCAGGGCTGCGCCTGGGCGCGCGCGTGCGCGTGCCGCAGCTGCGCGCGCGCAGCCGGATCGAACTCGGCGTCGTGACGCTCGCGCCGCTGCCCGCGCTGGTCACGGGCTACGTCCTCGACGACCTCGGCGTGCCGGTGGTCGACGCCGACGTGCACGTACAGCAGGAGGACCCGCAGGCGCCGAAGGACCGGGATCCCTGGCGCATGCTGTCGCTGTTCCGCACGCGCTCGGCCGGCGACGGCTCGTTCCGCATCGACGGCTTCATGCCCCCGGGCAAGCTGCGCGTGCGGGCCGACACGGACCTGCACTTCGCCGACTCCGTGCCGCTGCACGCCCAGGGCCAGGACGTGCGCATCCGCATCGAACGCAACGGCATCCTGCGCGGGCGCATCCTGCTGCCGGAGTGGCTGCCGGACGGCGCCGCCACGTTGACCATGCGGCCGCTCGACGAGACGTTGCGGCAGCGCAACACGCGCAGCATCGAACTCTCGCGCCGCCGCGGCGGCCGCTTCACCGTCGAGCCGCTGCGCATGGGCCGCTACGACGCGCTGGTCACGGTCCGCAACCTGCGCGATCCGGTCGCCGTGCTGCCCGACGTCTTCGTGCAGCCCGGCGAGAGCCGCGACGCGCGACTGCAACCCCTCGACCTGCGCGCAGCGGTGCATCGGTACCGCCTGCGCGCCATCGACCAGGGCGGCATGCCGCTCGCCGTCGACGGCCCGATCCTGGCGCGCGTCACCACGCCCGACGGCAAGCCGGCAGACCTGACCTTCCGCTGGCAAAAGGGCGCCGCCGAACTGATCGTGGCCAGCCACGTCGCCAACTTCACGTTCTTCGGCCGAGGCCACCAGACCGTGCGGACGCTGCTCGCCGCCGGCGACAGCGACGTCGTGCTGCCGGCGACGCGACCGGCGGTGGTCACGATCCCCGGGCTGCGCGCACTGCTCGGCCCCTACCGCAAGGTCCGCATCTCTGCCGTGCTGATCGGCGACACCGGCCTGCCGGCGAACCTGCAGGGCACCGACCAGCGCAACGGCGAGCGGTTCGCGTTCGCCCGCTGGGACCTGGGTCGCAGCAGCGGCGCGTGGCTCGGCGCCGGCGACACCGTCGAGATCCCGCTGATGCAGGATGGCCGCTACGAGATCCTGCTGCGGCCGCACGCGACCGACAGCGAGCAATCGCCGCAGCGCGAGATGTCGCTCGGCCGGCACGCGCTGCGGGTGGACTCGTGGACGCCGGTGCGCGTGCCGATCGACGCGCTCGCCGTGAGCCGTCTGGTGCAGCAGCTCGACGCCCAGTGGCTGGCGCAGCGCCAGCAGCAGGCGGGCGCCGGCCGCGGGCGCTGAGAGCCGGAAGAACGGCTGCCCATCAGCCGCCGACCGCCCCCGGCGCGCGCGCTCACGGATCGATCGCCGCGCCGCGACCAAAGCAGCGCGTGACCAGGGCGGTCCATCCCGTCTGGTGCGCGGCGCCGCAACCGCGGCCCGTGTCGCCGTCGAAGAACTCGTGGAACAGCGCGAGGTCGCGATAGTGCGGATCGTCGCGGAAGCGCAGGTCGTCGCCGGCGAACGGCCGCCGCCCGTTCGCGTCGGGCAGGAAGATGCGCGCCAGGCGCGCCGCCAGCTCGTCGGCAACCTGCTGCAGCGTCAGCGTGCGGCCCGATCCGGTCGGGAACTCGACGCGCAGCGCATCGCCGTAGAAGCGGCCGTAGCGCTCGAGCGCCTCGACGAAGAGGAAGTTGAGCGGGAACCACACCGGCCCGCGCCAGTTGCTGTTGCCGCCGAACATGCCGGTCGCGCTCTCGCCAGGCGTGTAGTCGACGCGGTACTCCTGGCCGCCCAGGCGCAGCACGAACGGATGTTCGCGGTGCGCCGCCGAGAGCGACCGCACGCCGAACGGCGACAGGAACTCGCGCTCGTCGAGCATGCGCGCGAGCACCCGCTCCAGCTGCTGGCGCGACGGGATCGCCAGCAACGCCGCCGCGTCGTCGCCTTCCCCGGCGAACGTCACGTGCTTGGCGAGGTCGTGTTCGTTGGCCAGGAACCAGCGGAAACGTCTGTCGAAGCCGCGCAGCCGACGGATCACCGGCAACGGCAGGACCTCGACGGCGCACAGCGGGATGAGCCCGACGAGCGAGCGCACGCGCAGCCGCTGGGGCCCGCCGGCGCCGTGGATCTGGTCGTAGTAGAAGCCGTCCTGCTCGTCCCACAGGCCGCTGCCGCCGAGCGTGTTCATCGCGTGCGTGATGGCGACGAAGTGCTCGAAGAACTTGGATGCGACGTCCTCGTACGCCGGGTCGTGGCCGGCGAGCTCGACGGCGATGCTGAGCATCGTCGCGCAGTAGAACGCCATCCACGCGGTGCCGTCGGCCTGCTCCAACTGGCCGCCGACAGGCAGCGGCTGGCTGCGGTCGAAGACGCCGATGTTGTCGAGCCCGAGGAAGCCGCCGCCGAACACGTGCTTGCCGGCGAGGTCCTTGCGGTTCACCCACCACGTGAAGTTGAGCAGCAGCTTGTGGAACGCGCGCTGCAGGAAGTCGACGTCGCGTTTGCCGCGGCGGCCGGTCATCTTGTAGACGCGCCAGCACGCCCACGCGTGCACCGGCGGATTGACGTCGCCGAACGCGAACTCGTACGCCGGGATCTGCCCGCTCGGCGCCATGTACCACTCGCGGAGCATCAGCAGCAGCTGGCTCTTGGCGAACGCGGGGTCGAGCTTGGCGAACGGGATCATGTGGAACGCCAGGTCCCACGCCGCGTACCACGGGTACTCCCACTTGTCGGGCATCGACACGACGTCGCGGTTGTAGAGGTGCGCGAAGTCGGCGTTGCGGCCGGAGCGCCGCTGCGGCGGCGGTGCTGGCTGCGCCGGGTCGCCCTGCTGCCAGGTGCGCACGTCGAACCAGTAGAACTGCTTGCTCCAGACGAGACCGGCGTAGGCCTGCCGCTGCACGGCAGCCGCGGCCGGCGCCGTGTCGGCGCCGATCAACCCGGCGTAGAACGCGTCGGCCTCGGCGCGGCGCTTGGCGAAAACCGCGTCGAACGCGCGGCCGAAGCCGCCGCCGCCGCCGGCGTCGACCCGCCGCAGCCGCAGCCGCACCTCGCGTTCGCCATGCGCCGGCACGTCGAGCACGCAGTGGAAGGCGCACTTGCTGCCGTGGCGGCTGGGGTTGCACGCCGTGCGATCACCGCGCACGACGTGGTCGTGGAAGGCGTCCTTGCAGTGCGCGCCGGCGTCGCCGACGCCGAAGAGCAAGCGCGTGTTCGTGTCGTTCTCGGTCGCGAGCACCTCGCGGCAGCTGCCGTCGTCGTCCAGCTCCAGCGCCATCTCGGGCAGGTCGGCGCCGCTGGCGACGACGCGGTGGCCGCCGTCGGCGACGATCGCGCCGCGCGGCCAATAGCCTTCGCCCTCGCGCCCCCACGACCACGTGTTGCGGAACCACAACTGCGGCAGCACGTGCAGCTGCGCCGCCTCCGGCCCGCGGTTGCGCACGACGAGGCGGATGCAGACGTCTTCGGGGTCGGCCTTGGCGTACGTGGCCTCGACGTCGAAGTAGCGGTCGTCGGCGAAGGCGCCGGCGTCGGCCAGCTCGAACTCGCGCTCCGTGCGACCGCGGCGGCGGTTCTCCTCGCGCAGGCGCTCGTAGGGGAACTCGGCCTGCGGGTACTTGTAGAGCGCCTGCAGCCAGGACGCCGTCGGCAGCGCGTCGACGTAGAAGTACTCCTCCTTGACGTCCTCGCCGTGGTTGCCCTCGGGGCCGGCGAGGCCGAACAACCGCTCCTTGAGGATCGGGTCGCGGCCGTTCCACAGCGCGAAGGCGAAGCACAGCCGACACTGGCGGTCGGTGATGCCGAGCAGGCCGTCCTCGCCCCAGCGGTACGCCCGACTGCGCGCGTGGTCGAACGGGAAGTACGACCAGACGTTGCCGTCGGCGCTGTAGTCCTCGCGCACGGTGCCCCACTGCCGCTCGGACAGGTAGGGTCCCCAACGCTGCCAGTTGCGCTCGCGGCGGCCGTCCTGACGCAGTCGCTCGCGTTCCGACGAGGCTCGGTTCGTCATCGCCGTTTGGTGTATCCGCGCCGCCCTCGGCGCGCACGATCGGAACGCCCGGGCGCCGCAGCAAGGCAACGGCCGCCGCGCGCGCCCAGGGCGCGCCGCGCCGGCGGGCGTTGGTGGCAAGGAACGCTAGGAGTCTGCGTCACGGGACGCGCGCCGATCCGGTGCGTGGATGCGCGTCCGGGACGAAGCCGACAACCGCAGGCGAATCGGTGGATTCGCCGAGGATCGGCGGCGAGTCCCCGGGCGCGAAGACGCGTGGCGGGCGGCGTGGCCTTCCGTGACGCAGACTCCTAGTCTTACTCCAGCCGGAACGCCGGCGGCAGCGGCAGCCGCAAGGTCGTCGGCGCGCCCGTTGCCGGGTGCGGCAGCGTCAGTTCGGTGCAGTGCAGCAGGAAGCCGCCGCCCGGCGTCGCCGGACCGCCGTAGCGGCGATCGCCGACGATCGGGCAACCGAGGTGAGCGAGGTGCGCGCGCAGTTGGTGCTGGCGGCCCTGCACTGGCCGGAGCCGCACCAGCGTGCGGCCGCCGCGGCTGGCCACGACCTCGTACTCGGTGCGCGCAGCCTCCCCCGCCGGATCGACCACCACCTTCGGCCCGTCGGCCGCGGGGTCGGCGAGCGCGCGCAGCGACGCATCGACGACGCCGCGGTCGCGCGGCGGCCGGCCCGCCACGACGGCGTGGTAGGTCTTCGCGACCCGTCCATCGCGAAAGGCGCCCGTCAGCGCGCGCTGCGCCGCCGGCGTCAGCCCGACGAGCAGCAGCCCGGCAGTGCCCCGGTCGAGCCGGTGTGCGGGAGCCGGACGCCACGTCGCCGTGCGCACGCCGTGGCCGGCGTGCGCGAGCCAGTCGACGACGCTGCCTGCCACGCCGCTGCCGCCGTGCACTGCGAGTCCGGCGGGCTTGTCGAGCGCCAGCAGGTCGGCGTCGGCGTGGACGACGACGGGCGCTTGCTCGGCGAACGCCGCGCGCGGCCGCGCCGCCGCCGAGTTCCGTCGCGCAACCGGCGCAGGCGCGAAGTCCGCGTCGGCGACGCGCAGTTGCAGGCGCATGCCGGCGACGAGGCGCAGGTCGCCCTTGGCCTTGCGGTCGTCGACGCGGATGCCGCCGCTGCGCAGCAACCGGAAGATCGCCCCGAGCGGCGTGCCGGGCAGCAGCTTGCGCACGAGGCGATCCAGTCGCAGGCCGGCCTCGTGTTCGGTGACGACGACTTCGCGCATGGCGGACGAGAAGCACCATACGCGCCAGCGCCGCCGCCACCGAGTCCGTGCAGCGGGCGCGACGGTCGCAGGCAGGGCGCGCCGCCATCACGGCGCGACACCCGCAGCCGTCGCCGGGGTCAGCCGCCTTCGCCGACGGCGCTGTCGAAGAAGCCGCCGAGCCGACGCGCGCGCACCGGGTGCTGCAGCTTGCGCACGGCCTTGGCCTCGATCTGGCGCACGCGCTCGCGCGTGACGCGGAAGATGCGGCCGACCTCCTCCAGCGTGTAGGTGTAGCCGTCGCCGATGCCGTAGCGGAGCTTGATGATCTCGCGTTCGCGGAAGGTCAGGGTGCTCAGCACGCTCTCGATGCGCTCCTTGAGCATCTCGCGGCTCGCCGACTGCACCGGGCTCTCCACCGACTCGTCCTCGATGAAGTCGCCGAAGTAGCTGTCCTCCGAGTCGCCGATCGGGCGGTCGAGCGAGATCGGATGCTTGCTGATCTTCATCACGCGCTTGGCCTCGTCCACCGAGACCTGCGCCGCTTCGGCCACTTCCTCGATCGACGGCTCGCGGCCCTTCAGCTGCGTCAGCTTCTTGCTGACGTTGCGCAGCTTGCTCATCGTCTCGATCATGTGCACCGGGATGCGGATCGTGCGCGCCTGGTCGGCGATCGAGCGGGTGATCGCCTGGCGGATCCACCACGTCGCGTACGTCGAGAACTTGTAGCCGCGGCGGTACTCGTACTTCTCGACCGCCTTCATCAGGCCGGTGTTGCCCTCCTGGATGAGGTCGAGGAACGACAGGCCGCGGTTGCGGTACTTCTTGGCGATCGAGACGACGAGGCGCAGGTTGCCCGACGAGAGCTTGCGCTTGGCGTCCTCGTAGTTCGCGTACGCCATGCGCAGGAACTCCAGGCGCTTCTGCAGCCGGTCGGCCGACTCCAGGCCGTCGATCTGCATCTCGGACAGGCGCCGGCGCGTCTCCGCGGCGTCGGGGTTCTGGATCTGCGCGCCGCGGTAGCGCTGCAGCCGCGCCTGCAGGCGGGTCATCTCGGCGATGCGGCTCTCGACGAGGTCGATCATCGGGCGCACCTTCTTGCCCTGCAGATTGAGCTCCTCGATCAGGGCGACGGCCTTGCGGCGGCGCAGGAAGATGCGCTTCTTGAGCGCCTGGGCCTCGCCGTCCGGGACGCCGTCCTCGCACAGCCGGATGAAGTCCTTGCGCGCGGCCTCGTAGATCAGGCGCAGCGTGGCGATGTTGCCCGGCAGGCGGTCCGACAGGTCCGCCTTGCCGACCTCGGGATCCTGCTGGTTGACCTTGAGCGTGCGATCGAAGGCGAGCTCGCCCTTGAGCACGTCCTCCAGGATCTCGATCGCGTTCTTCATGCCATAGCCGCACGACAGCACTTCCTTGCGGAACTGCTTGCGCGTCAGCTCGATCTTGCGCGCGAGCGAGATCTCCTCCTCGCGCGTCAGCAGCGGGATCTCGCCCATCTGCGTCAGGTACATGCGCACCGGGTCGTCGATCTTCTCGGTGATGTCGACCATCGGCGCCGCGAGCTCGGCCTCGGTCGGCTCGGCGATGTCGAGATCCGGCGCGAGGTCGACCTCGTCGCCGCCCTCGTCGCCGCCGCCCTCCTCGTCCTTGCGGCCGGCGCCCTTCTTGTTCTTCTGCTTGTCGTCCTCGACGACGTCGAGGCCGGCCTCCTCGATCATCGTGATCGCGGCCTCCATCTTCTCGGGCGACGACATGTCGTCGGGCAGCGCCTGGTTGAGCTGCGCCAGGGTGATGGCGCCGGCCTTGCGATGGGCCTTGATCAGCGCCTTGATCTTCTTGTCCAGTTCGGTCGACGGTGCAGACATGGGTGGGTTCGCTCGCGATCGGGGCCCGCGGGAGTCGCGGGCAGCGTCAGGGAGTGGAGGGAAGTCTTGGTCGGGGAGGTTGGGAAGGTCAGGTCGACGGTCGCCGCGGCAGCACGTCCCGCAGGCCGTTGAGGAGTTCGTTCTGCAGTTCGGCGGCGCGCGCCGCGTCGCCGACGGCGAGCGCCTGCTGCATCTGCTGGCGCACGGCGCGGCGGCGCGATTCGCTGGCCCGTCGGCGGCGCCCGGCGACGAGGCCGGCGAGCACGGCGGCGGGTTCGGTGGTCTTGGCGCCGCGCTGGTGCGCGTCGCTCAGCAGGGTGCGCAGGGCCGCCCGCTCCTCGGCGCGCGCCATCAGGTAGCGCATCAGCTCGGGCCCGGTGGCCCGGCCGAGCGCGACGCCCTCGGCGGCCCACGCCAGCAGCTCGACGACCTCGGGCGCGGCGTCGCCGATGCCCGCCGGATCGAGGCCCTCGGCCAACTTCGGCGACGCCAGCACGCAGGCCAGCAGTTCGAGGTCGCCGGGCTGCAGCGCCAGCGGGCGCGCCGTGGCGGCCGGGGCAGGTGCGCCCTCGCCGGACGCCGGAGCGACCGGCCGGCGGCGCTGCTGCTTCTGCATCAACCGGTCGAGCGTCGCCGCCGGCACCGCCAGATGGCGCGCCATCTGCTCCAGCAGCGCTGCCTGCCGCACCGGGGACTCGACCAGCGCGAGCACCGCCGCGCACTCGTGGGCGGCGGCGTCGACGCCGGTCGCCTGCGTCAGGTCGATGCGGCGGCGCAGCAGGCGGAACCACACCGCGATGTGGTCCTCGGCGGCGTCGAGCACGTCGGCGAAGCGCGCGCGCCGTTCGACGACGGCCTCCATGTCCTCGCCCGGCCGCTGCACGACGACGTCGGCGGGATCCTTGGCGCCGCCGTCGGCGTCGCCCATCAGCGCGATGCGCACGGCGAGCTTGCTGTTGGCGAGTTCGCGCACGGCGCGCTCGGCCGCCTGCACGCCGGCGCGGTCGCCGTCGAACATGAGCACGAGGCCGTCCGTGGCGTAGCGTTCGACGGTCTTGGCATGGTCGGCGGTGAAGGCCGTGCCGAGCGTCGCCACCGCGCCCTGGAAGCCGGCGAGATGGCAGGCGATGACGTCGGTGTAACCCTCCATCACCACGATGCGCCGCTGGCCGGCCTGCTTGGCCCGGTGCAAGCCGAACAGCACGCGCCGCTTGTTGAAGAACGGCGACTCGGGCGAGTTGTAGTACTTGGGCGGCTTGAACTCGCCGTTGCCGTCGCTGCCGGGCGCGCCCGGCACGATGCGTCCGCCGAAGCCGACGGTGCGCCCGCGCTCGTCCTCGATCGGGAACATCAGCCGGTGCTGGAACAGCTCGCGGCCATTGCGCAGCAGGCCGGCGGCTTCGAGAACGTCCTTCGGCAGCTTCTTCTGCTGCGCGAACTGCACGAGCGCCCCGGGCGCTGGATGGACGCCGAGGCGCCAGGGCATGATCGCCGGCGACAGGCCGCGGCCCTCGAGGTAGTCGCGCGCCATCCGCCCGGTGTCGGGCGCCAGCAGTTCGCGCTGGAAGAAGCCGGCGACCTCGGCGAGCACGCCGAACGGATCCGGCCCCTTGTTGGCCTCGCGCTGGCCGCCCTTGAACACGCCCTCCAGCGACACGCCGGCGCGGTCGGCGAGCTGCTCCATCGCCTCGCGGAAGGTCAGGCCATCGCGCTCCATCAGCCACGTGAACACGTCGCCGGTCTTGCCGCAGCCGTAGCAGCGGAAGAACTGCTCCTCGCGATAGACCGTGAACGACGGCGAGTTCTCGGCGTGGAACGGGCACAGCGCGACGAGCAACCGGCCGCGCGCGCGCAGCGGCAGGTAGCCCTCGATCAAGGCGACCAGATCGGTCGCTTCCTTGATGCGCAGCTTGACGTCCTCGAATCGATCCATCGCGGGAGCACGAACAGGGGGAGGGGAACGGAGCCGCTCGGCCGTCCCGCTGCGCGGCGCCATCGCCGCACAACGACCTCACCCCGCGGCGGGGACCGCGGAATCAGGCATCGAAGACTAGCTCGCGGCGGGCCGGTAGGCGGCACGGCGCGAGACAGACTCGTGGACATCAATCTGGGATCGCACGCGGCGATCGTCAGATGGGCCGACGAAGCGTCCGCCCGTACGGCAGCAAGTTTGCGCCGACGGCAGCGGACGGGTCCGGCGACCCTGGCAGAGCACGCTCCACGCTCCGCATGCCCCTGTGTGGCGCGGCGCCGTATTGGCCCGGCCGTGTCCGGACGCATGTCATGGTCCGGGGACGCTGCGAATGTGGAACCCCGGAGAGTAGCACGCCGTGGCTATCCGTCAAGGCCTCACCCTCAGGAGGCCGCGGCAACCGCGGTCGCCCACCAACTTGCGATCGTGTCGGCATCGGCTTGCTCTGCCCGCCCCTGCAGCACGGCATCCGGCCATGCGACGGGCGGCAGGCCCGCCGCCGCGACGGCTGCCGGCAAGGTCGTGCGCAGCGCCTTGCGGCGCTGTTGGAAAAGCTGCCTCACGAACACGCCGAAGTTGCGCCGGGCGGCCGCCGGTTGCGCCGCCAGCGGGCTGTCGGGCCGCCGCTCCAGTTCGAGCACCGCCGAGACGACCTTCGGCCGCGGACGGAAGACCTGCGGGCTGACGTCGCGCACCAACCGCGGCACGTAGAGCGCCTGCAGCAGGGCCGCGAGGCCGCCGTAGTCGGGGGAACCCGCCGGGGCGGCGACGCGCTGGGCGAGTTCCTTCTGCACCAGCAGCACGGCGCGCGCCGGCAGGACCGGCAGGGCGCAGACCTCGGCCAACAGCGGCCCGGAAACGGCGTACGGCAGGTTGGCCACCAACAGCACGCGGCCGTCCGCCGCCGCTGGCGCCGCCGCCGCGATCGCCGGGTGCAGCGATCGGCCGGCGCCGGCGAGGGCGTCGCCGTGCACCCATTCGATGTTCGCCGCCGCCGCGAGGTCTTCGCGCGCCAACTGCAACAGCCGGCCGTCGATCTCGACCGCGACGACGCGACCGGCGCGGGCGGCGAGTTCACGGGTCAAGAAGCCGAGGCCGACACCGATCTCGACCGCGGTGTCGACGAGCGCCGGCCCAGCCAGGTCGGCGAGGAACCGGTGCAGGGACGGGTCGAGCAGAAAGTTCTGGCCGAGCACGCTGCTCGGCTTGAAGCCGAGCGCGTCCATGCGCGCGAGGAACGTCGCGAACGGATCGCGCGCGCTCATCGCCGCGCACCTCCGGCCGCCGCGACCGGCGCGACGCCGAGCGCATCGGCGAGCAGGCGGGCCACCGGCCGATCGGTCGCCGGCAACGCGCCGCGGGCCGCGAGCGCGCGCCAGGCCGCGGCCAGGACTTCGCGGTGGGCATCGCGCGCGAGGAAGCGCAGCGCCTGCGTGCGATCGACCGGCGTCGGTTCGTCCGGGCATTCGCACAGCGCGACCAGCAGCTCGCCGGCCGAGGCGACGAGCCGGACGCCGCGGCGCGTGCTGCGCTCCTCGGGCACGGCGTGGTCCCACTTGTCCGTCATCGGGGTCGCGAAGTCGGCGCCGACGACCTCGCGCGGCACCCGCTCCCCCACGGCGGCCAACAGCCATGCGGCGGGCGGCAGGCCCGCCGGACCGCACCACGCCGCCAAGGCGGGCGTCGCGGCGACGGCAGCTCGCGCCCGCGCGAGTCCGCCGAGCGGATCGAGCGGTTGGCCGCCGGCGATCTCCTGGCGCGGATCGCACCACCACGACACCGGCGACTCGGTCCACTCGCTGACGTTGCCGATCAGGTCGTACGGATTGCCGCCGCCGGCCTGCCGACCCGACTCGAACGTCCCGACCGGCGTCGGCTGCCACAGGCCGAGTTCCGCGGTGTTGGCGCGACTCGGATCGACGCGATCCCCCCACGGGAACATGCTGCGACCGCCGTCGAGCGCCAGGAACAGCCACTCGTCGCGACGCGGCAACCGCAGGAAGCGCCAGCGGGCGAAGGCGCGCGCCTGCGGCAGGTCCACCATGCCCACCGCGAGCGAGGGTTCGCCGTCCGCGGGCACGCGCGCGGCCGCGACGTCGCGACCTGCGGCCGTGGCGGCGAACTCGACCCAATCGCCGCGCGTCACCTCGAAGCGATCGCAGAACAGCGCGCGCGCGGGCGCGCCGGGCTCGCGATCGAACAGCACGAGGTCGCGCAGGGAACCAAACCGACCGCTGCGCGGCGGCGTGGCGGCGGCGACGTCTGGCGCTGGGCCACGCTCGGCGCAACCAAGCATGGCCAACGCCGCCGCGAGGGCGAGCCACGGGCCCAACGGGCGGACGGACGACGCTGTCGCGCGCGGTGCGGCCACGGCTTCAGCGCCCGCCACCGTCGCGGGGATCGCCAGCGCAGCGCTGCTCGGCGCGAGCGCTCACTTATCCAGCATCAGGATCTCGACGCGGCGATTCTTTGCGCGCGCCGCGTCGTCGCGGCCGTCGACGGCCGGACGGTACTCGCTGTAGCCCGCCACGCTGACATTGGCCTTCGGCAGGCCGCCAGCCGACGTCAGGTAGTCCGCGACCACCATCGACCGCTCGACCGACAGCCGCAGGTTGGTGCCCCACGAGCTGCGCTCGATCGGCACGTCGTCGGTGTGGCCTTCGATGCGGACCTTGCGGCCCGACAACTGCGTGGCGATGTCGCTCAGCGTGCGCTTGCCCGCTTCGGTCAGCGTGTTCTGGCCCGGCGAGAACAGCACGCCGCCGGCGACGCGGAAGGCGAGGCCCTCCGGCGTCTGTACCAGATCGACGCCGTTCTGCGTGTTCGGCGCGGCTTGGCGGTAGCGCGCCAGCAGGTCGGCGAGCTTTTGCTTCTCCTCGGCGATCGCCGCCGCGTCCATTGCGCGGCCCGACAGGTCGCGGTTCTGGTTGCGCAGGCGCTCGTTCTCGGCGCTCAGCGTCTTCTGCGCCTCGGCCATGCTGGCCAGCTGCGCCTGCAGAGCGTTGCGCTCGCCGACGACACGGCGGTGCTCGTCGGAACTCACGCAGGAAGCCGCGATCAACGCGACGGCCAACGTCCAGGTGTGCTTCATGGGTGCCCCCTCGTGTGCAAGTCAGGATTCGGTGCGACGCCGCACCGACCGGTGGTGCTTCGCCGCAGGGCGGGCACGCTAGCGCGCCCACGGAGCGAATGCCACAACGGGAAGTGGCGCGAATGGCCCGCAAACCGCAAAACGCCGCGAGCCGCAGGCGCCCGCATCACGGGCACCGCGGCTCGCGGCGAGCACGACCGGAGGCGTCGGCGAAGAACCGGATCAGCCGGACCAGGCCGACGTGAACATGCTGTCCTTCGGGTTCTGCTCCTGGCTGATCGAGTAGTGGATCATCGTCGCCCAGAGGAACACGAGGAAGCCGACGATGGCCATCGCCGTCACCCAGCCCGGCTCCTTGGCCGCCGGACCCGACGCCGCCGCGACCGCCACCGGCCGCGCCGCGCGCTGCGCCGCGGGACGCGCCGCCTTGGTCGGCGCCGGCGCATCCTCGGCGAGGAGCGTGTCCTCGTCGGAGATCTGCTCGGTCACCATGCCGGTGTCGTCCTCCAGCGCATCGCCGGCCGGCTTCGCCGCGCCACCCGTGTCGGAGGTGAAGCGCTCGGCGAGCGCGTCGACGTCCTGGCGCTTGAACTTCATCGAAGCGCCTTCCTTCTTGGCGCGGATGTCGCCCTGCGAGACCAGCTTGCGCAGTTCTTCGCTGCGCAGCTTCAGTTCGCGCATGGCGTTCTCGAAGGAGACGAAATCGTCGTTCTTGTCGGACACGGACCTACCTCGATGCGTCTTGGACGAGCCTGGGGAGAGGAAGCGGAGGGCGAAACCTGCCGCGGCGCGCCAGCGAGCGGTGCCGCGACGGTGTGGATCCTAGCCTGCGGGCCGCTGGAGGAAAGTGCTACTTGCGACCGTTCGCCGGCTCGAGGCCGGTCTTGACGTCCGGGTCGGCGGTCTTGCCGCCCCGCTGGAACAGGCGTTCCAGGCGGTCGTACTCGTACTCGCTGCGGTCGTTGTAGCTGCGCAGCTGCAGGTCGAGGTCGATGCGGCGGGCGCCGACCAGCACGATGCGCCGCTGGTCCATGCCGCCGCCCCGGGCCTCGTAGACGGCCAGCTGCCGGTTCACGGTGTCGACGAGGTAGAGCACCGAGGTGCCGACGCCGTAGCTGCCGGTCACGGCCAGGAAGCCGTTGCTGCTGACGGCGGCCGCACCATTGTCTTCGTTGTAGACGACGGGCGGCGGCGGCGCGGCCTCGGGGTTCGTCGGCAGTGGCACGGGCGCGGGCGCCGGGTTGACCGGGCCGCGGCCATCCTGGGCCGCGACGGTCGCCGGCCCGTCGCCGAAGGCGCGGCCGAGCAGGAAGGCGGCGCCGAAGCCGGCGCCGAGCAACAGGGGTTGGAGCCAGGAAGTCATCGGGGTCGACGCCGCGTTCGGCAGCGCGCGCCGCACTCTAGCGTCCGGTCGGCTCCGGCGGGAAGTTCCCCCCACCGACGAACTGCAGCACCGCCGCGATCGCGGCGGTCGACGACGGCAACCACGTGTGCCCCACCGGCAGCACCAAGCGCGCCTTCGCCGCGCCGGGCAGCGCCTCGGCGACGGCAACGGTGCCATCGTCGGGACCGGGAATGTCGGGATGGCCGTCACCGGCGATATGGCCGGCCACCGCGCCGAATGCCTCGGGGCACGGCAACGGCAGTTGGTGCAGCGGATCGGCGGGCGACAGCTCGAACGCCGCCTCGCTGCCCATCGCGAGGCGGAACACGAACCAGTGCTTGCGCAGGTCGGCGAGCGCCGCGCCGGCGTGGGGCGAGCCCAACGTCACGATGGCGCGCGGGCGCACGGCGTCCGGCCGGCGCAGGTAGCTGGTGACGACCAGGCCGCCGAGGGAGTGCCCGACGAACGACCACGACGCGACCTGCCCGCGCTGGGTCCGCGCCGACACGGCGCTGGCCAGCGCCGCCGCGTGCATGGCGACCGACCCGCGCGTGCTGGTGTATCCCGGGTTGAGCACCTCGTAGCCGTGCGCGCGCAAGGCGCGCGCGAGCCGGCCGAGCGACGCATCCGTGCGGAACAGGCCGTGCTGCAGCACCACGACATGCGGGGCCGCCGCGGCCGGAGCGCGCAGCTCGGGCCAGTGCGGCGCTGGCGCGAGGTTGGCGACGACGTCGAACGGCCACGCCACCGGCGCGCCGACCAGCACCAGGGCCACGCCGACGACCAGCGCGCCGGCGAGCGACGCCGCGACGGCGCGGCGGGCGCGGCGCTCAGCCATGGCTCCCCGGCCAACCACTGTGCAGCCGGGGCGCGAACGGCAGTTCGCGCAGCACCGCGGCTTCGTGGACGGCGAGCGCGGCGCGGCGCGCAGCGACGAATTCGGGCGCGGCGACCGCCACGGCGAGTTCGACGTACAGCGGCGCGTGCCGCGCCTCGGCGTCGACGAGGTCGGCGTAGAAGTCGGCGAGTTCCGCGTCGTCGCCGCGAAACGCCGCGGCGAGCAGCGCCATGCGTTCGTGCGAGCGCGCTTCGATCGCGGCGGCGACCAGCAGTTCGTCGACCAGCCGCTCGGGCATCGTGCGGGCGCAGCCGCGCTTGAGTTGTTCGGCGTACGGCGACGGCGCCTGCGCGGCGAAGGCGATGCCGCGGCGCTCGAGCAGCCGCAGCGTGCGCTCGAAGTGCACGAGTTCCTCGCGCGCCAGCGCCGACAGGCCGCGCAGCGCGGCGGCGGACGCGGGCACGCGGAACAAGAACTGCATCGCCGCGGCGGCGGCCTTCTTCTCCAAGTGCGCCTGCTCGACGAGCAGTTCGCCGCGGTGCGGCAACTGCGCGACCGCCCAAGCGGCCGGAGTCGCGTAGGCCGCAGCGGCAGCAGCGTCGGAAGCGTCGATCACGGCGGCGATGGTAGGAGCCTGCGCCACGGAAGGCCACGCCACCCGGCGCGCGTCCGCCCGTCACTCGCCGAAGCGGATGCGGCAGACGCCGCTGCCAAATCGCACCAACGTGCCGCCGCGGGCCGCCGCCGCCGCCGCATCGGCGTCGCGGAAGCGCAGTGACGCATCGTCGACGATCTCGCCGTTGTCGATGGCGAGGGGACGCGGGCCGCCGAGCACGGCCGTCCACGGCAACTCGGCGGGACGCGCCGCGCCCGCGGCCGTGACGAGCAGCAGCGTGCGCTCGGCTGCGAGGTAGCGGCAGGCGACCAGCGGCGCGCGCGTCGCGCGCACGTGCGGCCCGGGGCCGCCGGCGTGATCGCGCGTGGCGACGGCGTAGCGACCGGGGCGATTGGGCAGGAACACGGTGCGGCCGTCGTGCCACGCCCACGGTTGCCCATCGATCGTCACCTCGGCGAAGTCGCGGCCCATCACCACGGACGGCGTGCACAGTGAGCTCGCCTGCAGCACGGCCACCAGCGCCGCGCCGGGCTCGGGATCGCGCAGCGCCAGCAAACGCAGAGAGCCGGGTCCGGGACGCGTGCGCGCGAGCACCGACGGCCCGCCGACGACCTCGACCACGTCGTCGGGCGCCTGCTGCACGCGCAGCCACCGGCGGCCGTCGCCGGCGTCCTGGCTGCCGCGCAGCGTCCACCACCCACCCTCCCGCACCAGGAACGGCGTCGGCGGCGCGTTGTCGAGGCGCAGCAGCCGCGGCCAAGCGAACGGCAGGTCGCTCGTCAGCGTCACCGACGGGCGCTTGCCGGCGAGGTCGAAGGCCAGCGGATCGGCGAGCGCGGCGAGCGCGGCCTTGGCCTCGTCGATGCGCCGACGGCCCTCGCCCTGCGGCAGGAGCAGCACGCCGAGCCGCAGCGGCGCGCCGCCGTCGGCGGGTCCGCGCCAGACCACTTCGCCGGGTTGCCAGCGCAGCATGTCCGTGCGGCCGCGCTGCATCGGCACCAGCACCAGATCGGGCGCACCTGCCGCCGCCGAGGTCAACACGAACGCCGCGCGCAGGTCCTTGGTCGTGTCGTCGCTGCTCGCCGACAAGGCGTCGTAGCCGGGGAACGTCAGCGTGCGCTCGATCTGCAGCGCGCGGGCGCTGCGTTCGCAGCGCGTGCGCAGCACGAAGCCCGGCAGGTCGGCCATGGTCTCCAGCAGCAGCTGCTCGCTGTGGTAGGTCGACTGCGAGACCTCGCGCAGGCTGGCGTGGCTGCCGGCCCGCCCGCCGACCACGGACTCGACGCCGACGTCGCCGGCCCGGCGCAGCGCGAGGCGCTCGCACGCCACCGCGCCGCCGACCAGCACGCGCAGCGACAGCGCGCGCTCGCCGCCCTCCGCCACGTGCACCGGCACCGTCGCCACCACCGGCTCGGCGCCGCGGAACGGCAGCGCGCGCAGCAACACGCCGTCGAGCGCCACCGCGACGACGCCTTCGCCGCGGACGGGTCGCAGCGCCAGTTCGAGTTCGTGGTAGCCGGGCGACGGCTTGCACTGCAGCCGCAGCTCCGCCGGCCACTGCGGTTCGCCGTTCCACGCGAGCGTCGCCGGGGGCAGCGGTCCGCCGCGCACGCCGACGTCGACGCGCCACGGGCCGCGATAGCCGCCCTCGGCGCGCGAGCCATCGGCGAGGAAGTCGACGCGCTCGGCGCGCAGCGACGCTGCGTCGGGCGCCGCGCCGAACAAGCGCGTGCGCAAGAAGGTCGGCGTGACCGGGCGCGCGGCCGCGCCAAAGCGCGCCTCGCCGCGCGGGTCGTAGAGCAGCGCGCCGCCGCTGCCGGCGAGCTGGAACCAGTTGTTTTGCAGCACGTGCGCTGCCGCTGGCGCAGCGACGCGGCCCGCGAACGACGCCGGCAGATCGCGCACCAACGTCGCGGCCGCCGCGCGCAGTCCGTCGGCGCCGGTCGCCGCCAGCGGCATCGCCACGGCGGCGCGCAGCGGCTCCAGCGAGAGCCCCGCGACGTACGCGATCGTGTCGGCGGCGAGCGCCGCGGGGTCGTGGCAGCGCCACCACATCGCCGCGCCCTGGCCGGCGCGCGCGCGCACGAAGTCGTTTGCCTGGGCGACGAGCCAATCCGCGGTCGACTCGCGCCCGGCGCGCGCGTCGAGCACGCCGCACGGGAACTGCGCCGCCGGGAAGCCGTCGCGCCACTGCGCCGTCAGCCCGGCGAACGGCAGGCCGCGCACGCTGCCGTCGTCGGCGTCGAGCGCGCGCAGCGCGCCGCCGACCTCGGGCGCGAGTTCGCCGGTCTGCAGCAGCGCGGCAGCCGGCTGGAAGTCCTGCACCATCGCCAGCGATCGGCCCGACGGATCGCGCGACCACGTCGGCACCACGAAGCCGTCGAGCGCGCCGTCGCCCAGCCCGCGCACACACGCCAGTTCGCGCGCGAGGTACCGCAGCGCCACCAACCGCTCGACCGCGCGTTCGCCGATCGGCAGCGGCGACAGGCCGCCGTAGGCGAGCATGCCGCGCGCGTGTGCTTCCCGGGCGAGCGCGTGCAACGCGGCCGCCGACCACGGTTGCCCCTCGGTGCGACTGCGGTAGCTCGGCGCCGGCTGCAGCGGGTCGCTGGCCGGCCAGGCGATCGGCGACGTGCCGTCCTCGCCGACGAGCCCGAGCAGCGCGGTGTCGGCGCCGGCGAGCCAACTCGGCAGCAGCACCTCCACCAGCGTCTCGTCGCCGTTGCGCTCGCCGCGCGCGCCGGCCCGCGGCGCCTCCCAGCCCCAGTGCGGCACCAGCGGGGCGCCCGGCGGCAGCGGCTCGCCGGCGGCCCGCTTCGACGCCGCCGCGAGCGCGTCGTCGCCACGTTCGACGAGCACGGTGAGGCCGCCGCCGCGGTCCGCCCACGCGGCGCAGCGCTGCACGAAGCCGCGTGCGCTGGCGGCGATGGCGGCGTCCGGATGATCGAGCTGCGGCAGCACGCCGCAGGCGAGCACTTCGCCCGCGCCCGCCCGCCAATGCACGACGACCGGCGCGCCGAGGCCCTCGGCGACGCCGTCGCGCGCGACCGCCAGGCGGCCGAGCACCGCGCCGGCCTGCGGCGCACCGACCGTCCAGGCACAGAGCGGCGCCGTACACGGCGCGGCGCCGGCGAGCCACTGCGGCCCGTCGGCCGCGCGATCGCCGTCGAGCACGTCCGCCAGCGCGCCGGCGACCGTCTCGAAGCCGAGGTCGGCGCGACCGGCGACGGCGCGCGCGTCGTAGCCCCAGCGGAAGACCGTCGCCTCCGGGGCCTCGGGCTCGACGCCGAGCGCGCCGACGAGTTGCGCCGCGTGGCCGAACAGGACCAGCCGGCCGCCCCCGGCGACGAACTGCCGCAGCGCCGCGTCCGTCGCCGGCGCCAGCGCCGCAGCGTCCGGTTGCGTTCGGCCATCGACCACCAGCACGCCGCCGCGCGGCGGCAGCGCCAGCAACTCCGCGCCCAGCCAATCGACCGCGACCATCTCGCGATCCGCGACCGCGTCCGCATAGCCGGCCGGCAGGGCGCCGAGCGCCCGGCGCGAGACGCCGGCGCAGGCCGCCGCCATCGCCATCACGGCGAGCGCGGCGACCGCGGTCGCGCAACGTCCGTTCCCGCCTCGCCGCCGTTGTCCTAACATCCAGACCATCGATGGCTTCGCATCATCCCAAGTCGCCCGCCTCTTCGCGTGTCTATTTTCGTCAGTGGCTCGCCGGCCGTGACTTCGCCGCCGACGATCCGATCGGCGCGCAGATGGCCAACTACGTCTACGCCGTCGGCGACGCCGACACCGGCGAGGCGGTGCTGGTCGATCCGTGCTACGCCGTCGACGAGCTGATCGACAAGGCCGCGCACGACGGCATGCGCATCGTCGGCGCGCTGGCGACGCACTACCACCCCGACCACGTCGGCGGCGACCTGTACGGCGAGCAGCTGCAGGGCGTGCGCGAGCTGCTGGCCCGCTGCCCGTGCAAGGTGCACGTCCAGCGCGCCGAAGCGCCGTGGGTCCAGCGCATGACCGGCTGCAGCCATGGCGACCTCGCGCTGCACGACAGCGGCGACGTCGTGCGCGTCGGCGAGGTCCCGATCACGCTGATCCACACGCCGGGCCACACGCCGGGCTCGCAGTGCTTCCTCGTCGACGGCAAGTTGCTCGCCGGCGACACGCTGTTCCTGCAGGGCTGCGGCCGGACCGACTTCCCGGGCGGCGACGCCCGCGAGCTGTACCTGTCGCTGACGCAGAAGCTGGCGAAGGTGCCGGACGACGTCGTGCTCTACCCCGGCCACGCCTACGACCCGCGCGGCCACGCCGGACTCGGCGAGACCCGCCGCAGCAACTTCGTGTTCAAGCCGAAGAGCGAAGCGGAGTGGCTGGCGATGTTCGGCGGCTGACGGCCGCCGCGGCCGAACGCCGCGCCCGGTCCGCGAAGGACCGACCAAGCTCGCGTGCGTTGTCGGCGCCGGCTCGCCACGCCCTGGCGCCGCGCGGCGCCGTCCCTATTCTCGTTCCCCCCGATGTCCTTCCCCGAGCCGTTCTACAGCTGGCGCCCCCACCCCTGGCACGGCATCTCACCGGGCCCGAAACCGCCGGAACTGGTCCAGGCCTACATCGAGATCACGCCGTTCGACCTGGTGAAGTACGAGATCGACAAGATCAACGGCTTCCTGCGCGTCGACCGGCCGCAGCGCACCAGTTCGCAGCCGCCGAGCCTGTACGGCTTCATCCCGCGCACGCTCTGCGGTCCGCGTGTCGGCAAGCTCACGCCCGGCGCGCAGAAGGGCGACGGCGACCCGCTCGACATCTGCGTGCTCAGCGAGCGGCCGATCACCGCGCGCGAGATCCTGGTCAAGGCCAAGGTGATCGGCGGCCTGACGATGCTCGACGGCGGCGAGGCCGACGACAAGATCGTCGCCGTGCTGGCCAGCGACTTCGTGTGGGGCGAGGTCGACGACCTCGGCCAGCTGCCCGGCGTGCTGGTCGAGCGCCTGCGCCACTACTTCTCGACGTACAAGCTGCTGCCCGACACGACGCCGCTGCCGATCACGCCCTACGACAAGGCGCGCGCGCATCAGGTGATCACCGCGGCGATGCTCGACTACCACGAGGTCTACGGCGGCCCGCTCGCCACCTGACCGCCATGCGCCGCGGCGCCGCGCGCCGCTATGCTCGCCCGTGATGACCAGCGACGAAACCGACCTGCCGGCGCACAACCCGCGCATGCACCAGGGCGGCAAGCTGTCGTTCCGCGGCCGCGTGCAGGAAGGCGACGACCAACCGGGCGACCGGCTCGTCCTGGGCGGCAAGAACCCGCCCTCGTTGCGCGAACTGACGCCGCCGGGTTTCGCCGACGTCGAGATCGAGATCGGCCCGGGCAAAGGCGCCTTCGTGCTGGCGGCGACGGCGGCCAAGCCGGACGTGTTCCTGCTCGGCATCGAAGCCGCGCCGGCGTACGCGACCATGGCGGCGACGCGCCTGCACGAGAGCGGCCGCGGCAACGGCCTGTTCCTGGTCGACAACGGCAAGCTGTTCCTCGCCGACCGGGTCGAAGCGGGCGAACTGGCGGCCGTGCACGTCTACTTCCCCGACCCGTGGCCCAAGCGCCGGCACGCCGGCCGCCGCTTCTTCACGCCGGACGTCGTGCCGGTGCTGGCGCGGGCGCTGCGCGACGACGGCTGGCTGTACTTCGCGAGCGACAACGCCGCGTACTCCGGCCAGGTCGCGCGCGTCATGGGCAGCGCCGCCGACTTCGCCCGCGACGAGGCCGAGGAGGCGCGCGTGCGCGCGCTCGGCCCCGGCCACGCCTTCTCGCCGACCAACTTCGAACGCAAGTACATCGAGGAGGGCCGCGTCATCCGGCGCTTCGCCTTCCGGAGGCTGCCGCGGTGAGCGACCTGCGCTGGGTCGACGTCGGCGCGCTCGCCGACCTGCGCTTTGGCCCCGGCGCGCCGGTGTCCGTCGACGGCCACTGGCTGGCGATCTTCCGCGTCGACGGCGTCCTCCGCGCGATCGACAACGCCTGCCCGCACGCCAGCGCGCCGCTGTGCGACGGCGTCGTCACCGGCGGCAAGGTCGCGTGCTTCCTCCACTGCTGGCAGTTCGACCTCGCCACCGGCGCGTGCGACATCGGCGAGGCGTGGAACGTCCGCGCCTACGACGTGCGCGAGGAGCAGGGCCGCGTGCTGGTGGCGTGGCCGGGCAAGCCGGCGTAGGCGTCGCCGCCGCGGACCGCGCGCGTTGACGGCGGCCCGCCGCCGCGGTCCCATCGCGCCCCCGCCATGAGCTACCGCGACCTCGATCCGAACGAAGCGCAGCAGGAACTCGCCGCCGACAAGACGCTGCGCATCCTCGACGTGCGCACGCCGCAGGAACACCAGAGCCACCGCCTGCCGGGTTCCGTGCTGGTGCCGGTGCAGGAACTGGAGCAGCGCCTGCGCGAACTCGACAAGGCAGCCAACTGGCTGGTGCACTGCGAGCACGGCCGGCGCAGCCTGTTCGCCTGCGAGATCCTGGCCAAGGCCGGCTTCCAGAAGCTCGCCAACCTGCGCGGCGGCATGGCGTACTGGGCCGGCTGCGGCCTGCCGTTCGTGCGCGGCGCCGGCGGCTCGTGAACCGCGGCCGCCGGCCTCGTCACTTCGGCCAGATCCTGGCGACCTGCCGGCACTCGTCGATCGACGGCACCAGCGCGAGCCGGATGTAGCGCTCCTGGCCCTTGCCGAAGAACAACCCCGGCGCGACGACGATGCCGTGTTCACGCAGCCGCTGCGCGTAGCCCATGCCGTCGCTGCCGGCGGGAACCTCGACCCACAGGTAGAGGCCGGCCTCGCTGCCGTGCACCGTCAGACCGCGCTCGCGGCACATCTCGATCAGCACGCGGCGCTTCTGCGCGAACGTCGCGATGCGCTCCTCGACGTGCTTCGGCTCGGCCCACGCCAGCGTCGCCGCCGCCTGCACGAACTCCTGCGGCGCCGTGCCCATGCTGGCGCGGAAGCGAGCGTAGGCGGCGATCAGCTCGGCGTCGCCGGCGACGAAGCCGCTGCGGTAGCCGGTCATGCCCGAGCGTTTGCTCAGCGAGTGCACGACGAGGCAGCCCTTGCGGCCGAACTGCAGCAGGCTCTTGGGCTGCACGCCGTCGTACCCGAGGTCGACGTAGCACTCGTCGCTGACCAGCACGAAGCCGTATTCGTCGCGCGCCTCGACCCAACGGCGATAGAGCGCATCGGGCAGGCAGAAGCCGGTCGGGTTGTGCGGATAGTTGAGGAACACCACCGAAGCGCGCTTGAGCACCGACTCCGGCAGCGCGTCGGGGTCGAGCGCGTAGCCGTTGTGCAGCCCGAGCTGGGCGGCGTACGTCCACGCCTCGGCGAACAACGCGCCGATCTCGTAGACCGGATACGCCGGCTCGCCGTACAGCACGAGGTCCTTGTCGCTCGGCACCTGCACGAACGTCATCGGCAGGTGGAACAGGCACTCCTTGCTGCCGAGCGTCGCCATCACCTCGGTCTCGGCGTCGACGGCGACGTCGAAACGCCGCCGCAGGTAGCCGGCCACGGCGTCGCGCAGCGCCTTGGTGCCCTTGGTCGGCGGGTACTGCGAGACGTCCGCGACGCCGGCCTTGAGCGCCTCGCGCAGGATCGCCGGCGTCGGCTCGCGCGGGTCGCCCGTGCCGAAGTCGTAGACCGACTTGCCGGCCTGTTGCAGCTGCCGCTTCCAGCCGGCGAGCTGTTCCATAGGGTACGTCGGCAGCTTGCGGAGGCGCTCGTTCACTTGCCGCCCTCGCCGCTGCCGGCCTTGGCGTCCTTCGTGGCCTTGGCGTCCATCGCCGTCTGCATGGCCGCGCGCACGCGCTCCAGCAGCGCCTTCGTCGCCGCGATGCCCGCGTCCTCGGCCAGCTTGCCGCCCTCGTACTCGATGCCGATGTGGCCGCGCCAGCCGTGCTTGCCGACGACGATCTCCAGCATGCGCGCGTAGTCGGTGTGGACCTCGTTGCCGGCGTCGTCGAAGTCGTGGCTCTTGGCGCTGACCCCCTTGGCGAACGGCATCAGCTCGTCGACGCCCTGGTAGCGGTCGTAGAGCTCCTTGTCGCTGACGCGGAAGTTGCCGAAGTCCGGCAGCGCGCCGCAGCGCGGGTGGTCGGCGGCCTTCAGCGTCTCCGCCAGCCACTTGCCGTTGCTGGACAGGCCGCCGTGGTTCTCGACGATGACGAAGATGCCGTGCTTGTCGCCGAACTCCGACAGGCGGCGCAGGCCGTCGGCGGCGAGCTTCCGCTGCTCCTCCCACGTGCCGCGGCTCTGCGCGTTGACGCGGATCGAGTGGCAGCCGAGGAACTTGGCGGCCTCGACCCAGCGGTGGTGGTTCTCGACCGCCTGCGTGCGGCGCTTCTCGTCGGGGTCGCCGAGCGCGCCCTCGCCGTCGCACATGATCAGCAGGCTCTTCACGCCCTCGCCGTCGCAGCGGTTCTTCAGCTCGGCGAGGTACTTCTCGTCGCGCGCCTTGTCGGCGAAGAACTGGTTGACGTACTCGACCGCGCCGATGCCGAGCGCGCGCGCCTTCTTCGGGAAGTCGAGGTTGTCGAGTTCCTTGCCGCGCAGCGTCCGGTGCAGCGACCACTGCGCGAGGCTGATCTCGAACAGCGGCGCGCGCCGTGCCATGGGCGCTGCGGCGCGCAGGAAGCCGGGCAGGCCGGCGGCAGCGGCGGCCGCGGCGGCAGTGGCGAGGAACCAACGGCGATCGGACGAACAGGGCGGCGTCACCATGGCGGCATTGGACGGACGCCGCCGACCGCGCGCAACCCTCGCCGCGCGCCCACGCCGCCGCTATCCTGTTCGCCCTCAGGCCGCCCGCGCGGCCCCAACACCACGCACGAACCCGACTCCGCACCGACTGCCATGGCGATCCGCGTCACCGAATGCAAGAAGGGCATGGTCGTCCGCTTCGAGAACGACCTGTACCAGATCACCCGCTACGACCACCTGACGCCGGGCAACCTGCGCGCGATCCACCACGTCTACCTGAAGAACCTGAAGAACGGCCGGCAGAAGGAGGTGCGCATGAAGACGAGCGACACGCTCGACATCGTGTACCTCGACTCGCGCGAGGCGCAGTACCTGTTCAAGGACTCGCTCGGCTACACGTTCATGGACAACGAGACGTTCGAGCAGTTCGTGCTCAGCGCGGAGGTCGTCGGCGAGTCGATGCAGTACATCACCGACAACAGCAACGCGACGGTGGTCTTCTGCGACGGCGAGGCGCTGACGGTGCAGTTGCCGCCGATCGTCACGCTGGAGGTCAAGGAGACCGAGGACGCCGTGCGCGGCGACACGGTCAGCGCCGTGCAGAAGCCGGCGACGATGTCGACCGGCCTCGTGGTCAAGGTGCCGGCGCACATCAAGGTCGGCGAGCTGCTGAAGATCTCGACCGAGACCGGCGAGTTCATGGGCCGCGCGTGACCGCGGCGCGCGGCGCTGCGACGGCCGCGAGGCCGAGCGCCGCGATCGGCAGGACGTGCAGCGTGGTGCGGTCGGCGGCGACGGCGAGGTGCCACGCGACGTCGTGCACGGTGCCGACGAACACCGCCATGTAGGCGGCGAGCGCGAGGGCGCAGGCGCAGCAGGCATGCGCGCCGACGCCGGCGAAGACATCGCGCCCGCGCAGGACCACGGCCACCGGCGCGGCGACGAACAACCCGAGGGGCAACCATCCGGTCGCCGCGCCGTCGAGCAGCAATTCGAGGTGGTGCGCCAGCACCTTCGGACCATGCGTGCCGGCCTGCGCCACGATCCTGGCCGCGAGCCCCGCGCGTCCCGGCGCGTCGAGCATGTCGTTGGCGAGCCCGTACGCGGCGACGAACCGCGCCTGCCCTGCGGCCGCCAGCGCCGGCACGGCCAGCCACGCCGCGCGCCGCCAGCCTGCGACCGCCCGCCGCGGTCCCGCGAGCGCGCGCTCGGCGGCGAACGGCGCCAGCGCCGCGCCGGCGACGAGCAACCCTTCCTGCTTGGTCGCCACGGCGCCGGCGAGCAGCACGCAGGCGACCGGCCACCAGCCGCGGCCTGCCCCATCGCGCGCCCGCGCCAGGGCGTCGAAGGCGGCGAATGCGCACGCGGCGAGCATCACGTCCGCGTAGGCCGTGCAGCCGTAACCGGGCAAGCGCGTGCCGAGCAAGGCCAGCAGCGTGGCGCAGGCCACCGCCGGCCGCGCGCGCCCGGCGAGCGCAGCGCCGACCAGCAGCAACAGCGCGACGCCGAACGCCTGCACCGGCGCCCGGTTCTCCCAGTGCAGCACGCGGCCGGCGGCCGCGAAGGCCTGCATCTGGACCAGCGGATCGAGCAGCGGATAGTCGGCGTGGCTGACGAAGTGCGCCAACGGCTCGCCGATGCCCGCCCACGGGCCAGCGAACAGGACCTTCGCCTTCGACGCCCAATTCATGGCTTCGTCGCTGACCCGGATCGGGTCGGCAGCCGCCGCGAGGCAGCGCTCGACGAACAACGCGATCGCCACGCCGAGCGTCCACGTCATGCCGCCAGCGCTCGGCGACGCGACGGCGCGCGCCGCCCGCCGCGCGAGGGCGACCCCGAGCGCGGCGGCCACCAACGGCGCGATGGCGCCGTGCACGGGCCAGTCGAGGCGCGCCTGCAGCAGCGTCACCGGTGCCAGCAGGCATTGGCCGAGCAGGTACCCATGACCCCAGGCCACGGCTGGCGCGATGCCGCCGCCGACCGCGGCGAGCAGCACGCCGCGACCGAACACCGCCGGCGCTGCCACCGCGACGCCGAGCACCCACGCGAACGTCGCCAGCGCCGTCACGGCAGGCTCCACAGCACGGCGCCGTCGGCGAGCGCCTGCGCGCGCCACGCCTCGGCCTCGCGCGGCGCCGGGTCGCCCGGCAACTGCAACACGCGTGCATCGCGCCCCGCCGCCCGCAGCCCGGCGGCGACGCCGTAGGGATCGGTCACCGACTGCAACCACGGATCGGGGTAGGCGAGGTTCTGCAGTTGCACGATCAACCCGTTGCGCCGGTTGATCGCCTCGAAGCGCTCCGGCGTCAGGGTGGCGAGATCGGCGGTCGGCGACGCCACGACGACCAGCGCGGGCCGCGGCGCGGCGGCCTGCAGCGCGGCCAGGATCGCCGCGTCGGCGCCGAGCGCCCGGGCGATGCGCGCATCGGTCGACGCGAGCAGCCGCTGCGACCACGCCGGTTGGTCGGACGCCGCGAGCCGGCGCGCTTCCATGAGCAAGGTCGCGCCCGCCCGCCATGCCATTGCGGCCGCGACGGCGAAGGCAAGGGCGGCGGCTGGCTTCATCGCCCCGGCAGGATGCGCTGCCTCGCCGTCGCCGACAAGGGCTGCGGTCGCCGCCGCATGCCTGGCCCGCGCGCCGGACTCACGGCGACAACCGCCGCAGCGCCTCGGCCCGGCCCAGCGCGTGCTCGGCGCAGATGCGCCGCAGTTCGTCGTCTTCGGGCCGCGCCACGACCGCGCCGCTCGGCAAGCGCGCGCACTTGAAGCGCACCGCGCCGAACGCCGTCGCCCGCGACTCCTGCCAGCGCTCCAGCACCGTGCGCTGCACGCGATGGCGCCGCACGCCGAGCGTGCCGGCCTCCTCCAACAGGAACTGCTCCAGCGGCCGCGCCCGTGCGTCGTCGCACAGCACGGTCAGCAGCACGCCGGTGCGGCCCTTCTTCATCGTGACCGCGGTGGCGAACGCGTCGGTCGCGCCGCGCGCCAGCAGCGCGTCGAGCAGCCAGCCGACCTGCTCGCCGGTGGCGGTGTCGACGTGGCACTGCAGTTCGCACAGCTCGCCGATCGACGTCGCCGGCGCGACCGTGCCGACGGTCACCCGCAGCAGGTTCGGCAATTCGGCGTCGTCGCGCGTGCCGGCGCCATAGCCGATCGCCTCGGCGGTGAACGTCAGCGGCTCGTCGAAGCGGTCGCACAGCACGCGCAGCAGCGCCGCGCCCGTCGGCGTCGTGCGTTCGCCGCGCGGACCGCCGCGCCGCGCCGGCACGCCGCGCAGCAGCGCCGCGGTCGCGGGCGCAGGCACCGGCAGCAGGCCGTGCTCGGCGTGGATCGTGCCGCTGCCGAGCGCAAGGCCGTGGCAGTGGATCTCGTCGACCTGCAGCAGGTGCGTGGCGTAGCAGGCGCAGACGACGTCGACGATGGTGTCCTCGGCGCCGACCTCGTGGAAGTGCACCTCGTCGATGCCGACGCCGTGCGCCGCCGCCTCGACCTCGCCGATCGCGCGGTAGACGGCCAGCGCGTCGGCGAGGACCGGCGGCGGCAGTTCGGCGCGCGCGACGATGCGCTCGATGTCGGCGAGCCGGCGGTGCACGTGCCCTGGCGCCGCCGCCACCGCCAGCTTCGTCGCCAGCGCCGGCGCGAACGCGACCGCGCTGCCCGCCGCGCCGGGCAGGTCGACGACGAAGTGCGTGCCGCTCAGGCCGGCGCGCAGCACCTTCGCCGCCCGGATCGCCACGCCGGGCAACTGCAGCGAGCGCACCGCCGCAGCGAGCGGCGCCAGGGGCACCCCGGCGTCGAGCAGCGCCCCCACCCACATGTCGCCGGCCACGCCGGAGAAGGCATCGAAGACGGCGGCGCGCATCGCTGGGGAACGGCGTTTGCTGGTACGATCGAGCGCGCCGTGTACGTCCCGGGTCCGTCCCGGGCGAAATGCGGCGCCGGAGCATAGTACGCGATGCCAACGCAGCTTGGGAACGATGACCGCTCGACCGCGCCACGTCGCCAGGGCTGGCGCCATGCCGGGACCCGGCTCGCGTGTGCGATCGCGCTCGCCGTCGCCGGCGTTTGCGCCCAGGCGCCGCTGCCGGCGGACCCGGCCCTGCGCGCCGCTGCCGCCCACCTCGACAGCGCCGACCCGATCGCGCGCGGCGAAGCGGCGATGCTCGTCGCCGCCGATGCCACGCCGGCGCTCGAAGCCCGGTTGTTGGCGCTGGCCTCCGATCCGACCCGTGCCGCGCGCCTGCGCGGCCGCATCGCGCTCGGTTTGTGCCGCACGCCGACCGCGGTCGCGGCGCTCGCCCGCATGGCGGCCGAAGGGGAAGCCGACGACCGCGTCGTCGCCGCGTACGCCCTCGGCCTCGCCTCCGGGCCGGCGGCCGACTCGGCGATCGCGGCGCTGCTGGCCGCCAACCTGCACGGCAGCTGGAAGCGCAACCGCGACCTCGTCATCGCCTTGCTGCTCGGCATGCAGCGCGATCCGTCGCCGACGGCCACCGCGGCCCTGCGGCAGATGCTCGACGACGACGCCAACCGCGACCCCGACGTGCGCGCCCTGCTCGCCGCGCGGGTCGTGCGCCACGACCGTTCCTTCGACGACAAGCCGCTGCGGCGGCTGCTCCTGCGCGGCGGCGCGGCAGAGCGCGCCGCGGCGCTGGCCGCGCTCGCCGAGGCTGGCGAAGTGCCGCTCGCGGGCGCGCTGCTCGCCGCGGTCGCCGACGCAGCCACCCATGACGCCGACGCCCATGCGCGCGCGGCGGCGTTGGCGGCGCTGGCGCGCGTCCACCACCTGCCCGCACTCGACCTCGCTGTGCGCGCCGTGCGCACCGGCACGGCCGCGGAGGCGCGGCAGGGCCTGCTGTGCCTGCGCCGCCTCGGCGGCATAGGCATGCTGCGCGCCGCCGCGCCGCTGATCGCCGAAGAACGCGACGCCGCCCGCGCCGAAGCGCTGTTGTCGGCGTTCGACGCGCCGCCGCCGGCGGAACTGCTCGCCCGCTGCCGCGCGCTCGCCACCGACGGCGACCGGCCGTGGTCGCTGCGCGCCGCCGCCGCGACCCTGCTGGCGCGGGCCGAACCGGAAGCCGGCGCGCTGCTGCTGCGCGAGTTGTTCCGGCTTTGCCGCGACGAACGCTTGCTGCCGAAGCTCGCCGCCGCGCTGGTTGCGGCCGAGCGCGAGCCGACGCCGCTGTCGAAGCGGTTCCCGCTCGACGCGTCGCCTGCCAACGACCCCAAGCGCTGGGCCGCGCTGCTGCAGGCGGATGCCGATGGCGCGCTCACGGCCGTCACCGCCGCGCTGGTCGGATCCCCCGGCGCTGCGCCGCCGCGGGTGGCGCTCGCCGCATGCCGCGCGGGCCGGGTCCTGACGGCGCCGACTCACCCGGCGACCCCGGCCGTGCTCGCCGAGGCGCTGCGCATCGACTGAAGGGCGGCTGCGGCATGCGCCGAGGGTCGCAGCCTGGGAGCTGACCGGTCTCTCAGGCCCTGCTTGGCCGAACTGGCGGCCACCGGGGTTGCCTGTTGGCCCGCACCACGGCTTCCTGACGCTCGCTCAGCGCGCCGGCGCCAGTTGCGCCGCGGCTGCGGCCAGCGCCTGCGCCATCGCCTCGGCGCACGCCGTCGGCGAGCGATCCGCGGCGGCCGCCCAGGCATCGACGACCGCCGGCGCGCCCGCCGGGGCGTTGCCGACGAAGACGATGCGTACGTGCGCCCGCGGTGCTGCGGTGACGTCGAGTTCGAACGCATCGACCTGGATCGACGGCGCCGCGGCGAATTCGCGGCCGGCGAGCGCGCGGCCAACCAGCGCGGCGCACAGCGTCGCCGGCTCGTCGACCCACTGGTGGCCGGCGTCGAGCGCGAACTCGCGCGCGCTGACGCGCACCGCGAACGGCTGCCGCAGGTGCGGCGCGGCGGTCGCGCGCACCGGCGCGGGCGGCACGGCGAGGGCGCCGGTGGCGGCCGGCAGCGGATCGAACCAGCGCACCGGCGGCAGCGCCGGCGACGAGGACAGGCAGGCCGCCAGCGCGGCGCACGAGAGCGCGGCGACGAGGCCGCGGACCGGACGGAATGCGTTCATCGCTTCTGCTCCTGCAACGGCGAACTGCCCGCGCTCCGGCCGCGCAACAGCGCGCCAGGATCGCGTTCGAGCATCGCCATGAGTTGTTCGATCGCCACCAACGTGCGCCGCAGTTGGCCCAGCTCGCCCTGCACTTCGACCGAAAGCGACGACGCGGCCGCCGACGCGCCGCGCAGCGCGGCCGCAGTGTCGGCCGCGCGCACCGCCGCGACCTCGCCGTCGAGTCGCGCGATCAGCTTGCGCACGTCGCCGAGCGTCTGCCCGACCGGGCTCTGCTCGTCGCGCACGCTGCCTGCGGCGTCGGCCACGGCCGCCCCCGCCTTCTGCCACGAAGCGATCGCCGCGAGCCCCTCGGTGACGACGCCGCGCTTCTCGAAGTCGTCGAGCAGGCGGTTGGTGCGCTGCAGCAGTTCCTGCAGCTGGCGCGACACCTCGGGCAGGCGCACGCCCTGCAGCTCGCTGCGCAGCAGGCTGACCAGCTCGTTCGCGGACCGCGCCATGTCGGGGAGCACGCGCAGCACGTCGCGGCTCGCGTCCTCGAGGCTCTTGGCGGTGCTGGGCACGGTCAGCAGCACGCGCTTCTCGCCGACCGTGCGGAACGGCAGGTTCTGCGAGCCGGACGGCGGGTCGGGGAAGTAGTCGACCTGGACGAACGACGTGCCGGTCACCCATGACATGACGATCTGCGCGCGCAGCGCCAGCGCGTTCGGACTGCTCTCGTCCAGGCGGTCGACGTCGATGCCGAGCCGCGCGAGCTTGTCGTCGTAGAGGGCGAAGCGCACTTCGAGGTGGCGGCGGTCCGGCGCGGCGCCGATGTCGTCGACGACGCCGACCGTGACGCCGCGGTACTTCACGGGCGAACCTTCCTCGAGGCCGGTGACCGCCTCGTCGAAGTAGGCGTGCACGGCGTGCGACTCCTTGCGCAACTCGCGGACGCCGACCCAGGTCAGCACGGCGAGTCCGGCGGCGCAGCCGGTGACGACGAGGAGGCCGAGCTTCCAACGGTTGGCGGGAGCGGTCATGTGGTCCTGGAGGCTGCTTCGCGGCGGAAGAAGGCGCGCACGCGCGCATCGTCGCTGTGCGTGGCGAGGTCGCGCGGCGCGCCGAGCGCGATGACGCCCCCCGCCTGCCGGTCGAGCATGACACAGCGGTCGGCGACGGCGAGGATGCTCGGCAATTCGTGGGTTACGAGCACGATGGTCACCGACAGGCCGCGCGCGAGCGTGAGGATCAGCTGGTCGAGGCCGGCCGCGGTGACCGGGTCGAGGCCGGCCGACGGCTCGTCGAGGAAGAGGATCGGCGGATCGAGCGCCAGCGCGCGGGCGATGCCAGCGCGCTTGCGCATGCCGCCGGAGACCTCCGACGGCAGCTTGTCGGCGGCGGCTTCGAGTCCGACGAGGCGCAGACGCGCCATCGCCACCGCGCGGGCCGCGTCCTTCGGCAGGCGGGTCCACTTCTGCAGCGGCAGCATCACGTTCTGCAGCAGCGTCCACGAGCCGAACAGCGCCGCCGACTGGAACAGCACGCCGAACTGTGGCGGCGACATCGCCTGCTCGGGGCCGCCGATGCCGGGGAAGTGCACGCTGCCGGCGAGCGGTTCCTGCAGGCCGATCAGCGTGCGCAGCAGCGTCGACTTGCCGCATCCCGAGCCGCCGAGCACGGCGACGACCTCGCCGCGCGCGACGTCGAAGCCGATGCCGGACAGCAGCGGCACGCCGCCGTGGCCGATCGTCAGGTCGCGCACTTCGAGGACGGCGGTCATGGTCACCAGTCGAGCAGCGAGAAGATCCACGTGAACGCCGCGTCGAGGGCGACGAGCGTGAACAGCACCGCCACCACCGCCGCCGTCGTCGAGCGGCCGACGCCCTCGGCGCCGCCGCGGGCGGCGAGGCCGCGCTGGCAGGCGACCAGAGCGATCGCGGCGCCGAACACCACGCTCTTCATCAGGCCGGTGCCGACGTCGAGCAGGTCGACCCACAGCTCGAACATCTGCACGTACACCACCGCCGGTTGCTGCAGGTAGCCGACCGCGATCGCCATGCCGCCGAGCGTGCCGAGGAAGTCGCCGACGACGGTCAGCACCGGCACGACGAGCACCAGCACGAGCACGCGCGGCAGCACGAGGAAGCGCTGCGGGTCCTGGCCGAGCGTGCGCAGCGCGTCGATCTCCTCGTTGACCTTCATGGTGCCGAGTTCGGCGGCGAACGCGGCGCCCGAGCGGCCGGTCACCAGGATCGCCGTCATCAGCGGGCCGAGTTCGCGCACCACCGACAGCCCCACGAGGCTGGCGAGGAACTGGTCGCCGCCGAAGCGGTGCAGCTGGATCGCTCCCTGCAGGCCGAGGATCGCGCCGACCAGGAAGTTGATCAGCATGATGATCGGCAGGCCGTCGGTGCCGGCGCGCTCGACCAGCGAGCCGAACTCGCCGAAGTGGACCGAACGCGGCTGCCGGACCGCGCGCGCGAGCGCCCAGCACAGGTCGCCGAGGAACGCCAACACCGACTGCCACGACCGCCACAGGTCGTGCGCGAAGTCGCCGACGTCGGCCAGCAGCGCGTGCGGCCGCGGCGGCGACGCCGGTTCGGGCTGCGGCGGGCCGCCGTACAGCTCCAGCACGCGCGCGACATCGCCCGTCGCGCCGGCGAGTTCGCAAACGCGGCCGCGCCCGACGCGTTCGTCGCGCACGGCGTAGAGCAGCGCCGCGCCGCCGCCGTCGAGGCGCTCGACGCCGGCCAGGTCGATCCGCGCCGTCTCGGTCGCCGCGACCGCGTCGCGCAGTTCGCGCCACAGCCGCGCGCCGTCGGCGAGCGTGACGACGCCCGCCAACTCGACCACGCGGTCGCCAGCGCCGCCGCTGGCGGTCAATCGGAAGCCCGGTGACGGCATCGCAGCAGTGCGCCCTAGGCCTTGCGGCCCTTCGGCTTGCCGGCCTTGACGGCAGTGCGCGCCTTGCCGGCGGCCGCGCGGACCGCCTTCGCCGGCGGCGTCGCCGCAGCGACCGCAGGGTTGCCGGCCGCCGGCGGCAGCGGCTTCGCCGGCGCCGCAGCGGCCTGCTGCCCGCGCGGGGCGGCGATCGCGGCGAGCGCCTGGACGACGCCGTCGGGCGAGAGGGCGTGCGGGTGCGCGGCCGCGTGGCGCACGAGGTCGCTGCTGGACACCACGCCGATGCAGACGCCGCGGGCGTCGACCACCGGCAGGCGATGGACCTGCTGCGCCGCCATCGCCGCCAGCGCGGTGGCGAGGTCGTCGTCAGGGCGCGCGGTGTGGACCTTGCGCGCCATCGCGACGGCGACCGGGATCTCGGCCAGCGTCCGACCCTGCGTGAGGGCCGCCATGCAGACGTCGCGGTCGGTGAGCACGCCGACGACCGCGCCGTTGCCGTCGACGACCGGGACGACGCCGCAGTCGCGGTCCCACAGCACGCGCGCGGCCGCGTCGAGCCGGTCGCCGAGTTTCACGACGCGGATGTCGCGGCTCATCAGGTCCTTGAGGGTCATGGCGCGATCATGCCGACGCCGCCGGACCCGCGCATCATCCTTCCGGCCCCGGTCGGCGGCGCCGGCGCGCCCTTGCCGGCGGCCCCTTGCCGGCGACACTGCGCCGATGCCGACGCCCCCGCCGCCGCCGTCCCGACTGCGCGCCGCGGCCTGGGTGCTCTACGACCTCGCCAACACGGTCTACGCGGCGACGGTGACCTTCCTGTTCACGCCGTACGCCAAGGAGGCGCTCGGCGGCGACCTGCGCGGCGTCGGCCTCGTGCAATTCGCCTCGATGGCGCTCGCCGGCGTGCTGGTGCCGGTCTTCGGCGCGCTGCTCGACCAGACCGCGCGCACGCGCGGCTACCTGACGCTCGCGACGCTGCTGTGCATCGCCGCCACCGCCGCGTTCGGCGCCGACGTCGCGCCCGGCTGGCTGCTGGCCGCGTTCTTCGTCGCCAACGTCGCCTACAACCTGGGCCTGCTGTTCTACAACGCGCTGCTGCCGGCGGTCGCAGCGCCCGGCGGCGAGGGGCGTCTCAGCGGGCTCGGCACCGGCGTCGGGTACTTCGGCACGATCGTCGTGCTGGCGGTGCTGATGCCGCTGCCGGTCGGCGACGCGGCGCGCTTCCCGCTGGCGGCGCTGCTGTTCCTGGTCACCGCCGCGCCGTGCCTGCTGTTGGTGCGCGATCCGCGGCGACCGCGCGGCAACGGCTCGGCCGCGGCGGTGCGCGCGGCGTTCCGGCAACTCGGCGCGACGCTGCGCGACCTGCCGCGGCAGCGTGCGCTGCTGTGGTTCCTGGTCGGCAACTTCTGCCTCGTCGACGTGCTCAACACGGCGGTGCTCTACTTCGCCGACTTCACCGCCTCGGTGTTCCACGCGAGCGCGGCGCAGGGCCCGCTGCGGTTGCTCGGCGTCGAGTTCGCCGGCGACGGCGCGCTGCGCGACTTCGTCATCGTGCTCGGGCTGCTGCTCAACGGCCTCGCGCTTGTGTTCGGCCTCGTGCAGGGTCCGCTCAGCGACCGCGCGCCGCTGGCCGTCATGCGCAGCAGCGGCGTCGCCCTGCTGGTGGCGCTCGGCGGCGGGGCGCTGTTCGGCGGCGTGTCCGAACTCGGCTACGCGCTGACGCTCGTCGCTGCTGGCGCCTATGGCCTCGCGGGCATCTGGACCGCCGGCCGCACCGTCGTCGTGCGGTTGGCGCCGCCCGAGCGCGTCGGCGAGTACTTCGGCCTCTACGGCATCACGGTCAAGCTGTCCGTCGTCGGCGGCGCCGTGTACGGCCTCGTCGAGTACCACGCCGGCGCGAAGCCGGCGATGCTGGCGCAGGGCGCGCAGTTGTTGATCGGGCTGCTGTGCCTCGCCATGGTGCGCGTCCCCGCCGACCGCCCGGCGGCCACCCCGCCTTGATGAGCGACGACGACGACGACCCGCAGCGCCCGCCGCGCGAAGCCCTTTGGCAGCGCCTCGCCGCCGGCCTTGTGGCCGCGCTGATCGCAGTCGTCGGCGCGCTGCCGACGGCGATCGCCTACGGCTTCGGTACGCTGCTGGCCGTGCCGTGGTTCCTGTGGTGGTGCGTCAACGACCGCGGCGGCCGCCGCACCAGCGGCTATTGGCGCAACTGCCGCATCGCCTTCCGCCCCGGCGCGCCGCTCGGCGCCGCGCGGCCGCCGCGCCACTTGTGGCGCTGGTCGCGGCACATCGCCTGGATCGCGATCGACTTCTGCCGCATGCGGCGCATCACCAAGGGGAACGTCGCCAACCACGTCGACCTCGCCGAGTTCGCGCGGCTGCAGGCGGCCTTCGCGCGGGGCAATGGCCTGATCTGCGCCACGGGCCACATCGGCGTGTGGGACGTCGCCGGCCACGCCGCCGGCCTGCTCGGCGTGCCGCTGACCAGCGTGTTCCGGCCGAGCCCCCTGCCGGCGCTCAACCGCCTGATCGAGCGCCTGCGCACCGGCACCGGCCAGACCGTCGTCGCGCGCAAGAACGTGCTGCGCACGCTGCTGCGGGTCCTCGAACGCAAGGAAGCGGTCGGCATCCTCGCCGACGGCGGCGGCAAGCACAGCGCCGTCGAAGCGCCGTTCCTCGGCGCGGCCTCGAAGACCGTCGCCAGCCCGGCACTGCTGCACCTCGCCACCGGCGCGCCCATCGCCGTCGTCGCCGTGCTGCGCACCGGCCCGATGCGCTACAATCTGCGCGTCTACGACGTGATCGAGGGCGCTGGCACTGGCGACCGCGACGCCGACATGCTGGCGATCACCGCGCGGGTCAACCGTGGCCTGACCCAGGCCGTCGCCGAAGCGCCGGAGCAGTGGTTCTGGCAGAGCCGCCGCTTCCGCCACCGGCCTCCGGGCGAAACGCCCGGACCCGACGGCCTGCCGCCTCTGCTGGGCTGAACCGTCGGCAGCAAGGCCGGTTCCGGCACGCCGGCCGCGCGCCCCGGCCGCCCTCCTTAACGATTCCTTCACGCAACTCGCGTGTTGGCTTCATCGAGCCCGCGATGCTGCCGTGGCGCAATCCTGCCGCCCAACCACCCGGACACCGACCCGCATGAAGCTCCCGCTCGTCCTCGCCTTCGCCAGCACGCTGACCGTCGCCTGCGGCAGCGGCCAGAAGGAGATCCAGAACCTCGGCTCCGACACCATGCTCGAGGTCGCCGGCGCGCTCGCCGAGGCCTACCAGAAGGTCAAGCCCGAGGTCGTCGTCTCCGTCTCGGGCGGCGGCTCGGGTGTCGGCATCGCGGCGGTGATGTCGGGCGACGTCGACATCGCCAACAGCAGTCGCAAGATGAAGGAGAAGGAGGAAGAAGAGGCCAGGAAGCACGGCTATTCGCCGGTGCACACCTCGATCGGCTTCGACGGCATCGCCATCTACGTGCACAAGGACAACCCGCTGCCGTCGATCACGCTGGAGCAGCTCAAGGAGCTGTTCGGCGACGGCGGCAAGCTGACCAAGTGGAGCGAACTCGGCGTCAAGCTCGGCGACGACGCCGACCCGGTGGTGCTGGCGAGCCGCCAGAACAACAGCGGCACGTACGAGTTCTTCCGCGAGGCGGTGCTCGGCGGCGACAAGGGCCGCTTCAAGGCCAACTGCAACAACCTCAACGGCAGCAAGGACGTCGTCGACTTCTGCGCCAAGACGAAGAGCGCCATCGGCTACAGCGGCATCGCCTACGCCACCGACCAGGTCCGCATCGTGCCGGTCGTCAAGTCCGCGGGCGGCCCGCCGGTCCTGCCGACCGTCGCGACCGTGCTCGACGGCAGCTACGGCATCCGCCGCCCCCTGTACATGATCACCAAGGGCGCCGCCGAGGGCGACGTCAAGGGATACCTCGACTGGATCGTCAGCGACGCCGGCCAGAAGGTGCTGCAGGACAAGGGTTACATCCCGCTGCGCAAGCTCTGATCGTCGAAGCGCGGGCAGCCATTTCGTGCTCGACGCGCGCGCCGCGCCCGGTTCGCATGCTGCGCGCAGGCCGGGCGAGCCGGCTGCCATCCCCGACCCCTTCCCACGCACCGCCTTGTCCCACTACGAAGAACGTCTCCAGCGCGACCTGAACTGGATCCAGGACCTCGTCGGCATCATCGGCCAGGCGATCAGCAAGGCGATCGACGACGCCGCGACCTCCGTGCTGCGCGTCGACAAGGACCTCGCCGCCGCGACGGTGCTCGGCGACTACACGATCAACCGGCAGACGCGCGAACTCGACCGGCTCTGCCACGCCTTCGTCGCCCGCCACCTGCCGAGCGCCGGCCACCTGCGCTACGTCTCGGCGGTGCTGCGGCTCAACATCGCGCTCGAACGCATCGGCGACTACGCCGCGACCATCTCGCGCACCGCGGCACAGCTGACGGCGCAGCCGCCGGCGGTCGTCGCCCGCGACATCGAGATGATGAACGAGCAGGCGCGCCGCATGCTGGTCGACGGCATGCGCAGCTTCCAGCAGAAGGACGTTGCGCTCGCCAACAGCACGCTGGCGTCGGCGGCGCAGTTCGCGCGCTACTTCGACAAGGTGTTCGCCGACCTGGTCAAGGAAGGCGAGACCGACAGCCGGCCGGTCAGCGAGCTGTTCTCGCTGATGGCGACGCTCAACCGGCTGGAGCGCGTCATCCACCAGGCCAAGAACATCTGCGAAGAGACGATCTTCGTCGCGACCGGCAAGACCAAGGGCGAGAAGACCTTCCAGATCCTCTTCGTCGACGGCAAGAACGACGGCCTCAGCCAGCTCGCCGAGCACTTCACGCGCAAGGCCTTCCCGCAGAGCGGTCGCTACCGCAGCGCCGGCTGGGAGGCCGCCGAGGAGATCGATCCGGCGTGGGCGCGCTTCGCGCAGACCGTCGGCGTCGACCTGCAGAAGGCGTGGCCGACGCCGCTCGCCAGCCTGCACCCGCAACTCGACGAGTACCAGGTCGTCGTCGGCTTCGGCAAGGAGTCCCGCGACAAGGTCGGCACGGTGCCGTTCCACACCACGATGGTGGTCTGGGACGTGCCGCCCGGCGAGCCCGAGGCCCGCTACCGCAACCTGACGCCGCGCGTGCGCGAGCTGATGGAGAAGCTCCGGGGCGAGCAGGCGAGCTGAACGTGACCACCGCCCAGCAACCGCCGACGCCGCACCGCGGTCAGCCCGCCTGGGCCGCCGCGCTGGACACGCGCGACCGCGCGTGGTGGAACGACCTCGCCATGCGCGGCGTCGTGCTCGCCGGCGGCATGTCGGCGGTCCTGTTCATCGTCGCGATCTTCGGCTTCATCGCCAGCCAGGGCTTCGAGTTCATCGTCAACCGCCTCGACCTCGGCGAACTGCTGCTGGGCGTTCGCTGGGAACCGACGGTCGAGCCGCCGCAGTACGGCGCGCTGCCGCTGATCGCCGGCACCGGCTGGATCACCGCCGTCGCGATGGCGATCGCCGTGCCGCTCGCCTTCGGCGCGGCGATCTATGTCGGCGAGTTCGCCCGCGGCAAGCAGCGCGAGTGGCTCAAGATCGGCATCGAGTTGCTGGCGGCGATCCCGTCGGTCGTCTGGGGCGTGATCGGCCTGCACGTGATGAAGCCGATCATCCAGGAGCTCTTCGGCGTGCAGGTCGGCCTCAACGTCCTGAACGCCGGCATCATCCTCGGCCTGATGGCGGCGCCGATCATGGCGACCATCGCCGAGGACGCGCTCAAGGCCGTGCCCGACAGCTACCGCGAGGCCGCCGAGGCGCTCGGCGCCACCAAGTGGCAGGTCGTGTGGAAGGTCGTGCTGCCGCACGCGCGCCCCGGCCTGTCGGCCGCCGTGCTGCTCGGCATCGGCCGCGCGTTCGGCGAGACGATCGCGGTGCTGATGGCGAGCGGCCACCGCCTGATGATCCCGGAGAGCATCTTCGACTCGGCGGCGACGCTGACGGCGACCATCGCAGCCGAGCTCGGCGAGGCGGCGGTCGGCGGCGACCACTACCAGGTGCTGTTCGTGCTCGGGATGCTGCTGTTCCTGATCACGTTCGCCATCAACCTGACGGCGGACTGGATCGTGCGCGGCAGGAGAAGCAAGGCATGAGCCGCGCCAACCCGTTCGCGCCGACCGCGCTCGAGGGCCGCAGCCTGGGCGCCGAGAAGGTCGCCCGCCTGGGCTTCCTCGTCGTCACGCTGCTGCTGCTGATCCCGGCGCTCGGCATCCTCGCCGTCCTGGTCGTCGAAGGCGCGCCGGGCATGTCGCTGGCGTTCTTCACCGAGAAGCCGCGCGAGAACGGCGCCGCCGGCGGCATCGCCACGGCGCTCGTCGGCACCGTCTGGCTGACCGCCGTCGCGCTCGCGATCGCGCTGCCGGTCGGCGTCGCCGCGGCGATCTACCTCAGCGAGTACGCCCGCGACAACTGGCTGACGCGCACGATCAACGTCGCCATCGTCAACCTCGCCGGCGTGCCGTCGATCGTGCACGCGCTGTTCGGCGTCGGCGCGTTCGTGCACTTCCTGCAGTTCGGCAAGTCGATCCTGGCGGCCAGCTGCACGCTGGCGGTCATGACCCTGCCGGTGGTCATCGTCGCCACGCGCGAGTCGCTGCAGGCGGTGCCCAAGGCCTTCCGCGACGCCAGCTGGAACATGGGCGCCACGCGCTGGCAGACCATCTGGCACATCGTGCTGCCGAACTCGGGCAGCGGCATCCTGACCGGCCTGATCCTCGTCGTCTGCCGCGCCGTCGGCGAGACGGCGCCGATCATGTTCACCGGCGCAGTGTTCTTCCGGCAGCTGTACCCGGGCGGCGTCTTCGACAAGACGATGGCCCTGTCGCTGCACCTGTTCAACGTCTCGACGCAGGTCACCAACGTGCCCCGGCACGTGCCGTTCGCCGTCGCGCTGACGCTGATCATGGTGGTGCTGTCGATGAACGCGCTGGCGATCTGGTTCCGCATGAAACTGCGCGGGAGGAAGAAGTGGTGAGCTCCCCCGCCGCGCCGT
This sequence comes from Phycisphaerales bacterium, assembly GCA_020247305.1. GTDB lineage: Bacteria > Planctomycetota > UBA1135 > UBA1135 > UBA2386 > UBA2386. Next base: position 6,664 of record JADCJE010000066.1, on the reverse strand, counting down.
TCGCCCAGGACGCCGCCGCCCCGGCGCTGCTCACCGTGCGCGGTCTGTCGATCCGCTACGGCGCCAAGGTGGCGCTGCAGGGCGTCGACCTCGACGTCCGGCCGAATGAGATCTTCGGCATCATCGGCCCGGCCAACGCCGGCAAGACCTCGTTCCTGCGCGCGCTCAACCGCATGGACGAGTTCGTGCCGGACATGCGCGTCGACGGCGCGGTCACCTTCGCCGGCCGCGACCTCCGCACGATCCGCAACCTGTACGCGCTGCGCAGCCACATCGGCGTGGTGTTCCCGCTGCCGGTCGGCCTGCCGCTGTCGATCTACGACAACGTCGCGCTCGCCCCGCGCCTGCGCGGCGTCAAGGCGAAGTCGGAGCTCGACGGCATCGTCGAGCGCAGCCTGCGACGCGCGGCGCTGTGGGACGAGGTCAAGGACCGGCTGAAGAACCTCGGCTCGCTGCTCAGCGGCGGCCAGCAGCAGCGCCTGACGATCGCGCGCGCGCTGTCGCAGGAGCCCGAGTTGCTGCTGCTCGACGAGTTCTCGATCGCCGTCGACCCCGTGACGACGATGCGCATCGAGGAGGTGCTGAAGGAACTGCGCCAAGAGCTGACCATCGTGCTGGTCACCAACCTCGTGCAGCAGGCCCGGCGCCTCGCCGCCCGCACCGCCTTCTTCCTCGGCGGCCGCTGCGTCGAGATCGCCGCGACCGAGGACCTGTTCAACGGCGGCGCCAAGGACCAGCGGACGATCGACTACCTGGAGGGACGCTTTGGCTGATTCGATGTCCCTGAAGACCCGCACCACGATCCTCAACCTGCCCGAGCACCGGGCGCCGGCGATCGAGGTGCAGGACCTGAGCCTCTGGTACGGCAAGTTCCAGGCGCTGCACGAAGTCACGCTGACGATCAAGTCCGGCATCGTGACGGCGCTGATCGGCCCGTCCGGCTGCGGCAAGTCGACGCTGCTGCGCTCGTGCAACCGCATCAACGAGCGCCTGGGCTACGTCTCGACCACCGGCACCATCAAGGTGCTCGGCCACGACGTCTACGGCGACGAGGCTTCGCGCATCCAGGTGCGCCGCCACGTCGGCATGGTCTTCCAACGGCCCAACCCGCTGCCGCTGTCGATCCGCGACAACGTGCTGTTCGGCCACCGGCTGCACAGCGCGCGCCGCGCCAGCCGCGCCGACGAGGAGGCGCTCCTGGAGCAGGCGCTGCGCGAGGTGCTGCTGTGGGACCGCGTCAAGGACCGCCTCGACCGCAAGGCCACGAGCCTGTCGCTGGAGGAGCAGCAGAAGCTGTGCATCGCGCGCCTGCTGCCGACCAAACCCTCCGTGCTGCTGATGGACGAGCCGTGCAGCGCGCTCGACCCCGAGGCCACCAGCGCCGTCGAGGACCTGATCTGGGACCTGCGCGGCCACTACTCGATCCTGATCGTCACCCACAACATGGCGCAGGCCCGCCGCGCCAGTGACGAGTGCGTGTTCATGCTGATGGGCAAGGTCGTCGAGCACACCGAGACCGAGGACATGTTCGTCGCGCCGCAGAAGCAGGAGACCTCGGACTACATCGAGGGCCGCTTCGGCTGACGGCCGGCCGGGCGGCGCGCTATCCTGCGCCGCCCCGATGAACGCGCTGACGCCGCTGCTCTTCCCGCTGCTCGCCGCCCTGCCGCAGGGACCGGACGAGGCGCTCGCGACCTACCAGCTCGACGGCAAGACGCTGCCCGTCACGCGCACCGACGTGGCGCTGGAGATGGCGTTCCACCTGCGGCGGCGCGACCGCGGCCAACAGGCGGTCGAACAGCTGGTCGCCGTCGCCATCACGCGCAAGGCCGCCGAGGACCGCAAGCTGATGCCGAGCGAGGCCGACGTGCGCGCCTTCTGGAACGATCTGCAGGCGCAGCTGCGCGCCGCCGGCCGCCGGCCCGAGGACATCCCCGCCGTGCGCAACACCGGCGAGGCGCAGTGGCTCGCCGACCTCGCCGTGCAGCTGGCGCAGAAGCGCGTCGTACGCCAGGAGCTCGGCCTGAAGTCCGACGAGGAGGTCAGCGGCGACATGCTCAACCTCTGGCTGCAGGAGCAGCGCAAGCAGACGCTCGTGGTCACCGACCCCGACCTGCTGCCCGCGGGCTCGGCGGCGCGCGTCGGCAGCGCCGACATCCCGCTGATCGACCTCGGCGCGCTGCTGCTGCGCACGGCCGAGGACGAAGAGCGCGACCGCTTCGTCAAGCAGGTCGTCTACCTCGCCGCGCTGGAGTCGACTGCGCGCAAGGACGGCGTGCAGGTCACCGCCGCCGACCTCGACGCCGCCGTCAAGAAGCACAAGGACGACGCCGCCAAGGACCCGCGCTACAGCGGCGTGACCTACGAGAACCTGCTCAAGGCCGAGGGCCTGTCGGCGCAGAGCATCCGCGACCTGCGCGTCTTCCGCGGCCAGATCCTGCTCGACAAGCTCGCGCGCGCGCGCTGCCGCGACGAAGACCTCGCCGCCGAGATCGCGAAGGATCGGCAGTCCGCGCTCGACCGCCATGGCCCGCGCCGTCGCCTCGGCCTGATCTACCTGCGCGCCATCGACACGCCCAATCCGCTGGTGCCGCGCGACTTCGCCGCCGCGGAACGCGAGATGGCGACCGTGCGCGAGCGCCTGCAGAAGGAGGCCTTCGACGTCGTCGCCCGCATCGCCAGCGAGCACAACGCCAGCAAGCAGCAGGGCGGCGACGCCGGTTGGCACCGCCGCCGCTCCGAACGCCTGCCCGAAGCGATCCTCGCCGCCGCCTTCGCACAGCCGGCCGGCGCGGTCTCTGCGCCCGTCCGCCTGCCCGATGGCGTCGCGCTGGTGAAGACGCTCGACGTCGAACCCGACCCCGACGACGCGACGCTGCGCCAGCGACTGCGCGAAGGCAAGGCGAAGGAGTTTCAGCAGCAGATCTTCGACGCCTGCAAGCTGACGATGGCGAAGGCGCAGCCGGCAGAGGGCCGCAAGTGAAGCGCCTCTCGTTCGCGGGCGACGACCGGCTGCGCGTCGTCGAGGTCGCCGGCGCGAAGTGGTTCGACGCGCTGTCGCTGTGGCGGCCGATCGATCCCGACCTCGTGACGACCGGCGCGCACGAGGTTGCCGCCGTGCTGCTCGGCGGCACCTTCGACCTCGTCGGCGGCGGCACCGCGTGGCCGGCGCGCGGCGCGCGCAAGGACGCGTTCGGCGGCCGGCCGATGGCGGTCTTCCTGCCGCCGGCGACGCCGTTCCGGGCCAGCAAGGGCCAGGGCGAGATCCTGCTCGTCGCCGCGCGCCAGCCGGCCGCACAGCCGACGCCGCAGGGCCGCGAAGCGCTGGCGCACAAGCCGCTGCTGCCGCTCGCCGGCAGCGGCAAGTCGTTCGACCCCAACAGCGGCGAGTGGAAGCCTGCCGAGACGTTCCCGACCGCGCCCGAATCGCTGCCACCGCGCCGCTTCGAGCGCATCGCCGTCGGCGACGTCGTCGTCGAGCGCATGTTCGCGCCCGACTACAAGGCCGCGACGCTCAGCGTCGACGAGGCGGTCGTGCCCGCTGGCGGCGCGCTGCGCCTCGGCGACGTTCCCGGCCGGCCGATGTGCGACGAGACGCTGCTGTTCGTGCGCGCGCCGCACGGCGCCACCGTCGAGCACGACGGCCGCAGCGAGACGATCGCCGGCGACGGCGTCGTGCTGCTGCCCTTCGACGGCCGCGACGCCGTCGTGCGCGCCGACGCCGGCCCGTGCTTCGTCGTGGTCAGCAGCGGCGGCAAGTGAGCGGCCGCGCGCGGGCCCGCGCGGATGGCGACGCAGGCCATCGGTCGCACGGTCGCGGCGCGTATGCGCCAGCGGCCGCCTCGGCCGGACTCGGCATCCGTCGGGTGGCGCTCTTCGCGCTCGCTCAGCCGACGACCTTGACCGCGGCGCCGTCGGCGAGGCGCAAGGCGCTTCCCGGCGCCTGGAAGTCCTTGGGCAGGAAGCCAAGGCCCACGCGGCAACCGCCGCCCGGCGCGACCACGGCGCGCATCACGCGGCCGACCGCGAGGTCGTCTTCGGGCTCGTGCAGCGGCTGCGGCGCCGTGATCGCGGCGCCGGGCGCGAGCCGCAGCAGGCACAGCTTGCGGTTGGTGTGTCCGTAGGTGTGGATGCGCGCGACGATCTCCTGGCCGGTGTAGCAGCCCTTGGTCGTGCTGATGTGGTCGCCGAGGTCGGCTTCGAGCGCGAGCGTCGTCGGCTCGGTGTCGACGCCGACGCGCACGATTCCTGCGGCCATCGCAACGCACTCGGCGAGTTCGTTCGACAACGGCGCGGGCCGCAACGGCGACTCGGAGCCGTCTTCATGCAGCTCCGACCAGGCCAGGGCGGCGCCATGCGAACGCGTGAACGACACCAGCCGGCGTGCGCAACGCACCACCGGACGCCCGGCTTCGAAGGCGACGCTCCAGTCCTGCGCCGGCACGTTGCTCGCCCACTGCACCGTCTCGTGGCAGGGCCCGAAGTCCGGCCGCGCGATCACCAGCTTCTCGGTGAAGTGGTAGCGCTCGAGCAACGCCGCCAACCGGTCCGCCTGTTCGTGCGCCACCTCGAGCCAGAACGCGCCCTCGCCGCGGAACACGAGGCACGTCGCCAGCAGCTTGCCCTTGGCGTCTAGGAACGCGGCCGGACGCACGGAACCCGGCGCGAGGCCGAGCACGTCCTGCGAGCACAGCCGGTGCAGGAACTCGCCGGCGTCGGGGCCGGTGAGCTGCAGCAGGCGGTAGGGCGCGTCGTGCCGTTGGTACGGCGGGTTGGGCAGCAAGTCGCGCAGCAGGTCGGCAGGGGTCATGGCGAGCAGGACAGGCAGGATGGCAGGCGGCGGCGGCAATATGGACCGCTTTTGGGGCCTTTTTCAGGCCGGGGCGTTGAACGAGCCCCAAAGCAGGTCTAGTTTGCTCCGCCGCTGGCAGCAAGCCACACCCAACCCGCATGTTGCGCATCTCCAAGAAGGCCGACTACGCCGTGTTCCTGTTGGGCGCCATCGCCCGGCAAGGGGCCTACCCCGGGGGCCATAACCCCGAGGCGGTGGTCAGCGCCCACGAGATCGCCCGGCTGGCCAAGCTCAACAAGTCGGTCGTCGCCAACCTGCTGAAGGAGTTCGCCAAGCACGGCCTCCTGGACTCGGTGCGCGGCCTCAAGGGCGGCTACCGGCTCGCCAAGGCCCCCGCCGCGATCGCTCTGGCCGACATCCTCGAAGTCGTCGAGGGCCGCTTCACCCTGGTCGAATGCGTCGCGCACGGCCACGCGGCCGACGGCGCCGCCCCAGCGGCCGGCGAGGCCGCGTCCGGCGGCGGCCTGCTGTCGCTCGCCCCCAGCATGCGCGCCACCGACGACCACGACGGCGCCGACTGCGCGCTGATCGCCTTCTGCCCGAGCAAGGCGCCGATGCGCGTCGTGCACGACCGCATCGCCCGGCTGTTCCGCGACATCAAGCTCGACGAGCTCTGCGCGTTGCCGCCGACCCACCACTCCAGTGGCCCGGCCGCGACCCGCCCCGCCGCGCCGGCCTCCGCACCCGCCCGATGAAGACCCCGCTCTACCTCGACTACAGCGCCACCACGCCGTGCGACCCGCGCGTCGTGCAGCGCATGCTGCCGTTCTTCAGCGACACGTTCGGCAATGCCGCCAGCCGCAGCCACGCGTTCGGCTGGACCGCCGAAGCCGCCGTCGAAGAGGCCCGCAGCCAGGTCGCGCAGCTGATCGGCGCGCACCCCAAGGAGATCCTCTGGACCAGCGGCTCGACCGAGGCCAACAACCTCGCGATCAAGGGCGTGGCCCAGATGTACCGCGAGAAGGGCAACCACCTGATCACCGCGGTCACCGAGCACAAGGCCGTGCTCGACCCGATGAAGAACCTCGAGGCGCAGGGCTTCGAGGTCACGTGGCTCCCGGTCGACGGCAAGGGCCACGTCGACATGGCCCAGCTCGCCGCCGCGATCACCGACCGCACGATCCTGGTGTCGCTGATGGCGGCCAACAACGAGGTCGGCACGCTGCACCCGATCGCCGAGATCGGCGCGCTGTGCAAGCAGAAGGGCACGCTGTTCCACACCGACGCGACGCAGTGCCCCGGCAAGATCCCGCTCGACGTCGAGGCGCAGCACGTCGACCTGATGTCGATCTCGGCGCACAAGATGTACGGGCCGAAGGGCGTCGGCTGCCTCTACGTGCGGCGCAAGAACCCGCGCGTGCGCCTGACCGCGCAGATGGACGGCGGCGGCCACGAGCGCGGCATGCGCTCGGGCACGCTCAACGTCACCGGCATCGTCGGCATGGGCGAGGCCGCCCGCATCTGCCGCGAGGAGATGGCCACCGAGGTCCCGAAGCTGAAGGCGCTGCGCGACCGCCTGGAGGCGCGGCTGCTGAAGGCGCTGCCCGACGCCGTGCGCAACGGCGACACCGATGCCCGCCTGCCGCACCTCGCCAACGTGTCGTTCCCGTACGTCGAGGGCGAGTCGCTCATCATGGGCATCAAGGAACTCGCCGTGTCGTCGGGCTCGGCCTGCACGTCCGCGAGCCTGGAGCCGAGCTACGTGCTGAAGAGCCTGGGCCTCGGCGACGAGCTGGCGCACAGCTCGATCCGCTTCTCGCTCGGCCGCTTCACCACCGAGCAGGAAGTCGACTACGCCGCCGACCGCGTCAT
>JADCJE010000065.1 GCA_020247305.1 Phycisphaerales bacterium | reverse complement strand
CGGTGACGCGGCCGGCCAGAGGCGGGCGGACCTCGGTGCGGCCATTGGGCAGCAGCTCGACGGTGCCCGGCAGGCGCAGCGTCGCGGCGACCGCGCGGCGCTCGACCACGGCGAACGCGACGCCGAGGTTCTTGCGCACGGCTTCCGGCACGTCGATGCGGTTGGTCTTTGGCGGCGCGTGGTCGGCGGGGGCGCGTTCGGCGCCCGGCTCCTTGCCGCAGGCGGCGAGGAAGCAGCAGGCGAGGACGGCGGTCAGGGAGCTGCGCATCACGGTTGCCTCTCGGGGCTCGCGGGGGCGGAAGTCGGGGTGGTCGTGGACGAAGCGGCTGACGGTGGCGCGGCGGGTGCGGGCGTTGCCGGTGATGCCGCGGGCGCAACGGCCTCGTCTGGCGCAGGTCCGGCGGCGAGGCCGCCACACGCGGCGGCGAGACGCCGGTGGGTGCGCAGCCGCTCGGCGCTCGCCGCCGCGGCGCTGCGCGCGACGTCGCGACAGGCGGCGCGCGCGTCGAGCACTTCGAGCAGCGTGCGGTTGCCGGCGGCGAACTCCGCTTCGATGGCGGTGCGCGCCGCTTCGGCCGGTCCGCGCGCGACTTCGGCCAGCAGCGCGTCGGCGGCGCACGCCGCGTCGTGCTCGGCATGCGCGGCAGCGACGGCGGCGGCCGCGTCGGCGCGGACGGACTCGAGCCGCAGCTGCGCTTGCCGCACCGCCGACTGCGCGCGCAGGATGTTGCCCTGGTTGCGGTCGAACAGCGGCAGCGCGAACTCCAAGCCAGCGCCCCACGAGTCGGCGTCGGGGAAGCCGATGGCGGTGCGCTGCCGCTGCCGCGCCACGCCGACGTTGCCGCGCAGCCAGGGCCATGCGTTGGCGACTTCGCGGCCGAGCGCCTGGCGCGCCTGCGTGAGTTCCCGGCGCGCGGCTTCGACGTCGGGCCGGCGGACCTCGGCGCCGGCGAGCAGTTCGGCGAGTGCTGGCACGATGGCCGTCGCGCGTTCGTCGTCGCTCGGCCACGGCTCGGCGCGCTCGCCGCCGTCGACGCCGGCGAGGAAGGCGCGGAAGTGCGCGCGCGCCGCCAGCAGGGCCGCGCCCGACGCGGCGGCGTCGCGCTGCGCCAGCGCCGCGGCGGTGCGGGCGCGGTCGACCTCGGGCCGCGCCACCGTGCCGGCGGCGTTGCCGGCGGCGAGCGCGCCGACGAGCGCCTGCGCCGACGCAACGGCCTGCTGGTCGAAGGCGTGCACGTCGCGGGCGCGCAACACCGCGCAGTATGCGTCGCTGGCGGCGACCAGCACGTCAGTGGCCGCGGCGGCGTAGCGGGCGAGTTCGGCGTCGACCGCGAGTTCGGCGGCGGCGATCGCGGCGCTGCGCTTGCCGAACAGCAGCGCATCGAGCGCGAAGCCCAAGCCAAGGTCGATCTGCGGCGGGCCGCCCTGGCGCGAGGTGGCGTCGAACTTCGCGCCGGGGAACGGCGCGAGCGAGTAGCTGGCGCCGAGCGACGGGTTGGGCAGCAGCTTGGCGGTGACCGAGTCGCCGCGCGCCTGCATCACGTCTTCGAGCGCGGCCCGGATGCGCGGGTGCGTGGCGGCGACGGCGCGCAGCGCGGCGTCGAGGCCGACGGGGATCGGCGCTGCGCCGGGGTTGGCGCTGGTGTCGGCGGCGCTCGCGCCAGGGAGCTTCGGCCGGGCGGTGGCGAGCGCTTCGCCGTCGTCGGCGAGCATGGGCTGCAGCGGCAGGTCGCCGACGAACAGCGCGGGCGGCGGCGCGCCGACGTGCTGTTCGGGCGTGCAGGCGGCGAGCAGCGCGCCCAGGACGCCAAGCGGCAGCAGGCGATGGCGGCGGAGTCGGCGGCGAGCGGGCAGGTGCGGGTCGTTCACGCGGGTCGGTCGGTCAGGTTGGAGCAAACGCGGCGGGGACGCGCAGCGCGATCGCTGCGACGGGCGCGCGGGCTCAGACCTGCAGACGGACGGTCGCCTGCTGCTGCAGGCGCGAACGCCACGGCGGCGGGCCGGTGGCGAAGGTGCTGGAACGCGGGCAGGCGGCGGCGCTCGCGTCGAGGACGGCGAGCGTCTGCACGGCGGCGTACGCCGGCGCCACGGCGGCGGCGACGTCGTCGGCGCGCGGCGCCGGGGCGAGGTCGATGCCGAGTTCGACGTGGTCGCAGACGCCGCCGGTCGGCGCGGTCGCGGGGGCGGGCGCAGGCGCCGGTTCGGGCTGTTCCCCGACCGTCATCGCGAACGCACAGCACTCGCCGGGCAGGTGCACGAACTCGATCTGCCGCGGCCCGCCGTCCTCCGCGCACAGCACGAAGAAGCGCGGCAGGCCGAGCGCCAGCACCAGCAGCGCCAACGCCGCGAGGCGGCGGGCGAGCGTCAGGGTACGGCGGGCGGGGAGCACATGCGGACTGTCCGGCGCGCACGGCGATGAATCAAGCGGGGTGGCCGGGCGGGGGCGCTGTGGCCGGTCGGCGGTGGGACTTGGTCCTCGCGCTGTTGCGGCGGTGGCATGGCCCGTCCCGACCTCGTCGCGCGACCGCTTGCCCCTCGCGCCGGCGCGCGCCGTCGCGTACAGCGCAGCGCTGGAGATGCCCATGCGCCAACTTGCCGCCGCGTTCGTTCCCGTCGTCGTCGCCTGCTCGTTCGCCTGCGCCCAGGATCCTGCCGCCGAGCCGCTCGACGCCGCCGCGGTCGCGTTCTTCCGCGAGGAAGGCCTGCAGCGCTCTCAGGTCATGGACCACCTGAGCTGGCTGTGCGACGTCTACGGTCCGCGCCTGACCGGCTCGCCCAACCTGCGCAAGGCGCAGGACTGGGCGGTCAAGACGTTCGCGGGCATGGGCTATGCCGCGTCGACCGAGGCGTGGGGGCCGTTCGGCCGCAGTTGGTCGTGCCAGTCGTCGGCGATGGCGGTCGTCGGCGACAACCCGTGGCCGGTGATCGCCTACCCCAAGGCGTGGTCGCCGAGCGTGCCGCGCACCGAGGCCGACGTGGTCTACGCCGCGGGCATGACCAAGGCGGAGCTCGAAGCGGCCGACCTCGCCGGCAAGGTCGTGCTGGTCCAGGAACCGCGCGCGATCGGCGAGGCCTTCGACGGCTACAGCCACCGGCTGTCCGACGTCGAACTGCAGCGCCTCGCCGACCCGAAGTCGGCGCCGCCAGCGCCGCCGGCCGAGCGCGCCGCCACCGTGCGCCTGGAGAACGACTTCCGCGTCGGCTTCCCCAAGCGCGAGGAGATCTTCGCCATCGTGCAGCAGAAGCGCCCGCTGGCGATCGTCGACCGCGCCGGCAAGGGCGACTACGGCGTGGTGTTCGTCTCCGGCGCCGCCGCCGCGCCCAAGCCCGGTGCAACGCGCGGCCGCGGCGACGTGCGCGCCGTCGGCGCCGAGGTGATCCCGCAGTTCACCATCGCGGTCGAGCACTACAACCGCATGGTCCGCCTGCTGCAGAAGGGCTTGCCGGTGCGCGTCGTCGTCGAGCTGCAGGCGACCTACCACGAGCAGGACCTCGACGACCGCAACGTGCTGGCCGACCTGAAGGGCGGCGATCCGGTCCTCGGCAGCGAACTGGCGATGCTCGGCGCGCACGTCGACAGCTGGCACGCGGGCGCTGGCACGACCGACAACGGCTGCGGCAGCGCCGTGGTGATCGAGGCCGCACGCCTGATCGCCGCGTGGACGCAGAAGTCCGGCGTGCAGCCGCGGCGCACGGTGCGCGCCGCGCTGTGGAGCGGCGAAGAACAGGGCCTGCTCGGTTCGAACGCGTACGTGCAGAAGCGCGTCGGCACGCAGAAGGAACCGAAGGACGAGCACGGCAAAGTCGCCGGCTACTTCAACCTCGACAACGGCACCGGCCGCATCCGCGGCGTCTACCTGCAGGGCAACGATGCCTGCGGGCCGATCTTCCGCCGCTGGCTGCAGCCG
>JADCJE010000064.1 GCA_020247305.1 Phycisphaerales bacterium | reverse complement strand
CGGTGGTGCGCGAGCGCGCGGCGATGGCGCTCGGCCGGCGGCGTGCGCCGGTCGTCGACGCGCTGGTGGCGATGCTCGCGGCCAAGGAGCTGTATGCGCGCCTTGGCGCCTGCCAGGCGCTCGGCGAACTGCGCGGCCGCGCTGCGCCGGCGGTCGACGCGCTGCGCCGCACGCTCGGCGCCGACGACCTGTGGCTGCGCGTCAAGGCCGCCGACGCGCTGGCCGCGATCGGCAAGCCGGCGGCGGCGGCCGTGCCGCAGGTGCTCGCGATGATGACGCAGCTCGATCCGCAGCGCGATCCACGCGCCATGCAGCAGCGCTACCTGACGTTCGCGCTGTTCGACCGCGACGGCATGCTCGGCAAGTCGCTCGACGGCGTCGACCCCGAGGCCCTCTACGTCGCCGTGCGCGCCGGCCTGCAGAACCAGGACGGCCGCGCGCGCAGCAACCTCGCCTCCGTGTACCGCAACCTCTCCGCCGACGCCGTGCGGCCGCTGCTGCCGGCCATCCACCGCGCCGTGGTCGAGCCCGCGCCGAGCGGGGAGATGTTCGCCGACGGCATCCGCGTCGAGGGCCTGCGCGTGCTGGCCAAGAACCGCATCGAAGAAGGCCTCGCCGCGCTCGTGCACTACGCGCGCCACCAGAACCCGTGGGCCAGCGAGGGGCGCACGCCGGAGCTGATGCAGATCCTGCGGCAGTACGGCGGCCGCGCGAAGGCCGTGCTGCCGGAACTGCGCGCGCTCGCCGAGTACTTCGACAAGGAGGAGAGGGACTTTCCGCGCAAGCTGTCGCTGCAGAAGGTCCAATCGGTGCGCGAGACGATCGCGGCCATCGAGGTCGCGACGGAGATGCCGGAGCTGGTCAGGTTGCCGGCGAAGTAGAGCCGGCAGCCCCGACGTCCGGCGCGCCCTGCAGGACGGTCGCACGACCCGCTTTCGGGTCGGCGTCGCCGCGCCAGCCAAACCGCCTTCGCGGCCCGCGGTCGCGCCGTCGCTCGCTCGCTCAGCGGCCGTCGGGGCTGCGTTCGCGCGTCGGGTGGGCGGCGTACGCGGCCGAGCCGCCGCGCGGAATCGACAACGACCGCCACGACGGCCCTTGGAAGGTGCGCGCGAGCAGCACGATCTGGCCGGTGTGGTAGGCGACGTGCGCGACCGAGCGCGCCAGCGCGTCGAGCACGCTCAGCGGCTGGCCGCGGATCGCGACGCTGCGGCTGCCAGCGTCGGGGCCGGCGGCAGCGACGTCAGCGAGCGCGCGGTCGACGGCGTCCCAGCCCGCCTGCCACGCCGCCAGCAGCTCGCTCCGGCTGGCGGTCGTCGCCGCGAACTCCTCGTCGCGCTGGCGCCACGGCTTCTCGCCGTCGCTGGTGAGGAAGTCGGTGAAGCGCGAACGCAGGTTGCCGGCGAGGTGGCGCACGAGCACGGCGATCGAGTTGCCGTCGGGATCGAGCGCGCGGCACAGGTCGGCGTCGGCGACCTGTTCGAGTGCGAGTTCCGCCAGGCGGCGATAGCGCTGGTACTCGACGCGCAAGGACGGCAGCGGGTCGGCGGTCATGGCGCGCACGGTAGCCGAGCGACGGCCAGAAGTGCGCTGCAGCGAACCGGGCGACGCAGCGGCCGCCGCTGCGTCGGAGGGTTCGGCCGGCGGCGCGGCCGGAGCCTCGGCGCAAGCCGAACTCGGCTTGGACGACGTCGCACCGATCCAGCCCGCGTCACGACCGCGTCAGCGCACAACCTCGACCGCGAACGCCACCCCGCCGTCGCCGTCGGCCGCCGCCCGCACGCGCCAACCGTCGAGCTGCAGCGCGTGCACGCCAGCGCCGGGCACGGCCGCCTGCCGGAACACGCGCCACATCGCCAACTGGCGGTTCTGGCCGGGTTCGACGATCGGCACGGTGCGCGCGATCGCCGCCGGCAGCGGCGGTGGCGCGGCGGCGGGCTTGGGCGCGCGCAGCGAGACGGTGTCGCCCTGGCCAATCAGCCGTGCAAGCAGGCCGACGAAGCCGGCGTCCGTCGGCGCGATCCACGCCGCGTCGACCAGCAGCGACTCGGCGGCGGTCACCCCGGTGACGTCGCCGGTGGCGAGATCGATCGCCACGGCGGCGTCCTCACCGACGGCGAGGCCGAAGCGCTCGCCGGTCGCTGCCAGCGCGGCGACGAGGCGGCCGGTGCGGTCGCGTTCGAAAAAGTGCGAGTCGGTCAGTCCCCACGGCAGGAACTTCATGCCGGGCCCGCGTTGCGGCCCGAGCGGCGCGGCTTCGGCGACCGTGGCGACGCTGGCGACGTTCGTCGCTGCCGCGCCCGCGCCATGGCCAGCGGCCGCCGTGCCGGTGGAGTTCGCCGCGCCCGCGCCCTGGCCCGCGCCGCCGTTCGCCGCCGGCGCGCGCGCGATCCCGAGCGCCTGCGCGCTGCGGCCGCCGGTGAGCATGCGCTGGCCCATCATCGCGCAACCGGCGCTGCAGCCAGCGATCACGCCGCCGCGGTCCAGCAGCCGCCGCATCGCCAGCCACTCCGGCGTGTCGGCGTCGTTCGGCCGGTAGCGCGCGGTGATGCGTTCCTGGTCGCCGCCGGTGAACAGCAGCGCGCTGGCGCGGTCGATCGCCGCGACGGTCGCGTCGGTCGGCGTCTCGCGGCGCACGACCTCGACGGGCACGTCCGGCGCCCACGTGCGCAGCGCTTCGGTCTTGTCGGTCGCTTCCTCGTCCTGCGGCCCGGTCGCCGCCGTCATCACCACCACGCGCACGTGGCCGGCGCGCGCCGCGAGCGCGAGCAGCCGCTCGTAGACCGGCCGCGCGTCGTCGTCGAGGCCGCCGCCGACGAGCAACAGGCTGCCGCGAGCGGCGGTCGGCGGCGCAGCGTCGGCGAACGCCCCGCACGCGGCGAACGGCGCCACGGCGAGCGCGACGACGACGGCGGCGCGGCAAGGCGACACCCAGCGGAGGCAGCGCATCGCCGCATCGTCGCCCAGCACCGGCAATGTGCAACGGGTGCACACCTGCCGCGGATGGCGAGGCCGCGGTGCGCGGGTCGCTGCGCGCCGCGCGCGGTCGATGCGCCAGCCGCAGCCGTCCGCCGGACCCGGGTCGCCCCGCGGGCGGCCCAGGTCAGAATCAGAAGATGGCGACCTCGAACCGCCCCGTCGCATCCGCGAGGCCGCGGTACATGCCTTCGCTGTTGAAGCGCGCGACGAGGTTGCCGAAGCGATCGACCGCGATCACGCCGCCGTCGCCTGGCTCCAGCGTGCGGTCGACGAGCGCCTCGACGGCCTCGGCGAGGGTGGCGCGGCCGTGCTCGATGCGCGCCGAGATCGACTTGGCGGCGACGTGGCGCAGGAACTGCTCGCCGGTGCCGGTGCAGCTGACGGCGACGAAGCGGTCGGCGTAGTTGCCGGCGCCGATCACCGGCGCGTCGCCGATGCGGCCCCAGCGCTTGGCCGTCATGCCGCCGGTGCTGGTGGCGGCGACGAGCCGGCCCTGCGCGTCGAGCGCGACGCAGCCGACGGTGCCGTAGTCGAGGCGGCGGTCGGCCGGCGCATCGGCGGCGGCGAGGCCCTTCTTGGCGCGCTCCTGCAGCGCCTCGTCGAGCTGCTTGCGGCGCTGGTCGGTGTCGAACCAGTCGTTGGGCACGCGCTCGATGTTGTGGTTGTCGGCGAACTTCTCGGCCCCGTCGCCGGCCAGCAGCACGTGGCGCGTCTTCTCCATCACGAGGCGCGCGAGCGAGACCGGGTGGCGCACCGTGCGCACGCCGGCGACGGCGCCGCAGCGCAGCGTCGAGCCGTCCATGATCGAGGCGTCGAGTTCGTGCTGGCCCTGCTCGTTGTAGACCGCGCCCTTGCCGGCGTTGAAGCGCGGGTCGTCTTCGAGGATACGCACCACCGACTCGCACACGTCGAGCGCGCTGTCGCCGAGCGCGAGCCGGTCGCGGCCGTACTTGAGCGCCGCCGCCAGCGCATCCTCGTACTCCTTGCGGCGCTCAGGCGGCGTGTTCTTCGACAGCGTGCCGGCGCCGCCGTGGATGGCGATGGCGTAGGTCAGCGGCTGCGGGGTCGGCGCCGTGGTCGTGCACGACGGCAGGGACGCAAACGCGGCGGCGAGGACAAGGACGGCGGCGTGGAATGGGCGCATGGGCGGACCGACGGGGACGGGCAGTCTACGAGCCGGAGTTGCCCAACGCGCGCCGGGCGGCGGCGAGTTACGCCGTCAGCGCGCCCAGGCCCCGCCGTGCGCGCCGCACACCCGCCGCCCGCTGGGCCCGCGGCCCTGGACCGTCACGGGTTGCGGATCGGGGCGAGCACGATGCGGAAGCCGAGGGTGTTGCTGCTGAGGAACTCGAAGGCAAACGAGTTGCGGGCAGCGGACATGCAGGACGCAGCCGTGTCATTGAGGGCCCAGCTGCCGCCGCGATAGTTGCGGCCGAAGGTGCCCGTCACGAAGGGATCCGTGACCGGTCCGGGCGCGTACTGCTGCCAGGAATCGAGGCACCACTCCGCCACGTTGCCGTGCATGTCGTGCAGTCCGAACGCGTTTGGCGCATAGCTGCCGACCACCGCCGTCTGGCCATTGCCCCACGTGCTGCTCGCCAACGAACCGGCGAAGTTCGCCTGCCCCGCGCCCAGGCTCGCGCCCGTGTTCCACGACGTGGTCGTGCCCGCGCGGCAGCAGTACTCCCACTCGGCCTCCGTCGGCAGCCGGTACTGGTACCCCGCCGGCACGCGGCCGGCCAACTGTTCGCCCGTCGTCAGCGCCTGGCAGTACGCGCGCGCCGCGGTCCACGACACCTGCTCGACCGGCCGCTGCGCCGCGTTCGGCGCCAAGGCTCCTTGGAAGGTGCTCGGATTGCTGCCCATCAGGGCCTGGTACTGCGCCTGCGTCACCTCGCACCTGCCCATCCAGAACGGCTGGCTCAGCGTGACCTGGTGGACCGGCTCGGCGACGCCCACCTGCCCCATCTGGAAGGTCCCGGGCGCGATCGCAACCATGTTGAGCGTCGGGTTGGGCTGGTTCGGCACGAAGACCACGACGCAGGATTGCCGCGTGACGGAACCGCTGCCGACGAAGTTCGCGACCGTCAAGCGGACCGCGTAGACGCCCGTCTGCGTGTAGGTCCACGACGGGTTCTGCTGCGTCGAGTCGACCACGCCGTCGTTGTCGAAGTCCCATTGCCACGACGTCGGGCTGTTCGTCGACGTGTCCGTGAACTGCACCAGCAAGGGCGCATTGCCGCTCGCCGGCGTCGACGTGAAGTTGGCGACCGGCGGCTGCAGCATCGCCGTCGCGACCTCGGCATCGTTCTCCGCCCAGCGCAGCGTCAGCGTGAAGAGGTCCAGGTCGAGACTCTGCACGTCGAACTGGAAGCCGGTGACCGCCGGATTGGTCGGGATCGGCAGCAAGGCCTGCTGACTGCCGCTGCCGTCGAGGAACGTCCCCTGCGACAGCAACTGGTTGAAGAGGTCGACGCGACAGAGGCCGATCGTCGGCATGCCGGGGATGGGCAGGGCGAATGCCGCCGGCTGCCGCGGCGTGAACAACGTCCAGCAGAAGTGCTGGTTGCCCGCCGCCGCCGGGTAGTCGTAGCGGAACCGCGCGGTCAGGCCGACGATCGGCGGCACGACGACGGCCATCGAGCGGCTGCACGACGGACCGAGCGCCCAGGTGTCGCTGCGGAAACCCGCCGTGTTGCGGCCAAGCGCGCCGAGGAACTGCCGGCGCTGGACGTCGTGGACGAGCACGGCGCCGTGGCGCGCCGGCGGCTGGCTGCCGCCGATCTGCGTCCAGGCGACCCCATCCCACGCCCAGCTGTCGCCGTAGTCGGCCGCCCACGTGGCGTCCGCGCCGCCGAGCAGCACCGCGCGGCCACAGTTGCCGTCGAACGCCATGGCTGCATCCCACCGGCTCGACGGCGCGGTCGGCGTCGCCTTCTGGCTCCACGTGGCGCCGTTCCAGGCCCAGAGGTCGCCCAGGACCTGGGCGCCGTCGCCGCCGCCGAAGACCAGCGTCTCGCGCCGCACTTCGTCCCACGCGCAGGCCGCGCGATAGCGCGGACTCGGCGCGCCGGCCGTGCTGCGCTGCGTCCAGGCGACGCCGTCGTACTCCCAGGTGTCCGCGAGGCTGGCCAAGTTCGGACTGGCGCCGCCGAACAGCACGCAGACGCCGCGGACGGCGTCGTAGGCCATGGCCGCGAAGCCGCGGGCTGGCGGCGCGCTCGACAGCGCACGCTGCGTCCAGCTGAAGCCGTCCCACTCCCACGTGTCGGCGAACATCCCGCCGGCGTCGACGCCGCCGAACAGCACGGCCCGGCCACGCTTGCTGTCGAACGCCATGGCGTGGCCCCAGCGGCCGCTCGGCCGGACCGGCGTGCTGCAAGGCAACCACAGCAGGCCATTGTGCTCCCACGTGTCCGCCAGCGCGGCGCTGCCGCCGTCGTAGCCGCCGAACAGCGTCGTGACGCCGCGGTAGAGGTCATGCGTCGCCGCGGTGCGATTGCGCGGCGACGGCGCCGCCGGAGTCACGCGCTGCACCCAGCTCTGCGCAGGCAGCAGCGACGGCAATGTCGCCGCATGGAGGAAGACGAGCAGAACGAACCACCGCGATGTCGACGGCTGCATGACGACTCCCGCGGCGCGCCAGCCGACGCGCAGGTTCATCCTGCGGTCCGACGCTCTCCGCGACCGCGTCATCGTCGCCGCGGTTGCCGCAACCGTCCAGGGGGGCATCCCGCCCCGCCGCGAGCCGACATGCGCGGCGCCGTTCGCGCCGACTGCGCCTGCGCCACCCCCGGGCTCGCCTTCCGCATCGTCCGCGACGGCAAGGTCGTCGACGCGGCCCTCGGCGCGCGACGCACGGCGGCGTTGGGCCTGCGCAACCTGATCGCGGACCGCTACGGCGAACTCGACTGGCGCCGCAGCCACGAACCTGCCCACACGGGCCGCGACGACCGGCTGAGCTTCTGCGGCCCGATCGAACGCCGCGCCGGCCGTGGATGAGCCGCGTCCAGCGCGCCAACTGCAGCGCCGTCGCCCATGCGGCGGCGCGGTCACGACGCGCGAGACAACCTCGCCCTACCGGGCGCCGCGCGTGCCCACAGCAAACACGGGCGGCAGCGCGACGTCAGGGCGAGGCGCGCCGCGCTCGCGGCCGGCATGGCGGACGCTGGCTCCGCCCCGCGCCAGCGGGCCCGCGCGAGCACGCGACCAGGCTCACTCCACGCGTCCTCAGGGCACGAGAACCGGGGCGAGCACGACCCGGAACCCGCCAAAGCTGCTCGCGAAGCCGGAGGAAGGGAAGAGAAGGCGGACGGCCGAGCGGCAGTAGAACGCCGAAGTGACGCTCTGCCAGCCGCCACCGCGGAACACGCGGTTTGCGCCGCCGGTCAGGAACGGATTGGTGACCGGACCGGGCACGTACGGAGCGAACGAGTCGAGGCACCACTCCCACACGTTGCCGTGCGTGTCGTGCAGCCCGAAGGCGTTCGGCGCGTAGCTGCCGACCACTGCCGTCTGGCCACTGGTGTTGGTCGCGTTTGCGAGCGCGCCTGCGAAGTTGGCTTGGCTCGTGCTCACGCTCGTGCCCGTGTACCACTCCGTCGTCGTGCCGGCGCGGCAGCCGTACTCCCACTCGGCTTCCGTCGGCAGCCGGTACTGGTAACCCGCCGGCACGCGGCCGGCCGCCTGCTCGATCGCGGTAAGCGCCTGGCAATAGGCGACCGCGCTGCTCCAGCTCACCGTCTCCACCGGCCGCTGCGTAGCGTTCGGCGCATTGACGCCTTGGAAGAAGCTCGGGTTGCTGCCCATCACCGCCTGGTACTCCGCCTGCGTCACCTCGTACTTGCCCATCCAGAACGGATGACTCAGCGTCACGGCGCGCACCGGCTGCTCGTTGAGGGAACCCGCCCACGAGCCCATCTGGAACGTGCCCGGCGCGATCGGGACCATGTTGAGCGCCGCGCTCGGGCCCGGCACGACCGTGAGCGACACGTCGTTGCCGGCGAGTTGGAACACGCTCGCGAGGTCGAGGTCGAACGACTGGCAGTCGAGCTGGCTGCCGAGCACCGACGGCGACGACGGCGCCGCCACCGGCATGAGCGGATGGGCGACGCCGTTGGTCACCGTGAGGCCGAGCAGCACGAACGCGGTCGGATCGACGCGCAGCAGGCCATTGGCCGCCACGCCGACGACGGGCGCCGCGCCGGCGAACGGCGCCGACCACAAGAACCCGGCCAAGTGCCCCACGCTGCCGGCGGGCAGTTCATGCCGCACGAAGCAGGTGGCGCCGGGCGCGGGCGGACCGACGAGGACCGTGGCGCGCGTCTGGGCGGCGAGCGGCGCCGTGGCGCACGCCAGCGCGAGGACCAACGAGTGCGACACGGGGCACGGGGTCTTCATGGTCACGCCCTTGTAGCGATTCCGGCGCGCGGCGACCGCATTCGCAGGCCGCGCGCCGCCGTTGGCAAGCGCCATGCCGGCGCGACGGCGATCCGCGCGCGCGTACCGCGCGCGGCGCTCGCACCACGCGCCCGGGGCCCCTACCTGCCGTCCTGCTGGCGCGCCGCCAGTTCCGCCGCGACGTCGAACTCCCACTCGACCGTCTCGCCGTCGCGGATCGCGCGCACGATCCGCAACTCGGGCTGGCCGGGCTCGGTGACGACGAGCGTGTAGGTGTCCGGCGGCACGCTGCCGAACTCGTACCAGCCGGAGTCCTTCACCTCGTCGCGGCTGGTCATCAGGCGCTTCATCACCGTCAACGTCGACACGCGGCTGACGACCGGCTTGCCCTTGCCGTCGAACAGCGAGATCTGCGCGAACGGGATCTGCTTCTTGTCGACGTTGGTCGCGCGCAGCTTCAGCGTCGCGCCGCGCACGATGCGCAGCGCCACGTCGACCGTCGCGTCCTCGCCGACGCCGACGTCGTCGAGCTTGCCGGTCTCCACCGCCTCGGTCTCGACCTTGAGGCTGTACGTGCCGGGGTTGAGGCCGTCGACGACGAAGCGGCCGTCGTCGCCGGTGCGCACCGGCCGCGCCTGCGCGCCGACGAGGTCGAGCAGCGGGTTGCCGGCGCTGCGCTTCTTCTTCTTGGCCGACGTCTCGGCGTGCACGATCTCGGCGCCGGCCACCGGCGCGCCGCTGCCGTCGAGCACGACGCCGGTGATGCGGCCGGCCAGCGGCACCACCACGACGATGCCGTCGAGGCTGCGCGCGCCGTCGACCACGAGGTCGTCGACCGTCGCTTCGCCGTGCTTGCGGCCCTCGCCATCACCGCCGCCGCGGCGGCGGCCGCCGAGCTGCGCGCCGGCGGTCACGCGGTACGTGCCGGCGGCGACCGAGCGCAGCGTGAAGGCGCCGTCCTTGTCGGTGCGCGCCTGGGCGAGGCCGTTCTGCGCGATCAGGCCGATCAGGCCGTCCGCGCCGGCGAGCGCGCCCTGGCTGCTGCCGAGCGTGACCTGCACGTCCGCCACCGGCTGGCCGCGCGTGTCGACGACGCGGCCGGCGATCTGGCTGGTCGGCAGCGCGACGTCGAACACGAAGTCGCGCGCGTCGTCGGGCACCTCGACCTCGAACGTCGTCTGCACCGGCCGGCCCTGGAAACGCGTGACCTGCATGACGTAGCTGCCGGGCTTGATGCCGATCAGCTCGTAGCGGCCGTCCATGCCGGCGGCGCCGGCGCGCACGCCCATGCCGAGCAGGCCCTCGCGGTCGCTGCCGAGCAGCGAGACGAGCGCGCGCGGCGTCGGCGCGCCGTTCTCGCGCACCACGCCGTGCACGCGCACACCGTCCTCGCCTTCGTCGTGCACGTCGAGGCGCGTGAAGCGGCCGGGCTTCACCGTCACCGCCTTGAGCCGCATGTTGCTCATCAGCTCCAGCGGGATGTTGTCGGCGCGCTCGCCGAGCTTCGACTTGAAGACGACGTACTGGCCGCCGGGCAGGCCGTCGATGCGGTAGAAGCCCGCCTTGTCGGTCGGGTTGCTGCGCATGGTGCCGGTCTGCAGGCTGAAGGCGACCACCAGCGCGTCGGCGAGCGGCTGCATGCCCAGCCCGGTCACCGTGCCTTCGACGCCGCCGCCGTCGTCGAGCGTGATGTCGAACGGCGGCGTCGGCACGCCGGCCTTGACCTCGACGTCCTTGGCCGAAGCCTTGGCCTTGTCGGGATGGCGCGCGGTGAAGCGGTACCTGCCCGGCTCCAGCGCCGGCACGGCGAACTCGCCCTTGCTGTCGCTGATGGCGCTGCGGCGGTTGGTCGCGGCCGACAGCGCCAGGAAGTCGAAGTCCTCGGGGTCGATCTGGAAGTTGAAGCCGCCGCGGCGCTGGCCGCCCTCGCGCTGCTTGTAGGCGGTGACCTGCGCGTCGCTGACCGGCAGGCCGTTCTCGTCGACGACGCGGCCGGCGACCGGCTCGCCCGGCGCAAGCGCGAACGCCAGCACGTCGCTGGTCTGGCCCGGCTGCAGGTCGACCTCGACGTTGGCGGGCTCGAGGTAGCCGTCGGCGCGCACACGCACGCGCACGCGGCCCGGCGGGATGCCGCGCAGCTCGAACGCGCCGTCGGCGGCCTGGACCTCGCGCCAGTTGCCGTCCATGCCGTTCATGCCGCGGTCGGCCATCGTCTGGCCTTCGGGCAGTTGCTGCGTGTCGGTGCGGCCGCCGCGGCGGCCGCCGCCGGTCCAGCTGGCGCCGCTGTTGCCGTCGACGCCGCGGCCGTTGCGGTCGCGGCCGCCAGCGGCGGCGGCCTTGTCGTCGGCCGCGCCGTCCTTCGGCTTCGGGATCTCGCTGGTGCGCGTGTCGACGCGGAAGCGCGCCAGCGGCTGGTCGCCGATGGTAACCTTGCCGCGCACGGTGGCGCCGCGCTGCACGGCGACGACGAGGTCCTTCTCGGCGAGCTTGACGCCCCAGCGCACCGCCGTCGTGTAGCCGGGCTTCTGCGCCTGCACGATCAGCGAGTCGCCGGTCAGGCCCTTGGCGAGAAAGCGCCCGTCGGCGTCGGTCTTCACCTCGACGCGGCGGACCTTGAGCATCACCTTGAGGAACTGCGGGTCGTCGCCGCGCTCGAACGGCCGCAGCTCGACGAGCGCGCCGGCGACCGGCTGCTGCTGGTCGTCGACGACGCGGCCCGCCAGCGTGGCGCCAACGCCGAGCTGCAGCGCGAGGTCGTCGTAGACGCCGCCGTCGACGACGGCGAGCTCCTCGATGCCGCTCGGCGCGAGGTCGGTGGCCGCGGCGATCACCGCGACGCGGCCGGCGGCGACGTGCTCGATGCGAAAGCGCCCCTCGGCGTCGGTCGCGATCGGCGCGGCGCGGCCGTCGGCCGAGAACAGCACGCGGCTGATGTCCAGGTAGACCATCGCCACGTTGGCGCCGGCGACCGGCTGGCCCTGCGGGTCGAGCACGCGGCCGGCGACGAGCGCGCCCTGGTGGCCGCGCACCGTCACCTCGGTCACCGCGCCCGCGCGCACGTCGACGCCGGTCACCTCTTCGAGCGCGATGTGCTCGCCCGACGCCGCGACGGTGTAGCCGGCGCCGGCGGGCACGCCCGGCAGGTCGAAGACGCCGTTGTCGTCGGTGACCGCTTCGAGCCAGCGGTACTGGCGCTCGGTGATCTGGCCGAAGAAGGCGTTGAGGCCGGGGCGCACGCTAACGCTCGCGCCCTTCGCCGGCGCGCCGTCGGCGCCGAGCACGACGCCGCGCACGCGGCCGCCGGGCGACGCGCGCAGTTCGATGCCGGCGGCGATCTGGCCGCGCGCGAGCCGCGCCGTGCCGGGCGTGCGCACGAACCAACCGTCGCTGCGGCCGTCGAGGAACACGCGGCCCTCGGCGAGGCCGAGCAGTTCGAAGCTGCCGTCGGCGTTGCTGGTCGTGCGGCCGAGTTCGCGCCGCGGCGCGCGCGTCTCGACGAACATGCCTTCCTGGAAGAAGCCGCGGAAGCGCGCCACCAGCGGCTCGATCGACGGCTCGTCCTTCACCGCCACGACCTCGATGCCCGCCAGCGGCTGGCCGGTCCTGGCGTCGACGACGACGCCGCGCACCCCGGTCGGCGGGCCGGCGAGGTCGATGCCCTGGCGGTCGGCCGGCGCGGCGGCAGCGCCGGAGTCGCCGGCGGCGGCGGGCAGTACGGCGGCGTTCGGGTCGGCGGGGTCGGCCGCAGCGCCGGCCCCCGGCGCGATCGACGGCGCGAGGTCCGGGTTGGCCGGCCACGCCAGCACGGCGACGACAACGGCGATCAGCAGCAGCAGGGCGCCGAAGGTGGCGGCGCGGGCGTTTCTGGACATGTGGGGTGGCAGGGTGCTGCGCGGCAGTCCGCAGCGGAGGCGATTGGCGGCCGGCGACCGCCCGGGGACGGACGGTACGCCCGCCGCGGGCGCTTCGCCCCGGGTCGCGGCGCGGATGCGAAGGCGGGACGTCGGCGGCCAGCCGGTCGCCCGCATGGCGACCTCTGCCGCGGCGCTCAGCCCGGCGCCAGCGGCAGTTCGATGGCGAACGCCGAGCCGTCGGGACCAGTGCGCAGCAAGCGCAGCGCGCCGCCGTGGCCTTCGACGATGCGGCGGCAGATGGCGAGGCCGAGGCCGGTGCCCGAGGTCTTGGTGGTGAAGTATGGCTCGAACAGCCGCGCCTGCACCGCGGCCGGGATGCCCGGACCGTCGTCGGCGACGTCCAGCACGGCGAGGTCGCCGTCGCGGCGCGACCGCACCGTCACCCGGACGCCCGCCGGCGCGGCCTCGTGCGCGTTCTGCACGAGGTTCTGCAGCACGCGCTGCAGCGCCCGCCGGTCGATCGCCGCGCGCGCAGCGCCCGCTCCCGGCTCGGCGCGCACGACGACGGGCTTGCCGGCGAACAGGTCGGCGCAGTCGGCGACGGCGGCGGCCAGCCAGTCGTCGACGGCGACCTCGGTGCGCTGCGTCGGCGCGCTGCCGGCGAAGGCGCGGAAGTCGCCGGCGATGCGATCGAGCGCGTCGGTCTGCTCCAGCACCGTGCGCGCGAGCCGTTCGGCGACGAGGTCGGCGCGCGGGTCGGCGTCGGCGCGGGCGCGCTGCAGCAGTTGCGCCGCCATGCGCATCGGCTGCAGCGGGTTCTTGACCTCGTGCGCAACCTGGCGCGCCATCTCGGCCCACGCCTGATCGCGCTCGGCGGCGGCGAGGCGCTTGCGGCCGGCGTCGAGTTCGCCGGCCATCTGGTTGAACGAGCGCGCCAGCAGGCCGAGTTCCTTGCCGCCGCGCGAAGCGACCGCGACGTCGAGGTGGCCGCTGGCGATGCGGCGCGTCGCCGCGACCAGCGCCTGCACCGGCGCGGTGATCGCGCGCGAGGCCAGCAGCGACCACGCGACGACGACGGCGACCAACGCGGCGATGGCGGCGAGCAGCACGCGTTCGTAGGCGTCGGTGGCGGCGAACAGCTCGGCCGCCGGCGCGGTGACGACGACGACCTGGCCGCCGGCGGCGGGGCCGGCGCACGGCGCGAGGCCGGCGCGCCAGTCGCGGCCTCCGGCGTCGGCGTAGGCGGCGTGCCCCATCGCCGCGGCGGCCGCGGCCTGCGCGCGCAACGGCGCGGACGGCAGCGGCAGGCCGTAGTGCGCGCGGTCGGTGTGGGCGCGCACGAGCCCGTCGGGGCCGACGAGCGCGACCTCGGCGCCGGGCATGCCGGCGCGGTCGGCGACGGCGCGCTGGGCGTCGTCGAGCACGCGCTGCACCTCCGACCAGCGCACCAGCGCGTACAGCACTCCGGGCGGCCCGTCGCCGCGCGGCACGTCGAGCGCGAGGCCGATGTGGTGGCTGCCCGGATCCATCGAACGGAAGTCGAGGCCGCGGTGCAGCAGCTCCGAGCGCCCCCACGGCCCGAAGCACAGGCCGCGCTCGCGCTGCGCGCGCTGGAACCACGGCGCGTCGGCGACGCGCACCGGGATCAGCGCCGCGCGCCGCTGCTGCTGCGCGGGATCGAGGCGCTGGCCGAAGCGCCACGTCACCACCGCGCCGTCGGCGTCGACCAGCAGCAGCAGGTCGAGGAAGTTGTCGAGCAGGTCGGGCACCAGCAGCACCTGCTCGTCGAACGCGGCGACCTCCTGCGCCCGCACCGCCGGCGGCGCGTCGAGCACGCGGCGCGCCATCTCGCGCACGATGGCGCAGGCCTGCTGCGTGCGCTCGAAGTGCGACTGGATGCGCTCGGCATGGTCGGCGGCGAGCTGCGGCAGGTAGACGCGCGCCACCTGTTCGTCGGCCTGCGCCCGCATGCCGCGCAGCGAGAACCAGCCGTACGCGAGCAGCGGCAGCACGGCGGTCGCCAGCAGCGTGGCGAGGAACCGGCCGGCCAGCGACGTCGCGCGCATCGCCGCGATCATGCCACGCGCGCGGCGGCGGCGGCTACCCGGCGGCCGCGGTGGCGGCGCGCGCCAGGGCGCTCACCGCTGGCCGTCGGGCGGCGTCTGCTGCTTGCGCGCGGCGATGGCGGCGCGCAGGCGGTCGAGGCGTTCCTTGCCCTCGGCGCGGGCGTAGAAGCGCTGCCCCTCCAGCCCCTCCTCCAGCGCCTTGTCGAGGTCGCCGGCGGCTTCGGCGGCGTCGGCCGCCGACCAGTGCCGCGCCCAGCCCTCGACGTCGGCCTTGAGGCCGGCGATGCGCGCCTTCTCGTCGTCGACGCCGACCGGATACGACTCGGCCAGCGCCACGAACGCCTGCAGCGCGTCGAGCTTGCGGCCCAGCACCTCGAGGTCGCGCGCCGCGCGGTACCGCACCTTGGCCTCGGCCTTCTGCACGTCGACCAGCATCACGCTGATGTCGTTGCGCATCAGCACCGACAGCTCGCGCGCCTGATCGAGCTTCGCCCGCGCGGCGTCGGTGCGGCCGGCGTTCATGTCGATCTGGGCGCCGTCGACGAGCCCCTGCGCCTTGACCTCGCGCTGCATCGAGTCGATCGCCGCCTCGACGCCCG
Organism: Phycisphaerales bacterium; assembly: GCA_020247305.1. GTDB lineage: Bacteria > Planctomycetota > UBA1135 > UBA1135 > UBA2386 > UBA2386. The sequence goes on along the minus strand of JADCJE010000064.1, from coordinate 9,285 downwards.
GCGTCGACGCGTCCACCGCGCGCGCCGCGCGGTACTCGACCAGCGCCGCGCCGTAGCGGCCCTTGGACTCCGACTCGCGGGCGCGCGCCATCGCCTTCATGGCGTTCTCGCGGCGCGCCTTGGCCTGCAGTTCCTTCGCCTCGCCGCGCTGCGGGTCGTTGTGGAGCGCATTGGCGGCGTGCCACTGCACTTCCATGTAGCGGAACTCCGGCAACTTGCGCACCGCTTCGAGGAACTGCTCCTGCGCCCGCAGGTTCATCGCCGCGGTCGCCTTGCGCACGTCCTCCATGCCCTGCTTGGCGAGCGGGAAGCCCGGCACGACCTTGTCGGCTTCGAGGCAGCCGGCGAGGGCGGCGGCGTAGTCCTTGCGGACGAACGACTCCTGCGCCGCCGTCACGATGCGCGTCGCCTTCTTCGCCAACGCGCGGTCGCGCATGGCCCCAAGGCCGGGGAAGTCCGGCGCGAGGTCGGCCAGCTCCGCGAGGTCGGCCAGGGCGGCGTCCTCGCGCTCGCCGAAGATGCGCTCCTCGGCGCGGCGGAACAGGTGCTCGCGCAGGGCCGCCGCGTGCGCCTCGGCCAGCGGCTGCGGCGGCTCGGCGCCGTCGGCCTCGTACTCGGCGACCTTGCGGTCGAGCACCAGGAACGCGCGCGCGTGGTCGTTGCGGGCCGCGAACGCGCGGCTCTCCTCGAGGACGGAACGCGTCGCGCAGGCGGCGAGCAGCAGGACGGGCAGGAGGCGGAGCATCGTCATGGCGGCAACCGACCGACCCGGGGCGGCGGCAGACCGCTTCGGACGGGCATCGGGCGCGCGATCTTCCCGCCGCCGCCGCGGATGTCCACAGGCAGGGCGGCCGCAGCCGCCGTTCAGGCCCGGCTGATGAACGCTTCCAGGTCGGCGCGCAGCTCGTCGAGGCCGTAGGTCGGCACCGTGATGCAGCGGTAGACGATGCGCTCCAGATCGTCGGGAGTCTTCGGGTTGAGCGTGTGCGGCGGCGTGTAGCTGAAGAAGTAGCTCAGGCTCAGTCGCTGCGTCTCGCCGCCGGTCTGGCGGCCGGCGAACTCCCACGGCACCTCGTCGAACGGCAGCGTGCCGGTGAGGATCTCGTAGACCATGACGCCGATCGCCATGACGTCGGCCTTGCTGTCGGCGAGCAGCAGCGGGTTGTAGTGCGGGGTCGTGGTCACGACCTTGCCGTCGGCGCTGCGCATCGCGGGGTCGAGCATGACGACCTTGCCGCTCGGCTTGACCAGGATGTTCTCCGGCTTGAGGTCGCCGTGCCACGGCATCTGGCCATTGGCGCGCAGCTGCTGCAGCGCGCGCACGATCGCCAGGAACCAGTTGAGGTGGATGCCCTCGAGGCCGCGGATCTTCTCGCGCAGCGTCTTGCCGCGGACGTACTCCAGCACCAGCACCGGGCTGCCGTCGACCTCGATCCGGTCGACGACGGGGACCAGGTTCTCGTGCGCGCAGCCGGCGAGCAGTTCGCCCTCGGCGCGCAGCAGGTTGTTGACCTCGCCCTCGTCGAACAGGTCGATGCGCACGCCGTTCGGCTCGAAGAACACCGCCTCGGCGGGCAGCTCGTCGGGGCTGATGCCCTCGGCGGTGCGGCGCGAGGTGACCTCCAGCAGGCGCGTGACCTGCCGGCCGCCGCCGGCGGCGCCGCCGACCTTCATGGCGACCTTGGCGCCGGTGGTCGCGTGCTCCGCCAGGTAGACGCTGGCGAAACCGCCGCGACCGAGGAACCGCGCGATGCGGTAGCCCTGGACGATTTCTCCGACAGCGAGCTTCATCATTCCCGAGTGTCCCAGTTGCGCGCGCAGCGACTCCGCCGCGCGCACTGGTCTTCGGTAGGGGCTTGGCCGGAGTTGAGTTAGGAAACCGCGCGCGGAGGCCGCCGCGATGCCACCGGATCCTGGCCGTCAGCGGATTTCGACCCGGGCGAGCGGGCTCGCGACCGGTTTGCCGGCGCGGTCGCCGAGCACGTGCCAGTGGCGCAGCTGGCCGGGGGTCAGCAGGGCCGCGAGGCCGGCGTCGACCGGCAGCCGCGCGGCGCCGATGCCATCGCGGCGAGCGATCTCGGCGTAGGCGCCGTCGAGCAGCACGAACGTGAACGGCGGGGCGACGTCAGCGGCGCGCCAGCGGAACTCGGTGAGGGCCGCCGCGGCGACCGCGCCGACCGGCGCCTCGGCGGCAAATCCGGCGCCGGCTGGGGCTGTTCCCAAGGCCCCCGAAGCGCGACGATCGGCAACCGCCGACCGCACCGGTTCCAGCGCGAACATGCACGCCACCCCCACCAGCGCGAAGCCGACGAGCCGCGGCCAGCGCGGCTGCGCCCGCGCCGCGCGCGCGCTCGCCGCCGCCGAGCGGACTTCGGGCGCCGGGTCGCGCCACGGCCGCGCCAGGAGCCGGCCGTCGCGACCCGTGCGCCGCGCCCCGGAGTCGCGCTCCAGGTAGCGGTGCGCCGTCCAGATCGCCCACTTCGACATGCCCATCTCATCGGACCGATGACCCCGCCATCTCAATGGGCCGCCCTCGCCGCGGCACTGTGCCTGACCGTCGCCGGCTGCAAGAGCGGCGGCAGCAAACCCGCGCCGACCAGCTCCGCGCCGACCCTCGTCGGCGCCGCCTGCGTCACCAACACCGCCAGCCCGGCGGCCGGCGACCAGCTGATCCTGACCTTCTCGAAGCCGGTCGCCCTCGTCGCCGGCCGCCTGCTCGACGACGCCGACCTGCTGCTCGCCGCCGGGGACACCCTGGGCGCCGTGACGGCGGCGCCGACGGTGGTCGGCAGCAACGCCGTGTTCGTGCTGCTCGGCGCAGGGGTCCGCCTGACGCCGGGCGCGTCGACGATCAGCCTGCGCAGCCCGGCGAACGGCGTCGGCAACGACGCGGTCCGGGACGGCGACGGGCTGCTCGGCGTCGCCGACACCCCGATCCCGGTCGGGGTCAGCGACGGCGCGCCGCCCGTGGTCACCGACGTCACCATCGCCCGGATCCAGTCGGAGCTCAACGGCGGCGGCGCCGCCGGCGGCACGCTGCAGACGCCGAGCACCGGCTTCACGATCTGCGTCGAACACGACGACAACGTCGGCATCGACCCCGCGCGCACGCGCGTGTACGCGGACCGCACGATCCTCGCCGGCGGCGCGACGGTCGTCGCCGGCGCCAACCTCGTGCCGTTCCTGACGGTCGAACAGTCGACGCTGGACGAGACGCGCTACGTCGTGCCCGGCGACCGCGCGTTCCCCGACGGCGCGACGACGCTCACCGCGATCGTGCTCGACGCCTCGGGCCTCGGCTCGACGCCGCGCTCGTTCGCGCTGACGGTGCGCGCCTTCGACGAGGCACGGCAGCCGTTCGAGACGCGCGTCAACCCGACGCAGACCTGGTTCCTGGACTTCAGCCGCGATGTCGAGTCGTTCAACGTCGTCGCCGCCGGCGGCGCCGCCGACGTGCAGGTGGCGAACGGCGCCAACGGCCGCAGCGACTTCGCCGACGTGCTGCTGGCGCTCGGCCTGCTCGCGCCGACGCCCGTGCCCAACGTCGTCGGATCCCTCGACAGCAACCAGGTCGTGACACAGCGCTTCCAGCAGGAGCTGCTCGCGCGGCTGGCGACGTTCTACGACGGCACCAAGGTCGTGTTCACTCTGACGGCGCCGGCCGAGTCGTTCGGCGGCACCGCGAACTTCGACTACAACGCCTTCGGCCACTCGCGCATGGCGATCGCCGGCTCCGCCGACGCCGCGGGCGTGCTCGGTCGCGCCATCTTCGACTCGAACAACCGGACGCAGAACGACGACTCGCTGGTCAGCTTCGGCAGCGTCCGACTCGGCGTCTTCCTGCACACGATCGTCGACTTCGGGCTCGGCCTGTCGTTTGTGACGTCGTTTCGCCAGACCTACGACCCGTTCGTCGCCGTGCTCGGCGGCACGGCGATCGGCGCGGCAGTCGGCGACGGCGGCCGCCTCGCCGGCTCGACCAACGACGTGCGCCGCACGCAGATCGACGTCGCCATCCGCGACTTCGCGCGCTTCTGCGCCACCGTCGTCGCGCACGAGTGCGGCCACTCGATGGGCCTCGTGCAGGATGGCGCGATGCCGGTCGGGCTGTACGGCGGCGACGCCGTCAACTTCCCCGGCTCGACCGAAGGGCACATCCGCAACGCGTCGCTGTTCCCCGCTGGCGCGACCAACATCATGAGTCCGTCGCTGTCCTACGACACCGCGATCCACTCGGCGACCGCCTTCAACCGCCTCAACCTCGCCTACCTGCGCGAGCAGGTCACCTACGGCAACTGACATGCGACACCTCCCCATCGGCTGCTCCATCCTGCTCGCGCTCGCCGCGGGCGCTTCCGCCCAGGACCTGCGGCGCGGCCTCGTCGACGCCGACGCGGTCGTCGTCGCCCGTCAGGTCGGCAAGGCGGCCCACGACGACGACGTGACGCTGCACACGCTGCAGGTGCTGCTCGACGTGCGCGGCGGCGGCGCCGCCAGCGTCGTGGTCCTCGACTGGCCGAAGCTCGCGCTGCACCAGCGGCCGACGCCGCGGCAGTCGCGCCTCTACTGCCTGCAGGACGCGAGCCGCAACGCCGCGCAACTCGGCCTGCCGGCCGCCAACGGGCCGTACTTCAAGATGGTCGGCTTCGCCGGCAGCAATCCGCTCGTCGGCGCCGACCTCGACAAGGACCCGGTCGTCGGCTTCGCCCGGCTGCTCGCCGCCGCCGAGGCCGGCGCGCCGCCGGTCGACACCGCGCGCGCCGCGGCCGCCGCGGCGCTCGGGCCGGATGCGATCGTGCGTCTGGAGGCGACCCGCCACCTCGCCGAGATGCCGACGCTGCGCGCGAAGCTCGACGGCCTGCAGTGGAGCGCCTTCGTCAGCCGCGCCGTCGGCGAGACCGAGGACATCGCCTACAAGTCGGCGCTGGCCGAACTGTGCGCCGAGCAGCGCCTCGACGGCCTGTACGACGCGCTGCTGGTCGGGTTGTCGGAGACCACCGACGCTGGCTACGCGCGCACCGTCGGCCGCATCGGCAAGGCGCTGCACGGCGAGGACGCCGCCGGCCGGCTGCTGGCGCGGCTGCAGCAGGTCGGGCAGAAGGAGCGGCGCGCGCCGCTGCTGGTCGCGCTCGGCGCCACCAACACGGCGGCGGCGCTCGACGCGCTGATGAACATGGACCGCGCCGAGCCGGCCGTGCTCGACGGCCTGCGCGCGCACCGTCATCCGCGCGCGGTCGAAGCGGTCGACGCCGCCGACCGGTCGGCCCGCAAGCCGGCGAAGTGACGCCGGCCGCCGCGGTCAGCGGCGCAGCCGCCCGATGACGGCGGTCGCCAGCGCGCGCTCGTGCAGTTCGTCGCGCGCCTGCAGCCCGGCCGCGGTCGCCGGCAGGCGCGTGCCGTTGCCGTGCCAGCGTTTGTCCATGCGGTCCTCGCGCGGATTGGCGAGGAACGCCGCGCCGTCGGCGTGCAGCGTCCACTCGACCATCGGCAGCGGCGCCCCCGGCGCGTAGAGCTGCAGCAGCGGCGCGAGCGGCCCGTCGGCGGCGTACTCCAGTTCGAAGCCGGCGCCGAGCTGCCAGCGCAACCGCTCGCGCTCGACGCGCCGCAGCGCGGCGCCGGCCGGCAGGATGGCCTCCGCGTGCGTCGCCAGTTCGGCGATCGACTTCATCGCGCCGCGCACCGCGGCGTCGGGTTCGCGGTGCTGGCGCTGCATCGTGCGCAGCGACTCGGCCAGCGGTTCGACGAGCACGGCGAGGCGCTCGCGCGGCGTCGCGTCGACGCGATCGGCGGCGACCAGCGCGCGGTCGAGCACGAGCAGCGGCCCCAGCGCGATCGCGCGGTAGACGTCGCCGCCGTCGCCGGCGCAGCACGCGCGCGGCCCGGCCCAGCCGGACGCGCCGGCGGCGCTGACGCACGGTTCGCCGCGCCGCCAGGGCTGCAGGCGGCGCGCCGCGTCGCCGACCGTGACTTCGCGCAGGCGGATCTGCGACGACTGCGCCAGCGTCACGCGCACCGTCGTGCCGTCGGCGAGCCACAGTTCGACGCCGCCGCGGAACGGCCCGCCGAACTCGCCGCTGCGCAGGTGCAGGAAGCCGTCGGGCGCGACGAGCAGTTCGCGGCCGGATGGGAACAGCAGCTTGACCCCCGCGGTCCGGCAGACCACGCGCACGCCGCCCGGCGTGACCACGTCGTCGTCGTCGGTGAAGTGCGTCCGGCCCGCGCTCGCCGCGACGCCGCCGTCCCCGAGCCCGAGGTCGGGGAACGCCGGCGCGGCGAGGCCGCGGGCGATCACGATCTCGGCGGCTGGGGCTTTGTTGAGCCGCCGCGCCGGCGCGGGCGTCGGCGAGGGCGTCGGCGAGGGCGTCGGCGACTGCGCCGCGGCCAGGGCGGCGAGCAGGAAGACGGCAGCTGGCGAGGAACGGCCCATGCGATGGGTGTATCGGCTCTGCCGGCCACTGCGCGGGAGGCGATCCGTGGACCTGGGCGGATGGCGGCCTGCGGGGGTGGCGGGGCGAAGCCCGAGCAGGCAGCACGCCACCGAGGGGAGCCGAGGACGATCCACGCGGGCCCAGACGGGCAGCCCATCGGGGACGCGACCCGTTGGGCGCCATCCGGCGAGGACGGCCAGCCCCCGGCAACCGGCAGAGCCGTCGCGGACGCGCCCCGACCGGCCGCATCAGCGCGCGGCCTGATCGCGCAACCACGGCGCAGCCGACGCACCCTCGGCGGCTGGCGCTCGCCGCCCGTTCACGCCCCCGTCACTTCGCCGCCCGCTTGCGCAGCCGTGCGTCGAGGTCGATCTCGACGCTCGCGGGTTCGTCGAGGCCGACGATGCGCGCCCAGTACGGGTGGCCCCCCTTCCGCTCGCCACGCACCGCGATGGCATCGTCGTAGCGCCCGCCGGCCCACGCCGTGAGGTAGCGGCCCTCGCGCCAGAACTCGGGAGGCATTGGCGCCGATTCGCTGGCCAGGTAGCCGTCGAACAACGCATCGAGTCGCTCGCGCACGCCGACGGCGGCCCAGACCGACCGCCCGGCTCCCGCGTCCTTCTGCGCCATGGCCAGGGTGAGGACGAACCAGTACGGCAGGTCGGTGTCGAACCGCCGGCTTTCGAGGCACTCGACGGCGAAGCGGAACATCGCCGCGAGCGACCCGCCCGCCTCGGGCGTCAGCGTCTCCACGTACGCCTGGAAAGCCGGCTGGAAGTCGATCTGCGCGTCCAAGGCACGGTCGAACCACTCGCGCGGCGTGGCGCCGTCGAGTTCCGGAGCGAGCGCCGTGACGAGGATCATGCCGGTAGCGGCTTCGGGACAGTCAGGCTGCATGCCGTGCGCAGCAGTGAAATGCCCGGCGGCCTGCGCCAGCGCCTCTGCACGCGCCTGCTTGGCGAGCCTTCCGGACTTCGCCTGACTGACATGGAAGAGCCCGGTCGAGACGTGCACCACCCATGGGTTGGCGGCGGCGTGCTTGGTCAGGGCCGCGATGCCGTCGCGATCGAGCCACGGCACGCCGCGCGGCTTGTAGTCCCGGTCGCCCCACGTTTCGCGGATGTAGTGGCGGCCGCGGCGGCCGGCAAAGACCGGGTCCGCCGCCGCGACAGCGACCATCCGTCGGGCCTCGGGCAGCAGGCCGCGCCGGCCGGCGATGGCCTGGGACGAGAGCGCCCACCACTTCAGCACGGTCGAATCGCCGCGACGGATCGGACCGAGTGACGCGGCGGCCAGCCGGTCGGACTCGTCCGGATCGGTCTCGCGCAAGGCGCGCGCGGCGACGTACTGCGCCACCGGGTCCTTGCAGCCAGCCGCCAACAGGCTCCTCGCCGCGGCTGCCAACGACGCGACCTCCGGCGTGCGATCGTCGCTCTTGGCGATGCTCTGGCCCGTCGACTCGAACAGCCGCTGCAGATCGTCCTGCCACGCGGGATCGGGCGCCCCGTGGCGCGCCGACGCGGCGGCGTAGATCTCCGCGATCCAACGGCCATGGTCCGCCCGACTCGCCGCCGTGGTGGTCGCCTTCGGATGGTCGGCAAGCGGGCGCGCCTTTGCCGCGCCCGGCAAGGCCGCGTCCGCGAAGCCGGCGAACAGGTCCTTCTGGACCACGACGGGAGGCTCGTAGTCGGCAAGGTGCGGCAGCAGTGTCTTCTTGAGCCAGGCGGCATTCACGCCGAACGAATCCAGCACGGAGGTCTCGATGAGCTTGCCCGCCTTTTCGAACGCTGCGGCGGCATCGGCGCCGCGGCCGGCGAGCGCCAGCGAGACGATGCGGCAGGTCTGCGCGCGCAGCCGGCCGAGATCGTCGCGCGCGGCCGCCAACTGGCCCGCATCGATCTCCTCCAGCTGCCGCTGCACGCCCTCGTCGCCCCAGACGGCCTTCGGATCGCGCACGTCGAGGCACAGGAACTTGATGGCGACTCGCAGCTGGCCGGGGACCTCGGTGTCGTAGCGCTTGGTCGCTGCACACTCGTCGCCGAACGCGAGCAGGTCCTGCGGCGAACCGCCCCAGCGCGGCTGCGAATAGTGCAGGAAGCTGTTGTACGCCTCGATCCAGTCGAACTGCGCCGCCACGGCGCGGTCGAGGAACACGCGCCTCTCCGAGGTCTTGGCGCCGCTGGTCCCGAGCACCTTGAGCAGCAGCGTCGGGGCCTCGGGAAACTCCGGGCCGAGTTCGCAGGCTTGCATACCGGCGTCGGCCGCCGCCTTCATGTGCTCGGCGAGGCGCGCGCGGTCGGACGCGCCGACCGAGGCCGCCGCACCGGTGCCGCGCGCCTTCCAGGCGAGCGCGGACTGCAGCTCGCCGCGCATGACCGCGGCGGCGTAGTGCGGCTTGCCGGCCGCCTGCTCGAGCTTGGCGAAGAACGCCTCGTCGTCCGGCCCCAGCTGCGCACCCCTGATGCCGCGCACGGCCTGCAGCAGGAATCGCGGGGCCCGTCCCTGCGCGAACTCGTCCCGGCCGATCGCTTCGCACCAGAGTTCGTCGAGCCGCGGCTGCTCCGCCTTCATCGCGAGCGGTTTGCCCGCCTTGGCGAAGACGACCACCCGCAGTTGATGGACGAAGCACTGGAACCGCACCGGCCGCGCGCGCACGTCGAGCCGGCCAGTCGCCTGCTCGATGAGCTCGACGGCGCGCGACGCGTCCGCGACGACGGCCGCCGCAGCCGCTGCGAGCTGCACGACCGGGTCTTCGATCGCCGCATCGCGCAACGCCGCCGCGTGCTTCTGCGCAGCGCTCCACTCGACGGAGGTCGCGAGGCATGCGCCCGCGGCCGCCACCGCGGTCAGCAGATGT
>JADCJE010000063.1 GCA_020247305.1 Phycisphaerales bacterium | reverse complement strand
GGTTGTCGGCGTTGCGCAGCAACCGGACCTGCGGATACGCGGCGGCGATCGCGTCGGCGCTGCCGTCCGCGCTGCCGTTGTCGACCACGATCACCTCGCGCGCGTGCCGCGGCGACTCGGCAAACAGCGTCCGCAGGCAGGCCAGCGTCAGCTCGCGCGTGTTCCAGCTGAGCACGACGACCGACAGAGCCGGCGCGGTCAATTCGCCTCCTTGGGCGGCATCGACTGGCCCAGGTGCGACCGGCACTCGTAGCGCCACGTGCCGACGCGCTCGAAGCGGCCGCCGCTGAGGTCGAAGGCCTGGAAGTAGTAGACCGCGTGCACGAAGTACGCGAAGCCGACCGCTGACGGCTTCCACGTGCGGCCGCTGCCGAACAGGCCGGCGGCGAGGAAGAAGCGCGGGTCGAGCGACAGCAGCACGAGGTAGCGCTCGCAGTCGCGTCCGAGGTCGAGCGCCGGCGGCTGGTCGCTGGCGCCGAGGTCGACCAGCGGCGTGGCGTGGCGGAACCGTCGCAGGCGCTGCGTCCACTTCGCCGCCAGCAGGCGATCGACGCCGCGCACCAGCGCGAGGCCGAGCCGGCCGTACCACTTGCCGTAGTACAGCTCGCGGCTGGTCTTGTGCCGCTGCCACATCGTCTCCAGGTCGGTCATGCCCGAGCGGTTGACGAAGTGCACGAGGTGCGCGTCGGGCGCCTGCACGATGGTCCGCCCGGCGCGGCGGATCGTGCGCGAGAGGTCGGTGTCCTCGTAGTACAGCGGGAACCGCTCGTCGAAGCGGCCGATCGACTCGAAGAACCCGCGTTCGACGAGGAACATGCAGCCCGACATCATCGGCAGCGCGATCGGCTGCTCGGCCAGCCACACGCGCACCCACGAGCGCGCGAGCCGCGCGCCGTACCAGTGGCCGACGGCCGGCACGAAGGCGGCGAGCGCGTGCCAGAACACCTCGGCGAGCGTCGGCAGCGTGTTCGGCGGCAGGCGGCCGGCGCGCTCGGGGTCCCAGTAGCCCTTGGGCACGGTGATGCCGACGCGCGGGTCGGCTTCGAGGCGGCGCTGCAGCGCCGGCAGCATGCCCGGCTGGAACAGCACGTCGGGGTTGCTGACCAGCAGCCAGCGGCCGCGCGCGTGCGCCAGCGCCACGTTCATGCCCTTGCTGTAGCCGCCGTTCTCGTGGTGCATGACCAGCAGGCCGGCGCGCGGGTCGCCCCGCTCGGCGGCGAGCCGCGCCAACTCGTCGCGCACCAGTTGCACCGCGTCCTCGGGGCAGTACGGCGACTTGTTGTCGACGACGACGCACTCGTACGGCATCGGCGAGCCGTCGGGCCGGGTCGGCGGGTGCCGGCGCAGCGAGGCGATCGCCTGCGCACAGACGTGCCACGTGTTGTAGTTGACGATCAGGACCGAGAGCAGCGGCGCGGTCGCGGCGTCGGCGGTGCGTGCGGTCGGCCCCGAGGTCATGCGCGCTCCACGAATCGGCGCTTGCGCGCGGCGAAGCCAAGCCCATCGCCGGTCGGCCGGCCTTGCGCGCGCCCGGCCGATGCCATCGCGGTCACGACTTCGGCGGCATCAGGCCCTGCGAGCGCGGCGCGAGGCGGCGGCGCAGCGCTTCGCCGTAGATGGACTCGATCTCGCGATCCTGCCCGTCGCTCGACCAGTCGTCCTCCTCGGGCGAGGTCGCCTTGCGCAGGTTGTCGACGACCTCCTGGTCGACGACGAAGCGCAGCGGCCAACCGGCCTTCGGCGAGCCCTCGTCGAGCAGGATCTCCACGCGCAGCCGGTAGCGCGCGGGCTTGCCGACCGGCGGCTTGACGCGCTGCCGCCAGCGCGACTGCCAGATGCCGAGGCCGCGGTCGGTGACGCTCTCGTCGGACACGAACTTCATGCCGCGGGCGCAGTGCTCGACGCCGTCGAAGCAGGCGCCGATCGACATCGGCTCGGTCTGCAGTTCGCGCCAGTCGTGGACGAGGCCGCACGAGGCGAACAGGACGGCGAGGAGGCAAGGGCTCGTTCGAAGCATCGGCGGAGCAGTATACCGATGGCGTGCACCAGTCGGCCGCCTTCCTCTTCGACCTCGACGGCACCCTCGCCGACACGCTGCCGGACATCGCCGCCAGCTGCAACCACGCGCGCAGCCGCTTCGGCCTCCCGCCGCTGCTGACGCCGCAGGTCCGGACGTTCGTCGGCGACGGCGCGCTGGCGCTGCTGCGTCGCGCCCTGCAGCCGGCGCTGCCGCCGGACCCGGCGCGCGCCGACGCGCTGCTCGCCGACGCGCTCGCGGGCTACCTCGCGCACCACGAGGGCCAGTGCACCGTGCACGCGCGCCTCTACCCGGGAGCGCGCGACCTGCTGCAGCGGCTGGCGGCGGCCGGCCATGCGCTCGGGGTGGTGACCAACAAGCCGGCGCGCTTCGCCGGCCCGATCCTGCGCGTGCTCGGCGTCGAACGCCTGCTGCCGGTCGTCGTCGGCGGCGACACGCTGCCGCAGCGCAAGCCCGACCCGGCGCCGATCCTGCACGCCCTACGGCAGCTCGGCGGCGAGGCCAGCGATGCGACGATGGTCGGCGACGGCGTGCAGGACCTGCGCGCCGGCAAGGCGGCCGGCCTGCGCACCATCGGCTGCCTGTACGGCTACGGCGAACCGGCCGCGCTGCGCGCCGAGGGCGCCGACGGCTGGTGGTCGGCGTTCGGCGTCGCCGCCGATTGACTGCTTGCGACGAAAAGATGCCACGGGCTCCGAGGACGCCGCTGGTCGCCGCCGCCGCGCCGACGCATCGACCGGACACGAACGGCTTGTCAGACGCTGAGGACCGGCGCCCGGCATGGCCGCGCGCCCGCCGCCTCAGACGCGGAACAGCCGCAGCAGCGCGCGCACGTGCGCCACGGCGAAGCGCCCGCCGCTGATCTCGGCGAGGCGCCGCATGACCTCGAACAGGCTCGCGTTCGGTCCGGCGGCGGCGAACGTGTCGTCGAACGCGTCGGCGATGCCGACGATGCGGGCGAGTTCCGAGACGCCCGGTCCGCTGCGGCTGCCGGCCAAGGTGCAGCCGTCGATGGGCCCGTGGTGGTCGCGCACCGCGGCGACGATCGCCGGCGCCAGCCGCAGCGCCGCCAGCATCTGGGCGCCGCGCAGCGCGTGGTCGGGATCGTCGTCGCCGCCCGCGCCGATGCGGCCGACGTCGTGCAGCAGCCCGGCGAGCCCGGCCTCGCGCAGCGTCGCGGCGTCGCCGCCGAGCACCGCGCGCGCCAGCGCCATGCACAGGAAGCTCGTGCGCAGCGCGTGCGCGGCGAGATCGGACGCGCCGTCGAACGTCTGCCGCAGGCGCGCGAACGCCTCCTGCTCGCGCAACATCAGCGTGCCGGTGGCCGTGACGACGCGCTGCGCGCGGCCGACGCCGCCGTCGAGCGCGGGCGTGGCGAACAACTCGGCGGCGACCTGCCGAGCGACGCCGTGCAACACCTCGACGCGCCGGGCCAGCGGCGTCGAGCGGTCGATCAGCAGGTCCTGCAGCGCCGTCTCGACGCGGCGGAAGTACGCCGGCAGGTCGTCGGTGCGGATGAACAACTCGCCGACGCCCTCGACACGCAGTCGGCCCACGTGCCCCGCGTCCATCGTCTCGCCGGCCTTGCGGTAGAGCACGAACGCGTCGACGCCGGTCTTCAGGTACAGCGGGAAGTCGCAGGCCATGTCCTCCGCGAGGCCGGACAGCGGCACCGCTGCGTACGGCTTCCCTGGCGGATCAACGTCGTTCGCAGCCATGCGTGCTGCCGGTCATCGACCGCAACGTCGATCCGGATGAGTCGCGCGGCGGAACCGGCGATGCCATGCCGAAATGACGTCCCGCAGGCCGCGCGCGCCTCGCGCCACGATCCTGCTCGGGCGCTCAGAGCTTGGGAGCACCAGAGCCGGGCAACCATCGTCTCACAGGCTCGTCGTGGCCGCGAACGCCGCCGCCAGGGGCGATCGGAGCGCCGGCAGACGGACTTCTTCTCGGGCGGTCAGCGCTTCTTCAGCTTCTGCGCCTTCTCGATCAGATCCGTCGTCGAGTGCGACTTCTTGTCGCCGACGAACACGGCCTTGACGTCCAGCTCCTTGATCGTGTCCTTCTCGGGCAGCGTCTTCAGCGAGTAGTCGGCGCCCTTGGCGTAGAGCGTCGGCTTCAGCTGCCGCAGCAGCTCGTCGGCGGTCGGCTCGCCGAACACCGTGACGTAGTCGACGAACGACAGCGCGGCGAGCACTTCCATGCGCTCGTCCTCGGGCACGAGCGGATGGCCCTTGCCCTTGAGCGCGGCGGCCGAGTCGTCGGAGTTGACGGCGACCACGAGGATGTCGCCGCGCGAACGCGCGTCCTCGAGGCAGCGCGTGTGGCCGACGTGCATGAGGTCGAACACGCCATTCGTCAGGACGACGGTCTTCCCGCTGGCCTTCAGGCCGGCGAGGATCATGGCGAGACTCTTGCGGTCGGTGACGACCTTGTCTTTCGAGCGCTGCTTGCGCGGGACGACGACCAAAGCGGGCCTCCGTGGGGCGGACGGAACGTGGTGGCCGCAGAGGATGCCACGGCAGCAAGCCCGCGGCAACGGCGCAGTTGCGCGCGTCGCGCCGTTCGCGGCCGCGCGGCCGCCGGCCCGGTCGTCAGCGCGCCGCCGACTGCGCCGGCAACGCCAGCAACCGGGGCGACTCGGCGAGCAGCCAGTCGATGCGCGTGAACGGCTCGAACGACACGTCCTGCCAGCGCACCTTGCCGTCGCCGTCGACGAGGAACGTGCCGTGCAGCGGCATGTCCTCGAAGTCGTCGTGGCAGTGCCAGGCCTTGAACGCCGCCAGCTCCGCATCGGCGAGCAGCGGGAACGGCAGCGGCTGGTCGCCGAGGGCTTCGACGTGCTCCTGCAGCTTGGCGAGCGGTTCGTTGCCGATCGCGACCACGTCGACGCCGGCGGCGGCGAAGTCGCCGGCCTTGGGCGCCAGCGCCTTCAGCTGCTCGACGCAGTGCAGGCAGCCGAAGCCCAGGTAGAAGACGACCAGCGTCGGTCGGCCGCCGCCGACCGCGAGCGTGCGCCGGCTGCCGTCGGCGGCGACGAGGTCGAAGCCGGGGTTCGGCACCGGGCTCCACGTCGACGGGCCGAGGTCGGCGAGCGGCCGGCGCGCGCCGAAGTCCTCGCCGCGCGCCGCCGCGAAGCCCTCCCCCAGCGCCCGCGCGCCGCGCCCGTCGGCCGGCGCGAGCCCGGCGCGGACCGCGAGGCCGGCGGCCCCGATCGCGTACTGCGGGCCGGCGAGCTCGGCCGTCAGCTCGGCGATGCGGGCATCGTTCTCGGGCTTGGTCTGCGCGCGCAGCGCCAGCAGCAGCCGCGCGGTCGTGGCCAAGCGCCGCGGCCGTTCCTTGACCTCCTTGGCGAGGATCTCGACCGCCTTGTCGGTCTGCCCGGCGGCGACGTGCGCGTCGGCGAGCAGCCACTTGGGCATGTCGCCGACCGCCTCGAACTCGGCGAGCGCGCCGCTGGCGTCGCCCGCCGCGAGCTTGGCTTCGCCGGCGAGTTCGCGGCGCAGGTCGAGCACCGAGCGCACCGAGTTGGTCGGCTCGCGGCCGGCCTCGGCGATGGCCTCGACCGTCTTGCCGCGGTCGGTCTTCTTGGCGAAGGCCTCGTCCTCGGCCTTGTCGATCGCCGCCGCCCGCTCGGCGCGCGCGCGGAGCAGCAGCGCGTCGGCGTCGGCGACGACGCGCTGGGCCTCATCGACGCGGCCGAGCCGGAACAGCGCGCGGCCGAGCAGCCCCAGGCGCTGGACCTCGCCCTTCACCGTGCCGTCCTCCTCCAGGTAGCCGTCGCGGCAGATGGCGACCGCGTCGTCCCAGAGTTCCAGGTCCTCGCACACCTGCACCAACCGCGCGCGCGCGTAGCCGGCGATGTCCTCGCCGTCGTCGAGCTTGTTGTGCGCGGGGTGCCGCGGCAGCGCCGCCATGTTCTTCGCGATCGCCAGCGCCGCCTCGCCGTCGCCGACGTAGCCGAGGCTGCGCGCCAGCCACTCCTGGTTGTGGCCGTAGTTGTGGATCAGGAACGGCATGACGCGGTCGCGCATCATGTGCGCGTGGTCGGCGCGGCCGCTGGCGTCCTGCTGCCAGCTGGCCTCGCGGTGACGATGGAGCTTCGCGTAGATGTGGCCGCTCATGTGCCACTGGTGCGCGATCGCCGGCGCGCTGTCGCCGTTCTGCGCCGCCGAGCGCAGCGCGCGCTCGGCCTTCTCGCTGTCCCACAGGTGGATGCGGTAGTGGTGCGCCGGGTGCGCCGGGGCCACGGCGAACACCTGGTCGAGCAGCGCGTCGACGGCGCCGTGGCTGGTGATCTCGATGCCATGCCCGCTGTTGCGCCAGCTCTGGATCGCCAGGAACGCCTTGGCCTCGACATCGTCGGGGCAGGCCGCCACCACCGCCTCGATGCGCCGCAGGAACTCGCGGTTCAGCTTCTTCTCGTCGCGGTCCTTCTTGGCGACGACGGCTTCCTTCGCCTTCTTGGCCTTCTCGGCGTCGCTGGACTGCAGGTCGGCCTTCTGCGCGTCGTCGATCTGGTAGAGCGCGGCGATCGCGTCGATCCACAGCGACTCGCGCGCCGGCAGCCCCTGCTGGCGCTGCACGGCCTGCGCGGCGAAGCCGGCGGCGCGCTGCCAGTTCTCGACGTTGGCCATCGCCATGCCCCAGTACGCCATCGCGCACTCGGGCTGGAGCTTCGCCACCTGCCGGAAGCTGCGCTCGGCCTCGAAGTACCAGAAGCCGTGCTGCTGGCTGACGCCCTGGTCGAAGAACGCCTGCGCCGCGGGCGACAGTCCATGCACCGGGAAGCGCACCTGCGGGCTCATGCCCGGCATCGCGTACGCGGCGCGGCGCGGGCCTTCGTTGAACTCGCCGCCGTGGCGGCTGTGGCCGAACGGATCGGCGGCGGGCTCCTGGGCGGCGAGCGGCGCGAGCAGCGCGCAGAGCGCGGCGGCATGCCGGCGATGGGATCGCATCGGTTCAGGTCCTGGTCAAGGCATTGGCAAGCGCGTGGCGCGCGCCGTGGAACGACGACAGAAGACGACACGGTCGGCCGCGGCGCGCAGCCGCGCAAGGGCCGGGCCCCGCCTGCGGAGCGCGGTCACGCCGTGGGCGCCGGGCACGGCTGGCCGGCGAGCGCCCGGTGCGACGGCCCGGTCGGGCGCAGTTCGCTGGCGTAGAGGCACAGCCCGGTCGGCGAAAAGGGCTTCGGGTTGAGGCCGGCGCCGGCCTTCGCCACCGCGTCGCCGAGCGCGTAGGCGCCAAAGCGCCCCTTCACGCGGCCGAGCGTGATGTGCGGCGCGAAGCCGCGCGCCTCGCGCTCGATGCCGAACGGCTTGCCGCGCGCAACCAGCTGGTCGTGCAGGTCGATGACCGCCTCGACGTCGCCGCCGACGCCCGCCCACACGACCCGCGGCTCGCCGCGCGCTGGAAAGCAATCGAGCCCGCTCAGGCACAACTGCATCGGCGGCAACGGCAGCGTGCGCACGAGGTCGGCGAACTCCTTGCTGCGTTCGTCCGGGGCGTCGCCGGCGAAGGCGAGCGTCAGGTGCATCTGCACGGGCGGCACCCAGCGCACGTCGAAACGCGCGTGCAGGGGCTCGGTCGCCTTGGCGAGATGGTTGCGGACGGGTTCAGGCAGGTCGAGGGCGACGAAGCAGCGCACCGGCGCATGCTAGCGGACGCGCACCGCCGGCGTCCGACGCATTCCCGGGCTCGTCGCGGGTCGCAGCGTCCGTCAGTTGCGCGTCGCGCGCACAGCGGCGAACCGCGGGCGGACCGCGGACGCCGCCGGCCGACGCGCGCCGGGCGGGCGCTGCGGCTGCGCGCGGCTGGTATCGTGCGCGGCCATGTCCATTGGCCTGATGCGTCTGGTCTTCCCGTGCCTGCTCGCGACCACGGCCCTCGCGCAGGCCCCCGCCGCCGCCGCGCCCGCCGCACCCGCCGCGCCTGCCGCCGCGGCGGTCGCCATCGCGCCGATCGCGCCGACCGAATTGCGCGCGCGCCGCGAAGCCGTGGCGCAGGCCGTCGCCAAGCAGGCCGACGGCAAGACCGCCGTGGTGCTCGTGCGCGGCGCGGGCAAACAGGCCGACATGGGCGCGTTCGTGCAGTTGCAGGACTTCCTCTACCTCGCCGGCGTGCCCGAGCCCGACCTCGCCGTGCTGCTGGTCGTCGGCCCCGACGGTGCGCTGGTGCGCGACGAACTGCTGGTGCCGCCGTTCTCGCGCTTCGCCGCCACCTGGGACGGCAACTTCCTGGCGCCCGGCGAAGCGACGGCGACGCGCACCGGCTTCGCCACAGCCGGCAACGTGCGCAGCCTGCACCGCCAGCTCGACGAACTGCTGGCCGCCGACGCCGCGGGCGCGCGGCCCGTGCTGTTCACGCTGACCGAGCCGGCGGCGCGCACCGGCAGCACGCCGCGCAAGGCCGCCGATGGCGCGCGCGAGATGCAGCAGGATCGCTTCGACGGCCGCCGCAGCCGCGAGGAGTCGCTGGTGCAGGCGCTGCGCAAGGCGCACGACGGCCTGCGCATCGAGGGCCTGGAGCCGATCGTGCACGGACTGCGCGCGCACAAGTCGGCGGCGGAGGTCGCCATCCTGCGGCGCTGCTCGGAGCTGACCGCCGCCGGCCACGCCGAAGCGATGCGTTCGTGCACGCCGGGCGTCGGCGAAAGCGCACTCGCCGCGATCGCGCGCTTGCAGTTCTCGCTGCAGGGCGCTGGCCCCGACGCCTACGGCGCGATCGTCGGCGGCGGGCCCAACGGCTGCATCCTGCACTACAACGCGCTGACGCGGACGCTGCGCGACGACGACCTGATCGTCATGGACTACGCGCCGACCCTGCACGGCTACGCCGTCGACGTCACGCGCACGTTCCCGGCGTCGGGCACGTTCTCGCCCGCACAGCGCAAGCTCGTGCAGGACGTGCACGACGTGCAGCAGGCGCTGATCCGCGAGGTCAAGCCCGGCGCCTCGCTGGCGAAGATCGGCGCGCTGTGCGCCAGGCTGCTGACCGAGCGCGGCTACAAGAACGACCACGGCCCGTGCCACCACGTCGGCCTCGCCGTGCACGACCCCAACCCCGACGTGCTGCAGCCGGGCATGG
Organism: Phycisphaerales bacterium; assembly: GCA_020247305.1. Taxonomy (GTDB): domain Bacteria; phylum Planctomycetota; class UBA1135; order UBA1135; family UBA2386; genus UBA2386. The sequence continues at coordinate 55,786 of JADCJE010000063.1, read as the reverse complement.
TCATCACCGTCGAACCGGGCGCGTACCTGCGCGACGTCGGCATGGGCTGCCGCATCGAGGACACCATCCTGGTGACGGCCGACGGCTGCGAGGTGCTGAGCGCGGGCGTGCCGTCGACGCCGGACGCGATCGAGGCGCTGATGGCGCAGCCGGGCCTGCTGCAGCAGGCGAACGGCGCGAAGTAGGCGCGGCGGCGGGCGGCACGAGGGCCGCCGGAACGATCTCCTGTGCCCCGGCGACGCACCCAGCCGCGGCTGCGAGTAGACTCAGGCCATGGACTACCGTGACCGCATTCGCATCACCCCGGGCAAGCGGAGCGGCCAACCGTGCGTTCGCGACCTGCGGATCACGGTTGGCGACGTCTTGGGCTGGCTGGCTTCGGGGATGACGTTCGACGAGGTCCTGGCGGACTATCCCGAACTGACGCTGGCAGACATTCGTGCGTGCTTGGCCTTCGCCGCGGACCGCGAGCGCGGCACGATGATCGTGCCGCCAGCCGCGTGAAGCTCCTCTTCGATGAGAATCTGTCGCGGCGGCTGGTGCAGTTGCTGCACGACGATTACCCCGGCTCAGAGCACGTGCTAGCCAGCGGTCGGGGAAGCCCTCTGGACGTCGATCTGTTTCGTCTGGCGGCGGCTGGCAACTTCGTTCTGGTAACGCAAGACAAGGACTTCCAGGAACTCAGCGCCCTGCATGGAGCACCGCCCAAGGTTGTCTGGCTTCGGCTCGGCAACTCGTCGACGGCGGCGGTCGCCGCGTTGTTGCAAACCAGCGGGCCCGTGTTGATCGAGTTTGTCGCCGATCCGGCGAAGGCGCTGCTGGTGCTCGCCAATCGTTGAAGCGAACTGGAGGGACGCGGTTGGCCGGCCGGGTTCTTCTCTGTGTTCTCTGTGTCCTCTGTGGTTCTTCGGCAGCAGAAGGAACCACCGAGGACACAGAGAACACAGAGGCCAGAACCAGATGAGATAGAAACCGAAGGCGCGCTGGCGGCCCGACAAGTTGCTGTTGGCCGCCGCCGACGCTTGCCCGGTGCGGCGGGATGGGCGACGCTGGCGGGCGAGGAGCCTCGCCATGGTGGAACCGCCGACCCCGCCCCCGACGCCGCCAACGCCCCCGCCGGACGGCACGCCGCCGGGGCCACAACCCGGTTCGCAGCCCGGGTCGGAGCCCGCCGGCGAGCGCGTGCAGTCGACGGCGACCGGCGAGCTGATGGCGAGGCTGGCCAAGGCGCCCAAGCTCGACGAGCAGCGCTTCACGCTGGATGGCGAACTGGGCCGGGGCGGCATGGGGCTCGTGCTGGAGATCCACGACCGATTCCTCAACCGGCGGCTTGCGATGAAGGTGCTGCTGGAGCGCGGCACGCCGCGCGACGAGGAGGAGCAGCGGCTGACCCACCAGCTGCTCGGCCGCTTCCTCGAAGAAGCGCAGGTGACGAGCCAACTCGACCACCCCGGCGTCGTGCCGGTGCACGAACTTGGGCTCGACCAGTCCGGCAAGGTCTACTTCACGATGCGCATGGTGAAGGGCAAGACCGCCAGCGAGCGCTTCGCCGACGCCTTCCACCGCCGCAACGACTGGGACCTGACGCGCGGGCTGGAGGTGATCCTCAAGGTCTGCGACACGATGAGCTACGCGCACGACAAGGGCGTGCTGCACCGCGACCTCAAGCCCGCCAACGTGATGGTCGGGCGCTTTGGCGAGGTGTACGTGATGGACTGGGGCTTGGCGAAGGTGCTGGGCCAGCCCGACCGGCACGACCTGCGCATCCGGCCGGACGCCACGACCGGCGTGTCGCGGCTGGAGACGGCGCGCAAGCGCGACGCCGAGGCGGACGCCGAGAACAGCGTGGTGTCGATGGACGGCCAGCAGCTCGGCACGCCGAGCTACATGAGCCCGGAGCAGGCGCGCAGCGAGGACCTGGATGCACGGGCGGACGTCTATTCGATCGGCGCGATGCTGTACGAGCTGGTGACCGGCTCGGCGCCGTATGCGCCGCGCGGGCTGCGGCTGCCGCCGTACCGGATCCTGCGCGAGGTGGCCGAAGGCCCGCCGACGCCGATCACGAAGCTGCAGAGCAACGTGCCGGCGGAGCTCTGCGCGGTGATCGACAAGGCGATGGCGCGCGAGCGGAGCGAGCGCTACGCAAGCACGGCGGCGCTGGCGGCGGACGTGCGGGCGTTCTTGGCGCAGCGCGTGGTCGCGGCGTACCGGACGGGCGCGTGGCAGGAGACGAAGCTGTGGGTCAAGCGCAACCGGCCGCTGGCGGCGAGCCTCGCGGCGACGATGTTGCTGCTGGTCGCGGGCATCGCGGTGGCGGTGGGTTTGGCGCAGCGTGCCGAGCGCAGTGCATCGGCAGCGACGGCAGCACAGCGTTCGGCGGACGCGAAGGCGAAGGAACTCGCGGCGAAGGTGGCGGAGTTCGATCAGTTGGCGTTGGTGGTCGACTACGATCGGTTGATGAAGGAATCGCCGGAGCTGGGTTCGGCGTATCCCGACCAGCTGCCGGCGATCACGGATTGGCTGCAGCGGGCGCAGCGGTTGCTGGGCCGGCAGGAAGAGCTGGCGGCGGTGGTCGCGGCCGTGCGCCAGAGCGCGGGCGGAGTGACGGCCGGACAGCCAACACCGACGCCTACACCGGCCGACCCGGAAGCGGCAGCGGCCGCCGCCAACCCCGCACCCGCGGCCTCGGGCGCCGGCGCGCAGGCGGCGGCACAGTTCCTGGCGCAGTCGCTCGGCGATCTGCTGGGCAAGCTGCCGCAGCTGGCGGAGATGGTGCCAGCGATGCAGCAACGACAGCGCTGGGCGACGGCGGTCGAGTCGCTGACGATGGCGCATCCCAACGCGAGGGTGACGTGGGCAGAGGCGCGGGCGGCGGTGGCGGCGAGTCCGAAGTACGCGGGCCAGGAGATCCCGCTGCGCGACCGCGATGTCTTGGGCATGGTGCCGATCGGCGCGAACCCGCAGAGCGGGCTGTGGGAGTTCTACGACCTGCGCAGTGCGTGGGACGGCGCGAGCGATCCGGCGGCATTGGCCAAGCTGCCGATCCCGGCGCATGGCGCGGACGGTCGGATCGCGATGACGGGGGCCAGCGGGATCGTCTGGGTGCTGTTGCCCGGCGGCACGCTGCCGGCGGGGACCATCGATGAAGACAACGAGCAGAAGACCAGCGTCCGCCTCGCCGTGCGGCTGGACCCGTTCTTCCTCGCCAAGCACGAACTGACGCAGGGCCAGTGGCAGCGGTGGACGGGCGCCAATCCGAGCGACTCCAAGGACCGCAACGACCTGTCGCTGCCGGTCGAGACGGTGAACTGGTACCAGTGCCGCGACACGTTGGTGCAGGTTGGTCTCGTGCTGCCGAGCGAGTTGCAGTGGGAGTACGCGATCCGCGCGGGCACGACGACCAAGTGGTGGACGGGCGACGACGAGGAGGCGCTGCTGGCGGCCGAGAACACCGGCGCTGACGACGCGAAGCTGCTGCCGGTCGGCAGCAAGCAGCCGAACCCGTTCGGCCTGTTCGACATGGGCGGCAACGTGCGGGAGTGGTGCTACGACGAGTACGGCGACTACGGCAGCGAGCGTGCGGGCGATGGTCGCAGGCCAGATCCGGACTCGGGCCCGCTGTACCGCTGCTACCGCGGCGGCAGCTTCGTCCTCGTCCCCGGCTACGCGCGCTCCGGCTACCGCATCAACGGCGGCGCGTCGCGCCGCTACGTCTACCTGGGCGCGCGCCCCGCCAGGACATCCCGACGGTGACACGTCACCACGTCACCCGCTGGAGTTTTTGGTTGCACTGCGCAGGTTTTTTTCGATTCTCGCCATTTTGGTGGTGAAGGGGACGGGAGGCGGGGTCAGGGCACGAGCACCATGCGTGCCAAAGTCCTGACGCTGCGTTTCTCGCCGCAACTCGGCCGCTTCGACGACGCGCCGCTGGTCGCGCTGCAGCAGACGGTCGTGCTCGAGCGCGTGCGCGAACACCTCGTGCAGGTCGGCGAAGAACCGATGCTGGTGTGCATCGCCGCGTGGCGCGAGCGCGGCGGCGCGCCGCCCCCGCCGCCGCCCCCGCCCCCGCCACCGACGGCCCGGCCCGCGGCCGCTGCCGGCGCCACCGCGGATGCGACGACCGCCCCCATGCCGCCGCCACTGCCGCTGCCGTCGCCAACGCCGTCCCACGGCCCAGCGGCGCCGCTCGGCGCCCTGCGCGCCGACTTCACCCTCGACCAGCAGCGGCTGCACGACGCCTTGCGCAGCTTCCGGCGCAACCGTGCGTACGCCGAGGGCGTGCCGCCGTACGTGCTGCTGACCAACCGCCAACTCGTCGACCTCGCGCTCCACCGACCGCGGTCGCGCCGCGAACTGGGTGAGCTCCCAGGCTTTGGCGAGAAGAAGCTGGCCCGCCTCGGCGGTGATCTGCTGCAGGTGCTCTGGCCAGGGGATGCCGCCGCGGCGACCACGCCGGACGCCGCTGGCGCCGCTGGCGAAGCGCCGATCGGCGGGTCCAGCGACACCGCGGCCGACGGCCAGCACGAGACGCAGCCATGAGCACGCCGCTCGACCGTGCGGCGGCCGCCGTGGCAGGCGTCGACCTGCGCATCCTGCAGCATTGGGAGTCCTTCTGCGGGTGGTTGCTGCTGCAGACGGCCAAGTGGCCGAAGTCGGCCCGCTTCACGCTGACGCAGCGGCTGGAGAACCACGCGCTCGACGTCACCGAGATGCTGGTCACGGCGCGCTACGAGCCGCAGCAGCGGCCCAGCCTCTTGCGCAGCGTCAACCTGCGGCTGGAGCGCATGCGCTTTCTGTGCCGATTGGCGCGCGCCGGCCAGTTGGCGACGCCGGCCGCGTTCGAACGCGCCTGCCGCGACCTCGACGACTGCGGCCGCATGCTGCACGGTTGGCGCGTCGCGATCGGCGAGCGGCGCGGGACGCCGCCGACGGAGGCGCACGCATGAGGCGCATCGGCGGCGTCTGGGACGAGATCACGTCGTTCGCCAACCTGATGCACGCAGCGCGCCGCGCCGCCGCCGGCAAACGCTGGCAGCGCGGCGTGGCGGCGTTCCTCGAGCGCCTGGAGCCCAACGTGCTGGCGCTGCAGCGGCGACTGCGCGGCGGCGACTGGCGGCCCGGCACGCCGACGACGTTCGCCATCCGCGACCCCAAGCCGCGCACCATCACGGCCGCGCCGTTCGCCGACCGCGTCGTGCATCACGCGCTGATCGATGTGCTGGAACCGCACCTCGACCGCCGCATGGCGCCGTGCAGCTTCGCCTGCCGCCGCGGCATGGGCCAGCACCGGGCGCTGCGGCAGGCGCAGCGGCTCGTGCGGCGCTGGCCGTGGTTCCTGCAGCTCGACATCGCGCGCTGCTTCCCGTCGATGCGACATGACGTCGTGCTCGCCGCACTGGCGCGACGGCTCAAGGACCGCGCCGCGCTGGCGCTGTGCGCGACCATCGTGCGCGCGGGCGGCGATGCAGGCGTCGGGCTGCCGATTGGCAACCTCACCAGCCAATGGCTGGCCAACCTCGTGCTCGACGGCCTCGACCACTGGCTCCTCGGCGAACAGCGCGTCGCCGGCTGCGTCCGGTACATGGACGACGTCGTGGTCTTCGCGCCGCAGCGCGACGAACTGGCGGCACTGCGCCCGCGCATCGACGGCTGGCTCGCAGCGCACGGCCTCGCCGTGAAGGAGGCCGCCGCTCGGCTGTGGCCGAGCCGCGCTGGCCTGCCGTTTCTCGGCTTCGTCGTGCATGCCGGCATGCTGCGCCTGCGGCCCCAGAACGCCCGGCGCAGCCGCAAGCGGCTGGCGCAACGCCTTTGGCAGTGGCGCACCGGCCAGATCGACGACGCGCAGTACGCCGCCAGTGCGGCCAGCACGATCGCCCACCTGCGCCACGGCGCGACGCTGCAGTTGCGCCGCGCTTGGTTCTTCCCAGACAAACGGCCCCGGGTCGAAGGCCCGCTGAACCGCTGCAACCGCGGCGGCAGCTTCGACAACGACCCCGACAACGCGCGCTCCGACAACCGCAACAACAACGACGCGACGAACCGCAACGACAACCTGGGCGCGCGCCCCGCCAAGACATCCGTTCGCCAGATCCCGGAGGATGCGCCCGCCGCGCCGCCGGGCCGTGCACGGGGATGTCCAGATCCGGGGCCGGGCTGGCATTAAGCCGGCCGAATCGGTCGGTCCGCGCCGGCGTCGTAGGCCAACCGGCCGAGCCGTCGGCGCGGACCATTTTCTCGCCGATTGCGGCGGTCGTGCTACCATCGCGCCGTGGGTGCTGAGCAGTACCAAGCCGACCAAGTTCTCGCCGCGACGTTGCCGGCGTTGCTGCAACGCATCCGGGTGACGTTGGGCGAGGTTGCGGGCATCTGGCTGTTCGGCTCGTTCGCGCGCGGGCAAGCAACCACGGCCAGCGACCTTGACCTCGCCGTGCTGGCGCCAGCGCCGCTCGATCCCGTGGCGGTCTTCGACCTCGGCTTGGCGCTTGGCGTCCTGGCCCGCCGCGACGTCGACCTGGTCGACCTGCGGCGGGCGCCGGTGGTGCTGAAGAAGGAGATCCTGACCGGCGGCCGGCTGGTCGCGGCCGACGACCCGCGCGCCTGCGAACGCTTCGCCGCCGAGGCCATGGCGCTCTACGTGGCGTTCCGCGACGAACTCGCGCTCGCCGCGGCCGCCGAAGGTCGCCGGCGATGACCGACGTCACGGCCGGCAAGGTCCGCAACATCCGCGACTGCGTCGCCCGGCTGCGCGCCGTCGACCCAGGCACGCTCGAAGGGCTCGAGCGCGACCTGCTCCTGCAGGAGTCGTTGGTGCTGAACGTGCAGCGCGCTTGCCAGGCGGCGATCGACTTGGCGACGCACCTCGTCCAGGTGGCCAGGATCGGACCGCCCGATGACAGCCGCGACGCCTTCCGGCGGCTCGAAGCCAGCGGGCGACTGCCGCCGGCGCTCAGCCTTCGGCTCCAGGCGATGGTCGGCTTCCGCAACGTCGCCGTCCATCGCTACCAGACGCTCGACCTCAAGGTGCTGCGGGCGATCTTGGACGGGCGGCTCGACGACCTGCTGCACTTCGCGGCACTGGTGGCGAACGAGGCCGGCTGATCGCCGCCGCCGGCTACCCCGCCGGCTTGACCGCGATCTTGGTCGTCTGCGCCTTGCCGCGCTCGGTCTTGGGCAGGCGGATCGTCAGCACGCCCTTGGCGAACTGCGCCTCGGCCTTGCTGGCGTCGACCTCGGCGGGCAGCGGCACGCTGCGCTGGAAGAAGCCGTAGCTGCGCTCGGTGCGGTAGCAGCCGTCCTCCTTCTTCGACTCTTCGTGCTTCTTCTCGCCCTTGATCGACAGCAGGCCGTCCTGGCACTCGATGTCGAGGTCCTTGCCGTCGACGCCGGGGATCTCGACGGCGACGCGCAGGGCGTCCTTCTCGTCGGTGACGTCGAGCTTGGGCGCGAACGCGCCCTGGCGGAAGTCGCCGAACCACCGGTCGGGGGCTTCGAGGCCGGCGAACGGGTCGCTCCAGACGCGGTCCATCATGCGCTCGACCTCGGCGCGGAAGTCGGCGAAGTTGCGCGGCACGCCGTTGCCGAGCCGCGCCGGCGGGTTCGGCTGGTTCGCGTCGTGGCGCAGGAAACGGAACGGGGACCAGGTCTTCAGGTCGGTCATGTTGGGGCTCCTCGTGGTCTGTGGCAGGCCGACGTTCGTCGACCCTGCACGGCAGGATGTAGGCGACGCGGCACGGCGTCGGCAGTCGCCGCTCGGCGCACGCCGCCCTGGCCGAAGCCGTAGACGCGGCCCGGGCCCGGCGTTGGCGCCTACGACGACGAGCCGACGGCCGCTGCCCACCACGGCGCATCGCGCCCGGCGGCAAAGGCGGCGACGCTTGTCGGCTTCGCTGCACGCTGCAGCCCCACCTCGAAGGAGACCGCCATGAAGATCAAGAGCCTGATGACCTCCCCCGCCGTCACCGTGCAGTCGAGCGATTCGCTTGCGCACGCGGCGCACCTGCTGTGGAACCACGACTGCGGCACGCTGCCGGTCGTCGACAAGGAAGGCCGCGTCGGCGCGATGGTGACCGACCGCGACATCTGCGTCGCCGCGTGGTCGACCGGCAAGCCGCTCGCGGCGCTGCGCGTGCAGGATGCGATGTCGAAGTCGGTCGTCTCTATCCGCGCCGAGGACGACGTCGGCCTCGCCGTCGACCGCATGGCGATGCACCAGGTCCACCGCCTGCCCGTCGTCGACGAGCACGACCGCCCGGTCGGCGTGCTGTCGCTCAACGACCTCGCGCGCCGCGGCGACAAGGATCCGCAGCTGGGCAAGCGCGCGCTGCAGGTGATGGCGGCGGTCTGCCGCCTGCGCAGCGAGACGATGCCGCCGGCCCAGCGCACGCTGGCCAGCGCCGGTGCGGCCGTCGCCGACTGACGCGCGCACGGCGCCGCGCGCCCGCCGCATGCTCGCGGCCATGGACCCGCGCGGACCGGCGATCGCGAAGAAGGCGCTGCACGTCGTGCGGCCGCGCTTCCGCCTCGCGCTGCGGCACGGCATCCATGGCCTGCCGCACTGGAGCCGCGTGTTCTGGCACGGTCGCGCGCTCGCCCGCGAACTCGACGTCGACCCGCGCCTGCTGGCGTGGTTCGCGTTTCTGCACGACAGCCAGCGCCACGACGACGGCATCGACCACGGCCACGGCACGCGCGCGGCGGACTTCGCCGTTGAGCTGCGCCGCGACGGCGTGCTGACCGAACTCGACGGCCGCCGCTTCGAGCAGTTGTGCGAAGCGATGCGGCTGCACGGCGACGGCCACGTCGAGAGCGAGCCCGGCATCGTCGCCTGCTGGGACGCTGACCGGCTCGACCTCGGCCGCGTCGGCATCACGCCAGCGCCCGCACGGCTGTGCACGCCGCTTGCGCGCGAGCCGGACACGATCGCGCGGGCGCTGCGCATGAGCCGCGCGGAAGCGCAGCGGCGCGGGCGCGGCTGATCAGCGGCCCGACTGCAGGATCTTCTGCACGACGTTGGTCGTCGAGCGCCCCGCGACGAGCGGCACCAGCACGACCTGGCCGCCGTGCTGCTCCACCCACTCGCGGCCGACGACGCCCTTGTCGCGCCAGTCCTCGCCCTTGGCGAGCACGTGCGGCGTGACCGCCTCGATCAGGTCCTTGGGCGTGTCGTCGTCGAAGGCGACGACGTAGTCGACGGCGGCGAGCGCGGCGAGCACGGCGGCGCGGTCGGCCTGCGTGTTGAACGGCCGGCCCGGCCCCTTCTGCTGCCGCTGCACCGAGCCGTCGGTGTTGAGGCCGACCATCAGCGCGTCGCCGTAGCTGCGCGCCTTCTGCAGGTAGTCGCAGTGGCCGGCGTGCAGGATGTCGAAGCAGCCGTTGGTGAACACGAGCCGCCGGCCCTCGGCGCGCAGGCGGCTGGCGACCTCGACGGCCTGCTCGCGCGTCAGCACCTTGCCTTCGCTGCCGGGCGCGTCGCCCAGGCGCGCGAGCACCTCGCGGCGGCTCGGCGCCCAGGTGCCGAGCTTGGCGACCGTGATGCCAGCCGCATGGTTGGCGAGGCGCAGGCTGTCCTCCAGCCCGACGCCGCAGGTGCGGCAGTACGTCAACATCGCCACCACGGTGTCGCCAGCGCCGGTGACGTCGAACACCGCGCGCGCCTCGGTCGGCAGGATGCGATGCGAGCCGTCCTCGGTCTCGAAGTAGATGCCGTCCTTGCCGAGCGTGATCACGGCGTTGCGGGTGCCGGTGATCGCGCGCAGCCGCCCGGCCGCCGCGTGCATGTCGTCGGTCGTGCGGATGGCGACGCCGGTCGCAGCCTCGGCCTCCTCGCGGTTGGGCGTCAGCAGGTCGACGCCGCGGTAGATCGAGTAGTCCTTGCCCTTGGGGTCGACGACGACGACGCCGCCCTGCGAACGCGCCGCGGCGATCGCCGCCTGGACGACGCGCGGCGTCAGCACGCCCTTGCCGTAGTCGCTGAGCAGCACGCTGCGCCACGGGAACGGCCGCCGCTCCAACACCGCGAGCATCGCCTGCTCGGCCGCGCCGGCGACCGGCGCGCGGCTCTCCTCGTCGACGCGCAGCACCTGCAGCGTCTTGGCGACGTAGCGCGTCTTGCGCGTCGTCGGCCGCGTGTGGTCCGTGACCAGCGCCTGCGTGTCGATGCCGGCGTCGGCGAGCAGCTGCCGCAGCTGGCGGCCGCCCTCGTCGTCGCCGACCACGCCGAGCACGGCGGCCGACGCGCCGAGTTCGCGCAGGTTGGCGGCGACGTTGCAGGCGCCGCCGAGCAGGTAGCGCTCGGCGCCGGCCTCGAACACCAGCACCGGAGCCTCGGGCGACACGCGGGTCGCCTTGCCGTCGGCGTAGCGGTCGAGGATCAGATCGCCGACGACGAGGACCTGGGCGGCGGGCAGGCCGGCGAGCAGCTCGGCGAGACGGCGGTTGGCGGCGGCGGGCGTGTCCATCAGCGGGGCTCCTGCAGCATGCCGCGCGCCTCTGCCGTGCACACCAGCGCCTGGTGCAGCAGCGGCAGCACGATCTCGTGCATCGCGGTGATCGACTTGCCCTCCTTGGGCGGCCGCTGCACGACGTTGGTGACGGCGCGGTAGTGCTGCAGCATGTCGAAGTTGGCGGTCAGGAAGTCGGCGCCGAGCTGGCCTCGGTTGCGCGCGATCGACACGGCCTTGAGGAACACCTCGGGCATGATCACGGCCGAACCGACGTTGAGCCACACGCCGTGCTCCAACCGCCCGACCGTGTCGGCGAAGGTCCAGAAGTCCTTCTGCGTCGCTGCACCCAGCGCGGCCCCGTCGAGTTCGGGATCCATGTGCGTGATGTCGCAACCGAAGGCGACGTGCACGGTGGCCGGGATGCCAAGCCGCGCGGCCTCGGCGAACACCGACAGGTGGCGGTGCGGCAGGTTCGCCTCGTGGATCGCGCGGCCGATCGCGAGGCCGTAGCCCTCGCCCCGCTGCTGCGCGCGCGTGGCCGCGCCATTGAGCGCCGTCATCGTCTCACGCCAGAAGCCGAACGAGCCGTCGGGCAGGTTCTGCGCCACGTCCTCGCTGGTGGCGCCCTGGTAGGCGGTCTCCCAGTCGTGGATCGCCGACGCGCCGTTGGTGGCGACGTGCGTGATCAGCCCACGGCGCATCAGGTCGATGAGCAGCGGCGACAGGCCGACCTTGAGCACGTGCGCGCCGAGCGACACGCCGACCTCGCGGCCCTGCTGGCGCGCGGTGACGACGCGGTCGACAACCTGCTTCAGCGCCTTGCTGCCGTAGATGTCCGGCAGCGCCTCGAACCACTGCAGGAACCCCGGCGTCGGCGGCAGCGCCACGGCGAAGTCCTCCTTGCGCACGAGATTCTTGCGCTCGGCGAGCGGACGGATGCGCAGCGGGCGCGGCGTTTGCGACGGGTCGGGTGCGGGCATCGGCTGCCCCGCATCGTGCAGCGGCGCGCCGCGCCGGTCCAGCGCGGCGCGCCGCGCCGGATCACGGCGCCAGCACGAGGCGGACTTCCTGCACGACGACCGGCCCGAGCGACGCGTCGACGACGAGGTCGAAGCGCACCAGCTGGGCGCGGTCGCGGTTCAGCGAGTCCGGGCCGAGCGCCAGCGTGCTGCGCCACGGACCTTCGCTGCCGGCCAGCGGCAGGCCGGTCGCCGGATCGCGCAGCGCACCTTGGCAGCGCAGCTGCACCACCGCGCCGGGGCCGCTCGCCGGCTGCGCCGAGACCGCCGGGTCGTCGCTGAAGACCACCTGCGCGCCGCCGACGGTCGCCAGCACTTCGTAGCGCCGGTACAGCGGCGCCGCACCGCTGGTGACCGGCAGCCACAGCGACCGCGAGCCGGAGCGGACGTCGACGTCCGCGAGCGGGCCGGCGTTCTGCGCGGCGTCGTAGGCGGGCACCGGCGCGTTCGTCGGCGCGAACGTCAGCGCGCCGCCCGCTTCGAGGCGGTAGAAGCCCGGCGAACCAGCGCCACCCTGGGCCTGCACGTTGAGCTGCGACGTCGCCAGCGCCGTCACGACGTTGCCGACGCGGCTGCCGGCCGAACCGCCGGCATCGAGCAGGCCGAGCACGGTCAGGTCGCGCGCCGACTGCAGCAGCACGGAGCCGCCCGCGCCGCCGCCGCCCGGCGACGAAACGCCCCAGTCGATGTCCCTGGTCGCCGAGGTGAGCGACAGGTTGTCGCCGGTGATCAGCACGCCGCGCCCGCCGCGGGCGAGCAACTGGCCGCTCGCGTCGATCACCACCGCGCCGCCGGCGCGGAGCGCAAGCGCGCCGCCGCCGCCGGTGCCGCCGTGGCCGGCGATGTAGTCGTCGTTGAACACCGTGGCGACGCTGAACGTGTGGCTGCCGCCGCCGCCGCCGCCCGCACCGCCGACGAGGAAGTGGTCGAGCGACTGGTAGCCCACGGGGGCGGCGATCGGCGGATACGGCAGCAGGCTGAAGGACACGCCGCCGGCCGCCAGCGGCCCGGAATCGGGCTGCCGGATCGCCGGCGGCGGGATCATCGGCATCGCCGGCTGGCCGCCGACGAGCAGGAAGCCGCCGCCGCCGCCGCCGGGCGAGAACTCGTCATGGAACGTCAGGGACGTGGCCGCGATGAACGGCGCGCTCGCCGCCGCCCTTGTGCCGCCGGCCGGCCGCTCGGCCGCGCCGCGGCCGCCGGTGTTGGCGACACTGCCGGCGTAGGCATGCCCGGCCGCGACGCGCACGTCCTGGCCGTTCTGGCCGCGGTTCAGTGGGCCCGCGGGCGTGGCTCCCGGCGGGCACTCGCGGCCGCCCGCCCCACCAGCGCCACCGCCCGGTCCGCCTGCGCCACCCGGCTGGCCGTCGACGATCACCAACGTGCCGACGCCGCCGCGCGAATCGAACGACGACAGCCGCTGCCCGGCGAGCGGGCCGCCCACTGGCACCGTCGCCGGCATGTCGGGCGCGCTGACATCGAGCGTGCCGCGCACGTCGACGCGGCCGCGGACGAAGAAGCGCGGCGCCACGGAGCCGCGGAAGCGGATGGTGATGCCGGCCGGCACCGTGAGGTCAGTGAAGTAGAACCGGCCATCGGTGACGGCAAACGCCTGCCCGCTCGGCGTGTTGGCCGCCGGGATGGCGATGCCGCCCGGCTGGTCGAGGTTCCATTCGTACACGCCGCCGCCGAGCGACGCGCCGAACTCGGGCCGGAACGAGCCGTGACGGCCGTCGTCGCCCAGGCGCGCGGGCGCGACGACGCCGCCCGCCCAGACGTCGCCGGACGCAATCGGATCGCGCAGCAGGTCGTTGGCGAAGGTCTCGACGAACGGCACGCTCGGCGGGGTCAAGCCGATCTGCACTTCGAGGCCGTTGCTGGAGAACAGTTGCCCGGCGGCGTCGAGCAGCGCCAGCTGCGCGTAGTAGCGCACGCCTTGCAGCGCGGTGACATACGGCACGGTGATCGCCTGCGTCGGCGGGGTCGGCGACGCGAACGGCGAGAGGAAGTACGGATCGACGCGCAGCAGGCACCCCGTCACGCCAAACGGCGTCGGCGACGGCAGCGGCACGCCGTTGCTCGCCGTGCGCGAGAACCCGAGCGCCGACACGCCGAGGCCCGGCGCCGGCCACGCCGAGCCGGTCAGCCGGTGCACGCCGCCGAGTTCCGGCTGGTCGCCCGGCTGCAGCGCGAGCGCGAAGCCGTTCGGGCACGGCGCGCCGAACGCCTGCGCGTACGGCGTGGCACCCGCCCCCCAGCGAGAGACCGCGATGCCGGCAGCGGTGCGCGCGGCCAGCGTCACTTCGCGGCGGCTCGGCTCGTAGGCGATGGCCGCGGCGGCGTCGGGGAACGACGGCGCGCTGCCGACCTGGCCCATCGACGCGCCGTCGCCTTCGAACGTCGCGCCGGGGCCGGCGATCGGCGCGCTCGCGATCACGAGGCGGCCGCGCGCCGGATCGAAGCCGGCGCGCAGCGCCGCCGCACCGCCGGCGAACTGGCCGAGCGGCTGCCAGGTCGCGCCGACGAGGCGGCGGATCGAGGTGCTGGCGGAGCCGGCGGCGACCACCAGCGCTTCGCCGCGCAGCGTGTCGGCGACGACGGCGCGCACGGTCTCGCCAGCGAGGCTGAAGGCGCCGGCGAGCGACCACGCGCCCGCCTGCCACTTCCAGGTCTCGTAGTTGGTCTGCGTCGGCAGCACGGCGGCCTCGGTGACGAGCACCATGCACGATTCGCGCGCGTGGTAGGCCATGCCGATGGCGCGCGTCGTCGGCGCCGTCGCGGCGGCGAGCTGCGACCAGACGCCGCCCGTCAGCAGCCACGTGTCGCTCAGCGTGGCGCCGGCCGCCGACCGGCCGCCGAACAGCCACACCGCATCGGCGGCGTCGTCGCGGGCGACGACGGGCGCGTCGCGGCGCGGGAACGGCAGCGTCGTCGGCTGCCACGCGAGGCCATCCCACAGCCAGTCGGCGGCCGACGGCGACGCGGCATCGCCGCCGACGAGCAGCAGGTTGCCATTGCCGATCGGCGTGAGCACGAAGTCATCGCGGCCCGGCGGCGACGACAGCACGTCCATCGGCTGCCATTGCGACTGGGCAACGGCGCCAGCGAGAAGGAACGCAAACGGCGCCGCCAATCGGCAGCGCGACGCGAGAGGGGTCATTGCGGCACTCCTGGGGAGACGGCCAGCGGGACGGGCTGGCCGCGACGACGGCCGCGAACGGCCGAAGTCATGGATTGCGCGGTTGGGGGGCTGCGACCGCGACGAAACTGTCACGCCGGTGCGCAGAACCGTCAAGCCCCGTGGTCGGCCGCCGGCGGCCGCCGGCGCGCCAGGTCCGCCAGGACGGCGCGCTTCTCGTCGTCGCGCAGCCGGTACCACGCCGCGATCTCGTCGACCGTACGCCAGCAGCCGACGCACAGGTTGGCGTCGCGGTCGACGCGACAGACCTTGATGCAGGGCGAGAGCGGCGGGCCCTTGTGGCAGCGCGGATCGCCCGGGTTCATCGCAGGCTCTTGCGCGCCGCGTCCGTGTGCGGCCACGCGCCCCCCGTGCGCAGCAGCGCCACGAGCATGTCCTGGTCGGTCTGGCGCGCGAGTTCGACCTCGGCGTCGGTTGCGCCGACGAGGTGGAACACGTCGACGCGGCCGGACGCCAGCTGGAACGACGCCGGGTAGTGCTTGGGCGGTTCGACGAGCAGCCAGCGGATGGCGCTGTCGAACTCGGGCGCGATCGAACCGCCGAGCGGCACGCGATTGCCGTACTCCAGCAGGTCCTGGTCCTCGTACGTGCCGACGGCGACCAGCAGTTGGTACGCCATCAGGTTGTGCAGCAGTTGCACCGCCCACGACGCCGGCTGCGGCGTCTCGATGGCGAGTTCGAAGCCCAGCCCCGAGAAACCCGAGGGATCCTGGCCCGGCTGGTCGAGGTTCCAGGGATTGCTCAACCCCGAGGTCACGTACAGCCACGTGGTGCGCGTCGGATTCGGCGGGCAGGCGAACACGCCGTGGTTGAGCCAACCCGGGTGCGGCTGCTTGCCGTAGCGCTGGTAGGCGCTTGGCCCGGCGGTGTAGACGCCCTTGCCGAGGTCGCCGAACAGTTCCTTGAAGGCGCGGTCCTCGCGGTCGGACCACACGGCTTCGAACCACTGCGCAAAGGCCGGATCGCTCATCAGGGGCCGAGCACGGTAGGCCGCGCCGGACCCGCACGCCAGCGACGGCGTTGGTTCCCGCTGCGCCGTTGGCTATGCACGCAGCCATGAAGCGGCTCGACAAGGCAGCGCGCATCCAGGCGATCCTGGACGAGCGGTTCCCCTCGCCGCCGGTGCCGCTCGACCACGGCGACCCGTTCACGCTGCTGTGCGCCGTCGTGCTGTCGGCGCAGTGCACCGACGAACGCGTCAACCAGGTCACGCCGGCGCTGTTCGCGCGCGCGCGCACGCCGGCGGCGATGGCGCAGGTGCCGGTCGACGAGGTGCGCGCGATCGTCCGGCCGTGCGGGCTGTCGCCAGCGAAGTCCAAGGCGCTGGTCGGGCTGTCGGCGATCCTGTGCGCCGAGCACGGCGGCGAGGTGCCGCGCGACCTCCTGGCGCTCGAACGGCTGCCCGGCGTCGGCCACAAGACGGCGAGCGTGGTGATGGCGCAGGCCTTCGGTGTGCCGAGCTTCCCGGTCGACACGCACATCCATCGCCTGGCGTGGCGCTGGGGCCTGTCGAACGGCAGCAGCGTCGAGCGCAGCGAGCGCGACCTCAAACGCAGCTTCCCGCGCGAACGCTGGAACGACCTGCACCTGCAGATCATCCACTTCGGCCGCGCGTTCTGTCCGGCGCTGCGCCACGACCCGGCGGCGTGCCCGATCTGCAGCTGGGCGATGAGCGGCGCGCGGCGGCAGGCGGAAACGCGACGGCGTGCGCGCTGAGCGCCGCAGCGCGGCCCGCTGTCAATCGCCGCGCGGCGCCAGCGGCAGGCCGAACAGCGGACGCAGCCAGCGCACCCGGCGCACGACCAGTTCATGCACGCCGAAGCTCGCGAGCGCGGTGAACACGACGACGGCGAGCAACTGCAGCCACGGCGACCAGGGCAGCGGTAGCACGACGGCGCAGGCGAGATGCATCGGCGCCATCTGCAGCATGTAGACCGGCAGGACGGCGGCGGCGAGATACCGCATGGCCGCGCTCGGCCGGTCGAGGTGCTGGCTGCCGAAGCCGATCGCGGCGTGCAGCCACAGCGCCGACTCGATGCCTTCGCGCCAGTGCGGCGCGCCGCCAGCGCTCAGGCGATGGCAGCCGAACGCGAGCGCAGCGCACAGGCAGGGCCAGCGCAGCGCGCGCAGCGCATCGACCTCGTGGCGGCGGCCGGCGTCGGATGGCATGCGGCAAGTCTGGCGCGCAACGTGGCCGGCCGCGAGCGCATTGCGCCCTGGTCGCAGCGCCCGCAGCCGCAGTCCTCGGCGCACGCTGCGCCACGGCGACTGACGCCAGCATCGTCGTTGCTGCGTGCGCCTGCGCACGGCGTCACGTGCGACTGCGCGCGCTCGCCGCGCCGTGCGCGGACGCACGCAGCGCGAGCGAAAACGCGCAATGAAAACCCGTGCATCCGCGGCGCGCGATGATTGCGAAGTTGCGGCCGGTGCGGACGCGGTAAACGCTTCGTTCGCGACCAACACCACCAAAGACTGCCAACCACCACCACCACCACCACCACAATGAACGCGTTCCGTCCCATCGGCGCCGCAGTCCTGCTGCTCGCGCTGCTCCCCGCCCAAGACGCCAAGGTGACCGTGCTGCACGGCGTGCCCGGCCTGCCCGCACCTGTGCAGGTCTTCGCCAACGGCAACCAGCTGTTCAGCTTCGACTACGGCGACCAGCGCGGCCCGCTGTCGCTGCCAGCCGGCGCCTACCAGCTGGACGTGCGCCTCAACGGCAGCACGATCCTCAGCACCAACGCCAACGTCGCCGCCGGCCTCGACTACTCGGTCGTCGCCAACCTGACTGCGACCGGCACGCCGACGCTGTCGGCGTTCGCCAACGGCCTGACGCCGCCGACGCTGCCCGGCGCGCGCCTCTACGTCCGCCACACCGCGCAGGCGCCGGCAGTCGACGTGCTGCTGGAGCAGAACGGCGCCACCGTCGCGACCATCCCGAACGTCGTCAATGGCGCCGAGGTCGTCGCCGACGTCGCGCCGGGCACGTACAGCGTGCGCCTCAACGTCGCCGGCACCGCGACGACGGCCTTCGGCCCAGCGCCCGTCGCGCTGGAGAACGGCAACGGCTACGCCGTGTTCGCCACCGGCGTGGCGTCGACGCCGTCGTTCCGCCTGCAGGTGCAGCCGGTGGCGCTGACCAGCCGCGTCAGCGTCGTGCACGGCATCCCCGGGCTGCCGGCGCCGGTGACCGTCACCGCCAATGGCGCGCCGCTGTTCAGCTTCGACTACCGCGACGTGCGCAGCCAGCTCGTCGTGCCGCCCGGCACGTACAACTTCGGCGTGCTGCTCAACGGCTCGCAGGTGCTCGGCCGCACGGACACCGTCGGGCGCGGGGACGACGTGACGATCGTCGCGCACCTCAACGCCGCCGGGTCGCCGACGCTGTCGGCGTTCGCCAACGACCTCAGCGCGCTGCCCGCGCTCAGCTCGCGCGTCACCGTCCGCCACCTCGCGCAGGCGCCCGCCGTCGACGTGCTGGCGCAGCCGGTCAACGGCCCGCAGATCACGATCCCGAACCTGACCAACGGCGCCAGCGCGACGACGACGTACGGCATCGCCAACACGGCGCTGCGCATCGCGCCGGCGGGCACGACGACCGTCGTGTTCGGCCCGGTCGGCTTCCGCCCGCAGATCAACGTCAGCTACCAGTTCTTCGCCGTCGGCAGCCTCGCGGCGGGCAACTTCACGGTGCTGTCGCTGCAGCGCGACCTGACGCCGGCGGTGCCGGCGGAGATCGGAACGACGATCGGCGGCTGGAACTGCGGTCCGACGATCAGCGCGACGCCGGCGAACTTCGCCTACGGGCAGGCCTTCCGCGTCCGCGCCAGCGGCGGCAGCGCCAACGCGATGGCGATCGTGCAGTTCGGCGACAGCCGCACGTCGTCCAACGGCAGCCCGCTGCCGATCTCGCTCGCCGGCTTCGGCGCGCCCGGCTGCTTCCTCAACATCAGCTGCATCGCCAACCTGATGGCGGTGGCGGACAACACCGGCGCGGTCGACTTCGACTTCACGGTGCCGCGCGCGGTGTTCGGGCAAGTGCTGCCGGGCTACTTCCAGATCGGCACGATGACCACGAGCAACGCGCTCGGCCTGCAGACGACCGAGTGGCTGGAACTGCGCTGAGCGCATCGCGGCGGCGCGCGGCGGCGCGCGCCGCCGCGCTCACCGGCGGGAGCGATCGCCAGCGCTCCCGCCAGACCGGCCGCGCCGGCGGACGGGCTCGCCGCCGCCCGCCGGCCTGCGGACCGGCGCAGCCGCGCCGTAGACAAGGTCGAAGACCTGCTCGAAGCGGTCGACGAAGCGCAGGTCGATGCCCTCGACCAGCTCGGGCCGCAGTTCGCGCGCTTCCGCCTCGTTGCCCTTGGGCAGCAGCACGCGCTTGACGCCGAAGTTCTTCGCGGCGAGCACCTTCTCGCGCACGCCGCCGATCGGCAGCACCTCGCCGACGACGGTCAGCTCGCCCGTCATGGCGACGTCGGCCGGCGCCGTGCGCCCGAGCAGCGCGCCGAGGAACGCGCACGCGATCGCGATGCCGGCCGACGGGCCGTCCTTCTTGATCGCGCCCGCCGGGAAGTGCAGGTGCAGGTCCTGCTCGCCCATCGCCTGCAGGTCGAGGCCGAAGCGATCGGCGTGGCCGCGCAGGTAGCTGAGCGCGAGCCGCGCCGACTCGCTCATCACGTCGCCGAGGCTGCCGGTCAGCTGCAGCGCGCCCTTGCCCTTGCTGGCGATCGCCTCGACGTACAGCACGTCGCCGCCGAACGGCGTCCACGCGAGCCCCTGCACGACGCCGGGCAGGCGCAGCTTGCGCCGCTCCTCCGGCTGGAAGCGCGGCCGGCCCAGCAGCTGCGTCGCCTCGGCGGCCGACAGCCGCCCGGGCCCCTTGCCGCCGCCCGCAACGGCGCGCGCGATCTTGCGGCACAGCCGCTGCACGACCTTGTCGAGGCCGCGCACGCCGGCCTCGCGCGTGTGCTGCTGCACGATCTGGCGCAGCACCGGCGGCGCGACCGACAGGTGCTTGCCGAGCAGGCCGTGGCGCTCCAACTGCTTGGGCAGCAGATGGCGGCGCGCGATCTCGACCTTCTCCTCCAGCAGATAGCCGGGGATCTCCAGGATCTCCATGCGATCGCGCAGCGGCTCGGGAATGTCCGACAGCACGTTCGCCGTCGCCAGGAACATCACCTTCGACAGGTCGAACGGAACGTCGAGGTAGTGGTCCGCGAAGGCGTGGTTCTGCTCGGGGTCGAGCACTTCGAGCAGCGCCGAACTCGGATCGCCGCGGAAATCGCTGCCGAGCTTGTCGATCTCGTCGAGCAGCAGCACCGGGTTGTTGCTGCCGGCGGCCTTGAGGCCCTGCAGGATGCGGCCCGGCATGGCGCCGACGTAGGTGCGGCGGTGGCCCTTGATCTCGGCCTCGTCGCGCATGCCGCCGAGCGAGAAGCGGAAGAACTTGCGCCCCATCGCCCGCGCGATGCTGCGGCCGAGGCTGGTCTTGCCGACGCCCGGCGGGCCGGACAGGCAGAGGATCGAACCGGGGTGCCCCGGGCGCAGTTTGCGCACGGCGAGGAACTCCAGGATGCGGTCCTTGACCTCGTCGAGGCCGTAGTGGTCGTCGGCGAGCACGCGCGCGGCGCGGTCGAGGTCGGTGTCGTCGGCGGTCGACACGCTCCACGGCAGGGTCACCAGCCAGTCGAGGTAGTTGCGCACGACGCCGTACTCGGCGGATTCGACCGGCGTCGTCTGCAGCCGCGTCAGCTCCTCGCGCGCGCGCTTCTGCGCGGCGTCGGGCAGCTTGGCCTTGGCCACCGCTTCCTCCAGGCGGTGCAGCTCGGCCGTGCGCGGGTCCTTCTCCTCGCCGAGTTCGCGGCGGATGCTCTTGAGCTGCTCGCGCAGGAAGTAGTCCTTCTGCGCCTTCTCGGCCTTGTCGCGGATCTCGCCGAGGATCTTCTTGTCGAGCGCGACGAGCTCGCCCTCGGCCATCGCCAGCTGCAGCGCCAGCTCCAGCCGCTTCTCGACGTCGACCTGGTCGAGCAGCCGCTGCCGGTCGGCGACCTTGCGCACGACGCCGGCGGTGAAGTCGGCGATCTGGCCCGGGTCGTCGACGTTGAGCAGCGCGGTGGCGAAGCCGGCATCGCCCTGGTCCTGCATTTCGGCCAGCTTCTGCAGCTGCTTCTGCAGCAGCCGGAACAGCGATCCGGCGCGCTCGCCCTGGGCGGGGATCTCGACCAGTTCCTTGACCCGCGCCACCATGTGCGGCGCCTGCCGCACCAGCTTGACGATGCGGGCCCGCCGCATGCCCTGGGTCATCGACGACATGCTGCCGTCCGGCAGCCTCAGCGTCTTCAGGATGCGCGTGATGACGCCCACTTCGTGCACGCCGTCGGGACCGGGCTCCTCCTGCTCGGGGTCCTTCTGCAGCACAAGGAAGAGGTAGCCGTTGTGCGCCTCGGCCTTGGCGACGATCTCGCGCGCCGCCGGCTGGTCGAGCAGCAGCGGCATCATCAGGTGCGGGAACGGCGCCGCCTTGCGCAGCGGGAACACGAACATCGTGTCGGGCAAGGCGTCCTGCACCACGACCGATGCGCTCGCATTGCTTTGCGTCGCGCCGCCATCGCCCGCGCCGGCCTGCTCGGCAGGCGCATCCGGTCGGTCGCCATCTCCGGGCAAGTCGCCTGGGCGCTGTGCGCCGGCGTCGTCGGGGTCGTTCGGTCCCATGGCGCGCCTTCTACGTCAGGCGTCGGACCGGAAAAAGTGGCCGCAGTGCGCGACCGCACGGCGGAAAACGCGGGCGCGCGCTCCGTTGCGCGTCATCGCGCGACCTGTCCGACGTTCCTGCCTGCCCCGGTCGAGGAACGCCTTCCAGGCGAGGACGAAGCGCGCGCCCTTGGAAGATTCGGGTGCATGTCCGCGCACCATGCGCGGGTCCGGCTACCGGCGGCCCTGCCTGCCCCGGAAGGGGTCGCCAGCGTCCGGGTTGCCATGCACCCGTGGCCCCGCCCGGCGTGAACCGGGTGAGACCGTATGCCTTGGTAAGGTGCGGGCGCTGCGCCCGCGCTGCGGAAGGCTTCGCGCCCGCCCACGCCGCGGTTGCACGCGGCGAAAAAAACCTGCGATTGCCGACGGCGCCGCACCGGCATGACGCCGGCGCGCCCGCACGGCGGCACGAAGCTCAGCCGCAGCCTGCCGCAGCCAGCGCCCGGACCGCCATCGCCTCGGCGTGGCGCTCGGCCGGCGCCAGGCCGCCGTGCTCGGCGAGCGCCCGGCGCAGCGTCGCCGCGGCGGCGGCCACCGGCGCGCCGGGCAGCGCCACCGCCGCCAGCGCCGCGACCGCTGTGGTCGCCGGGCAGCCGGCCGCGCGCCAGCGCACCTCGCGCACGACGCCGGCCTCGAAGCGCAGGCTGAGTTCGAGCCGGTCGCCGCACACCGGGTGCTCGGCGCAGCCGATCACGACGCCGGGACCGCTCAGGTCGCCGGCGCCGACGCCGGCTTGCAGCACCGCGCGCAGTCGAGGCCCCACCATCGTCGGTCGCTCCCGCGTCCTTGGCTCACGAACCCGGCGCCACGCCGGCGACCCGCGCCGGCGGCGGCGGCGTGGCGTCGAGCGGCTGGAACTCGTTGGCGAGGAACGAACAGCCGCCGAGGCCGGCGAGCACGGCGACGAGGGCGAGCGCGCGCGCGGCGCGGCTACGAAGCAGTCGGTTCATCGAAGGATTCCTCGTTCTGCAGCAGTTGCTCGAAGGTCTCGCGTCGGCGGATCACGCGCGCGACGCCGCCCGCGACCATCACTTCGGCCGGCCGGCGCCGCGAGTTGTAGTTGGACGCCATGCTGGCGCCGTACGCGCCCGCTGCCAGCACGGCGAGCAGGTCGCCGGGCGCGCAGGGCGGCAGGTCGCGGCGACGGGCCAGGAAGTCGCCGGTCTCGCACACCGGGCCGACGACGTCGACGGTGCGCGGCGGGCCGGCGTGCGGGGCGACGGCGACGATCGGGTGCTCGGCCTGGTACAGCGCCGGTCGCAGCAGGTCGTTCATGGCCGCGTCGACGAGCAGGAACTCGGTGCCGCCCTGCGGCTTGTCGCCGAGCACGCGCGTCAACAGCACGCCGGCGTCGCCGACGAGGAAGCGACCCGGCTCGACGACCGGTCGCCAGCCGCGCGCGCGCAGCCGCGGCAGCAGCGCGGCGGCCACGGCGGCGACGTCGAGCGCTTCGCCGCTGCCGTAGCCGATGCCGAAGCCGCCACCGAGGTCGTAGTGGCTGACGCCGCGCGCGCGCGCCGGATCGCCGGCGACGAACGCCTCGACCTTGGCCAGCGCCGCAGTGTACGGCTCGACGCTGCGCAACTGGCTGCCGAGGTGCACGTGGTAACCGACGAGGCGGAGCCACGGCGAACCGACGATGGCGGCGACGGCCTCGCCGGCCGCGGCCAGCGACACGCCGAACTTGTTGTCCTTCTTGCCCGTGCTGATGTAGGCGTGCGTGCCGGCGTCGACGTCGGGGTTGAGCCGCAGCATGACGCGCAGCGGCCGGCCCAGTTGCGCGCCGACGCTCGCGAGCAGCGGCAGTTCGTGCGGCGACTCGACCTGGAACGCCAGGATGTCCGCCGCGGCCGCGGCCTCGATCTCCCAGCGTTCCTTGGCGACGCCGGCGAACACGACCTGCGCCGTCGGCAGCCCCGCCGCCTGCACGCGGCGCAACTCGCCGCCGCTGACGACGTCGAAGCCCGCCCCGCCGGCGTGCATCGTCTGCAGCACGGCGCGCGCGCTGTTGGCCTTGGCCGCGTAGCAGACGATCGCGTCGGGACCGAACGCCGCGCGCACCGCGGCGAGGCGCGTCTGCATCGCCGTGCGCGAGTAGACGTACAGCGGCGTACCGTGGCGCGCGGCGAGGTCGGCGAGCGGCACGTCTTCGCACCACAGCGCGCCGCCGCGGCGGTGGAACTCGGGCGTGCCAGCGCCGTCGCAAGGTTGGCGGTCGTCGACCATCCGCGCGGCAATGTGCCCGAGCGCCGGCCCCGGCGCCAGCGCGGCGGCGGCCGGCCTCACGCCGGGCGCGGCGCGAACAGCGCGCGCAGGCGCAGCAGCGCGTCGGCGCGGAGTTGGCTGACGCGCGACGGCGTGACGCGCAGCCGGCGCGCCGCCTCGCGGCCGGTGAGGCCGTCGAGGAAGCACAATTCGAGCACGCGCCACTGCTGCGGCGGCAGCGCGCGGCGGAGGCCGTCGAGCGCCTCGCGGCGCAGCAGGCCGTCCTCGACCGCAGGCAGCGAGGCGTCGGCGAGCGCCATGGCGCGGTCCCCGTCGGCATAGCCGCCGCCCGTCGCGTCGATCGGCACGCGCTGCGGCGCGCACAGCCGCGCGAGTTCGGCCTCCGAGGCGCCGAGTTCGGCGGCGAGTTCGCTCGCCGTCGGCTCGCGCTGCAGTTCCAGGCGCAGGCGCCCGAGCGCGGCGGCGTGGCGGCGCAGGCGGCGACGCAGCCCGCGCGGCACGAAGTCGGCGCGGCGCAGTTCGTCGAGCATCGCGCCGCGCACGCGCAGTTCGGCCCAGGCCGCGAAGCGCTCGCCGCGGGCCGGGGCGAACGTGGCGACCGCCTGCAGCAGGCCCCAGAGGCCGGCCGCGTGCAGGTCGGCGGCGGCGACGTGCGCCGGCAGGCGCGCTGCCAGCCGCGCCGCGCGCGCCGCGACCGTGGCGCGACAGAGCGCGACGATCTGTTCGAGCACGACGGGATCGGGCTGCCGCGCGTAGCGGCGCGCCAACGCCTCGACCGCGGCGGCGGCCGCGGTCGGCGACGGTTCGTACAACGGTCCTCGGCTGACCATGTCCCTGCGCTGCGCCCATCGCGCGCCCGCCCGGCGCGCCGTTCCCGGCAACGCGTCGTCGGACGACGGCGAACGCGCACCGGAGGCGCGCAACGTACCGCCGCGCCGCGACGGCGCAACGCACCACGCGCCGCTACGACCGCGAACGACGCTTCGGCGCGGCGCGGCGCTTGGGCCTTGGCGCCGCTGCCGCGACGTCGACCGGCGCGTATGCGAGCCCGAGGCTGCGCATGATCGCCGCCTCGGCGGCGCGCATCTGCTCGCGCAGCCGCGGCCGCACGTCGTCCCAGCCCATGACGTGCAGCAGGCCGTGCACGACGTACAGCGCCACCTCGGCGCGCGCGGCGTGGCCCTTCTCCTTGGCGACGCGCCGCGCGGTGTCGACGCTGACGACGATCTCGGCGCCGTCGTCGACCGCGAACGAGATCACGTCGGTCGGCGACGGGTCGCCGAGGAACTCGGCGTGCAGCCGGCCGATCTCGCGGTCGCCGGTCAACAGCAGCGCGACGGGCATCGCCGGCCGGCCGCCGTGCGCCAGCGCCGCGCGCACGACGCGGGCGAGGAACGGCCGCGGCGTGCGCGGCCTGACGCGGTCGACGACGTCGAGTTGCGGCTCGGCCAGCGGCGCGGCGCGGCGGCTCATCGCGGCCGCTGCTGGCCGTGGCCGGCCGCGTCGTAGGCGTTGACGATGCGGCTGACGACGGCGTGGCGCACGACGTCGGTGCTGTCGAGCCGGGTGATGCCGATGCCGTCGACGCCGTCGAGCTTGCGCAGCGCGTCGCCGAGGCCCGACTGCACGCTGTGCGGCAGGTCGGTCTGCGACGGATCGCCGGTGACGACCATGCGCGAGCCCTCGCCCAGGCGGGTGAGGAACATCAGCATCTGCGGCACGGTCGTGTTCTGCGCCTCGTCGAGGATGACGAACGCGCGGTTGAGCGTGCGGCCGCGCATGTACGCGAGCGGGCAGACCTCGACGACCTCGCTCTCCAGCCAGCGCATGCGCGTGCGCGGGTCGAGCAGGTCCTGCAGCGCGTCGTACATCGGCCGCAGGTAGGGATCGATCTTCTGCTGCAAGTCGCCGGGCAGGAAGCCGAGCTTCTCGCCCGCCTCGACCGCCGGCCGCACCAGCACGAGGCGGCGCACGGCGCCGCGCTTCATCGCCTCGATCGCCTTGGCGACGGCGAGGTAGGTCTTGCCGGTGCCCGCCGGCCCGACGCCGAAGACGACGTCGTGCTGGTCCATGCATTCGAGGTACCGCTGCTGGCCCGGCGTGCGCGCGCGCGCCGCCGGCGAGACCGCGGGTGCATTCGCGGCCTGCCGCGCGCGCTCGGCGGCGTCGGCCGGATCGACCGTGGCGTCGACGCCGAGCGTCGCGCGCAGCCGGCCGGCGACCTCCTGCGTGCTGACGCGGCGGCCGCCGCGCATCATGCCCAGGCACTCCTCCAGCACCTGCTGGACGACGTGCACGTGGCCCGAGTCGCCGAGCAGGCGCAGGCTGCCGTCGCGGGCCAGCACGCTGACGCCGTGCAGTTCGCGGATCAGGCGGGCGTTGCTGTCGAGCGGCCCGAGCAGCGTGCGCGCCTCCTCGACGGACTGCACCGGGATATGGATGTCGGCGTCGGTCATCGGCGGCGCAGTCTAGGAGCCTGCGCCATGGAAGGCCACGCCGCCCGGCGCGCGCGCGCGTCAGGTGCGCCAGACCAGCAGCAGGAACCACGCGCAGAACGAGAACAGCAGGCTGTCGATCAGGTCGAGCACGCCGCCGTGCGCCGGCAGCAGCCGCGAGCTGTCCTTGGCGCCGCAGCGGCGCTTGAGCAGCGACTCGATCAGGTCGCCGGTCTGCGTCGTGACGTTGAGCACGACGCCGGCGACGAGGGCGAGCCAGAGCGGCAACTCGACCGCGGGCGCCAGCAACGGGCCGCGCAGCGCCACCGCCAGCGCCACCGACGCGCCGAGGCTGCCGAGCGCGCCTTCGATCGTCTTGCCCGGGCTGACGTGCGGGATCAGCTTGCGGCGGCCGAACAGTCGGCCGACGCAGTAGCCGCCGATGTCGCCGCCCTTGCAGACCAGCACGACGAACAACACCGACGGCAGGTGCCGCAGGGCCGTGCCCATGGCGAAGTACATCGGCCAGGCCACGTAGATGAAGCCGAGCAGCGTCGCGCCCTGCTTCTCCAGGCCGACGCGCATGTCGTCCTTGCCGAGCGACCGCACCGCGATCGGGAACAGCAGCAGCAGCGTGGCGACGACCGGCGGGTACAGCTCGCGATCGAGTTGGCCCCAGCCGAGGAACGGCGCCGACAGCAGCAGCAGCGCGCTGAACAGCGGCAGCGAGCGGCGCGAGACCGCGAAGCCGCCGCCGCGCAGCAGCGCCACGTACTCCATGACGCCGGCGAAGCCGAGCAGGCCGAGCACCGCCGCCGACAGCACGCCGCGGCCGAGCCCGAGCGCGTCGTTCCAGTCGAGCCAGTAGACGACGCCGACGGTCGCCAGCATCGTCGGCGCCAGCACGGCGCGGGTGCGCAGGTCGCTCGCCATCACGTCACCTTGCCGAACTTGCGCACGCGCCGGCCGTAGTCGCGGAAGGCGGCGTGCAGGTGCTCGGCGCGGAACTCCGGCCAGCAGACCTCGGCGACATGGATCTCGGCGTAGCTGACCTGCCAGAGCAGGAAGTTGCTGATGCGCCGCTCCCCCGCCGTGCGGATCAGCAGATCCGGATCGGGCAGTTCGGGATGGTAGAGGCGCGCGTGGATCGCCGCCTCGTCGATCGCCGCCGGCGCCATGGCGCCGCGCTGCACGTCGGCGGCGAGCGCGCGCACGGCGTCGACGATCTCCTGGCGGCCGCCGTAGCTGATGGCGAGGCTCAGCGTCATGCCGGCGTTGCCAGCCGTCGCCGCGATCGTGCGATCGAGCAGGTCGAGCACGTCGGGCGCGAGCCGCTCGCGCCTGCCCGAGTGCACGAGGCGCACGCGGTGCTGCATCAGCGTCGGCAGTTCCTCGGCGAGGAAGCGCTTGAGCAGCTTGAACAGCAGGTCGATCTCGCGCTGCGGCCGTTGCCAGTTCTCCTCCGAGAACGCGTAGAGCACGAGCGCCTGCACGCCCAGCTGCGCGCACTCGGTCACCGTCGTGCGCACCGCCTCGATGCCCTTCTCGTGGCCGCGGATGCGTTCGAGGCCGGCTTGCTTCGCCCAGCGGCCGTTGCCGTCCATGATGACCGCGACGCTGCGCGGCACGACGAGCCCCGGATCGCCGGCGGCCGCGCTCACCGCAGGATGACCTGCTGCCGCTCGGGGCCGACCGAGATGGTGCGCACCGGGATCCCGGTGCGCTGCTCGATCGCCTGCACGTACGCGCGCGCGTTGGCCGGCAGGTCCTCGAAACGGCGCACGGCGCGGACGTCCTCGGTGAAGCCGGGCAGGTCGACGAACTCCGGCACGGCGCCTTCGAGGTCGAAGGCCGGGAACTCGGTCGTGCGCGTGCCGTCGGGGAGTCGGTAGGCGACGCACAGGCGCAGCGGCCCGAAGCCCTTCAGCACGTCGAGGTTGGTCAGCACCAGTTCGCTCGCGCCCGACACCGCGCCGCTGTAGCGCACGGCGACGGTGTCGAACCAGCCGCAGCGGCGCGGCCGGCCGGTCGTCGAGCCGAACTCGTTGCCGGCGATGCGCAGCGTGTCGCCGAGGGCGTCCTTGAGCTCGGTCGGGAACGGCCCGGCGCCGACGCGCGTGGCGTAGGCCTTGGCGATGCCGACGACGCGCATGGCGTGCGGCGGCAGGCCGGTGCCCGGGAACGCGCCGCCGGTGCTCGCGTGCGAACTGGTGACGTACGGGTACGTGCCCTGCTCCAGGTCGAGCAGGCAGCCCTGCGCGCCCTCCAGCAGGATGCGCTTGCCGTCCGCCTGCGCGCGCCGCAGCGCCGCACCGGCGTCGACGATGCCGGCGCGCAGCGTCTCGCCGGCGGCCAGCAGCTCGGCGGCGAGCGCCGCCGCGTCGACCGGGGCCAGCCCGGCGGGGCCGAACCACGCGTTCTTGTGCGCCGCGAACGCCGCACAGGCATCGCGCAGCCGCTCGGGCCGCAGCAGGTCGCCCATGCGCAGGCCGACGCGGCCGCAGCGGTCGGCGTAGGCCGGGCCGATGCCGCGGCCGGTGGTGCCGATCTTGCCGTCGCCGCGCTGCGCCTCGGCCCACAGGTCCTGCCGGCGGTGCGCCTCGACGATCACGTGCGCGCGCTCGCTGACCAGCAGGTTGTGGCCCAGGCGCACGTCGAGGCCGCGCTGGCGCAGCTTGTCGACCTCGCCGACGAGGTGCACCGGGTCGACGACGACGCCGTTGCCGATCACGTTCACCGTGTGCGGGTGGACGATGCCCGAGGGGATCAGGTGCAGGACCAGCTTGCCGGTCGGCAGCACCAGCGTGTGCCCGGCGTTGTGGCCGCCGCCGTAACGGACGACGAAGTCGGTCTCGGCGGCGAGGTAGTCGATGACTTTGCCCTTGCCTTCGTCACCCCAGAGGATGCCTACGACACACGTGGTCGGCATGGATCAGCGCAGCGGCGGAAAAAGGGAACCAGTCTAGCCGTGGCCCCGCGGCGATCGCCACCACGTCGTCGGGATCCGCGCCACCCCCCGGTGCCCCACCTTGGGACCACAGGAGGACCATCGAACCATGACGGCAACCGACGACGGCGAGGGCGCGCGCGCCCTGGCCCTGGCGCATTGGCGAATGTTCTGCCGACGGGCCTTGCCCGGCACCCTGCGGCGCATCGCCGCGTGGAAGGGCGTGCCGCCGCAGTCCTTTCGCGACCTGCTCGACGACGTCGCGCAGGAGATCGCAGCCGACTGCCTCGAACACGCCGCCGTGATCGCGGCGCTGCCGCTCGAGGCGCGGCACGCGCGCTGGATGCGCCTGATGGAACGCATGATCTACCAGGACCGCTTCGCGGCGCGCCGGCGGCGCGGCGGCGACCTGGCGGAGTGCGCGGGCCCCGGCCTCGCCACCGACTGGGCGACGATCGCCGGCGCGCCGGCCGAACTCGACCTGCTGGTCAACGGCCGCTGCAACCTCGCCCGCACCGCCGCGGCCGCGGGCGTGCCGCGGCGGCGCCTGCGGCTGCAACTCGACGAAGTGGCGCGCCGGTGCGGCGCCGACGGCGAGCAGCGCGCCTTCTGGCGGCGGCGGCTGGCGGAGGCGCTCGCGGGGCTCGCTGCCGACCTGCTGCGCCGCGACGAACGCGTGTGCCTGGCCCCGCGGGCGCGGCGGCCACCGGACGTCGCGCGCCGGCTGCAGCGCCTGCGCCGGTTGGCGACGCACTTCCCGCGGCACGCGGCGACGCAGCGCGAGCGCGCGCTGATCCGCCGCTGGACCTGCGCGCGGCGGTTCGAACCGGGCGCGCCGGCGGAACTGCTGGCGGCGGCGACCGCGCTGGCGCCGGACAACGCCGCGGCGTGGGCGTGGCGCTTCGAAGCCGGCATCGCCGATGGCGACCTCGCCGCCGCCGCGCGCGCGCTGCGCGCGGCCCGCGTGCTGCCGACCCTGCCGCCGGCCACGGCCGTGCTGGCGCGGGCACGGCTGCGCGAGGCGCGCGGCGACCGCCGCGGCGCCGTGCGCCTGCTGGCGCGGGCACGCCGCCGCCAACCGCACGACCGCGTGCTCACCGCCGTCGCTGCCGCCGCCGGCGCGGGCGCGCCGTGAACGGGGCGCACCGCGCGGACGGCCGACGCGCTGCGGCGAGGTCAGCGCCGGCGACCGCAGCCGCCGCCGCCGGGCGTGTCGATGACGACGCGATCGCCTGGCTGCAGCGCGAACGTCGCCTTCGCCGGCAAGCGCACGCGGCGGCCGCGCCGCAGGACGCACAGCGCGCCGGGGGCGCCGGCGCCGCCGCCGCGGGCGCCGGGCGGGCGCGTGCGATGCCGTTCGCCGAGGAACGAAGCACGCAGCGGCGCCAGCGCCTCGACGACCTTGCGCATGCCGTCGCCGCCGCGCTGCGCCCCGGCGCCGCCGCTGCCGCGCCGCACCGACAGGGCGACGACGCGCACCGGCGCGCGGTGCTCCAGTTCCTCGATCGGCGTGTTGCGCGTGTTGGTCATGTGCGTCTGGATCGCCGCCTGCCCGGCGCGCTGCGCCGTCGCGCCCGCGCCGCCGGGGATCGTCTCGTAGCTGGTGAACTCGCCGCCGTCGGCGCGCCGGCCGCCGAACGAGAAGTTGCTCATCGTGCCGGCCGAGGCCGCCGGGGCGCGCTCGGGCGCAGCCTTGGCCAGCGCGGCGAAGACGACGTCGACGAGGCGCTGGCTCGTCTCGACGTTGCCGCCGGCGACCGGCGACGGCGAACGCGGATCGACGAGACTGCCGGGTCGCGTGACCAGGCGCACCAGCCGGAACACGCCGTCGTTCATCGGCAGGCGGCCTGGGCACAGGCAGCGCAGCGCGTAGACGCACGCCGCCAGCACGATGCCGCGGTTGGCGTTGACGCCGCCGACGGCGGCGTCGCTGCTGGCGGTCCAGTCGAAGGTGGCGCGGCCGCCGCGCAGCGTCAGCGCCAGCGCAAGACGCAGCGGGCCGTGGCCGAAGCCGTCGTCCTCCAGCACGTCGGCGGCGCGGTACGTGCCAGCGGGCAGGCCGCGCAGCATCGCCGCGCCGGCGCGCTCGGCGTGGTCGGCGAGCTGGTCCTGCACGGCCCGCAGGGTGGCGACGCCATGTTCGGCCGCCGCCGCGGCGAGCCGCCGGTCGAGTTGCGCGAGGCTCGCCTCCTGCGCGGCGAGATCGACGAGCCGTTCGTCGGCGCCGCGCACGTTGCGCGCGAACAGCCGCCACAGATCGCGCTGCAGCACGCCGCGCCGCCGCAGGTGCACGGGCGGCACGACGAAGCCCTCGGCGTGCAGGTCGGCGGCGATCGCCATCGAACCGGGCGCCGCGCCGCCGACGTCGGCGTGGTGCGCGCGGTTGACGACGAACCACTCGGGCGAGCGTGCGCCCGGCAGGAACACCGGCCGCACCATCGTCACGTCGGGCAGGTGCGTGCCGCCGGCGTACGGGTCGTTGAGGATGGCGACGTCGCCGGGCCGCAGCTCGAGTTCGGCGCGCACCGCCGCGACCGCGTCGCCGGCGCTGCCGAGGTGCACGGGGATGTGCGCAGCCTGCGCCACCAGCGCGCCGCGGCGGTCGAACACCGCGACCGAGAAGTCGGCGCGCTCGCGGATGTTCGGGCTGATCGCGCTGCGCTGCAGGCGCACGCCGGCCTCTTCGCACCACGCGCTGTAGAGGTGGTGGAAGACCTCCTGGCGGACGGGATCGACGCGGCGGCGCGGCACACCACCACCATCGCCGCCGCAGCCGCGCGAGGGAAGGCGCTGCGCGGCCAAAAGGACGCCGGCCAAGACGATGGCGGCCAGAACTACGGCGGCCAAAACAACGGCAGCCAGCCCGGGGGGATCGGGCTGGCCGCCGTCGTGCGGTCCGGTTGCGGGTCGCAGGCGGGCTCAGATGCCGCCGCCGCCACCGCCACCACCGCCGTTGCCGCCGCGGCCGCCGCCGCCAGCGCCAGCGCCACCGGCCTCACCGCCGCCGCCGCCGCGGTTGCCGCGGCCGCCGCGCGCCGGCATCGCCGACTTCAGCGCGTCGAGGGCCGTCTGCGCCGCCGCCTTGTCGCCGGCGTCGAGCGCCTTCTTCAGGTCGGCGACGCCCTTCTCCATCTTGTCGGCCTGCTCGGGGTTGCGCTCGCGCATCATCTCGATCATCTGGCTCGACTGCTCGATGCCGCTCTTGAGCTGGCCGATCTCCTCGTCGCTCATCTCCGCGACGGGCTTGCCGCCCATGACCGCGCCCATCAGGCCGCCGCGGCCGCGGCCGCCGGCGCCACCCGGGCCACCGGGGCCGCCCTGGCCGCGGTTGCCCATCGACTTCATGCGCTCGATCTGCTGCTCCAGGCGCTTCTGCTCGTCGGCGTTGCCGGCTTCCTTCGCCGCGGCGAGCTGCTTCTCCAGCTCGGCCATGCGCGCCGCCATGTCCGGCCGGCCGCCGGCCGCGCCGCCTTCGCCGCGCGCCGGGCGCTCGCCGCCCTCGCCGCCGCGCGCCGGGCGCTCCGACACGGCCGGCGTCGGCGCCGCCGCCGTGACGTTGCCGAGCAGCTTCTCGTACTTGGCCTTGAAGGCGTCGC
This sequence comes from Phycisphaerales bacterium, assembly GCA_020247305.1. Taxonomy (GTDB): domain Bacteria; phylum Planctomycetota; class UBA1135; order UBA1135; family UBA2386; genus UBA2386. The sequence goes on along the minus strand of JADCJE010000063.1, from coordinate 23,169 downwards.
GCTCCTTGGTCTTGCCCGTGGCGTCGAGCAGGCGGAACTGCTGGCGCGCGGCCTCGCCGGCGAGCTTGTGCTCGGGGGCCTTGGCCAGGAACTGCTCGTACAGCGCCATGGCGCCGGCGAAGTCGCGCTGGCCCTTCTCCAGGTAGAAGGCCTTGTAGAACATGGTGTCGGGCTCGGCCGAACCGCCGGCGTCCTGGGCGGTGAGCGGCAGCGCGAGGGCGAGGAACAGGGAAGCGATGCGGATGGTCATGGTCATCGTGGGAATGCGGATGCGCGAGGCGGGTGTCCGGACCGGCCGGAACGCCGCGAGGATAGGGCGCGAGCAACGCACACGCCTGCCATCCCCCACGCAAAGCTGCGCGCAATGTGCCGCCGATCCCCCCGGTCGACCACCTTGGGACATGCCGCACCCACGGCCCGACGACTCCGTGCCCCCCGCCGACCGCCCGTTGGCGGCCCGCCCGCCCCGCCTTGCCGCGGCCCGGCCCGACGCGCCGGCCGATGCGCTGGCCAATGGGCTGGCTGATGCGCTGGCCGATGCCGTCGCCGAGCCGCCGCCGGTCCGCTGGCGGCTGCCGACCGACCCGCCGCCGGCCTGAGCCGCTGCCGGCGGTCGCGGGCGACCGCCGCAGCGCCGATCAGAAGACGATCCAGGTGCCGGGCAGGCCGGAGACGCTGCGCAGGCCGCCGGTCGCTGGATCGACGTCGAGCAGTTGCGAGTAGATGGTGAAGCCGGTCAGCAGCCCCGGCGGCACCACGACCGCGAAGTTGGCGAGGCCGCGGGCGTCGAGCACGCCGTTCCACAGGGTCAGGAAGCCGTCCATGAGCGGCTGACCGAGGAAGGGCGACGTCGAGTTGACGATGCTGATGCCGAGCAACGCCGGGTCGCCCGGCCAGCCGCCCATGCGCCAGGACAGCGTCGCGCCGCCGTACGTCGCCGACGGCACGAACACCTGGCACGGATTGGCCGGGTTGACGACGACGAGCGCGACGTTGCTTGTCCCCGCCGCGTTGGTGACCGACAGCAGCTGCGGGCCGAGCGGCACGCCGACCGGCGGCGTGAAGCGCAGCTGGGTGTCGCTCACCACCGTGATGCCGGTCGTCACCGGCACGCCGCCGAGGGTCGCGAGGTTGACGCCGAAGAAGCCGCTGCCGTTGACCGTGATCTGCGGCGGGTTGACCGTCAGGAAGCTGGTCGGCGCGATCGACGCGATCTGCGGCGTGGTCGCCTGCGCCGTCAGGCAGGGCGCCGTCGCGCGGAAGGCGGTGATCTGCGCGCGCTCGTAGGCGCTGAACGTGTTCACCACGCCGGTGCAGCCGCCGGCGCCGCTGCACATGATCGCGCAGCCCGGCTGGCCGTCGCAGTGCGAGGCGTTGAAGTTGTGGCCGAGTTCGTGGGCGGTGACCGCGACGCGCAGCCCGAAGTTGGCCGTGAAGCGCGTCTGCGACAGGCCGTAGCCGAACGACGGGTTGCACACCGAGCCGACGTAGGCGAGGCCGATCGTGCCGTTGCTCGCCTGCCCGACGTTGCGGCCGGTCATCAGGTGCGCGATGTCGCGCGGCACCGCCGCGTAGGTCGTCGTCCAGCGCTGCTGGAACTGCGTCAGCAGCGTGTTGGCGACGCTCGACGTGTACGGATCGGGGGTCGAGTCGACGACCAGCTGCGTCACCGACAGGTCGATCTGCACGTCGTTGCGGTAGATCAGGTCGATCGCGTTGACGACGCCGAGGACGTCGTTCTGCGTGCTGGCGACGTTGCTGCCGTTGGCCTGGAACAGCGGGTAGTCGGCCTCCAGCGCGAGTTCGCAGGCGTAGACGACGTCCTCGCCGCCGGCGCCGCCGCCGGCGACCGGCAGCGACGGCTGCGTGACGCCGCAGAAGCCGGGCTGCGGCAAGGTGTCGGCGCCGCGGAAGACGGCGTGCGCCGTCGCCGGCGCCGTCGCCGACACCGCGCGCAGCGGCTGCACGACCCAGACGTCGCCGCTGCCGCGCCGGACGTAGGCCGTCAGGCCGCCGCCGTCGATCGTCGCCGCGACGGCGCTGCCGACCTCGCCGGCGATGCCGCCGCGCCACGTGTCGGCGGCAGGCGGCGGCGAGACCTCCGCCAGCTGGTCGCCGCTGCGCACCCACAGCTGGAAGTTCGCGGCGCGCACGTCGAACGGCGCGAGTTCGAGCAGCGCCGGCGCGCCGGCGAGCACGACGGGAACGGTGACGAGGCCGACCGGCGCGGCCGGCAGCGTCAGGCTCTGCAGCGTGCCGGCCTGCACGGCAAACGCCTGCGCCAACGTCGGCGGCAACAGCGCCGGCTGGCCGCCCTGCGCCGGCAGCAGGCCGACGCACGCGGCGAACGGAAGGGCGAGACGGAGCGACGCGGCGAAGGATGAAGTCATCGAGGCCCGGAGCGGGCGTCCGTCGGCCGATTCCGGGGACGCCGGTGCGATCCTAGCAGAATCCGCCGCGGCGGCGCCGAGGGGGCCGCGGCATCTTGCCGCGCCGCGGCGTCACGATGCGGTCGTGCGCAGCGGACCGCGGGGCCGCGGCGGTCGGCCGGCGGCTCACTTGCGCGCGGCGGCGCGCGCGAGGAACTCGTCGCGCACCATCGTGCCGAGCTCGCTGCACTTGTGGTCGCCGGCCTTGAGGCTGCGGATGCGGCCGGTCTGGATCAGGCTGGCGACGGTCGCCTCCAGTTCCTTCGCCGCCGCCGGCTGGCCGATGTGGTCGAGCATCAGGCCCATCGACAGGATCGTCGCCAGCGGACTCGCCTTGTCGGTGCCCTTGTACTTCGGCGCGCTGCCGTGGATGCCCTCGAACATCGACACCTTGCCAGGGTGGATGTTGCCCGACGAGGCGATGCCCATGCCGCCGATCAGCATGGCGCCGAGGTCGGTGATGATGTCGCCGAAGAGGTTGGTCGTGACGCAGACGTCGAACCAGTCCGGGTTCTTGATCATCCACATGCACGCCGCGTCGATGTAGGCGTGGTCGGTGGCGACGCCCGGGTACTCCTTGGCGACCTTGGCGAAGATGCGCGTCCAGATGTCCTGCGCGCGCACGGCGTTGGCCTTGTCGATCAGCGTGACCTGCGGCTTCTCCTTGCCCGGCTTCGGGCCGCGCTTCACGGCCGTCTCGAAGGCGTGGCGGATGATGCGCTCGGTGCCGCGCGCGGTGTAGACCATCTGCTGGAGCGCGATCTCGAAGTCGGTGTCCTTCTTGGTCGTGCCGTGGATGCCGGCGTAGGCGTCCTCGGTGTTCTCGCGCAGGAAGACGATGTCGATGTCGGCGGGCGTCTTGCCCTTCAGCGGGCACATCGACTCGTGGTAGAGCTTGACCGGCCGCAGGTTGACGTACAGGTCGAGCTTGTGCCGCATGCCGGCGATGATCGCGAACTCCAGCTTGCCGACCTCGATGCGCGGGTCGCCGATGGCGCCGAACAGCACGGCGTGCATCTGGCGGATGCGGTCGAAGGCGACGTCCGGCATCGTCTCGCCCGTCTTGAGGAAGTGCTCGGCGCCGTAGGGCAGGTGCTCGCGCTTCGTGGCGAAGCCGTGCACCGACTGGATCGCGTCGAGGACCTTGAGGGCCTCGCGCACGACCTCGTCGCCGATGCCGTCGCCGGGGAGGACTCCGATGTCGTAGACCTTGCTCATTGCTCTGTGTCGCGGGCGGCGGGGTGGCGCGCCGAAGCGGGGTTTCGGGGGCGAACAGCATGGCGCGGGGCCGGTCCGCGGACAACCGGCAAGCGGCGCCACGGCGGACCGCGCCGCCCACTGCCCCGGGCGCGGCGCCGTCGCTACGCTGCAACGCCGCGATGTCCACACCACCGATGCTCCGTACCCACCGTCCGTTCGCCGCCGCGCTGGCCGTGTGCGCGCTGGCCGCCACCGCCGCCGCCCAGGGCGGCGACGCCGAACTGAACGCGCGCCAGGCGAAGGCGATGAACAACTTCGCCAAGAAGGCGCTGAAGGAAGGCTTCCCGCGCGTCGCCAAGCAGGTCTGGATGCAGCTCATCAAGCTGTACGAACCCGACAATGCCGAGGCGTGGACCGCGCTCGGCTACGTCAAGATGGGCGCCAGCTGGAACCCCGACCCCAAGCGCCCCTTTCCGACGCAGGACACCGGCGCCGGCGCCGACGGACAGGCGCTCAGCAAGCAGTGGGAGGCGCTGAGGAAGGACCTCGCCAACCAGCACCGCGCGGTCGCCGAGAAGCTCGCCAAGGCCGGCGACAAGGCGCGCGCCGACAAGCACTGGGCGATGGTGCTGCGCTGGGTCGACAAGGACGAGCAGGCGCAGGCCGCGCTCAACTACGTCGAGGTCGGCGCGATCAGCGGCACCGAGCTGGAGAAGACCCTCTACGACCGCAGCAAGGCGATCGAGAAGGCCGTCGAGGAACAGTCCAAGATCGACTACCCGGTCGAGGAGAAGGCGGGCGTCGAGTGCGCGCCGCTGCTGCAGGCGCAGGTGCCGTACGTCACCGTGACGTCCGAGCACTTCCTGCTGCACGGCGACAAGGAGGAGCTGGAGAACCTGAAGGACGCGCTGCGCTGGGCCGAGCGCACGCTGCGCGTCTGCAAGGTCGCCTTCCCGTGGCAGCTCGACGTCGAGAAGTGGCCGCAGGACTGGGCCTGCTTCACCAAGAAGGAGACCTACCAGCAGATCCTGCGCGCCAACAAGGTGCCGGATCTCGAGTGGAAGCTGGAGAACACGTCGACGAGCGGCATCGGCAACACCGCGATCGCGTCGACCAGCGGCAAGCAGGTGCTGCTCGACAGCTGCGTGCGCAACGTCGCGCGCGGCTACGCCGGCTTCGGCTCCGACGGCTTCGTCGAGGGCATCGGCCACACGTTCGTCGGCATGATCTTCAACAACAACCGCCTGTTCTCCGTCGACCTGAAGAAGCAGCAGGGCACGGCGGCGAGCGAGGAGGACCGCGAGTTCAGCTCGCCGGACTTCGACGTCTGGAAGAACCTGAGCCTCGAGCTCGCCTGGAAGAGCACCGGCGGCATCCCGGCCAACAAGCTGCCGTTCAGCGACGCGTCGAACTTCAGCAACGAGGAACGCATCAAGGCGTGGTCGTTCTGCGACTACATGATGCGCCGCGACCCGCAGATGCTGCGCACGATGGACGGCATCGCGCTCGACCTGCAGAAGCGCCGCGTCAAGCAGCCGGCCGAGTACGAGAAGGCCTTCGCCGAGGCGCACAAGGACGTCACCATCCCGCAGCTGGACAAGGAGTGGGAGGACTTCTGGACGGGCGCCTCGCCGGTGCTGAAGGCGATCCAGAACAACACCCCGCCGCTGTCGGCGAGCAGCAAGGGCGTCGACAAGTGGATCAGCGCCTTCAACGAAGCGCGCAAGCAGAACGGCAAGACGCCGGTGACGTGGTCGGCCAACTTCTCGGCGCGCTGCAAGGAGCACGCCGAGTACCTGAAGAAGAACAAGGACCTGCGCGACCCGGCGTCGATGCACACGCAGACCGTCGACCTCGGCGGCACCTACGTCGGCAGCCTGTTCGCGCAGATGGCGCTGGTGCAGCCCAACGCGTCGATCGGCAACGCCAAGAAGATGTTCGAGCGCTGGCTGTACTGGCCGGGCTACCGCGACGCGCTGATGAACAACACGATCCTGACGATCGGCATGTTCCTCGACGGCGACGTGCTGGTGGTCAACGCCACCAGCGGCATCGGCCAGCCGAAGGCCGCCGACGCCGGCGCCGACTGCTTCCCGCCGCGCAACGACACCGCCCTGATCTTCGACGGCGAGGTGCCGGTGGCCGAGCTCGGCCCGGAGGCGGCGGAGCTGCTGAAGGCCAACGGCCGCGAGGGCAAGAAGTCGATCGGCTTCCCGCTGACGCTGCACTTCGGCAGCACCGGCGGCATCGGCGTGCGCGGCTCGCTGACCTGCACGGTCGTCGGCCCGAAGGGCGAGCCGATCGAGGGCAAGGTGGTCTACGACGACGGCGAGATCCGCACGACGACCGCGCCCGGCATGGCGACGTTCTGGCCGCTCGATCCGCTGCCGAAGGGCAAGATCAGCTTCCAGTGGTCGTGGGGCGGCGGCGACAAGCAGATCGCGCTGAAGGGCGCGTTCTCGTCGAAGTGACCGCCGCCGCCCGCGGCGGGCCCGCCGTTCACCAGAACAGGCGGTTGGCGCGCAGCTCGACGACGTACACGAAGCTGCCGCGGGCGACCCAGCACTTCCAACGCGCCTGCGCGCGGTCGTAGCCGCCGAGCTCGCGGTCGTTCCACAGGTCGCGCAGCGCGGTGACGCTGCCGATGTCCTTGCGCACGGCGTCGCCCTTGTCGGTGACGAACTCGCACGCCAGCAGGAAGTCGCCGGGCTCGAGGTCGAGGTCCTGCTGCTGCTCGCCGGGGATGACCTTGTCGACGACGACCACCTGCTGCGGGATCGACTGCGGCTCGCCGTTGCGGTCGCCGGTGAACTCGCGGTGCAGCGCGATCGCCGCCCCGCGCACGCGCTCGGCGTCCTCGCCGTAGCCGAAGTCGCGCACCAGCAGGCCCGACTGGCGCACGACCGCCCAGCGCTCGGCTGCCATCGGCGTCACCTCGACGGCGAGCGGCGCGCCGGCGCGCTCCAGCGCGAGCGAGGCCGGCTGCCCGGCCGGCAGTCCGGCCAGCGTGCGCGCGAAGCCCGGCCCCCAGGTGATGGCGACGCCGGCGAGCGTCTTGATACGGTCGCCGGAACGGACGCCGGCGGCGGCGGCCGGCCCGCGCGGGTCGACGTCGAACACGAGCGTGCGGCCGTCCTCGTCGACGACGCGCATGCCGAGGTCCGGGCTGCGCAGCTTGTAGGCGGAGAACAGCAGGCCGAGCAGCTGCTTGCGCACGTGGTCGACCTCGATGGCGTAGCCCTTGTTGTTGAACACGCCGCCGCCGGCGCTGTTGATGCCGACGAGGCGGCCGTTGCGGTCGAGCAGCGCGCCGCCGCTGTTGCCGCCGTTGATCGTCGCGTCGCTCTCGACCAGGTGCTCCAGCTTGGCCCAGCGGCGCTTGATCCGCAGTTCCTGGCCCTTGGCGGTGACGATGCCGGCGGTGATGGTGTTGGCCTGCCCCAGCGGGTTGCCGATCGCGGCGACCTCCTCGCCGACGGCGAGCGCGGCCGAGCTGCCGAGCTCGACGGGCGTCAGCAGTTCGCCCGGCGCGAGCTCCAGCTGCAGCAGCGACAGGTCGTCCTCGCGCGAGATGCTCAGCACCTTGACGACGTGCTCCTTGCCGCCGAACACGCGCGCGGTGACGCGGCGGTCGGCGACCATCGAGCCGTCCGGGTTGGTGGCGTCGTCGACGACGTGCCAGTTGCTGATGGCGAGGCCGTCGGGCGAGATCACCACGCCCGAACCGAGGCTGCGCACCTGCCACACCGGCTCCGGCGGGAACAGGTCGTCCTCCTTCTGCTTGGCGACGTTCTCGGCGACATAGAGATTGAGCATCGCGCCGCGCACCTTCTCGACCATCGCCGTCAGCGGCGAGGCGCGCCGCGCACGGTCGGCGTCCGACTGCGCCGCCGACGGCAGGTCGCCGAGCTCGGCGGCGAACGCCTTGCGCACGCGCCGCACCGACACGAAGGTCGACAGGTCGGTCTCGGTCGAGACGCGATCGCCGCGCATGGCGAAGGCCATCTCCAGCGGATCGACCGCGCCGGCGTCGCCGATGCCGAGCAGGCGGCCGTTGGCGTCGACCACCGCGCCGCCGCCGTTCTGCGCGCCGAGCTTGGCGTCGGCCTGGATGCGGTCGCCGTTGCTGCGCAGCGCCGACACCACGCCGGCGGAGACGATCGGCCGGCCGCCGAGCGGGTTGCCGATCGCCAGCGCCACCTCGCCCAGCACGACGTCGCCGTCGCCGTTCGCCGCCGCCACCGGCAACGTCGCGCCGGCCGGCAGTTCCGCCTGCAGCAGCGCGAGGTTGGCGCCGGCCGCAGTCTTCACGACCTTGGCCGGGAACGTGCGGCCGTCGGCGAGGCGGATGCGCGGGTTGCCGCCGCGGACGACGTGCGCGTTGGCCACGACGAGGCCCTTGGCCGCGAGCACGACGCCCGAACCGAGGCCGTCGCGCCGGCGCACCGCGCCCGGATCGTCGCCGCCGAGCGCGGGCCAGTCGCCGCTGCCCGACCACACGCCCACCACCGCCGCGGCGGCCTGCGCGACCGCGGCGACCTGGGGATTCGCCGCGCCGTCCACGGCGCGGGCGAGCGAACCGTTCTTGGCCGCGGCGAACTCGGCGGCGAACGCCGCGCGCAGCAGCTTCGCCGTGCGCGCGACGCCGAAGCTCGGCTTGCGCAGGTCGTCGAGCGTCGGATCCTGCACGTCGCGGCGCACGTGCTCGGCGTCGTAGAGGCCGACGCAGCGGCCGGACGCGTCGAACACCGGCGCGCCGTCGCACCGTTCGTCGTTGCGCGAGTCGGTGAGGAACAGGTCGGCGGCCGCGAAGGGCACGCCGCCGAGCGGCACGCCGGCCTGCGCCGGGCTGGCGGTGCCGCCGAACGCGAGCATCTCCTTGCCGTCGGGCCGCGCGACGACGACCAGCGGTTCGCCGGCGGCGGGCGCATCGGTCCCGAACGCCGCGGCGGTCAGTCCGCCGGCCGGCGGCTGCACGCGCAGCAGGGCGAGGCCCGAGCGCTCGTCGAGGCGCACGATCGTCGCCGGCAACTGCGTGTTGGCGGCGTCGTCGCACTGCACGAGCACGCGCTTGTCGGCGGCGCCGACGGCTTCCTTGACCAAGCGCGCCAGCGTCAGCACCAGTCCGGCGCCATCGGCGACCACGCCGCTGCTGGCGCGCTCGACCGTGAACTTGCCCCGGGCGCCGTCGACCTCGACCGCGACCCACACCACCGCGGGTCGGACCTTGGCGACGAGACCGGCGGGCCCGGCGCGGCGCGCCGGCGCGTCCGCTTCGTCGGCGCGCGGCGCCAACATGGTCGGCTGCACGTCGCCCTGCGCGGGCAGGGCGGCGGCGGCGAGGTACAAGGCGAGCGGGACCAGCGACGGACGCAAACGCATGGCGGCAGCGTAGGCGGCGTCGCGCCGGCCCGCCACGCGTGGCGACGGCCGGCTGTGCGCGGCGCGCGGGCTGCGCCTACTTGCCCTTCTGCTCGGCGGCGGCCTTGGCGTTGGCCTCGGCGCGCTTCTGCGCCAGTTCCAGCATGCGCTTCTGGTGCTTGAGGTAGTACTCGGCCGCGTCCTTGACCATCGCGATGGTCTGCGCCTCGTTCTCCGCCGCGCCCTGGAACTGCTTGCCGGCGTAGATCTTGCCCAGGTAGTCCTCGAACGGCTTGCCCAGGCGCTTGAGCGCCGGGTGCAGCGCGCCCGCGGTGTCGAAGGCCTTGACCAGCGCCTTCACTTCCTTGCGCGCCTTGTCGCCGCCGGCGGGCGTGATCGCGGCGAGTTCCTTGATGGCCGCGTCGGTCACCGCGGCGGCCTTGGCGAGGTCCTTGCCCGCCGCCTCCTTGAGCGACGGCTTGAGCGCGACCGTCTCGACCAGCCGGCTGCCGTTGCACGCGCCGCACTTCCAGCCGCCGGCGCCGCGGCAGCCGACGCAGTCGCCGAACTTCTTGTCGTCGCCGATCCTCAGCCGCCCGCCGCCGGAGCAGATCGTACACAGCAAGAAGCCCGCGCCGCGGCAGCCGGGGCAGCTGACCTTCTCCAGCGGATCGGGCAGTTCGCCAGCGCCGGCGCACAGTCGGCAGTCGGTCTCCTTCTTCTCGTTGCGCTTGCACTCGATGCAGGTGGTCGCGTCCTCCGAGAAGCGCTCGCAGGTGCCGCACTTGATCTTCTTCTTGCCCTCGCAGTTCGGGCAGCGGATGGCCTTCCACTCCGCCCATTGCTGCGTGCCGTCGTCGCCGGCGACCGTTGCGCGGTCGATCTTCTCGGGGATCAGCACGCGGTTCTGCGCCGCGGCAGCCACGGCGAACAAGAGCGCAACGAACAGCGACACCAGGGGCAGCTTGGCCACGGAGGACTCCTTGCAGGGGACCAACGTCACGGTACGCCGCGTGCAGCGCCGCGGCAAACCGCCGCCCCGGCGGTCTGCCGGCCGCGCACTCCGCGCCGGCCGCGATCGGTCAGACGTCGCCGTCCGGCGCGTCCTCGCCGCCATCGGCCGCCGGCTCGTCGTCGGCGAGGCCCGCGCGCTGCAGCTTGAGGCGCATGCGGCGGTTCTGCCGGCGCAGGCGCTCGTTGCTCTGGTGCAGGCGGCCGAGTTCGCCGAGCACCGTGTGCAGGTCGTCGGCGGCGACCGCCACCTCGGCGGCCGCGCCCTCCAGCTTGTGGCGGAGCGACTTGCGCAGGCGTTCGAGTTCCTTGTCGGTCGGCATGCGCGCACCGTCGGCGAACACGGCCGGCCGCGCAAGCCTCGGCTGGCGCGGCGCGCGGCGTGGGCCATGATGCGCCGCCCCGCTCCCCCGCCATGACGCTGCGCGAACGACTGCTCGCCGCCATCGACGCCCGCCGCCCCCTGCTCACGCGGCTGCAGGCCGAAGGCACGGACTGCGTGCGCCTGCTCCATGGCGTCGCCGAGGGCGCGCCGGGCGTCAGTCTCGACCGCTACGGCGGCTGCCTGCTGGCGCAGACGTTCCGCGCGCCGCTGCCGGCGGACGAGGTCGAAGCGCTCGGTCGCGCCGCCAACGACGCGCTCGGGCTCGACCTGCCGATCGCCTGCAACCACCGCGGTCCGGCGCCGGCCGCGGACTTCGTCGCCCACGCGCCGACCGACGCGGCGCTCGCCGAGCACACCGCGCACGAACGCGGCCTGCGCTTCTGCTTCCGCGCCCGCCACCGCGGCCAGGATCCGTGGCTGTTCCTCGACTTCCGCAGCGGCCGCGCGCTCGTGCAGCAGCTCGCGGCCGGCCGGCGCGTGCTCAACCTGTTCGCCTACACGTGCGGCATCGGCGTCGCCGCCGCCGCCGGCGGCGCCAGCCGCGTGCTCAACGTCGACTTCGCGCAGAGCGCCCTCGACGTCGGCGCCGCCAACGCGGCCGCCAACGGCCTCGCCGACCGCTGCGCGTTCCTGCGCGCCGACTGCCTGCCGGTGCTGCGCCAGCTCGCCGGCCTGCCCGTGCAGCGCCGCGGCAAGAACCTGCCCCACGCGCGCGTCGAGCGCGAGCCGTTCGACCTCGTCGTGCTCGACCCGCCACGCCGGGCCAAGACGCCGTTCGGCACGATCGACGTCGTCAACGACTACCAGTCGCTGTTCAAGCCGGCGCTGCTGGCGCTCGCCGACGGCGGCGCGGTGCTGGCGACCAACCACGTGCCGACCGTCGACGAAGCGGCGTGGCACGACGTCCTGCGTCGCTGCGCCGAGAAGGCGGGCCGGCCGCTGCGGTCGCTGGAGCGCGTGACGGTCGACGCCGACTTCCCGTCGTTCGACGGCAAGCCGCCGCTCAAGCTGGCGCTGGCGCGGATCTGACGCGCCGCGCCGCCCGGCGGCCTCTCAGCGCGGATTCGCCGGCTTGGCGGCGCGCGCGAGGAACCCGTCGAACGCGAGGCCGAGCGCGCCGTACAGCGACCCGAAGGTCAGCTGGCCGCGGCCGCGCAGCGTCACGCCGGCGTCGCCGACGTGCAGCAGCCAGCTCGACACGCCGAGCGCCTGCGCCAGCGACTCGGCGTCGGGCAGCGCCTCGCGGCCGAAGCCGAGTTCGTCTTCCTGCGCGTCGATCGCCGCGCCGACGTTCTTCTCGAACGCGCCGTAGCCGAGTTCGACCAGCCGGTGCAGCCGCCAGTGGACCACCGCACTGGCGCCGTCCAGCGCGCCGACGAGTTGCTGCACGTCCGGTTCGGTGGCGAGCGAGCCGCCGCCCTCGGCCGGTCGCAGCGTGCGCACCAGCGCCATCACGTCGCTGGCGAGCCAGAGCGCGTCGCCGACGACGGCATAGCACGGGCTCAGCTGGAACGGCGCGCCTTCGGCCTTGGCGATCGTGTAGCGGATCTCCTTGCCGTCGACCTGCCGAGCCTTCCATTCGGTGCCCTGGTCGCGCGCCGAATCGGCCTCGATCTGGCGCAGCAGCGCCTGCACGCGCGCGGCGTCGCGCACGCCGACGCGCACGACGAGTTCGGGCTTGGGCACCGCGCCCTTCTCCAGGCTGATCGCCAGGCCGATCTGCGGCCCGAACGCGCGCGCCGTCGCCTCCGCGTCGGCCGCCGAGTCGAAGGCGAGCGTCGCGAGGTCAAGGCCGGCGCGCACGCGCTCCTGCCAGAGCGGCGGCAGCGCCTGCAGCAGGCGGCTGCCGGCGTCGACGAGCGCGCCGCCGTCAAAGCTGCCGGCGGCGAACAACACGGTGTTCGGCGAGCAGGCCTGCGCGAACCCGAGATCGACCGGCGCGCTGACCATCGCCTTGAGCAGTCCCTTGCCGCTGCCGCGCATGCCGAGGTGCACGAGGTCCTCACCGCCGGTCGCCGTCGCCGCGTAGCCGCCGTAGAGCGCGTCGATGGCGCCGAGCCCGAGATGGTCGGCGAGCGCGTCCCACTCGTAGGGCAGATGCGGGGCCAGCGCGTCCCACAGCCGCGCCACGTGCCAATACGACTCTAAGATCGCCGGCGCACCCAGGCGCGCGCGCAGGCCGCCGAGCGGCGTCGCCTGCGCCAGCGACGGCTTCTTGCCGGCGGCGACGTCGGCCATCTCGGCGAGGAAGCCGCGGCTGTTGCTGATCACGTACAGGCCGCCGATCGCGCCGGCGAACAGCGACGGGCCGTCGTCCGGCGTCATCGCATGGAAGGCGAAGCCGCCGATCGTCTCTTCGCGCGTGTCGGCGCCGCCCGCCTCGGCGGCGAGGCGCTGCGCGGCGAACTGCACGACCTGGTTGATCGCGCGGCGCTGGTCGCCGGCGTCGACGACGAGCGCGAGCGACGGCCCCATGCCTTCGAGCGCCAGCCGGCCGAGCGCCAGCGTCATCGGCCGGCCGAGCGCGGCGCGCAGCGGCCCGACCTTGCCGCCCTGCTCTTCGAGCTGCGACGCGAACTCGTCGGCGGCGAAGTCGAGCGGCGCGTCGATGCGCGACTCCTTCACGTCCGCGGGCAGCTTCGCCAGCGTCGCCTGCACCAGCGCGGCGAGCGGTTGCGCGCTGGCGGCGGCGCGGCAGGCGGCGAGCCCGCCGAAGCGGTAGGTGGCGTACGTCGACGCCGGCAGCAGGTCCTCGGCGACGGTCGGCAGGGCGCGCGCCGTCTGGGCGAACGCGGGCGCGAGCAGCAGGAACGGGAGGGCGGGGCGAAGCAGGTTCATGGGCAAGGGTCGGCGACCGCGGTGCGGCCGGAAGCGCAGGATATTGCCGACGACGCGAAGTTGCCTGCGCACTTGCCCCCGCGGCGGGCGCTGGCCGCCGACCGGAGAGACCGCGCGCGGCTCAGCCTTCGTCGCCGCCGCCGTCGGCGCCGCGCGGCACGCCCGGTTCGTCCCCCGCCGGCGACAGGTCCGCGGCGTACAGCACGCGCAGCAGGTACAGGCCGTGCGGCGGCGCGGTCGGTCCGGCGGCCCGGCGGTCGCGCGCCGCCAGCACCTCGGCGAACCACGCCGGCGTCCGGTTGCCGTAGCCGACCTCCAGCAGCGTGCCGACGAGGTTGCGCACCATGTTGTAGAGGAAGCCGCCGCCCTGCACGACGAAGTCGAACCCGCCGGGCCGCCGCAACACGTGCACGCGATGCAGCGCGCGGACGGTGCCGCGTTTGCGCGGGTAGCCGGGGTTGCTGGCGAACGAGGCGAAGTCGTGGCGACCGACGAGGCAGCGCGCCGCCTGCCGCATCGCCGCGAGATCGACCGGCCGGCGCACCCAGTGGTACAGGTCGCGGCCGATCGCCGGCCGCACGGGCGCGGTCACGCAGCGGTAGGCGTAGCGCTTGCCGCGTGCGTGAAAGCGCGCATGGAAGCCGTCGGGCGCGCGCACGACGCGCTGCACGGCGACGTCGTCGGGCAGGTTGGTGTTGAGCGCCAACAGCAACCGCTCCGGCGCGAAGTCGCGCGCGATGGTCGCGTGCGCGCACTGGCCGAGCGCGTGCACGCCGGCGTCGGTGCGACCAGCGCCCTCGACGTGCGTGTCGGGGCAACCGATCGCCGCGAACGCCTCGTGCAGCGCCTGCTGCACGGTGCGGAAGCCCTCCTGCCATTGCCAGCCGTGGAAGGCCGTGCCGTGGTAGGCGATCGTCAGCAGGTAGGTCGGCACGGCGCGCACAGTAGCGCCGCCGCGCGCGCCACGCCGCCGTTCAGCGGCGCAGCAGCAGCCACGTGATCGCGCCGGCGACCACGCTCGCGGCGGCGACGATGCCGCCGAGGATCGGGTTGTGCTGCACGAAGTACAGCCAGCCCGCGGCCGCGAGGCCGCCGCCGGCGACCGTCAGCGTGCCGAAGAGGCTGAGGACGACCGAGCGCCGGCGCAGAGGCATCGGCATCGGTTCGAGTTCGCGGCGCGGCAGCGGCTGCTTCTGCTTGGGCGCCTCCTGGGCGTCCGCGGCGCTCGCCATGCCACCGACCGTCGCGGCGCGCGTCGCCGACTTCGGCTTGGCCTTGGTCTCCGGGATGCGCTGCTGCGGCGCGCGAGCCGGGGCCGGCGCGGCCGCATCGACCTCGCCCAGCACCTCGGCCCCGAACGCCATCGCGTTCGCGTCGACCTGGGCGGCCGAGTGGCCGGCGCCGGGCGACAGCAGGTCGGCGAAGCCGTCGTTGCCGGCTGCTTCCCACGGGTTCACCTGGGCCTTGCCGCGCGCCATCGCGGGCGAGCCCGCCTGCTGCGGCGTGGCCGTGGGGTCGAACAGGATGTCGTCGGGCGAGGACGGCGCGGGGCCCTTTTCGCCCATCGGCAGCTGTCCGTAGGAGAACGGGTCGTAGCGCGTCATGGTGTGTCGCCGTATCGACGGCGGAGGTAGCTGGACGGGAGTCCGAGTTGCCGGCGGTGCTTGGTCACGGTGCGACGGGCGCAGCGGATCCCCGCGGCGGCGAGGCGTTCGACCAGTTCGTCGTCGGAGAGCGGCCGCGCCTTGTCCTCGGCGGCCACCAACTCGGCGATGCGCTGCGCGATCGCGAGCCGCCCCTGCCCCTCGCCGTCCGGGCCGTCGGCCTCGGCGCGGCCGCCGTCGAAGAAGTCGCGCAGGCGGAACACGCCGCGGTCGGTCTGCACGCTCTTGCCGGCGATCGCGCGGCTGATCGTGGAGGCGTGCATGCCGAGCTGGGCGGCGACGTCGGCCATGCGCAGCGGCTTGATCGCCGTCGCGCCCTTCTGCAGGAACGCCACCTGCGCGCGCAGCACCGCGTCGACGACGCGCAGCAGCGTCGCCTGCCGGTGCGCCACCGCGTCGATGAAGTCGCGGGCCGAACGCAGCTTGGGCTTGAGGTAGGCCCGGACCTCGGGCGCGGTGCCGCGGTCGCGCGCAAGCGCGGCGTACTCGGCGCTCACCTGCAGGTCCGGCAACGACGCGTCGTCGACGGCGACGCAGACCGCGCCGTCGTGCAGCCACGCATACGCGTCGGCCCGCAGCGGCGGCTCGGCGGCGTCGTGGAAGGCGGCGGCGGGCCGCGGGTTGAGGTCGCGCATGCGATCGAGCAGCTCGCGCAACTCGTCGAGCGGGATCGCCAGCGCGCGCGCCACGTCGGGCAGCTTGTTGCGCGCAAGTTCGTCGAGGTGCTCGCGCAGCAGGCGCTCCATGCGCGGCAGGTCGGGGTCGCCCTGCGCCTGCGCCAGCATCGCCGCGACCGGATCGGGCGCGCCGAGCCCGCGCGGCTCCAGCGTCGCCAACAGCGCGCGCGCCTCGGTCAGCAGTTCGAGCGGGACGTCGAGCCGTTCGGCGAGTTCGACCAGTTCGAACGGCAGCAGGCCGCGTTCGTCGAGGTGCTCGACCAGGAGCTGGACCGCCTCGGCGAGCAGCGGCGGCGCGGCGCGGAAGGCCAGCTGGTCGCGCACGTGCTCGGGCAGCGACGGCGGCCGCGCCGGCACGTTGGCCAGGAACGCCGACTTGCCGTCCTCGTCGTCGCCGCCACCGCCGCGGCGCCACGGCGTCACGCCGTCGTCGAACGACTCGGCGGCGCGCGGAGGCGCGACCGGCGGCGGTTCCGCGGCCGGCCTGACTGCCGCCTCCAGCGTCTCGTTCTGCTGCAGCTCGGCGGCGACCTTCTGCAGCAGGTCGGCCGTCGCAAGTTGCAACACCTCGATCGACTGCAGCATCTGCGGCAGCAATGCGAGTCGCTGCTCCTGACGCTGGCCGAGTCGGACTTCGAGGGACATGCGGACGGTTCGCTCCGACCGGCCTTTCGACCGCGCCGCCGGCCAGCCTTGAGCCGGCCGTCGCGACTGTCCAGGAATGCAGCACTTCGACGCCGAAGCGCCGCTGGCGTCAGTCCGGCCGCCGCCGCCGCGGCCGCGCCTCGGGATTGGCCGCCAACGGATCCTCGGGCCAGCTGTGGCGCGGGTAGCGGCGCGAGAGTTCGCGGCGGACCTGCGGGTAGACGTTGGCCCAGAAGCTCGGCAGGTCGGTCGTCACCTGCACCGGGCGATGGTTCGGCGCGAGCAGTTCCAGCACCACCGGCACGCGGCCGCCGGCGAGCGCGCCGACCGCGCGCAGGCCGAAGAACTCCTGCAGCCGCGCGGCGATCGTCGGTCCGGCCGGCGCGTCGTAGTCGACGATGGCGTCCCGGCCCGACGGCAGCTCGATGCGATCGGGCGCGCCCTGCTGCAGCGCGCGCCGCTGCGGCGACGTCAGCTGCGCCAGCAGCAGTTCGCCGACCTCGGCGTCGCGCAACGCGCGCAGGTCGGCGCGATCGCCGAGCAATTGCACCGCCGCGGCGGCGACGGCGGCGTCGTCGAACGGCGGCAGCGCGAGATCCGGCTGGCGCGCGGTGAGCCAGCGCAGGCGCGCCAGCAGGCGGCGCAGTTCCTTCTGTTCGCCGAGCCAGCGCCACGGCTCGCGGGCGAGGACCGGCAGCAGCTTTTCGGCGGCAGCGCCGTCGGGCAGTTCGCCGCCGCGCGCCGAGCGCAGCGGCAGGTCGCGGTAACGCTGCTCGCGCACGGCGACGACGCGGCCATTGGCCTCGTCGAGTTCGGCGACGACCACGGTGGCGAGCGCGCCAGCGGCCGCAGCCTGCAGGTCGGCGGGTTCGAGCCCGGCGGTCAGCACGGCCTTGGAGCGCTGCTGCCGGCCGGTCTCCAGCAGCCGCAGCGCCACCACCAGCTCCTGGCCATCGGCGGCCGCCGGCAGCAGCAGACCGCGGCCGCCAACCATCGTCGCGGTGCGCGGTTCGCCGCCCTCGCTGCGCACGGCGACGCGGTCGGGGAAGCCGGCGAGCAGGCAACGGCCGAGCGATGTCGTGTCGCGGCCGTCGTCGCGGCGGCCGGCGAGCAGCCGGTCGCGCGCCGACTTGACCGTGCGCGCCTGCCACGCCGAGAGGCCGACCTCGCGGCACAGGTGCTCGGGGAAGCCGCGGTCCTCGGCCAGCAGGAACGCATCGACCGCAGCGAGCAGGTCGGCGCCGTCGCCGCGGCCCAGCTGGTCGACGTCGGCGAGCAGCGTCGCCGCGGACGCGGCGGCGGCGGCGCAGCCGAGATCGCGGCCGGCGAGCACGACCGCGCCAAGGCGCGGGTGCAGCGGCAGGCCCAGCAGCGCCTGGCCCAGGCGCGTCAGCGCGCCGCTGCCGGCGGCGATGGCGCCGAGTTCGCGCAGCAGCTTGTCGGCGGCGGCGAGCGCGTCCGCCGGCGGCGCCTCGAACCAGCCGAACTGCCGCGGGTCGCGGCCGGCGAACGCGCGCACCAGCAGCGCCGGCCCGCACAGGTCGATGCGCTGCACCTCCGGCATGGCGCGCGCGGGCATGCCGCGCTCCTCGGCGGCGGTCCAGGCGCGGTAGCAGACGCCGGGGCCGGTGCGGCCGGCGCGGCCGGCGCGCTGCGTCGCCGAAGCGAGGCTGATGCGTTCGAGCTGCAGCACGTCGACGCCGCGGCCGCGGTCGAAGCGCAGCTCGCGGGCGAGCCCGGTGTCGACGACCGCGGTGACGCCGGCGATGGTCAGCGAGCTCTCGGCGACGTTGGTCGACAGCACGACCTTGCGCTGGCGCTGTGGCCGGATGGCGCGGTCCTGGTCGGCGAGTTCGAGCCGGCCGTGCAGCGGCAGCACAAGCACGTCGCGCCGGCGCGCGAGGTTGCCGAGCGCGTCCTCGCAGCGCGCGATCTCGCCGGTGCCCGGCAGGAACACGAGCACGTCGCCCGTCGTCTCGTCGAGCGCCTTGTCGACGAGGTTGCGCACCGTGACCTCCAGCGGGTCCGCGGCGCTGCGGTCGAGGCGCTCGACGCGCACCGGATGCAGCCGACCGTCGGCCTCCACCACCTCGGCGCCCGGCAGGAATGCGCGCAGAGGCGCGGGATCGAGCGTCGCCGACATCACGCACAGCCGCAGATCCGGCCGCACGGTCGCGCGCGCCTCGGCGAGCATCGCGAGCGCGAGGTCGCCTTCGAGGTGGCGTTCGTGGAACTCGTCGAGGCAGACCGCGCCGACGCCCTCCAGGAACGGATCCTGCACGAGCTGGCGCACCAGCACGCCCTCGGTGACGAAGCGCACGCGCGTGCGGCCCGAGACCTTGCTGTCGCCGCGCACCTGGTAGCCGACGAGGTCGCCGAGCGCCGTGCCGGTCTCCTGCGCCACGCGCGCGGCGGCGGCGCGGGCGGCGAGCCGGCGCGGTTCCAGCACGACCACCTGACCGCCCTTGTCGCCGAGCACGTCGAGCAAAGCCGGCGGCACGCGCGTCGTCTTGCCCGAACCCGGCGGCGCCATCAGCAGCACGGCCGTCGCGCGGCGGCACGCGGCCAGCACGTCCGGCAGCGCGTCGTCGATCGGCAGCGGCTCGCGGACCGGCGTCACGACAGCGGGCGCCGGCCCTCGATCGCGTCGGCGAGGATCGACGCCGACACCTGCGCGATCGACGCGCCGGCCGGCAGCCCGCGCGCCAGCCGCGTGACCTTCACGCCCGCGCCGGCGAGCTGCTCGGCGAGCACGCGCGCGGTGCCTTCGCCTTCGAGGTCCGGGTTGGTGGCGAGGCAGATCTCGGCGAAGCCGCCGCTGCGCGCGCGCCGCAGCAGCAGCGCGACCGTCAGGTCCTCGGGGCGCACGCCTTCGAGCTGGGACAGGCGGCCCTGCAGCACGTGGTACAGGCCCGTGTAGCCGACGTCCTCGAAGCGCGCGACCTCGCGCGGGTCCTCGACGACGAGCAGCATCGTGCGGTCGCGCGCCGGATCGCTGCAGACGCTGCACGGATCGCAGGCGTCGAGCTGGCAGCACTGGCTGCACGACTTGACCGCCGCGCGCACGTCGACGATCGCCTTGGCGAGCAGCAGCGCCTCGTCGGCCTCGACCCGCAGCAGGTGGTAGGCCAGCCGCTCGGCGGACTTGGCGCCGATGCCCGGCAGGCGGTTGAGCTGCGCGATGAGCGCCTCGATCGTGCGGTCGCGGTGCGCCATCGGCGTGGGCCGGACGCGGCCGGCGTCAGAGCCCCATGCCGGGCAGGTTGAGCCCGCCGGTGACCTTGCTCATCTCGCGCTCGCGCAGTTCCTTGGCGGCGTGCAGCGCCTGCCGCACCGCGGCGGTCACGAGGTCCTCGAGCGTGTCGACGTCGTTCGGATCGACGGCCGCCTTCTGGATCTTCACCGCCTGCAGTTCCTGGTTGCCGTTGACGTACGCCTTCACCGCGCCGCCGCCGGCCGAGCCTTCGAGGATGCGCTCGCCGAGCGAACGCGAAGCGTCCGCCATGCGCCGCTGCATGTCCTGCGCCTGCTTGAGCAGGCTCTGCATGTCGCCGAATCCGGGTCCCATGTCGTGTGTACCTCGGCGGCGATCATGCCGGGGCGGGGCGGCCCCCGCCACCGGCGAAATCGACTGCGGGACGGCGTCAACGCGCCGAGGCACGGCCCTGCGCCGCGGGCACGCGGCGGCTCACGGCCGGATCGTGATGCGCAGGCCGGGGCTGCTCGCCCACAGCTCGCTGCCGCACAGGTCGAGCCACAGCGCCTGCGCGAACAGGGCGAGGCCGATGTTCGCCGGCGTCGGCGGCACCGCGAACGGCTGCACGGACTGGCCGAAACCGTCGGCCGCGAGGCCGACCGTCACCGCCGTCAGCGGATCGACGAGCACGTTGACGCCGAGCGCCGGCAGCGACGACTGGCCGAGCGCCATGGCGAACACGCCGAAGGTGTTCGGCTGCGTATTGGCCATGGCGTAGCCGAACAGCGCGTTGCCGACGCGCGGCTCGCTGTTGGCGACCAGCGTCGAAGCGCCGGCACAGCCCGGCGTCGCGGCGCCGTACGCCAGCAGGCCCTCGTCGCCGTTCCGCGTGCCGTCGCCGTCGCGGTCGAGCGCGACGCGGTTGCCCTGACCCGGCGTGACGCAGGTGAACGCCAGCGCGGCGTTGCCGGCCTGCGCCTTGCCGACCAGCTGCGCCTGCGTGAACGGCCCGACGCCCGCGGCGTCGCTGCGCCACGTCGCCGCGGCGGCGTCGTACAGCAGGCCGACGAGCGCGCCGTCGATGCGGCCGTGCGCGGTGACGTCGCAGTCGCCGGCGGCGGCGCAGGTCGTCGTCAGCGCGAACGCGTTGGTCGTCGCGGACGCCGCGGCGTTGGCCTGCGTCAGCACGAACTGGTAGCCGACGAGCGGCGCGGTGCCGGTGTCGAAGGCATTGAGGAACGTGACGATGTCGTCCTTCGTGCCCGACGGCCACCCGTTGAACACCGGCATCGCGAAGAAGTTCGTCAGCGTGTCCGCCGAGCCGTCGTGCAGGAAGCCGAAGCCGCTCTTCTGCGGGCCCGCGGTGCGGCGGAAGCCGCCCTTGCGGTACATGTTGCGCAGCTGCGGCACCTTCATCTGCTGCGGCTCCTGGAGCACGGTCGCGTTGACGACGAAGCCGTTGGTGCCGGACGGCAGCGCGTGGCACGTGTTGCAGCTGAGCAGCGCCGACGTCGGCTGGTTGTAGGCGACGAAGCCCGCCTCCTCGTTGTTGCCCGCGGGCGCGGTGCGGCGCGACCGGTCGAGCAGCTGGTTGGGGTTCGGCGGGTGCTTGATCGCCATCGCGAACTGCGCGTAGCTGGTCATGTCCGTCGCCGACAGCTGCGCGCCGCCCATCAGCGTCGCGAACCCGCCGTTGAACGCCTGGAAATTGCCCTTGTCGCCGCGCCAGTGCAGCAGGCCGGCGCCCTGCATGCCGCGCAGCGTCTGCGTCGTCATCGGGCCCTTCATCGGGTGGAACGGCACGAGGCCGACGAACGGCAGCGGCTGCACCGGCGCCGCCTCCATGACGCCGCTGGGGTCGCCGAGGTCCCAGGCGATGCCGTCCATGTCGCCGTCGATGTGGCACGCGGCGCACGACATCGTGCCGTTGCCCGACAGCTTGGCGTCGTAGAGGAACTTGCGGCCCTCGCGGGTCGCCAGCGGCAGCGGGTCGAACGTCGCGATCGGCTGCTCGGACAGGACCGTGCGGCTGCCGGTGTCGACGACGCACAGCGTGTCGGTCAGGCGATTGAGCACGTACAGCCGCGGCTGGCTCGGGTGCAGCGCCAGCGCCCGCGGGCCGCGCTTCTGCCGCGTGTTCACCGTCGCTCCCGGCGTGACGCCGATCTCGATGCGCGCCTGCACGGCGCCGGCGAGGTTGAGCACGCCGATGCGGTCGGTGCCGTGGGCGGCGACGTAGACGAGGCCCGCCGCGGCGTCGATCGCGACGCCGAACGGCTCGGCCAGCGCCGTGGTGAGCGCCGCCGCGTTCGGCAGCACGTTGTAGTTGACGCCCGGGTTGAGGTCGATCGGCGTGACCACCGGCGACGCGCCGGTGGTGATCTTCGTCACCCGGCTGTCGACCGCGTGGCCGCGCAGGTTGGGCTCGAAGCGCACGAGGTTGCGCGCCTCGATGTTGGTCACCCACAGGTCGCCGCTCGTCGGGTGCACGGCGATCGCCGTGTTCGTCGTGCCGACCGCCGGGAAGTAGCGCGTCACCGCCAACGTCGCCGTGTTGATCTGCGCGACGTCGTTGTCCGGCAGCGTGTACGGGATCTGGCTCGCCCATGCCGGATCGTTGGCGCGCACGAGGATGCCCTGCGCCGGCGCCGCCGGCAGGCTCGGGTTGATCGGCGCGGGCGGCGCCTGGACGCCGGCGGGCAGGATCGTCGTGCCGTTGCCGGAGCGCTGCACGACCGCGTACACGCGGCTGCCGTCGGGGCTGACGGCCAGCGCGCGCGGGTCCTTGCCGAAGATCGCGACCGTGCCGAGGCTCGCGCGGGTCGTCGCATCGAACACGTGGACCTGGTCGGTCGTCGCGGCGCTGACGAAGGCCTTGCCGGCGGCGAACACGATGTCGCTCGGCTCGTCGACGACGCGCAGCGTGTCGATCACGCGGCGCTCGGGCACGCTGACGACGCTGACGCTGTCGCTCAGCAGGTTCGCAACCCACACCTCGTCGCGCGTGCGCGGCTGCACCGACACCGGCTCCATGCCGACCGGGATGTCGGCCAACAGGAACGGCTGCGACGGGTTGCGCAGGTCGAAGACGCACAACCGGCCGCCGACCGTGTCGGCGACGAACAACCGGGTGCCGTCGGGCGAGAGCCGCAGCGGATGGACCGGACCGCTCTCGTAGTTTACGAACGACTGGGCCGCCGCGGTCGATGCGACGGCAAGGGCGAGGAGCGCCCCGAGGTGGTGGTGCATGGGAGCCTCCGAGACTGGGGGCTGGCCATGCTTTCACGGCCCGCCGGCACGGTCAAAGCCCGACGGCGGATTTCGCCGGTCCGAACACGAAGCGGGAACGCCTGCGCAGCGCGACACGACGCCCCTGCCAGCGACGGCGGAACCGGCTAACGTGGCGCGCAGCCGCCGCTTGGTTGCAGCGGCAGTTCCCGATCGCACCGACCACCATGCCCCACTCCCGCACCCTCGTCGCCTTCGCGCTGGCGCTCGCCGCCGGCAGCCTCGTCGCCCAGACCCAGCAGTTGACGCTGCCCGACAACCACTACCTGTCGGAGAGCCCGACCCAGTTGGGCAACACCGGTTCGGGCATCTGGTGGCGCGCCGCCGGCCCCAGCCGCTTCCAAATCGTCTACGACGGCAGCCACTTCACCGGCAACTCGGGCGTCACCGGTCCGATCACGCTGACCAAGATCAAGTTCCGCGGCGAGGACGCGGAGGCCAACCTCGGCGGGCAGATCTACACGGGCGTCAACGT
>JADCJE010000062.1 GCA_020247305.1 Phycisphaerales bacterium | reverse complement strand
TACCCCAACGCCGCGCAGCGGCCGGTCGAGCGGGTCACCTGGAACAACGCCGTTGCGTACTGCACGGCGCTGACCGCGAGCGAGCAGGCGGCAGGCCGTGTCCCCGCCGGGTACGTCTACCGGCTGCCGACGGAAGCGGAGTGGGAGTACTGCTGTCGCGCTGGCACGACGACCGAGTTTCACTTCGGGCCGACGCTGGTCTGCGGGCAGGCGAACTTCGACCTCAGCTACCACTCGGGCGCGAACTGCTTCATCGGCCAGACTGCGGGGGTCGGCAGCTACGCGCCGAACGCATGGGGGCTGCACGACATGCACGGCAACGTGTGGGAGTGGTGCCAGGACGCTTGGGATTTTTCCGCCAACTACCCGAGTGGCCCGGTTACCGATCCGGTTGTCGCTAGCGGCCCGTTCCGGGTCGTCCGGGGCGGCAGTTGGAACTTCGATTCGGGCTACTGCCGGTCCGCCTTCCGGTATGGCGCCCCGTTGGGCTCGGACGACGACGTCGGGTTCCGGGTCGTGCTCGCCCCAGTTCTCCAATAGAGACCATCCAGCCGGAGCGAGCGCCGCCGGGCCGGCCGGCCCGGAGGCCCGAGGCGGAGCCCGGGCCGGAGGTGCTGGCCGGCGCGGCGGCGCGGGGTGCGCCAACTTGGGCCCCACCGCCGCCGGATTGCCAGCAGCATGGATGCCGCCGCTGGCCGCGCAGGTTCCCGTTCCGCCGCGCCGGCACGGCGTCGTGGCCGCGCCGATGGGGTGTGACGCCAGCGTCCGTTCCGGATAGGCCTTTACGCCGGGTCGCGTCCTCGAACCCCACCGAAGTACCGCATGCTGCCGCGCATCCCCCTTGTCTCGCTTGCTGCGTCGTTCGCAGTCCTGATCGCCGCTTCGCTCCCTGCCCAGTCCCGCAGCACCGTGCTCGTCGGACCGCCGGCTCTCGGCGCCACCTGCTACATTCGCCACGTGCTGCCGGCCGGCAGCGTCGGCCATATCGCCGGCTTCTTGTGGTCGTCGCCGTTCGCGGGTGCGGTGGCGGTGCCTGGGTTGGCGGTCAACGGTCTGCTGCGCGTTGATCCGGCGGCGTTCGTGGCGCTCGGCCTGACGCTGACCAACGGCGTCGACCTGCCGGTCCTCGCGCTGGACGTACCGTCGTCGCCGGGCGTGCTCGGCGGCCAGCTCGACTGCCAGTCGTTCGACCTCGACCCCGCGGGCGTGTTCCAACTGGCGGGCAACGACGTGGCGCTGACGGTCGTCGACGGCCCGAGTGCGGCGCTCGACATGGTGGCGATCGCGCCTGGCACGTACCTGCGGGGCTCGCCGGTGACGCCGCTCGTCGTGGCGCCGTATTTCAACCAGGCCAATGCGCAACCGGTGCACGCGGTGACGATCGGCCGGCCGTTCTGGATCGGTCGACACGAGGTCACTCAGTCGCAGTACCAAGCGGTGACGGGCAGCAACCCGAGCCGGTTCCAGGGGCCGACCTATGCCAACGCCGCACAGCGTCCAGTGGAACAGGTCAGCTGGAACGAGGCCGTCGCCTACTGCGCAGCCCTGACGGCCAGCGAGCAGGCGGCAGGCCGTGTCCCCGCCGGGTACGTCTACCGGCTGCCGACGGAAGCGGAGTGGGAGTACTGCTGTCGCGCTGGCACGACGACGGAGTACCCCTTTGGGCCGACGCTGGTCTGCGGGCAGGCGAACTTCAGCCTCAGCTACCACTCGGGCGCGAACTGCTTCATCGGCCAGACCGCGGTCGTCGGCAGCTACGCGCCGAACGCATGGGGGCTGCGCGACATGATCGGCAACGTGTTGGAGTGGTGCCTGGACGGTTGGGACTTGTCCGCCAACTATCCGGCCAGCGCGGTCGCGGACCCGCTCGTGTCCACCGGCCCGTACCGGGTCACTCGGGGCGGCTGTTGGAGCATCAACTCGAGCTTCAGCCGGTCGGCGCTCCGGTACGGCCTCACGCCGTCGGTAGCCAGCCACGACCTCGGCTTCCGCGTCGTGTTGGCGCCGATCGTGCCGTAGGGCCGACGCGCTCCGTCGCCGCGCGCCGCCTACGCACCGCGGCCCGACTGGAAAAGCCCGTGCCGCTGTCGCAGTCTGCGCACCTCGCCGCGTCGCTGCGCGGCCCGCCAGCCCTTGCCCACTTTCCAGGACTACTACACCACTCTCGGCGTCAGCCGCACCGCGACGCCCGACGAGATCAAGCGCGCCTACCGCAAGCTCGCCAAGGAATGGCATCCCGACCGCCACCCGCCGGCCAAGCGCAAGGACGTCGAGGACAAGTTCAAGGCGATCGCCGAGGCGCACGAGGTGCTCAGCGACCCCGAGAAGCGCAAGCGTTTCGACGCGCTCGGTGAGCACTGGCGGCACGGCCAGGAGTTCCAGGGCGCGCCCGGCGGGGGATTTGGCGGCGCGCCCGGCGGCTACCGCACCGTCAGCCCGGAGGAGTTCGCCCGCATGTTCGGCGGCCGCGGCGGCACGGGCGGCGCTGGCGGCAACGGCGGCTTCTCGGACTTCTTCTCGCAGATGTTCGGCGACATGTTCGCCGGCCAGGGTGGCGCGCGCGGCGACGCCAGGACGCACGCGCACGCCGATCGCGGCGAGGACGCGGAAGCCGAGATCGAAGTGAAGGTCGGCGACGCGCTGCTCGGCGGCAAGAAGCTGTTCGCGCTCGCGATCCGCACGCCGTGCGAAGCCTGCGAGGGCGAAGGCCGCATCGGCCGCCGCACCTGCCCGGCCTGCGGTGGGCTCGGCAGCAACCAGCGCGAGCAGTCGATCGATCTGACGATCCCCAAGGACGCGCGCGACGGCATGGTCGTGCGCCTGCGCGGTCTCGGCGCGCCGGGCGAAGCCGGGCCGGGCGACCTGCTGCTGACGCTGCGCCTCGTCGGCGACGACGTCTACCGCCTGCGCGGCGACGATGTCGAAGCGGACGTGGTGGTGGCGCCGTGGGACCTGATCGACGGCACCGCGGTCGACGTCGCCGTGCCGGCTGGCACGGTCACGGCCAAGCTCCCCGCCGGCACCAAGGCCGGCCAAAAGCTGCGCCTGCGCGGCCAGGGGCTCGCGCGCGCCGATGGCAGTCGCGGCGACCTGCATCTGGTCGTGCGCCTGGGCCTGCCGGAGCCGCTCACCGATGCGCAGAAGGACATGCTGCGGCAACTCGGCAAGGACGCGCCGCAGGTGCGCGGCGGTGCTTCGCGCTGACCGATCGTTCGCCCGCCGCGCAGGCGCGCCGTCCGCTCGTCGCGCCGGTGGTCGCCGGCCGGCACGCGAGCGCGCTGCCAGCCGGGGGATCGCGCCCGGAAGCCTCCGCGCGACCGTCGACGCCGTGCGTCAGCCGCCCGCCATGTCGGCCGGCAGCTTCGTCGTCGCGGTCTCGACGGCCCACGCAACACTGGCGATGCGCCAGCCGTTCGCCGTGCGCACCAGCGTGAAGCAGTTGATGCCGCGCTCGAACGGCGGCTGCTCCGGCGCATGGCGCGACGTGAAGCTGCTCCACGCCGTGGCGATGCCGCCGAAGACGTCGACGCGGGTGCGGATCGGCGCTTCGTAGAACGACCGCTGCGTGGCGCCCTGCACGACCATGTCGGCGAACGCGCCGACCGGCATGCTCTGGGCCATGCTGGCGCCGTTGGGCCCGGCCTGCGCGACGACGAGCCGGCCGTCCGGCACGAACAGCGCCAGCAGCGCCTTGCGGTCCTTCGGCGTTCCTTGCGGTCCGGACACCCAGGCGTACACGCCGTCGATCACCTGGCGCACTTCCGCTTCGGCGGCGGCGTCGGCCGGTGATGGGGCCGGCGCGGGCGTTGGGGGGCTCTGGCAGGCGGGGGCGAGCAGCAGAATCAGCAGCAGGCCTGCGATGGTGGGGAAGCGTGCGGACGTCGGCATGTGCATCGCCGTATCGCACCCGAAGCTCGCGCAGCCGTCCAGTCGAACGTGCGCCGCCGTCGCACGCGCGACCTCGCGGTGTCCACGGCTGCGAGGTGACGCGCGCCATCGCAACTTGCCCGCCGATCGTCGCTGCGCCATCGTGCGCCGATGGCGCTGCTGACCCTCAAGGACGTGCACGTGACGATCGGCGACCGACGCCTGCTGCAGGGCGCGGCGATCGTCGTCGGCGAGGGCGACCGCATCGGCCTGCTCGGGCCCAACGGCTGCGGCAAGTCGACGCTGCTGCGCGTCCTGGCCGGCGAGCTCGTGCCCGATGCCGGCGAGCGCGCCGTGCGCCGCGACCTGCGCATCGGCTACCTGCCGCAGGAGCCGATCCTGGCGCCGGACGCGCGCGTGCACGACGTCGTCGTCGGCGGCATCGCCGGCCGCGCCGAGGCGGAGGCCAAGCTGCGGGCCGTGCACGAGGCGCTGGCGACCGAAACCGACGCCGCCCGGCTCGACAAGCTGCTGCGCGAGCAGCAGCGCCTGGACGAGCAACTCGAACAGCTCGGCGGCCACGACGTCTCGCACCGCGCCGACGCGCTGCTGCAGGCGCTCGGCATGGCGCGGCCCGAGGCGCGCTGCGGCGAACTGTCCGGCGGCGAGAAGCGTCGCGTCGCCCTCGCGCGGCTCCTGCTGTCCGAGCCCGAGCTGATGCTGCTCGACGAGCCGACCAACCACCTCGACGCGCAGGTCACCGACTGGCTGGAGACGTTCCTGCTGGAGCGCGATGTGCCGCTCGTGCTGATCACGCACGACCGTTACTTCCTCGACCGCCTGTGCAGCCGCATCGTCGAGTTCGACAAGGGCACGCTGCACGAGTACGAGGGCAACTACCGCAGTTTCCTCGTGCAGCGCGCCGACCGGCTCGAACGCGAGGCCAAGCACGAGTCGGCGCGACTCAACACGCTGCGGCGCGAGACCGAGTGGGTGAAGCGCGGCCCGCCGGCGCGCACCACCAAGGCCAAGGCCCGCATCGACCGCCACTCCGCGCTCGTCGCCGCCGCGCCGCCGCCCAACGCCAGCGAACTGGAGTTCGCGATCCCCGAAGGCCCGCGCCTGGGCGACTTCGTGCTGCGGCTGCGCGGCGTCGGCAAGTCGTTCGGCGCGCGCACGATCCTGCGGCCGTTCGACCTCGACCTCGGCCCGGGCCAGCGCCTTGGCATCGTCGGCCGCAACGGCGCGGGCAAGACGACCTTGCTCAAGATGTGCCTCGGCCAAATGGCGCCCGACCAGGGCACGGTCGCCATCGGGCCGACGGTGAAGTACGCCGGCATCGACCAGTCGCGCTCCGATCTGTCGCCGGACAAGACCGTGCTGCAGGAGGTCGCTGGCGGCAACGACTACGTGGTCGTCGCCGGCCGCGGCGTGCGCGTCGAGACGTTCCTGGAGCAGTTCCTGTTCCCCGGCGCGATGAAGCACGCGCGCATCGGCTCGCTGTCCGGCGGCGAGCGCAACCGCGTGCTGCTCGCGAAGCTCCTGTGCGCCGGCGGCAACGTTCTGGTGCTCGACGAGCCGACCAACGACCTCGACCTCGCGTCGCTGCGCGCGCTGGAGGACGCGCTGCTGGCGTTCCCCGGCAGCTCGATCGTCGTCAGCCACGACCGCTGGTTCCTCGACCGCATCGCCACGCGCATCGTGCACCTCGACGGCAGCGGCGACGCGCGCGTGCACGAGGGCGACCTGTCGCTGCTGCTCGAACGGCTCGCCGACGAGCACGCCGCCGCCGAGAAGGCCCGCCAGGAGGCTGACGCCAAGGCCAAGCATAAGGCGCAGGTGCAGGCCGGCCAGCAGGCCGTCCCCAAGGCGCGCAAGCTGAGTTCGCGCGAGCAGCAAGAACTCGCCGCACTGCCGGCGCGCATCGAAGCGGCCGAGGGCCAACTCGCCGCCGTCGACGCCGGGCTCAACGACCCGGCGACCTACACGGCCGCCGGCAAGGAGCGCTTCGACGAATTGACGAGGAAGCGCAAGGACCTGCTGCCGGCGATCGCTGCGCTGTACGCGCGCTGGGAAGAGCTCGAAGCACTGGCGGCAGCGGGCAAGGCCTAGAAGTCTGCGTCACGGCAGCCACGCCGCCTGCCGCGCACCGCAGCTGCCGGTCGCCCTGCTGAAGGCCCTCCGTTTGCTCTGCTCTGTGTTCTCTGTGTCCTCTGTGGTTGTTCTGCTGCTGCTGCTGCTGCTGCTGCTGCGACAGAGAAGAACCACAGAGGAAACAGAGGACACAGAGGCCAGACACCGAGAGCGCAGAAGCAAGCAGCGCCCAGGCGTCGCGGCGCACCGGGTTGCAGTCCGTAAGCCGACGGGCGCCTGCCGGGCTGGGTGCTCGCCGCCACCCCTTCGCGAGTCCACCGATCCGCCTGCGGTCGTCGGCTTCGCCCCGACCGCGCATCCACGCGCCGGATCGGCGCGCGTTCCCTGACGCAGACTCCTACCGACTGGCGCTCACTTCGGCACGGCCGGCGGCGTCCAGGCGACGTTGCCCGACAGCGTCTCCAGGAACGCGACCAGTTGGTCCACTTCGGCGTCGCTGAGGTCGCGGTTCATCAGCAGCGGATCCTTGTTGGGATTGTCGATGCCGCCGCTGGCCATCAACTTCACGGCGTCGCGCAGCGCGGCGACGCTGCCGTCGTGGAAGTACGGGCCGGTCTTGGCGATGTCGCGCAGCGTCGGCGTCTTGAACTGCCCGGTCTTGGTCGGGTCGTTGAACGCCTTCTCGCCGGCGGCGCCGACGTCCGGCTTCTCGGCCTTCATGCCGATGCCGACGTTGTAGAACAGCTTGTTGGTGAACAGCGGCGGCGTGTGGCAGACGACGCAGCCAGCCTTGCCGGCGAACAGCGCGTAGCCCTGCTTGGCGGCGTCGGACACGGCCGCCTCGTCGCCGGCCTGCCAGCGATCGAAGGCCGAGTCGCCGCTGCGCAGCCCGCGCAGGAACGACGCCAGCGCCTTGACGATGGTGTCCTCGCTCGGGCCGGCGCCGAACGCCCCCTGGAACGCGTCGGTGTACTCCTTGACCGCCGCGAGGCGCTTGCTCGCCTCGTCGGGCTTGCCGCCGATCTGCGCCTTCCACGCCGCGAGCACGTTGCCTTCGAGGGTCTTGGCGCGGCCGTCCCAGTACAGGCGGTCGAGGTAGCCGACGTTGTGCATCGTCGGCGAGTTGCGGGTGTTCATGCCGCCGTCGTCCTTCTTCGACACGGCGTTGCCGTCGGTGAACGCCTTCTCCGGCAGGTGGCAGGCCGCGCACGCCATCGCGCCGGTGCCCGACAGCCGTGGGTCGAAGAACAGCTGCTTGCCGAGCTCGAACTTCGCGAGGTTCAGCGCATTGTCGGCGTTCTCGACCAGCTTGGCGTTGGCGAGGCCCAGCGGCGTCGCCAGCGGATCGGCGGCGGCGGGCTTGGCCGCGGGAGCGGTCGGATTCGCCGATGGCGTCTGCTTGCTGCAGGCGCTGATGGCGGCGAGGAACAGGACGGCGGTCGTGGCGTGGCGCATGCGGTCGTCGTTGGGAACGCCGCGATCATGGCCATGCAGCGGACGCGGCGCTAGCCACCGCTCGCAGATCGACGACTACGCGTCAGAGCCGGCGCACTTCGCGCATCAGCCGGCGGTCGGCCGCCGAGCGCGTCTGGCGGAAGCGCAGCGTCGCTTCGCGGACCAGCTGCGTCTTGGACACGCCGGCGAACCGGATGGCGCCGAGCACCGGGTCGAACGGTGCGACCGGCGTTTGTGCCGGCGCGGGCGGCGCGACCGGACCGTCGCGGCGGGCAGCGGCGTCGGCGACCGCGACGTCGAGGCGCGTCCGCTCGACCTGCTGAGACAGCTCGCGCTCTTCGTTCGCCTTGGCGAGGGCGGCCGCGGCGTCGGCCTCCATCTTGGCGATCGCCTCGACGGTCAGGTCGTCCTTGTCGACGCGGACGACGCGCTTCTTGGCGACAGTCAGCTCGCCGCCGACGACGCGCAGCACGTAGTTGTCGGCGTCCTCCGACAGCAGCACGCCGCGGATGCAGTCGAACACCGGGTTCTCTTCCGTCGCCGCAGGCGGTTCGGCGAACCAGTAGGTGTCGGCCTTGGCAGGAACCGCGCAGGTCAGCGCGCACAGCAGGGGGGCGAGGATCCGCATGGCCACAGGTTAGCACGCCGTGTGCCAGTGTGACGGCAATGGCACGAGCCTGCGGGTGGACGCCGTCGACGCTCCGGTGCTATGGGGTGTTGCATGCGTCTTGTTCTGGTCGCGATGTTCACCGCCAACGCGGTCCTGGCGCAGCAAACGCCGTCCCGGCCGGTCTTCGATGGCCGCACCTTGTCTGGCTGGCGGGGCGATCCGGCGATCTGGCGCGTCGAGAACGGCGCCATCGTCGGCTCGTCGGTCGGCCGCGAACTCCGCAGCAACTCGTTCCTCGTGCTCGACGCGCGCGCGCCCGCCGACTTCGAGTTCGTCGCGGACGTGCGCTTCGAGGGCGACAACAACGGCGGCGTGCAGTACCGCAGCCGCGAACTGCCCGGCGGCGACATGGGCGGCTACCAGTGCGACCTGCACCCGCAGCCCGAGTACACGGCGATGCTGTACGACGAGCACGGTGCTGGCATCGTGGCGCAGCATGGCCAGTTCGTGCGTTGGTCCGACGCCAGCAAGCAGGTCGTCGGCGCGCTGGCCTCGCCGCGCCGGCGCGACCTCGCGCAGTGGCATCGGCTGCGCATCGTCGCCAAAGGGCCGCTGTGCTGGCACGAATGGGATGGTCGCGTCGTCACGGCGTTCGTCGACGAACGCGCGCAGGCTCCGCGCGCCGGCGCGCTGGCGCTGCAGTTGCACGGTGGCGTGCCCGCGAGCCTCGTCGTGCGCGACCTCGCGCTGCGCGAGTTCAACGACGCGGCGGCCATGGACGCCGCCGTGCCGACGCCGCCGGCGGTGCACGCGCTGCTGCGCGTCGAAGCGATGGCCAAGGCGCAGAAGGCGGCCGCCGGCCCGGCGACCAGTTGGATCTGGGACGACAAAGCCGACGCCGACGACGAGCTGTTCTTCCGCCGCGAGGTCACGCTGTCGCACGCGCCCGACAGCGCGCAGCTGATCGTCGCGTGCGACAACCACTGCAGGGTCTACGTCAACGGCGACAAGGTCGGCGAGAGCGACGCGTGGGAGCGGCCGCTGCGGCTCGACGTCGCCAAGAAGCTGCGCGCCGGCGCCAACGTCGTCGCCGTGCACGGGTGGAACGACGGCGGCCCTGCCGGGCTGGCGGCGCAGTTGACGTGGCGCAGCGGCAGCGTCGATGGTGGCGCGGACGGCGGCGTCGGCAGCGACGCGTCGTGGTCGGTTGGCGCCGACGATCCCGAGGGCTGGAACGCCGCCCTGCCGGCGCCGGCCGGCTTCGCGCCGGCGACCGTGCTCGGCGCGCTCGGCAGCGACGCCCTGCCGTGGTCGCGCACCGTCGACGCCGGCGCGTTCGCCGCGGCGCCGCAGCCCGACGCGCCGCAGGTCGCCGTCGTCGAGACGCGCGCGCAGTTCACGGTCGGCGACGCGCCGATCACGCGCCTCGTCGACGTGCCGAAGGCCTTCGGCAGTTGGGTGGGCCTCGGCGCCGACTCCAAGGGTCGCATCTACGCCAGCGCCCAGGAAGGCGGGCTCTACCGCGTCACGCCGGCGGCCGAACTCGGCGAACTGTCGACGATCGAGCGCGTGCCGGTGCAGCTCGGCGGCGCGCACGGCATGCTCTGGCATCGCGACGCGCTGTACGCGGTCGTCAACGGCAGGGGATCCGGCCTCTACCGGCTCTCCGACACCGACCGCGACGACGTCCTCGATCGCGTCGAGCTGCTGCGCGCGTTCGAAGGCGAGGGCGAACACGGCCCGCACTCGGTGCTGCTCGCGCCCGACGGCGTGCACCTGCTGGTCGTCGCGGGCAACCACACCAAGCTGCCGAAGCTGGCGCGCAGCCGCGTGCCGACGAACTGGGCCGAGGACCGGCTGCAGCCGCGACTCGACGACCCGCACAAGTACTGGGAAGGCATCTCGCCGCCCGGCGGTTGGGTCTGCCAGTGCGACGCCGACGGCGTCGAGTTCGAGCTGATCACCACCGGCTTCCGCAACCCGTACGACGCCGTGACGCTGCCGACCGGCGAGGTCGTCGTCTTCGACGCCGACATGGAGTGGGACATGGGCCTGCCTTGGTACCGCCCGACGCGCCTGCTGGCGCTGGTCAGCGGCGTCGACTACGGCTGGCGCATCGGCAGCGCCAAGTGGCCGACCGACTACCCCGAGGTCCTGCCGCCGCTGCTCGACCTCGGCCCGGGATCGCCGACCGGGATGGCGGTCCACGACGGCCCGCAGCCGGCGGTGCTCGCCCTCGATTGGACGTTCGGCACGCTCTACCGCGATGGCCGGCCGTGGCTCGTCGGCGCGCCGTTCGCGTTGACCGACGCCGTGGTCGTCGGCGGCGCGACGTACGTGGCGACCGGCGGCCGCGGTCTGCCGTCGTCCCTGGTTCGGCTGCCGTTCGGCGACGCGCCGGGCCTCGCCGGCGCCGGCCCGCGCGAGCTGTGGGGCGGTCGCGACGAGTGGGCGGCGACCGAGACGCGCACGCCGCAGGCGATCCTGGCGAGCGTGCCGGCGCGCGCCTGCGGCAGCAGCTTCGCGCAGCGCCTGCCGGGCGTGCGCGCGCGCATCGCGCTCGAACGGCTGCCGGTCGCCGGTTGGCGCGCGGCCGCGCTCGCCGTCGATCCGAAGGCCCCCGAGCGCAGCTTCGCCGGCCTGCTGGCGCTCGCGCGCCAGGGCGAGCCTGCCGACCTGCAGCAGTTGCTCGATGCGCTCGGGCGCTTCGCATTCGCCGAGTTGGTGCGCGACGAGCAGATCGCATGGTTGCGCGTGCACGCGCTGGCGCTGCTGCGCCACGGGCCGGCGGACGACGCGCAGCGCGCGCTGGTCGCGGCGCGGCTGCTGCCGCTGTTCCCAGTGGGCGACGAGCGCCTCGACCAGGAACTCGCCGAGCTGCTCGCGCACGTGCGCGCGCCGGGACTGCTCGCCAAGGCGCTGCCGCTGCTGTCGACGATGCAACCGAGCAAAGCGCCGGCGTGGGCGCAGATCGGCAAGCAGGCGGACGTCTACGGCGCCCAGTACGGCGGCGTGATCGATGCGATGGCCGCGGCGATGCCGCCGATCGGGCAGTTGGCGGTCGCCGACGCGCTGCGCACGGTCGCCGACGGCTGGACGTTGGCGCAGCGGCAGACGTACTTCCGCTTCCTCGGCGCGGCCCGCAAGCAGAGGGGCGGCTCCAGCTACGACGGCTTCCTCAAGCGCATGATCGACGCGGCGTGGACGACGTGCGCGCCGGAGGAGCAGCAGGCGCTCGCCGCGGTGGTGCAGGAGGCGAAGGCCGAGGCGCCGCGCTTCGTCGCCAAGGCCCCGAAGGGCCCTGGCCGCGACTGGCAGCCCGCCGACATCGACGCGATCCTCGCCGCCGGCCTGCAGGACGCTGACGTGCGCAGCGGCCGCAATCTGTTCCACGCGACGAGCTGCGCGTCGTGCCACTACTTCGCCGGCGAGGGCGGCAACCACGGCCCGGACCTGACGAGCCTCGGCAACAAGTTCAGCGCGCGCGACGTGCTGGAGGCGATCCTGGAACCGAGCAAGGTCGTCAGCGACCAGTTTGGCGGGCAGGTCGTGACGAAGACCGACGGCACGACGCTGTTCGGCTACGCGGTCAAGACGTTCCACGGCGACGACGAGGTCTACGAGGTGATGCCGGCGACCGCCGACGCCAAGCTCGTGCGCGTCAAGCTCGGCGACGTCGCCAAGGTCGAGCGCGCGCCGCAGTCGCCGATGCCGGCCGACCTCGTCGACCGCCTGTCGGCCGCGGAGGTCCGCGATCTGCTGGCGTTCCTGCTGTCGCGCGGCCAGGCAGCCAAGTAGCCGTCGAACGTGCGTCCGGCGCGCGCTTGCCGGCGGTCGGCGCGCGCCCGATGCTGCGGCGATGAGCGAGATCTCGACGAAGCCGCCGAGCGGCATGCGCGACTTCCTGGCTGCGGACGTGGCGCGGCGCCGCCACGTGCTCGGGGTCGTGCAGCGCGTCTACGAGTCGTTCGGCTTCGTGCCGCTCGAGACGCCGACGATCGAGAACCTGACGACGCTGCTCGGCAAGTACGGCCCCGAAGGCGACCAGTTGCTGTACCGCATCCTGCACCGCCGCGAGCGGCTGCAGCGCGCGCTCGCCGTGCCCGCGCCGACCGAGCTGGACCTGTCGGACGAAGGCCTGCGCTACGACCTGACCGTGCCGCTCGCGCGCGTCGTCGCCAACTACCGCGACCTGCCGGCGTTCTACAAGCGGTACCAGATCCAGCCGGTGTGGCGCGCCGACCGGCCGGCGAAGGGGCGCTTTCGCGAGTTCTACCAGTGCGACGTCGACATCACCGGCACCAGGTCGGTGGTCGCCGACGCCGAGGTGTGCGGCGCGGTGGCCGGCGTGCTGGAGCAGCTCGGGTTCACCGACTTCCACATCCACGTGAACCACCGCGAGCTGCTGCGCGCGTTCGTGCTCGCCGCCGGCCTGACGGCCGAGCAGGAGGCGCCGGCGCTGATCGCGCTCGACAAGCTCGACAAGGTCGGCCGCGACGGCGTGCTGCAGGAACTGGCGCAGAAGGGCTTCGGCCCCGGCGTCGGCGAGGCGCTGCTCGGGGCGCTGGAGCGCGCGCGGCAGCCGGGCGCGCTGGCGGTGCTGGCGGCGGAGGCGGGGCCGTTCCAGGCGCCGGCGCAGGCGCTGCAGGAATTGTTCGCGGTCGCGGCGGCGGGACCGGCCGGCAAGCGGCTGGTGTTCGACCCGACGCTCGCGCGCGGCCTGTCGTACTACACCGGCCCGATCTTCGAGATCACCTGCGCCGGACTGGCTGGGTCGATGGGCGGCGGCGGCCGCTACGACAACCTGATCGGCATGTTCAAGAAGCAGCAGGTGCCGGCCGTCGGCTTCT
Organism: Phycisphaerales bacterium; assembly: GCA_020247305.1. Taxonomy (GTDB): domain Bacteria; phylum Planctomycetota; class UBA1135; order UBA1135; family UBA2386; genus UBA2386. The sequence goes on along the minus strand of JADCJE010000062.1, from coordinate 1,187 downwards.
CGCTCGGCCTGGAGCGCGTGCTGCTGGTGATGGAGGAGCGCGGCATGTTCCCGCCGCTCGGTGTCGGCCCGCAGGTGCTGCTGTGCCGCATGGCCGACGTGCCGGCCGCGGCGGCGGTGCAGGTGGCGACGGCGCTGCGCAGCCAGGGGCTGCGCGTCGAGGTGTTCGCCGACACGCCGCAGATGGGCAAGCAACTGGGGTATGCCAACACGCTCGGCGCGCCGTTCGCCGCCATCCTCGGCACGGCGGAGCTGGCGGCTGGGACGGTCGCGCTCAAGCACCTGCAGAGCGGCGAGCAGGCGGCGGTGCCGGTGGCGGATGTTGCGCGGCACGTGGCGCAGCGGAGCTGACGCGCGGCGGGCGGGGGCTGGGGTGGAGCGGTCTGGCGAGGGCCAGAGGCGCTGCGGGCGCAACGGCGACGCCAACCGCAGCGGGGGCCGCTGCGAGGGCCTGGGACGGGATGAGGAGCGGGGACGCGGCGATCGGCGCGCCAAGGTGGAGCGGTTTGGAACCGGCCAGAGGCGTTGCGGGCGCAACGGCGACGCCAACCGCAGCGGGGGCGGCTGCGAAGGCCTGGGAGGGGATGCGGAGCGGGGGACGCGGCGATGGGCGGGCCAAGGTGGAGCGGTGTGGAACCGGCCAGAGGCGTTGCGGGCGCAACGGCGCAGCCAACCGCAGCGGGGGCGGCTGCGAAGGCCTGGGAGGGGATGCGGCGCGGGGCGGGCCAAGTTGGAGCGGTGTGGGCACGCCCGAGCCCGGCGTGCGGCCCTCTACCCAGGCCGTCTCAGCAGCGGCGCGGCGGTTGGCCGTGTTGGTTCGCCCGCAACGTCTCTGGCCGGCTTGGCCGGCTCAGCCGCGCATCGCGCACCGCGCGCGTCAACCGACCTTCGGCTGCTCCTCCAATGCGATCTTCCCCAGCCTTCGCCAGCCGTCGTTCGCCAGCCACGTGCGCGCCCGCGCGACCGGCAGCGGGATGCCGTCGATGCCGCGCACCTCGATCGCTGCGACGAAGCCGTCGAACCACGGCGCCGACGTGAACATGTCCGGCCCGTCGAAGTGCGCGATCATGCGGCCCTGCGCCGCGTGCTTCCTACCGTTGCCGAGCACGTAGACCAGCGCGTTGCGCACCTCGCGCGGGCTCTTGAGCGCGCGGTCGTGGTAGCGGTCGGCGAAGACCTTGCCCTTGC
>JADCJE010000061.1 GCA_020247305.1 Phycisphaerales bacterium | reverse complement strand
TGCCCGGCTGGTAGCGCCACGCCGTGTGCAACTTGCCGGCGCCCGGACCGAGGACTTCGACCTCTTCCCAGATCTGCCGGTGCAGCTGGTCGTGCGCCATCTTGTGGCGCGCGAGCAGCGTCGAGCCGGAGCGCGACTCGACCTGGAGCACGCGCCCAAGCGCGTCGAGCTGGTAGGTGTGCACGGCGCCGCCCGTGGCGAAGTCGGCGCCGGCGTGCGGCGTGTAGCCGGCCGGCGGCGTCGTCGACGGCTCGGTGACGGCAACGATCGCGCCCGCTGCGTTGCGGGACACCAACGTCCAGAGGTGATCCACATCCGTGAATTCGTAGCTGCCCGAGACCTCCAGGAAGGGCGTCACGAAGACCTTGGGGCCGCGGACACGCTGCGTGCCGTCGGGGCTCACCGTGGTCGTGCGGTACAGCGTGCCGTAGCCGTCGAAGTCGTAGGTCGTGCGGCTGCCGCTCGGGTGCACGATCGACTGCAGCCGGCCGTCCGGGTGGTAGTCGTGCCTCGTGACCAAGAACTGTCCGCCGCCCGCACCCTGGTCAAGCGGTTTGCGGTCCTCGTAGACCTCCATGAGCCGCAGGTGCTGATAGTGGTACTGCGTCTCGACCCAGTCGCGCGCGCTGCCGCCCCCCGCCCCGTGCGCAGCAGGCTTGGCGCCGGACGACGATAGGTTGTTGCGCCGCACGACCGCGAGGTGGCCGAAGCGGTCGTAGTAGCCGCGCGCCGAGCGCGGCACGCCCGCACTCGCGCTCGCGACGGCCACCGGCACGCCGGTGCCCGCCATGCGCGACACCGTCGTCACGGCCGGCGTACTCGATGTCGCATGGACGGTGAACGACGACACATCGCCCCACGCGTCGGGCACGCACTCCGTTCGCAGCGCACTGCCCGTGAGCACGCCGGTCAGATGACCGCGTGCGTTGTAGTCATACGTCGTCGCCACACCGTCGCCGTCGACGGTCATGCGCGGCTGGCCCCTGACCTGGCCCATCATGGGCAGTTGCGGCGGCAGGTTGGGCAGGTTGCGCCACGTCGTCGTCTCGACGGGGACGCTGGACAGCGTCGCGCCGCCGGCCAGCGAGCCCTGCAGCCGCACCTGGTTCATGCTGCGTGAAACCGTGCGCGCGACCTGGCCGTGACCCGGCGCGCGGTTGAGCAGATCGCCGTACGAGTACGTCCACGTGCCGTCTGGCGTGACCTCGGACTGCGGTTGCCATGCACCGTAGCCCGAGCCGCCGTTGAGCTGCACGTAGGTGTAGCGGTACTCGACTTCGGCAGGCGTCGGGCCAGCCTGGGAGGTCGCCGGGTTCGGCATCCTGACCAGGGTGACCAAGCGGCTCACCGGGTCGTACTCGAACGTGGTGACGCGCTGATGGAGCGTGCCGCCGCGCTTGGACCGCAGCAGCCGCTTGCTCGGCTTCTTGCAGACGCAGGTGGCGTCGTAGACGTTGTAGACCTCCATCCACTCGGGCTCGACGTCGCTGTTGGCGACGCCGCCGATGCCGGCGTTCTCGCCCGCGCGGTGCTGCTCGCGCGGCCGGCCGAGCATGGTGTTCTCCGGCGTCGTCAGGACGCTGTACAGCCGCCCGGTCGGCACGCTGTACTCGTAGCGTCGGGACGTGACCGCACCGTCCACGACTTCGATCGCGCGCAGGTTGCCGACGTCTTCGGCGAGCAGGTCCGTGGTGCGGGTCGGGGCCGGGTAGCGGAACAGCAGCGAGTCCGCCATCAGCGGGCGGGTCAGGCGCTCGATGCGGCCGGTGGCGGGGTTGGTCACCGTCTCCAGCACCGCCTGGCTCGGCAGCCCCGAGGCCGACGACAGCGAACCGGCGAACGGCTGGCCGGCGTGCACATGCTGCGTCTGGGTCAGCACGTCGACGCCGCCGGACCCGCCCGGAGCGAACGACCACTCGTTGACGATCTGGCCGGCGATCTCAGACGTCGCTCCGATCGTGTGCGGCACGCCGGCCACGGGATCGACGAGCACGCTGCGCGGCGCCGAGTAGGTGCGCCACAACCGACCGCCAAAGTGGTTGCCGCCCTGCGGCCCCGTGCGCGGCTGGAAAGCGAGACCCCACGTACGCGTCGCCAGTTCGGCCGCCGAAACGCCGGGCTGCTGGTAGGTGATCTCCAGACGGTTGCCGCCCGCGAAACCCTGCCAGTTCGGGGCCCAATTCCAGAGTTGCGCCAAGCCGGAGGGAAAGTCGATCCGGGTGAGTCGGTTCAGGCCGTCGTAGGTGAAGGTGGCGAGGTTGTCGAACGGGTCGCGGAGCTGCGTCAGGCGGAACATGCGCCGCTGCGACCACGGCGACCCACCCTGCTGCGAACCGACGGTGAACAGGTCGAACCGGGCGACCGTGCCATCGACGTGGCGAACCTCGACGAAGTTCTGCGCCGGCGCCGACGCGGCGAGCGACTGCGAGAAGAAGCGATAGAGCAACGCACCGGACAGGTTGTTTGCCAGCGGCTCCGCGAGCGGGCTCTCCGTCGGGTCCCGGTACACGGCCGTCGTCTGCGGATCGGCGCCGGTGTCGAGCGGCCCGCCGTACTGGTAGTAGTCGCCGTCGACCTCGTAGACGTAGAGGCCTGGCATGGTGCCCGGCCGCGGCTAGAGGCCACCGGCGCCACCGACGAGGAAGTCCGGATTGAGATCGGGCACCGGCAGGCGCCCCGTGGGATCGTTGGGGCTGTAGCCCGTGAGGAGGGCCGGCGCGCCGGACTTGTAGACGCCCGCGCTGACGTCCACGACGAGAAGCCCCGGGTAGAGCTGTGCCAAGCCGCTGAGGCCGGTGTGCACGGAGGGCATCGGCAGGTGGTGACGCACCGCGCCGTGGACCGACACGACCGTGGCGCCGACGCCAGCATCGTGGACCGGGCGATCGGGACCGATGTCGCAGGTCGACCCGGTCGCGAAGCCCGGCGCGCCGGCGTCGAGCAGCGAGGAGGCCGCCGGCCCCTGGGCGCTGTCGTTGGTCGCCGCCACCGACACCTGCATCGTCGCGGCGAGGTGCATCCACATCGCCCCGGAAGGGGACAGGACGAAGACGACGACGTTGGTCTCCGGACAGCACTCGTTGGGGATGAGATCGCACTGCGCGCGCAGGGATCCGGCGAGGGCGCAGCAGAGAAACAGGGCGAGGCGAGGGATCGAGGTCCTGCGCATGCGACGGCCTCCAACTGGCCGCCGTGCGGGCAAGCACGAAATCGCGTTCGCGACCGCGGGTTTTTCGCCGGTTCTTTCCGCGCGCCACGGCCGCAAAGGGTCCAAATCGCGGCGAGCGGCGAATCGCCGCCGCGGCAGCGCGCGACGGCAGCACATGGCGGCAGACCACGGCAGAGTCGGATTCGGCTCCGGACGCGGCCACGACCATGCATTGCGGCCACGGTCACGCAGCCACGTGCGCGCGCGGTCTGCGCCGCGCGTGCCCATACGGCCCGCGCTTCACGCTTGCAGCCGGCGGACCCCGTGCTTGAGCAATGGCGCGTGGAAGTTGATCAGCAGGCCGACGCGCAGGCGGGTCAGTCGCAGGCAGGTCA
>JADCJE010000060.1 GCA_020247305.1 Phycisphaerales bacterium | reverse complement strand
GGGCCGGCGGTCGCGGTAGTCCTGGCGGAAGGTCTGCGTCGAGAAGGTGATCCGGCAGGTGCGGCAGCGGAAACGCTGCACGGGATCTGGGTGGCAAGCGGCGACGAACGTGCCGTAGCGGAGGAAGAAGCGCCCCTCAGGGCGCGCGTGCTGGCTGCACTCGGGGTTGGGGCAGAAGGGTGGGACGAAACGCAACGCGACAGCCTCCGCTGCAGCGCGCACATGGCCGCAGCAGAGGCATAGGGGCTGCGAGGGGCGGTTTGGTTACGCCGGGCCCCGGGAATCCTGGCAGAACCACAATCGAGCGATCAGGTCATCCGGTCGCCGCCGTGGAATCCGTCTGCCCGCTGGCCCATCCTCGCCCCCCGCATGGCCCCCGCCGACCAGGACGCCCGCCTCCGCCAGTTGCTCGCAGACGTGCAGTCCGGCGCGCGCAACATCGACGACGCCGTCGCGACGCTGCGCAACCCGCTCGCCGCCACCGCCCAACTCGGCTTCGCCACCGTCGACCACGACCGCGCCCGCCGCTGCGGCTTCCCCGAGGTGGTGTTCTGCCAGAACAAGCTGCCCGAAGACGCCGCGGCGATCGCGGCGGAGATCCTGACGCGCAGCGACCGCGTGCTGCTGACGCGCGCCGAGCCGGCGCACGCCGCCGCCGTGCAGGCGAAGCTGCCGCAGGCGGTCTGGCACGAGCGCGCCCGCTGCCTGACCGTCGCGCCGGAGACGCTCGCGGAGACGGGCCTCGTCGCCGTCGTCTGCGCCGGCACCGCCGACCTGCCAGTCGCCGAGGAGGCCGCCGTGACCGCGCGCATCGCCGGCAACCGCGTCGAGCAGTTCACCGACATCGGCGTCGCCGGCCTGCACCGCCTGCTGGCCCGCATCGACGCCATCCGCGCCGCCAACGCAATCGTGGTCGTCGCCGGCATGGAGGGCGCGCTGCCGTCCGTGCTCGGCGGTCTGGTAGACCGCCCGGTGATCGCCGTGCCGACGAGCGTCGGCTACGGCGCCAACTTCGGCGGCCTCTCGGCGCTGCTGACCATGCTCAACTCGTGCGTCGCCGGCGTGGCCGTGGTCAACATTGACAACGGTTTTGGGGCCGGCTATCTCGCCTCGCAGATCAACCTGAGGACGGCCTCGCCGCCCCCGCGCCTTTGACCAACCTGCCCCCCGCCACGGATCGTTTGCCGACCGCCCGCCCGCCTGCACGCCTCGTGCTGGAAGACGGCACCGTTCTCGCGGGCCGTGGCTTCGGCGCGGCGACCGACTCGGTCGGCGAGCTGGTGTTCAACACCTCGATGACGGGGTACCAGGAGATCCTGACCGATCCCAGCTACCGCGGGCAGACGGTGCTGCTGACGCAGCCGCACATCGGCAACTACGGCGTCAACCACGAGGACGAGGAGTCGGCCAAGCTGTGGCTCTCCGGCCTCGTCGTGCGCGAAGCGTGCGAGCGCGCCAGCAACTTCCGCTCGGCGATGGAACTGTCCGACTACCTCGCGCAGCACGGCGTGCCGGGCATCGATGGCGTCGACACGCGCATGCTGACGCGCGCCGTCCGCGACCGCGGCGAGCAGCGCATCCTCATCACGCGCGACATGACCAGCACCGACGCACAGCTGGTCGAGAAGGTGCGCAAGGCGCCGAAGGTCGCCGACGTCGACCACGTGCTCAAGGTCACGACGCCGCAGCCGTACGAGTGGAAGAAGGGCTACGAGTCGCCGTTCAGCCCGCCGGCGCCGGCGAAGGCCGGCGGCAAGCGCCGCACGATCGTCGCCTACGACTTCGGCGCCAAGCGCAACATCCTGCGCTCGCTCGCGGCCTGCGGCCTCGACGTGATCGTGGTCCCGGCCGAGACGCCGGCGGCCGCCGTGCTGGAGCGCAAGCCGGACGGCGTGTTCCTCAGCAACGGCCCGGGCGACCCGGCGATCTGCCGCTACGCGATCGAGTCGGCGAAGGTACTGGTGCAGAAGCTGCCGGTGTTCGGCATCTGCCTCGGCCACCAGATCCTCGGCCACGTGTTCGGCGGCAAGACCTACAAGATGAAGTTCGGTCACCACGGCGGCAACCAGCCGGTGATCGACCTGACGACCGGCAAGGTCGAGATCACCTCGCAGAACCACAGCTACGCGATCGACCCGCAGTCGCTGCCCGACGGCGTCGCGATGACGCACAAGAACCTCAACGACAACACCTGCGAGGGCCTGCGCCACAAGGAGCTGCCGGTGTTCTCGGTGCAGTACCACCCCGAGGCCGCGCCCGGCCCGCACGACGCGCTCTACCTGTTCAAGCGGTTCGTCGAACTGCTCGACGGCGTGTCGGTGTGACGTCCCTCCTCGTCGGCGCCGAGCACGACGGCTGGCGCCTCGACGCGATCCTGCAGGGCGTGGACTGCGCCGAGCTCGGGCCGCTCTCGCAGAAGAAGGCGCGCCAGCTCTGCGCCATCGGCGCGGTGGCCGTCGATGACGTGCAGACCGACGGCACCCAGCGCCTGCGCGCGGGCAGCGCCGTGACCTTCGCCGCCGAGCACGCAGCGCTCGCGCTCGACCTCGGCATCCCGGTCGCCTTCGCCGACGACCGCGCGCTCGTGCTGTGGAAGCCCGCCGGACTCGCCGTGCACAAGGGCCCGCTGGTCGAAGCCTCGGTCGCCGACGCGCTGGCGCGCGAACTGCCGGGCAGCGGCCTCGCCCACCGGCTCGACCGCGAGGCCTCAGGGCTGCTGCTGTGCGGCCGCGACTCGCGCGCGCTCGCCGCGCTCGGTGCGGCGATGGAGACCGGCGGCATCGCGCGCGACTACCTCGCGATCGTCGCCGGGGAGTTCGCGGGCGAGCAGCGCACCATCGACCTCGCGCTGCGCGTCACCGACGAGCCCGACGGCAGCAAGCCCAAGACCGTCGTCGATCCGCAGGGCCAGCGCGCCGTCTCGCACGTCACCGTCGTCGACCGGCGCGCCGGCGCCACGCTCGTGCGCGTGCGGCTGGAGACCGGCCGCACCCACCAGATCCGCGCCCACCTCGCCGCCGTCGGCCATCCGCTGCTCGGCGACCCGCGCTACGGCGACCGCAACGCCAACGACGCCGCCAAGGCGACGTTCGGCGTGCGCCGCACGCTGCTGCACGGCGAACGCTTGGCCTTCCCGGGCGCGGACGCGACGCCGGTCGTCGTGCAGGCGATGCACGCGCCGGACTTCGTGCGGTTGTTCCCGCGCCAGCGCGCGCGGCGCGAAGGCTGACCGCGGCGGGTTTCAGAGCCCGACGCGCAGTTCCACGCCGTTCGACGTCACGATGCCGGCGTCGTTGACGCCCGCTGCCAGCGCAGCGCTCTGCGCGTAGACCGGGTAGCCGACCAGCGACGCGTCGTTCGGGACGACGAGGAGATGCACGGCGACGCCCGCGACGACCGGCGCCACGAAGAGCGCCGTCAGGTCGGCGTGCAGGAAGCAGCCCGGCATGCCGAACGACGTGAGTTCGAGCGCGGGCTGAACGCGGCTCACGCCCAAGGCCTGGACGACGATCGCGGTGGACGGCGGCAGGCTGCTGGTGGTCAGCGACGCCGTGCTGCCGAGTTCGGGCCGGCTGCCGGCGAGCGCGAGCGGCGCGAGTTCCGCCGCATCGGTAGCGAAGGTCGCCGCCGCCGCCGCCGACAGGTTGCGCGCGCCGAGGTCGGCGTTGGGGGCGGGCGCGGCGAAGCCGACGAGCCATTCGTTGCCGGCGAGAGCGACCGCGCCCCACGCGTACGTGACGTTGCCGGTCGCACGGTCGAACTGCAGCTGGAAGGTCGCCGGGCTGTTCGTGCCGTAGCTGACGACGCCGTCCCACGTGACGTACGACACGCTGCCGATCTGCTCGAACTTCACGCGGCCGCCGCCGACGGCCTGCGGGTTGAAGTCGTGCCAGCATCCCCAGCGCGCGCGCGGCGACGCGAGCCATGCGGCGACTGTCGGGGTGTAGCCCGGCTCGTTGCCGGCGGCGGCGCTGACGAAGCCATTGGCGCAGACCTCCAGCGTGCTGGTCACGCCGCCCGGATGGCTCAGCGGGCTCGCCAGCGTCACCAGCGCCGTGCCGTCGTCGGCCAGCGGCAGCACGGTCGCCGCCGCCGTCGGCGCGACGTAGGCGCCGTTCGCCGACACGACGTAGAAGCCAGCCGGGTCGTACGCGAGCCGCATGCGCGACGAGGCAAGGTCGAAGGCGGACGTGGCGAAGCGCTCGTAGAAGCTGCGCGAACGGCCGACGCAGCCGCTGCCGAACGGCGTGGCGGCGGCAGCCAGCGGCGTGGCGCGGCGCACGTGGCGCTCCAGCGCGTCGACGTCGGCCGCGTTCGCGAGGCCGTCGCCGTCGAGATCGACCGGCGCCAGCCGGATCTGGTCGAGATCGGCGAGATCGACGCTGCCGTCGCCGGTCAGGTCGCCGGGGCGCGGCGCGGCGCCGACGCGGCACTCCAGGCGCACGCGCGCCGGATCGCGCGGGATCGGCAGGCCGGTCAGCGTCACGAGGCCGTCGGCGCCGACGGCGACCGCGCCCGACTGCAGCGGCGCGTCGGTCGCGCCGTCGCGCAGCGTCCACGCGACCGACACGCCGGCCGGCGGCGTGAACCGACGCGGCATGCGCACCGTCAGGCTGGTCGTGGCGCTGCTGCCCGGGAAGTTGTCGACCGCGACCGGCGACTGTCCGATCAGGTACATCGTGCAGGCCCAGCCGTCGGCGACGTCGAACAGCGTGCCCGCGTCCCAGTCGAAGTAGCCGCCCCACGTGCCCCACGGCGTGCCGTTGTCGGGCGAGCCATTGCCGAGCGTCGGCTGGCGGCCTGCGGTCGTCGGATCCTGGTCGTCGTCGTGGAAGGCGGGATACGACTGCCGCGCCCGGTACCGCGTCTGATAGGGCGCGCCCATGCGCGCGGTCCGCACCGGCACGATCCACTCGGCGATGTCGACCCACGGCGTCGAGGGGTCGTCGGTCGTCCAGTCCGAGGCGGTGTGGTCGCGGTTGTCCCAGTACAGGTGCGTGCCGTGGCGGCCGGTGTTCATCGCGTTGAACAGCTGCAGCTGTTCCGGCCCCCAGTCGACGGCCTCGTCGCGGCGGCCGCGGACGATGCGCGTGAAGCAGAAGTCGCGCTGCAGCGGCGACAGGCGGACCGCGGCGTCGAAGAAGTCGTTGACGCGCAGGGCCGTGCCGTTGGGGCCGACTTCGCTCGTCAGCAGGTTCAGCGCCGGCGTGCCGAACAGGCGCGAGCCCGTGTCTGGCGTGTAGTGCTGCGGCACGAACGCGGTGGCGGCGCTGAAGCGCTCCGGACGCCAGCGGCTGAGCAGCAGCGTGCCGGCGCCCCCCATCGAGTTGCCCATCACCGCCGTGCGCGTCGCGTCGATCGCGTACGGCGACCGCGTCTGCAGCCAATCGAGCGTCCAGACCAGCCGACGCAGCGTGTATGGCACGACCACGGCCGTGCTCGGCGCCGGCAGCGCCGTGATCGGGTCCATGCCTGGGTGCCATCCGAACCAGTTCGTCGGCCGGTCGAGGCTGACGACGCCGTTCGACGCGACGAACAACCGGTCGTCCATCGCGACGGTCACGCCGACCGTCGGCGTCGCGTCGGTGTTCGCGTAGTGGACGGACTCGGGCGCCCAGGACCAGTGGCTGCCGATCCCGCCGCCGCCGTGCAGGCACACCACCGCCGGCAGCGGCCCGGCTGGCAGGCCGGCCTTGGGCTCGTAGACCGTGAACACGTGCGGCGCGCCGCGCTTGGCCGCGTTGGCCATCAACGGGAAGTCGGGGCGCGCGTTGGCGGCGACGTTGTCGCCATCGACCCACATGGCGAACGTGCGGAAGGGATAGTCGCGCGACGTGACGTCGGCGACCTGCAGGTGGCACTGCACGGGGTCGTTGACGGGGTCGTACTGGTACGGCACCGGCGCGGGCGTGAGGTTGGCGGCGACGACCGCCGTGACGCCGTTCTTCACGACGGCGAAGTGCTCGCTACCGGCGGCGCGCGGCGTGTAGACGAACAGGCCCTCGTTGGCGGCGAGCTGGTAGAAGCCGCCGGACGGCGTCGGCACGCGCCAGGTCGCCGTGTCCTTCACCAACTTGAGTCGGGAGCCGGTCCACTCTGGCTCGAACAACCGGCCGGCGAGCACGCCCTGTGCCGTCGAGGTGATCGGCGCGCTGGCGCGGTAGACGTCGTAGGTCAGCGGCGCCGTGGCGTCCACGCGCCAGACGACGAAGACCTGCCCGCGCGCATGCCATGCGCGCACATTGCTCTGCGCTGACGCGGTCGCGCTGGCGCCGACGACGGCCAATATGGCGACGGTGGGGATGGCGCAGCGCAACAGGGCGCGGCCGAAGATCAGGGACTGGAGTCGGGTCATCGGGGTGTTGCGATTGGACGTTGAGCGGGCGCAGTAACGAGCACTGGCAAGTTGACCCACCGCGCGGGCCGGATGCTCGCCAGCCCGATGGTCCAGCGCACGCGCAGCGGCCGCTGCCGCCGCGGCCACGGGGACGCCGCCCCGAGCCTCACAGCGAGACGGCCCGCCTTGCCCGTGCCGGGAAGCGCCGTCCCCCGTGCACCGCCGGCGCGGCCGAACACGTGCCGCCGCCGTGGGCGACCCGGCACGAGTTGCGTTGCCGGCGGCCCGCAGGACGCCGCGCCTGCAATGGAGAGCCGAACCAACATGCCAAACCGCCGCCTCGCCGTGTTTCTCGTCGTCGCCGCCACCCTCGGCGTCGGCTGGCCAGCCGTTGCGCGCGCCGCAGCCCTCGCCCCCCAAGGCACTGCCGCCGGCAGCGACCTGCTGAAGCGCTTCGACAGCAACGGCGACGGCGCGCTCAGCGAGGACGAACGGCGCGCGGTGCGCCAACGCACGCACCAGCGCGGCCAGCGGCCGGGGGCGATGACGCCGTCGCCCGCACCGCAGCAGGTCGGCAACCGGACGCTGACCGACCTGCAGTACGCCGCCAGCGACGGCCGACCGATCGGGGCCGTGCTGTCGATGCCGCCCGGCGACGGGCCGTTCCCCTGCGTCGTGACGATCCACGGCGGCCAGGGCGACCGCGACTTCCAGTACCTACGAACGATGGCGATGCCGAGCCCGGCTTCGCCGACCGTCGCCGCGCTCAACGAGCAGCCGTGGGCGGTGCTCGCCATCAGCTACCGGTCCGGCCTGTTCGACAAGGAGCGCGACGACGTCGTCGCCGGCATCCGCTTCGCCAAGACGCTGCCGAAGATCGACCCGGCGCGGGTCGGCGCGCTGGGCGGCAGCCACGGCGGCCACCTCGCGCTGCTCGCCGCGTCGGCCATGGGCCGCGAACTGCTCTGTGTCGCCGCCGGCTCGCCATGGATGACCAACCCGTTCGTGTCGATGGCCGGCGACGCCGCCGAGCCGCCGCTCGCGCTGGTGCCTGAGCCGGCGCGCAGCCAGCTGCGCGCCGACGGCGAGCGGCTGTACCAGGGCCTGCTGCGGCGCACCGGCTCCGCTGACGCGGCCGCGCGCCGGATGCGCGAGTACTCGGTCGAAGCCAACGCCGACCGGATCGTCGTGCCGACGCTGTTCCTCACCAGCCGCGGCGACGACCAGGCGCCGCACGCGCTGATCGAGCCGACGATCCGGCGCCTGCAGGACCTGCAGCGCGACGTCACCGTCTTCACTGCCGAGAAATGCCCGCACGGTTTCTACTGGGCGCGGCCGATGGGCGCGGCGCGGGCGTTGCGCGGCGACAGGTCCGGCGCCGAGGCGGCAGAAGAACTCGCCGCGCGCACGGCGATCCTGCAGTTCTTCACCGCACAGTTCGCCCGGACCAACGAACCAAGCGCCCCGACGACGCCGGCGACGACGGGAGCGCGGCCCGCGCGCGCAGTCGCCGCGCCGTCGCGGACCGAAGCCGAAGCCGAGCAGGATCCCACGGCGCGCACGGGCGCGAAGTCGAGGACCCGCCCCGTGCGCATCGGCGAAGGCCAGTTGGTCGGCGAACAGCAGGACGGCGTGCGCGCCTTCCGCGGCATCCGCTACGCGGCGCCGCCGGTCGGCGACCTGCGCTGGCGCGCGCCGCAGCCGCCCGAGCCGTGGACCGGCACACGCGAGGCGACCGCGTGGGGCAAGCCGGCGCTGCAGGGCGAGTCGTTCTTCGCGCGCAGCGAGCAGAGCGAGGACTGCCTGTTCCTCAACGTCTGGACGCCCAGTGACGCCGCGCCCGACGCCAGGCTGCCGGTGCTGGTCTGGATCCACGGCGGCGCCTTCATCCAGGGCTCGGGCGCGCAGCCGCGCTACGACGGTTCGGCGCTGGCGAGGCGCGGCGTCGTGGTCGTGACGTTGAACTACCGCCTCGGCCCGCTCGGCCTGTTCGCCCACCCTGCACTGACGGCGGCGGCCGAGCCCGACGAGCCGCTCGGCAACCTGTGCCTGCTCGACATGATGGCGGCACTGCGCTGGACGCGCGACCACATCGCCGGCTTCGGCGGCAACCCGGAGAACGTGACGATCTCGGGCTCGTCGGCCGGCGGCACCAGCTGCCTGTTCCTGCTGGGCGTCCCCGCGGCGCAAGGCCTCTTCCACAAGGCCATCATCCACAGCAGCGGCGGCATCCGGAACATCCAGACGCTGGCGCAGGCCGAGTCCGCTGGCGCGCGGCTCGCGACGCATCTCGGCCTCGACGCCGACTGCACACCGGCTGACCTGCGGCGCCTGCGAGCCGACGACGTCGCCGTCGGCACGACGCTGCTGCGCCAACTCGGGCTGCCGGTGAAGCCGATCGTCGACGGCCGTCTCGTCGCGCGCACGCCGGCGGAGACGTTCGCCGCGGGCAAACAGGCGCGCATCCCCGTGCTGATGGGAGCGGCGAACGGCGAGTCCGGCGCGCGACAGTTCGGCGACGAGATCGCCACAGGCGGTGCATTCGGCTTCCAGGCCGAGAACGCCGCGCACATGGCGCGCGCCGGGCAGCCGGTGTTCCTGTTCCAACTGACGTTCGTGCCGCCGGGGGCGCGCGCGCACCGCCATGCGGCGCAGCACGGCGAATCGGTCGCATACGCGTTCGGCACGATCGGCCAGTCGACCGCGAGCCAGTACGGCTTCCGCAATCCGCAGGCCGCGGACCGCGCGAACCAGAACCGCCGTGGCGGTGAGCGCGGCGCCGCCGGCGACGCGGCCGCAGGCGGCGCCGGGCGCGAGGACGACACGCTGCCGGTCGAGGACTCGGCGGAAGCCCGCCGCATCCGCGACGCGATGATGGACTACTTCGTCGCGTTCCTGCGCATCGGCGCGCCGGAGGCGTCGGGCCTGCCGGAGTGGCCCGCGTTCGATCCCGATGCGCCGCGCGCGATGGTCTTCGGCAACCAGGGCATCGACGGCAGGGAGTTCTCCCTGCGCTGAGCAACGCCGCTCACTCGCCGATCGCGATCAGGTTGCGGCCCTGCAGGTCGGTGAGCTTGACGACGCGCGCGAGGTCGACGCGGTAGTCGCGGCCGAGCAGCGCGATCGAGGCCGGCGCCGGCGCGCTTCGGTCGCGCGCCGCTGCGGCGATCGCATCGAGCAGGCCGAAGACGTCCTTGCCGCGTTGCTCCACGCCGGCGAGATGGTCGACGGCCTGCGCCCGCGCGCCGACGCCGAGCGCGCCGACGCGCTGCTCGACCGCCAGCAGCGAACGGCGCGCCAGCAGGCGCACGCTCGGCCAGCCGTCGCCCATCGTGACCGCGAGCCACGCGCGCACGGCGACCGCGTGGTCGGGCGCGAACGTCGCGGTCGGCTCGCCGAGCGCCACGGCGGCGACGGCGCGCGCGGCGGCGTCGCCGGCGAACAGGTTGGCGGCGGCGTCGGCGAGGTCGAGCGGCGCGCCGTCGAAGCGCTGCTGCGGCGCGCGGTAGCGCTCGCCCCACCACCGCCGCATGGCGTCCGCCGCCCAAGGCAGGCTCTTGTCGACGTGGCACAGCGTGCACGCGTGCGGCCGGCCGGCCTCGCCGTCGCGCGCCGGGTCGGGGTTGTCGATGCGGTGGCTGCGGTGGATGTCGGCGACGCCGAAGACGACCTTCGGCATGTGGCAGGCGAGGCACGACGAACCCGCGCCGTCGACGGCGTGCCTGGTGTGCGCGGCGACGTCTTTGCCGATGTCTTCGTGGCACTGCGTGCAGAGCTGGTTGCCGACGAGGTCGGGGCGCAGCTGGCCCTTGGGGTCGCCGTCGTGCATCGCGTGGCAGCTCGTGCACGTCAGCTCGCCCTTCGTGTAGCACTGCGACGCGACGACGCCCTGGTACTCGTACGCCGTCAGCCGCGGCGTGCCGTCGCCCCAGAAGCGCAGCGCGAACGCCTCCGGATCGCCGCCGCCGCGCACCGGCGTGCCGCGCTCGATCGGCTTGACGTGGTCGACCAGCTTCTCGCCGGGGCGGAACGTCGGCCCGGTGGTGAACCACTCGCGCGCGCGGCGCGGCGGCTCGGGCAGGCGCGCGCCGTGGCACTGGCCGCAGACGGCGACCGCGCGTTCCTTGTCGAGTTCGTCCGGGTGCACGACCGCGTGCGCCTCGCCCTTGGCCACGCTGCGCGCGGTCGCGACGTGCCGTTCGCCGGGGCCGTGGCACGACTCGCAGGCGATGCCGAGCTCGGCGACGTGCGAGTCGAAGCGGTTGCCCTCCTGGAGCCGCGCCGGCTCGTCGGCGCCGAGCAGCCCCGGCCGCGGGCCGGTGTTGTGGCACAGGATGCAGTTGGTGTTCCACTCGGCGGCGTGGCCGCCGAGGCCGTCGGCGTCGGGCCCGAGGAACACGCTGTCGACCGGCAGCCAGCGCTGCAGCTCGACGTGCCACAGGATCGGCAGGCGGAAGAAGCTCGCGCCGTCGCGCAGCGTGCGCCGCTCGAAGTACTGCTGGTAGCGGCGCGAGCCGACGAGCAACTCGACCTCGGCGGTGCGCGCGACGCCGCCAACCTGCAGTTCCATCAGGAAGCGCTCGCCGTCGCGGAACGGCCGCGCGCTGTCCTTGCCCTGCGCGACCACCGCGCCGTCGAAGTGGCCGAGCACGGTCGCCGACGACGGCCGCTGCGTCATCGTGCTGTGGTGCGTCGCCGCCCACGACGCGTGCTGGTCCTGGTGGCACGCGCGGCACGCAGCCGAGCCGACGTAGCCGGCCTCCCGGTGCAGCAGCGGATCGGCGGCGGCCGCCGGCTCGCCGCCGCACGCGCTCGCCGCGACGAGGGCGAACAGCGCGAGCAGGACGGCGGTGAGGAACGGCGGCGAGGCGCGCATCGGCGGGCGCGCATCATCGCACGCGCCCGGCACGGCGCGAAGGGCAGGCGCGCGTTTGCCGAGACGAAGGATTCCGAGGCGACGACGAAGCGGGGCGGTATGCGTCGATCTCGTGGTCGATGGGGTCCGCGTTGGGGCGACCCGGCAATCACCGAGCCGGGTCGCCCCTCGGGTGAGCCGGCTCAGTGCCGCGCGTCTTCGCGCGCCGCCGGCCGGCGCGTCCGTGCGACGTTCGTTCGCAGGGGCTCGGCACGATCGTCGCCGCAGCCGAACGGGCGCCCGCTCAGCGGCCGAGCGCCGCGAGCACCTTCGCCTTGACCTCGGCGGCGGCGCACTCGCTCTTCTGCATGCCCTTGCGCACGAGGAACTCGACGCCGCCCTCGGCGGCCTTGCGGCCGACGAAGACCTGCACCGGGAAGCCGAGCAGCTCGTTGTCCTTGAACTTCGCGCCCGGGCTCATCGCGCGGTCGTCGAGGCACACGTCGACGCCGGCGGCCTTCAGCTCGGCGTACAGCGCGTCCGCCAGCGCGACCTGCTCGTCGCGCTTGGGGTCCAGCATCGCGACGACGCACTCGAACGGCGCGATCGCCGGCGGCCAGACGATGCCCTTGTCGTCGAAGCTCTGCTCGACGGCGGCCGCCGGCGTGCGCGACACGCCGATGCCGTAGCAGCCCATGACGAACGGCACCGGCTTGCCGCCCTGGTCCATGAACGTCGCGCCCATGGCCTTCGAGTACTTGATGCCGAGCTTGAAGATGTGGCCGACCTCGATGCCGCGCGCCTGCTCCAGCGGCTTGCCGCTGACCGGGCAGCCTTCGCCGGCGCGCGCCGTGCGCAGCTCCTTCCACGACGGCATGCGGCAGTCGCGGCCGAGGTTGACGTCGAGGCAGTGGTAGCCGGTCTTGTTGCCGCCGGTCAGCAGGTTGGTGACGCCCTGCAGCGACTCGTCGGCGAGCAGCGGCACGTCCTCGGGCAGGTTCACCGGGCCGGCGAAGCCGACGTCGGCGCCGGTCGCCGCCTTGATCTCGTCGTCGGTGGCGAGGCGCACGGCCAGCGCGTCGAGGGCGTTGGTCAGCTTGACCTCGTTGATCTCCAGGTCGCCGCGCATCATCACGGCGACGACCTTGGCCTTGGCCTTCCACGTCACGTGGTAGAGCACGGTCTTGGCCATGCGCGCGGCGGTCCAGCCGGGGAAGAACGCCTCCAGCTGCGCCACCGTCTTCACGTCGGGCGTGGCGATGGTCTGCAGGGGCTTCGGCTCGCCGCCCGCGGGTGCAGGCGGCAGCTTGCTGACCGCCTTCTCGACGTTCGCCGCGTAGCCGCTCTCGCGGCAGAACAGGATCGAGTCCTCGCCGGAGTCGGCGATGACCATGAACTCCTCGCTGCCGGCGCCGCCGATCGCGCCCGAGTCGGCCTGCACGACCGTGTAGGCGAGGCCGCAGCGCTCGAAGATGCGGCAGTAGGCGTTGCGCATCTTCTGGTACGCGGCGTCGAGGCCCGGCTGGTCGGCGTCGAACGAGTACGCGTCCATCATGATGAACTCGCGGCCGCGCATGAGGCCGAAGCGCGGCCGGATCTCGTCCCGGAACTTGTCCTGGATCTGGTAGCAGTTGACCGGCAGCTGCTTGTAGCTGTTGACCTGCGCGTTGACGTACGCGGTCATGACCTCCTCGTGCGTCGGGCCCAGGCACATGTCGCTGCCCTTGCGGTCCTTCAGCGTGAACATGATGCCGTCGTTGACGTAGCGGTCCCAACGGCCGCTGCTCACCCACAGCTCCTTCGGCTGCATGATCGGCAGCATCACCTCGTTGGCGCCCTCGCGGTCGAGCTCCTCGCGCACGATCTGCGCGAACTTCTTGACCGTGCGCCACATCAGCGGCGCAAACGTGTAGACGCCGGCGGCGATCTTGACGATCAGGCCGGCGCGGGCGAGCAGCTTGTGGCTCGGGATCTCCGCGTCGGCAGGGTCGTCGCGGAGCGTGGAGATCAGGATCTGGGACAGGCGCATGCGGAGGGCGGGCAGCGTAGCCAGCGAGGTTGCGCATTTCCGCAAACGGCGCAGCGCATGCGGGGCGCGCCCCTTGACCGAAGCTCGATCGCTGCGCACCGTGGTCCGCCGTCACGTTGCTCGTTTCGTCTCACTACATCGGAGAACCCATGCTTCGCTCCCTGACCATGACCGCGGCGCTCGCCGCGGCCGCGCTCGCCCAGTCCCCGCTGACCACGACCTACGCCGCCGGCAACGGCCTCGGCGCCGGCGCGACGATCTACTTCGACGTCGTCGTCGCCGTCCCGCTGACCTTCACGCAGTTCGACATCAACTCGTCGTCCACCGCCAGCACGAGCGGCAGCATCGACGTGCGTTGGTGCAATGGCAGCTACGTCGGCAACGACACGAACGCCGCCGCCTGGACGCTCGGCGGTTCGGGCCCGGCGATCGCCGCCGGCAACAGCCTGCCGACGCCGGTGGTCATCACGCCGTTCACGCTCGCGCCAGGCAACTACGGCATGGCGATCACGTTCAACACGCTCGGCATGAACTACAGCAATGGCAACGGCACGGCCGTTCCGGGCTCGGGCACCAACCAAACGTACGCCACCGGCGAACTCACGCTGCTTGCGGGCGCTTCGGCCGGCGGCGCGGTGGGCACGGCGATCTGCTGCCAGCCGCGCGTGTTCAACGGCAGCGTCTACTACTCGGTCAGCGGCAGCGGCACGGTCGCGCAGCGCGCCAGCTACGGCGTCGGTTGCTACAACAAGAAGGCCTCGTTCTACGAGAACTTCGCCACGTCGGCGACCTTCGACCTCGCCAACTCGGCGCTCTCGATGCTGCCCACCGGCAGCGGCTACCTCGTGCTCCCGGGCCTGACCCAGTTCGTGCCGCCGTCGGCCGCGGCGACGACGCTCACCCTGGGTGACGACGCGGAAACGACGGTCGCCCTCGCTGCGCCATTCCCGCACTCGGCGGGCGCGACCAACTCGCTGACGGTGTGCTCGAACGGCTTCGTCTCGATCGCGACCGGCAATGGCATCGGCTACATTCCGACGCCCGCGACCACGCTTGCCGCGCCGCAGACGGCGTGGTGGGCGCAGCACGACTACAACCCGGCGGCCGCCGGCAGCGGCGCGGTCAAGTTCGAGCAGATCGCAGGCATCGCCTACGTCACCTGGGATGGCGTCTACGACTACGGCGGCACGTCGCCCGCCAGCGCGAACACCTTCCAGTTCCAGTTCGACACGGCGTCCGGCTCCGTGCACGTCGTCTTCCAGACGATGAGCACCGGCGGCAACGGCCGCCTCGTCGGCTACTCGCCGGGCGGCGCATCGGCGGATCCGGGCAACGTCGACCTGTCGGCGGTCCTGCCAGCGACGATCAACCTGACGGCGAGCGACCTCGCCCCGCTGGCCCTCGCCGCCTCGGCGCGCCCGCTGGTGGGCACGACGATCAACCTGACCGCGTCGAACACGACCGGCGCCAACATCGGCGTCAACTTCCTGAGCGTCGTCCAGATCCCGGCGCCCGGCTTCGACCTGGGCGTCCTCGGCGCGCCGGGGTGCGCGGCCCTGGTCGACGTCAACGCGGGCGTCAGCTCGGTGATCGGCAACGTGCTCGGCCTGAGCCTGTCGGCCCCGTTCGCGATCCCGGCGACGGCGCCGCTCGGCGTGCAGGTGTTCAGCCAGTCGGTCTGGCTCGATGCGACGCAGAACGCCTTCGGCATCCTGACGTCGAACGGCGTCACGCTGACGCTCGGCAACCTCTGAGCGCCTGACGCGCGCGCCCTGGGGGCGCTCATGGCGGCTGCCGGCGACGGCGGCGCGCGGCATCCGGCGGGCGCCCTGGCATGATGCCGGGTGCGCCCGCCATGCATTTCCGGTCCATGCTCGCCGGCGGCCTCGCCGCCATGTTCGCCGCGCTCACGCCGGCGCAGCCTCCCAACGCCGCTGCGCCGGCGATCCCCGCCCCATCGGCGCCGCGGGCGCCAGCGACGAAGCCTGCGCCACCGGGCAGCCGGCCGCCGAACGTCGTGCTCGTGCTGATCGACGACCTCGGCTACGGCGACATCGGCCCGTACGGCGGCACGACGCCGACGCCGCACCTCGACCGGCTGGCGCAGGAAGGCCGGCGCTTCACCGACTTCAGCGTGTCGTCGGCGGTCTGCTCGGCGTCGCGCGCGGCGATCCTGACCGGCTGCGTGCACGAGCGCGTCGGCATCCGCGGCGCGCTCGGCCCCGACGCAGAGCACGGCCTCGCCGCCGCCGAGCAGACGCTCGCCGAACTGCTGCGCGCCCGCGGCTACGCCACCGCCTGCTTCGGCAAGTGGCACCTCGGCCATCACCCGCGTTTCCTGCCGCCGAACCACGGCTTCGACGAGTGGTTCGGGCTGCCCTACAGCAACGACATGTGGCCGCTGCACCCGGCGTACGCGGAGTTGCCCGCGGCGACCGCCAAGCGCAAACAGGGTTATCCGCCGCTGCCGCTGATCGACGGCACGAAGGTCGTCGACGCGGAAGTCGACGCCGCCGACCAGCGCACGCTGACGCGCCGCTTCACCGAGCGCGCCGTCGACTTCATCGAACGCCGCCGCAGCCAGCCGTTCTTCGTCTACCTGCCGCACGCGATGGTGCACGTGCCGCTGTTCGCCAGCGATGCCTTCGACGGCGCGACCGGCAAGGGGCGTTTTGGCGACGCGCTCGCCGAGGTCGACTGGTCCGTCGGCCGCCTGCTCGACTGCCTCGACCGCTGCGGCCTCGCCGACGACACGCTCGTGCTGTTCACCTCCGACAACGGCCCGTGGCTCAGCTACGGCGACCAGGCCGGCAGCGCCGGCCCGCTGCGCGAGGGCAAGGGCACGGCGTGGGAGGGCGGCGTGCGCGTGCCGTTCGTCGCGCGCTGGCCGGGCCGCGTGCCGGCGGGCACGACGTGCGACGAGTTCGCGGCGAGCATCGACCTGCTGCCGACGGTCGCAGCGCTCGCCGGCGCCGAGCGTCCCGCGCTGCCGATCGACGGCCGCGACATCCGCCCGCTGCTGTTCGGCGAGGCGGACGCGCGCTCGCCGCACACGGCGTTCGGCGGCTGGTACGACGGGCAGCTGCGGTACGTGCGCGACGGCCGCTTCAAGCTGGTGCTGCCGCACCGCTACCAGACGCTCGCGGGCGAGCCGGGCGGTGCGGGCGGACGGCCGGCGCCCTACCGGCAGACCGACGCGAAGCAGGCGCTGTACGACCTGCGGGCCGACGTCGGCGAGACGACGGACGTGGCGGCGGCCCATCCCGAGGTCGTCGCGCGCCTGCTGGCCGCGGCCGCGGACCTGCGCGCCGAGCTCGGCGACGCGGCGCAGAAGCGCCCCGGCGCGGCGGTGCGGCCGGCAGACCGGCTCGGCACGGACGAGGAACGGCTGCGCTGGTGACGGCAGCCGGCGTCACGGCGCGGCGAGCAGCGCGGCGATCTGCAGCGCGTTCGTCGCCGCCCCCTTGCGCAGCTGGTCGCCGCTGAGCAGCAGCGACCACATCGTGCAGCAGCCGTCGGCCGCCAGGTCCTCGTCGGCGTCGGGCCGGACGCGGCCGACGAGCACCGCGTCCTGGCCGGAGGCCTTGCGCGGCGTCGGGAACGCGTTGCCCGCGCGATCGTCGACCAGCGCGACCGACGGCGCCGTCGCCAGCGCCGCCCGCACCTCGGCCTCGGTCGCCGGCTGCTGCAGGCGGACCCGCACGGCCTGCGTGTGCGCGCGTTCGACCGGCACGCGCACGCAGGTCGGCGACACGCGCAGGCGCGGCGCGGCGAGGATGCGCCGCGTCTCGTCGATCAGCTTCTGCTCCTCGACGTTGCGCCCCGTGGCCGGATCGACGTCGGAGTCGTGGCTGAAGACGTTGAACGCGCACGACTCGCGGAACACCGACGGCTGCGGCGGCAAGCCTTGGAGCGCCCGCGCCGTCTCCGCGCGCAGTTCCTGCAGCGCCGCGAGGCCGGCGCCCGAAACCGCCTGGTAGGTGGCGACGACGACCTCGTCGAGGCCAAAGCGCCGGTGCAGCGGCGCGACCGCGACGCACAGCAGGATGGTCGAACAGTTGGGGTTGGCGACGAGGCGCGGCCGTGCAGCGGCGAAGGCACGGCCGTGCACCTCGGGAACGACCAGCGGCACATCCAGCTCGCGCCGGAAGGCCGACGAGTTGTCGACCAGCGTGCAGCCGCTGCCATCGGCGAGAGCGCGCGCGGCGTGCGCGGTCGCCGCATCGGCGCACAGCACCGCGAGGCCGTCGGCGACGAAGGCGGAACGGTCCAGCGGCGCGACGGCGAGCCGCTGCGCGCCGTACGGCGCCGCGCAGCCCGCCGAGCGGGCGGACGCGAACGCGGCGACGCGCGCCGCCGGCACGCCGGCGACGGCGAGCTGCTGCAGGACCTCCGCGCCGACGGCGCCGGTCGCGCCGACGACGGCGATGCCGGCGTAGGACCGCAGCGCGGCGGCCAGCGCCGGGCCGGCCGGCGCGGCCTCAACGAGGTCCATCGTCGCCTCCCGCCGGATCGGCAGCTTTGACGGCGGCCGGCGCCGCCGCCGCGAAGGCCTGGGCCAGGTCGTCCTGCAGGTCGCGCGCGTCCTCGATGCCGATCGCGAGGCGCACGAGGTCGTCGCCGAAGTCCCGCGCGCGCCGATCCGCCGCCGCGAGGC
>JADCJE010000006.1 GCA_020247305.1 Phycisphaerales bacterium | reverse complement strand
TCAGGATGTTGTTGAAGTTGTGCGCGAGGCCGCCGGCGAGGCGGCCGACCAGTTCCATCTTCTGGATCTGCCGCAGCTGGCCCTCCAGCTGCGCCTGCCGCCGGATGCGCTCCTGCAGTCGCCCGGTGAGCTGCTTGAGCTCGGCGAGCTGCGCTTCCTGCACCTGCAGCAGCACGAGCAGGTCGCCGCGCGGGTCGTGCGGCGGGAAGTCGGCGAGCGTCAGGCCTTGTTCGACGAGCGCGGCGAGCTTGGTGCCCCACGGCCCGCCGGCGAAGTGCAAGGCGCCCGGCGCGGCGTCGGCGGCGACGAACTGGCCGCGCAGCACGCAGTCCGGCCGTTCGCGCGTGGCCAGCAGGAAGATGTCGTCGCGGTGCTGCGCCAGTTCGCCGTGGCCCGCGAGCCCGGCGGGGCGCTGCACGGCGAACGCGTCGTCGAAGCGCGCGCCGACCGCGACCGACGGCGCGAGCGTGCGCCAGCGTTCGCCGACCGCGGCCAGCCGGCCGTCCGCGCCGACGGTGAAGTGGAACGGGAACAGCGCGCGCAGCAGGCGCCGGTCGGCGTGCGCGCTGTCGTCGTCGTCCGCGCTCATGCCGTCGCCGCCGCCGGCGTCCAGCGCAGGTGGAACCGGTCGTGCGGCCTGCCGGCCTCGACCCGTTCGTGGCGCACGTCGAGCGTCAGGCCGAAGCGGCGGCCGAGGCCGTCGAGCAGCCCTTCAACCAGCGGGGCGAGGCCCGGGCGATCCGAGTGGTAGTGCAGCACGAGGCCGTGGTCGTGTGCGTCGCTGACCGCGAAGCTCGGCGGCTGCAGATGCGGAAACATCAACTGCACGCGCGTGTGCAGCTGGTCGAGGTTGTGCAGGAACTCGGGCAGCGAGCGGCCGGCGCTGCGCAGCAGTTCGCCGTAACCCTGCTCGGCCGTGTACTGCATCCAGTAGCGGCCGAACTCGCGCAGGATCGCCGCGGCGTCGACGCCCAGCGCCTTGGTGGCGGCGCCGACCAGCGCGTACGTCGTCGCGTCGGGGTACTGCTCCATCGACACGAACGGTTCGTCGGGCAGGCCGGCGTCGCTGCGGATGCGATCCCACATCGCGTCGCCGAACCTGGTGCGCACGAGTCCCTCGACCGCCTTGTTGACCAGTCCGTACATGGTGGAGTGCTTGCCGCTGCGGTACGCGGCGCAACCGTGCCACAGCGCCCGTCGGTGGGCAACTCGCGCTGCGCGCGTGCGCGTCCGCTGCGGCGGCGTCCGGGCGGACTGCCCGGTGTGTGCGGCGCGGTGCCGGACACTTGGCCGGCAGTGCCGCAGGCCGCGCCGCCGTCGTGGTGGTGGCTCCCGCGTTGCGGCGTCTCGGCAATACGTGAGTTGGCTCGCCCTGTGGGCGAGTCGACCGGCAAGGAGACGCCGCAGCGGGGCCGAATGCTCCGACCTCGTGGTGGTGGCTCCCGCGTTGCGGCGTCTCGGCAATACGTGAGTTGGCTCGCCCTGTGGGCGAGCCAACTCAGTACAGCAGGAACCGCCGCACGCGCTTCAGCCAGTCCGCCGGCGCGGCGGCGAGCACGTCGAGGTCGCGCAGCGGCCGTTCGCCGTCGACGAACTCGCGCGCCGCCGGACTGCCGGCGAGGATGTCGATCGGCAGGTGCACGTGCTCGTACTCGTACGGCGGCTGCCGCCATTCGAACGCGCGCGGCCACAGCTCGCGCACCGCCCGCAGGATCGCCAGCGTCGTGCGGTAGCTGCGGAACGCCGCCGCATCGGTGACGTGCAGGAACAGCCCGCCGCAGGCGGCGTTGGCGTGCTTCTGGAACGTCGGCTCGAAGCGCACCGGCCGCACCGCGACGCCGCGCAGGTCGTGCGTCGACACCAGCGCCTGCAGCTGCCACGGGTCGAGCCACGGCGCGCCGAACTGCTCGAACGGCGTCGTCGTGCCGCGGCCTTCGCTCAGGTTGGTGCCTTCGAGCAGCACCTGCCCGGGATACACGAGCGCGCCCTCGAAGCGCGGCAGGTTGGGCGACGGCGGCACCCACGCACGGCCGGTCTCCGGCCACAGCATGGCGCGGCGCCAGCCCTGCATCGGCACCACGCGCACGTCGGCGCCGAGCCCCATGGCGTCATTGCACCAGCGCGCCAGTTCGCCGAGCGTCATCGCGTGGCGCATCGGCACGCTGGCGCGGCCGACGAAGCTCTGCCAGCGCAGGTCGAGCAGCGGCCCTTCGGCGACGTCGCCGCCGAGCGGGTTGGGCCGGTCGAGCACCAGCACCGGGATGCCCTTCTGCGCGCACGCCTCCAGGCAGTGCGTCAGCGTCCACACGTACGTGTAGACGCGCGTGCCGACGTCCTGCAGGTCGACGACCAGCAGGTCGAGGCCATCGAGCATCTGCTGGCTCGGCTTGCGCGTCTCGCTGTACAGGCTCCACACCGGCACGCCGAAGCGGTCGCTGCGCGCGTGCCCGGTCTCGATCATGTTGTCCTGCTCGGTCGACCACAGGCCGTGCTGCGGGCCGAACAGCGCGCCGAGCTTGCCGGGGAAGCGCGTGTGCAGCACGTCGGCGGCGTGGCGGAACTGCCGGTCGACCGAGGCCTGGTTGCTGACGAGGCCGAAGCGTTTGCAGCTGCGCAGCAGGTCGGGCGGCGACTGGCAGGCGACTTCGAGGCCGATCGTCGTGGCGGGCGTCATGGCGCGGCGCTCATTCGTAGAGCAGGAACGGCTTGCGGCGCAACCGGAAGAGGTCGAGTTCCTTCTGCCAACTCGCACAGATCGCGTCGGGTTCCTGGCCGGCGAGCAGCGCGTCGGCGGTCGGCTGGTGCTTGAGCAGCCAGTCGAGCTTCTTGGTGTCCCACGCGTCGGCGAACAGCGCCCGCAGCGCACAGCCGATGTGCACGCCGGTGCGCACCGGCTCGAACGTGCGCCAGTCGGTCACCAGCACGTGGACGCCGCCGCAGGCCTTGCCCTGGTGCTTGCTGCCGGTCGGCGTGAACACCACCGGCACGAACGCGACGCCGGGCAGCTGCGCCTGCGTCAGCCGCGCGGCGAGCACGCGGCCGTCGATCCACGGCGCGCCCAGGATCTCGAACGGCGTGTCGGTGCCGCGGCCGACGGAGACGTTGGTGCCTTCCCACAGGCCCATGCCCGGATAGGTCAGCGCCTGCGTGAGCCGCCGCATGTTGGGCGACGGGTGGATCCACGGCTGGCCGGTGCGGTCCCACAGGTCGGCGCGCTGCCAGCCTTCGCAGCGCACGACGTGCAGGTCGAGCGGCAGGCCGTCCTCGCCGACGATCATCCGCGCGAGTTCGCCAGCCGTCATGCCGTGCCGCAGCGGGATGCGGTGCGCACCGACGAAGTCCTGCCGCTCGGCGGCGAGCACCGGGCCTTCGACCTTGACGCCGCCGATCGGATTGGGCCGGTCGAGCACGACGAAGCGGAGTTGCTTCTTCGCTGCCGTCTCCAGGCAGTTCCGCATCGTCGAGACGTAGGTGTAGAAGCGGCAGCCGATGTCCTGGATGTCGAACACCAGCGTGTCGACGCCCTGCAGCATCGCGTCGGTCGGCGTGCGCGTCTCGCCGTACAGCGAGTAGACGACGAGCCCGGTCGCGCCGTCTGTGGTGTTGCCGACCTTGTCGTCGACCAGCCCTTCCCAACCGTGCTCGGGCGAGAACAGCGCGACGAGCGCGCAGTCATTCGACCGCTTGAGCACGTCGACCGTGCGCACGCCGTCGGCGGTGCGGCCGGTGTGGTTGGTGATGAGGCCGACCTTGCGGCCGGCGAGGGCGGGCACGCCGCGGGCTTGCAGCACGTCGGCGCCGGTCTTGACGGCTTGCGCCGCGAGCGGCGCGGCGAGGGCGGCGGCGAACGCGGCGGCCAGCAGCAGTGGGGCGAGCAAGGACGCGGGCGCGGTGGGCATCACGCGGCGGATGGTAGCGGGTGGCGTGGTGCGGGCGAGGCACCGCTGTGTGCCGCGCGGATCGCGGTGGCGACGGCATGCAGGAGCAGGAAGTGAGCGCGTGGCATCGCTCGATGCGGGCCGGTGCGCAAGCGGCCTGTGCCGCGCTAACCTGCACACCGAGGTGTGCGTTCGTCGAAGGGCCAAGCGGCGTGACGGAACCGCGCCGGCGACGTCGCCGGGGCGAAGCCTCGCGCCCTCGGTGTGCGTCCTGGTCGCGGCGACGGCGGTCGCGGCCTGCGGTGCGTCCCCGCGCGCGGACGCAGCGCCCCTGCCGAGCGAATTCGTCGCCGCGCCGGCGGCGGGCGTCGACGCGGCGACCGGCTTGCCGCAGCGGATCGTGCACCGCGCCACCGGCATCGCGCTCGTGCTCGTGCCGGCGGGTAAGTTCACGATGGGGTCGCCCGCCGACGAGCCGGACCGCCTGCCCGCCGAAGTGCAGCGACGCCTGCGCCTCGCCGCGCCGTTCTATCTCGGCGCCACCGAGGTGACGCAGGCGCAGTGGCGCGCCGTGCTGGCGACCGCGCCGAGCCATCTCGCCGGCGACGACCTGCCGGTGGATCGCGTCAGTTGGCACGACGCGCAGCGCTTCTGCGCCACTGCCGGCGGCGGCCTGCGCCTGCCGCGCGAAGCCGAATGGGAGTACGCCTGCCGCGCCGGCACGACCACGCCGTTCGCCTTCGGCGCGACGCTCGCGGTCGGGCAAGCCAACGTCCACGGCGCCGAACCGCTCGGCGGCACGCCGGCCGCGTCACCGAGCGGCGGACCGGTCCGCGTCGGCAGCTTGCCCACCAACGCGTGGGGCCTGCACGAGATGCACGGCAACGTCTGGGAATGGTGTGCGGACGCGTTCGTGCCCGACGCCGCCGCGGCGTCGCTGGCGACCGCGCCCCCGACGGCCGACGTGCCGGGGCCGCGCATCGTACGCGGCGGCAGTTGGGCCCTGGGCGCTGGCTTCTGTCGTTCGGCGTTCCGCTGGGCCCTGGGCGCTGGCTTCTGTCGTTCGGCGTTCCGCGGCTGGTACGAAGCGGCCTACGCCAATCGCACCCTTGGCCTGCGCGTCGCCTGGACGCCGCCGCGCTGAGCCCGCGCCCGCGTCACTTGCCGGCGTTGCTCGGCAGCGGCGTGCTGGTGTCCCACGCCATGCTGCTGAACGCCTGCACGAATTCGCGCAGCGGCAGCGCGAACACGCCCTTCGTCGTCGCGTAGCCGTTGGCGAGTCCGGGTGCGCCGTCGACCTTGCGGCTGCGGCCGTGCGGGTTCCACACCATGACCACCTGTGCTGCCGCGTCGTAGCCGAGCACGGCGTAGGCGTGCTTGCCGGCGATGCCGGGCGGGTGCGCGGCGGTGTTCGTGCTGCAGGTGACGAGCCGCTTGTCGGCGAACGCGGCGGCGAGCGCGTCGCTGGCGGTGTCGGCGGTGCGCTTCTGCGGGTTCTGCAGCTGCCGCAGCTGGCCCATCGCCTTCTCGACGACCGGCAGCCACAACCCTTCGTCGCCGGTGGTGCCCGACAGCGCCAGCTCGGCGTCGGTCAGCGGCGCGACGTCGACCGACTGGCCGTCGGCGAAGCGCACGCGGAAGCGGTCCTTCGTCGGCGTGACCAGCCCCTGCAGCGCCTTCGGATCGCGGTGCACGAACGCGCCGACGCTCGCCAGCAGCCAGCAGTCGCCGATCGGGCCCTGGCGGCAGGCGTCGAGGTCCGGCGTGTCGTCGGCGAACAGCACGCGCGGCGTCGACTGGATGCGCGACAGGCCCGAGCGGAAGCTCGCC
>JADCJE010000059.1 GCA_020247305.1 Phycisphaerales bacterium | reverse complement strand
TTAGCTCAGCTGGCTACGCTCCTCCGGCGCACACTCGCACGGAATCCGTGCAAGATCGGCCGGAAAGCGTTCTCAAAATAGCTCACACGCTTCTCTTTCGAGGCCACCCAGAATGTCAAAGATCGCCCCGCTCCAGCGCTTGCGCGCCGTGCGAGGGGCGGGAGAAGGTAGCGAGCACCGCAAGCCGCCGCAAGCGCTCGGTGGAGATTTTTTCGCTCCTTTCGCAACCTTCTTCGAGCAAGCGACTTACGCGCGACGCTCGGCCTTCGCCGCGCGCCGTCCGCAGGTCACTTCAGGGCCTCGATTCGCTGCGCCCGCGCGGGGTTCTGGCGGCGGATCCGCCCCAGGGCCTCCCCCGCTGGCGCCGGCAGGTCGAAGGCGTCGATCGGGGCCCCGCCGACGTCCTGCGCCCGCACCTGCAGGCGGGGGCCGCGCACCTCGAGCCCGCACCAGTGGAACGCCGACGCCAGCTTCGCTGCCCGCGGGTGCGGCCGCACCTCGTACAGGTCCTTGCCGCCGCCGCCGCTGACCACCAGCACGGGCTCGTCCCCGCTCGGCTCGCCGAAGCGCTGGTAGGCGTGGTCGTGGCCGCTCAGGTACAGGCTCACGCCGTGCTCGCTCAGCAGCGGCAGCAGCGCGAGCAGCAGGTCGGCGCGGTCGCGCTGGCGCGAGGCGCTGCGCATCGGGAAGTGCCCCGCCACCACGATCCAGGGCTCGGTCGCCGTCGTCAGTTCGCGCACCAGGAACGCGTGCGTCGGGTGCGCCGCGTCGAAGCGCTCGCCGTTGCCGTCGACCACCAGCACGCGCACCGGCCCGCGCGCGACGCTGAGGTTGCGCCCGCCCGTCGCCGCGATCTGTTCGTCGGTGCGCAGGTTGGCGAGCAGTTGCCGGCCGCCGGCGTCCATCACGTCGTGGTTGCCGAGCGCCGCGTAGAACGGCGCGTCGCGCAGCACCGGCGCGAACGGCCGGAAGAAGCCGGACATGTAGTGCGCCTGCTGGCCCTTGGGGTAGATCACGTCGCCCAGGTGGACGACGAAGTCCGGCTGCCAGGCGGCCAGCGCCTTGCCCATCTGCGTCACCGGCCCCGCGTCGGCGAACCACCCCAGCCGCGCCGGCCAGTGCCACAGCGGCGTGCGCTGCAGCCAGACCCACCAGGGCTGGCCGCCGGAGTCGCCGAGCACCGCGAAGCGCACCGGCTCGTCGGGCGTCCCCGCCGGCGTGCGCAGGACGCCGGCGTAGCGTTCGCCGCCGCTGGCGACGTCGTAGACGTAGCGCCGCCCCGGCTGCAGCCCGGCCACGCGCAGTTGGTGCCGCCGCTGCGGCCCTGGCACGCTCGCCGTCGCCACCACCGCGCCCGCCTCGTCGCGCACCGTCAGTTCGCTCGCCGCCGGCGCCGCCGTGATCAGCCCGACCGTCGCCGCCGTCGGCGCCACGTCCATGACGTAGGCCGCCGTGCGCAGCGGCGGGTCGTCGGCGACGTTCAGCCACAGCGCCCCGAAGGCCGCCGCCAACACCCCCCGGCGCAGCCAGCGACGCCCGTTCACGGCGCGCGCACCGTCACCTTGGTGGTGATGCCGCCGCGCACCTTGAAGTCGCCGACGATCTCGAACTTGCGCGGCCGCAGCAGCTTGAGCAGGTCGCTGGCGATGTCGTTGGTGACCTTCTCGTGGAAGGCGCCGACGTTGCGGAAGCTCCACAGGTAGAGCTTCAGGCTCTTGAGTTCGACGCACAGCTGATCCGGCACGTAGCGGATCGTCAGCACCGCGAAGTCGGGCTGGCTGGTCTTCGGGCAGATGCAGGTGAACTCAGGGCACTCGAACGTGATCTCGAAGTCGCGGCCCGGATACGGGTTGGGGAACGTGTCGAGGACGCCCGCATCGTGCGGCGCTGGCTGCGGCAACGGCATGGCGCCAGCGAAGCACGCGCCGCGCGGCGGCACAAGCGGGCCGCCGTGCGGCCAAAATGGCGCGCTCCCGTCGCCGACGCCGACGCGCGCCCCGGCCCCGGCCCCGGCCCCGGCCAGAACAACAACCAAGCGATCAGCCCAGGTCGCGGCCCACGTCACCGGCAACCCCACCTCGACGCACGCCCACGCCACCGCCGCCGGAACAACAACCAAGCGATCCGCCCCGGTCGCCGCTCACGGCGCCGGCAACCCCACCCCAACGCACGCCCCCGCCGCCGGCGCAAACGCCATGCACACCGGCCCCGCCGGATGGCTGCACACCGTCCGCCGGCACGGCGCGCACGCCGGCGGGTTGGGATGCACCAGCGCGACGGCCGCCGGCGGCGCCGTGCGGCGCGGGTCCTGCGCGCCGAACAGCAGCCGGCAGCGCGCGCCGGCGGCGGCGAGCACGTGCGCGGCCCCCTGGTCCGGCCCGACCACCTCGCCGCCCGCCGCCGCGACGAGCGCGCCGAGCGCGACCAGCCGGCGCACCTCGCCGGCGGCGTGGCGCAGCACCGGCCCGGGGGCCGGCGGCGCCAGCGCCGACTCGGCCGGTCCGAGCACCTGCACCAGCGGCCGCTTGGACGCCACCGCCGCCGCCGCCAGCGCCGCGACCACCTCGGGGCGCAGCGCCCGCGCGTCCGCCGGATCGGTCACCACGACGACGTCGAACGGCCGCGCCGCCGCGACGCCGAGCGCTGCCAGCGCCGCCCGTTCGCGCGCCAGCTCATCGGCCGTCGCGCGCAACTGCGGCTGGCGGTACGGCGCGTCGGGAACAATTGCCTTGGCCAGCTCCCACGCCGCGCGCGCCGGGTGCGGCGTCGCCGCGCACGCGACCGTGCGGCGCAGCAGCCACCGGCTGCGCGGCTCCTGCCGCCACGGCGCTGCCATGCCGACGACGTCGCGCGCGCCCGACAGCAGCGCCACCAGCGCGCTCTTCCAGTTGCCCTGCAGGTCGAGCGCCACGTCGCACCGCTCGGCGCGCAGTTCGGCGCGCACCGCCAGCAGCGCCCGCACGCCGCCGCGCCGGTCGAAGGCGACGACGCGGTCGATCGCCGGATGGCCGTGCAACAGCGGCGCGAAGCCCGTCTGCGTCGCCCACACGATGCGCCAGTCCGGCCGCGCCGCGCGCAGCGCCGCCGCCGCGCCCAGGCCCTGCACGACGTCGCCCATCGCCGACAAGCGCACCAGCAGCGCCGTCGTCACTTGCCCGCCCCGACGCGCTCGCACAGCAGGAACGACTTGAACGGCAGGTCGAGCCGGTAGCGCAGCGCGTAGTCCGGCGGGTGCAGCGCGCCGTCGCGCGGCGCTTCACGCAGCACCCAGCGCGTGCGCCACGGCTTGCCGCCGTTCTCGTCGCCGGGCGGCAGCAGGCCGGCGGCGAGCAGCAGCGGCGAGTCGAAGTGGCCGCTGGTCGACAGGTCGGCGCGGTCGACGCCGAGCCGGTCGAGTTCGGCGCGCAGCGTCGCCCCGGCGGCCGCGCGCGCGCGCGGCGACTGCGGCCACTGCCGGGCGCGCTCGAGCCCGACGGTCCACGCCGCCGCGAGCGGCAGCGCCACGACCAGCGCGACGACGCGCGCGCGCGTGGTCGCCAGCCACGCGGCGATGGCGACGAAGGCGGCGAGCACCGGCGCGCTCGCCGGCGCCGACCGCACGAACGGCAGCGCCACCGTCGCCGCGGCCGCCGCGACCGCGAGCGCCTGCAGCCACCGGCGCACGCTCTGCGGCGCTGGCCCGACCGCGACCACGAACGCCGCCGTCGCCGGCGCCAGCGCGAAGGCCAGCAGCGGCACGTTGGGCAGCAGGTAGCGCGTCGGCCGCCCCGCCGAGAAGGTCAGCGCCGCGACCGCGCCGACCGCGGCCCAGACGCACGCCGCCACCACCGCCGCGCGCGCGACGTCGCGGCCATCGCCGCACGGTGCGCGCCGGCTGCGCGCGAACAGCGCGAACGGCAGCGCGAGGCCGAGCGCGCGCGCCCAGTACTCCGGCGTGTTGGCGAGCTGGCGGCCCCATTCAAACGAAAAGCGCCCGACCGACTCGTCGTTGGCGACGGCGAGCATCGCCTTCGGGTCGACGCGCAAGAGCCACAGCGGCACGAAGTACGCGAGCACGACCGCCGCGAACGGCGCGAAGTGCCAGCCGGCGCCGCGCAGCCGCGCATGCCGCCACCACACCGCGTACGCGCCGACGGCGAACAGGAAGAACGGCGGCCCCTTCTGCAGGAACGCGAGGCCCGCGAGTGCGCCCGACACGGCGACGAGCCGCGTCCGACCCTCGGCGAAGCCGCACGCCAGCGTCCAGATCGATGCCGCGACGAGGCTGGCGAACAGCGGGTCGATCTCCGCCGTCGGCCACTTGAACGCCGCCACCGGCGACGCAGCGACGGCGAGCGCGCCGAGCCACCCGGCCAGCGCGCCAAAGCGCGGGCGCAGCAGTTCGCCGGCGAGCCACGCCGTCGCCCACGCGCCCAGCACGGACGGCAGCCGCACGGCCCACGGCGCGTCGCCAAAGGCCTCGATGCACAGGCACAACAGCCAGTAGTGCAGCGGCGGCTTCGCCCACGTCGGTTCACCGCCGAGCGTCGGCACCATCCAGTCGCCCGCGCGCAGCATCTCGAGCGCGATCTGCACGCGCCGGCCCTCGGTGCCGTCGAGGTCGGGAATGCTCCACGCCGGCCAGCACGCGGCGAATGCGACGACGAACAGCAGCAGGCCGCGGCCGAGCATGCGCATGCGCTCAGCCAGCGCCCGCCGCCGCGC
Organism: Phycisphaerales bacterium; assembly: GCA_020247305.1. Classification (GTDB taxonomy): domain Bacteria; phylum Planctomycetota; class UBA1135; order UBA1135; family UBA2386; genus UBA2386. The sequence goes on along the minus strand of JADCJE010000059.1, from coordinate 5,546 downwards.
GCCGGGCCTTGCGGATCAGCCAGAGGTTGCGCGCGTAGATCGGCGGCCCGCCGACGTTGGCCATGATGAACGGCGGGTCGAGGCGGTAGATCGCGTACGCGAGCGTCAGCAGGCCGCCGACGAGGCTCAACCACCAGAAGACGACGGGCATCACGCTGCGCTGCTGCTTCTCGCTGGCGAGCCACTGCACGTAGAAGCGCGAGCCGAAGACCAGCTGGCCGCCGAAGCCGACCGCCCACCAGTACCACGGCGTCGACTCGACGATCCCGTCCGCGAGGTTGCACAGCATCACAGCTCCTCCTTGACCTGGTGCATCAGCATGCGCGTGCGCAGCCAGCGCATGGCGAAGCAGTCGCGCAGGCCCTTCCAGATGCGGTTGCCGATGCCGTACTTGGCGACGCCGGCGGCGCGCGGCCGGTGGTTGACGTCGACCTCGACGACCTTGCCGCCGAGGTACTTGACCAGCGTCGCCATGAAGCGGTGCATGCCGACGAACTTCGGCGCGCGCAGCCAGTACTCGCGCCGGATCGCCTTGATGCCGCAGGCGGCGTCGGTGACGCGGTCGCCGGTCAGCCAGTTGCGCACGCCGTTGCCGATCTTCGACGACATCCGGCGCGTCCACGTGTCCTGGCGCTTGCGGCGCACGCCGACGACGGCGTCGCACTCGCCGGCGAGCACGCGCGCCACCATCGCCGGCAGGTCGCGCGGGTCGTTCTGCATGTCGCCGTCCATCGTCGTGACCACCGGCCCGCGCGCCTGCTCGACGCCGGCCATCACCGCCGCGCTCTGGCCGCAGTTGCGCGCCAGCACGACGAGGCGCAGCCACGACGCGCCCTTTGCCGCCTTCCACTCGCGCATGCGCTGCAGGCTGGCGTCCTTGCTGCCGTCGTCGACCAGCAGCGCCTCGAACGGCCCGTGCGGCCGCAGCACGTCGGCGACCTCCTGCAGCAGGTTCTGGACGTTGTCCTCCTCGTTGTAGATCGGCACGACGAGCGAGAACCGGAGCTTCGGATCGGACGGGATCACGGGGCCTCCACGCGCAGGCGGGCGTCGACGGCGGCGCTGCGCCCGCCGGCGCGCGCCAGGATGAACGGATTGACCTCGACCTCCGCGATGCGCGGGAAGTCGGCGACGAGCTGCTGCAGGCGCAGCAGCGCCGCCTCGGCGACGGCGACGTCGGCGGCGGGCGCGCCGCGGAACGCGTCGAGCAGCGGGCGGCCCTTGAGCGAGTCGAACATCTCGCCGGGATCGCGCGCATCGAGCGGCCCGACGCGCACGGCGACGTCGCGCAGCAGTTCGACCTGCACGCCGCCGAGCCCGGCCGCGAACAGCGCGCCGTAGCGCGGATCGCGGGTCATGCCGAGCAGCACCTCGCGGTGACCCTCGGCCTGCGCCTGCACCTGCAGCGTCACGCCGCGGAAGCTGCGGCCCAGCCGTTCGAGCAGGTCCTGCGCGGCGGCGAAGACCTCGTCGCCGGTGCGCAGGTTGGTGCGCACGGCGCGGTGCTCGCTCTTGTGCAGCAGGCCCGCGGCCTCGGCCTTGAGCACCACCGGGAAGCCGAGCTTGTGCGCGGCGGCGACCGCGTCGCCGGCCGTGGCGACGCGGCGGCTCGGCGCGAACGGGATGCCGTACGCGGCCAGCGCCGCCTCGGCCGCCGCCGCCGGCAGCCAGCCGCCGCCCTTGCCCGCCGCCAGCGCCTTGGCCGCGGCGCGCTTGTCGACGGCGAAGCGCTTGGTCGGCGCCGGCCGCCGCTGCAGCCACTGCCAGCGCCGGCACATCAGCCGCAGCGTCGTCGCCATGTCCTCGGGGTAGCGGAACACCGGGATGCCGGCGTGCTGCAGGATGCGCTGCGCTTCGTCGCCGCGCTGGCGGCCCATCACGCACGCGAGCACGGGCTTCGGCAGCCCGCGCGTCTCGTCGACGATCGCCTGCGCGACGGCGGCGGCGTCGATCATGATCGGCGACACGAACAGCACGACGAGGCCGTCGACGCCGGGCTCGCGCGCGACGATGCGCAGCGCGGCGCGGTAGCGGGCGGCGTCGGCGGACGCGATCAGGTCGACCGGGTTGTGCACGCTCGCCTCGGGCGGCAGCGCCTTGCGCAGCGCGCGCGTCCCCGCCGGCGAGATCGTCGCCATCGCCATGCCGAGGCCCGCGATCGCGTCGGTGGCGAGGATGCCGGGGCCGCCGGCGTTGGTGACGACGGCCATGCGCGGCCCGCGCGGCGGCGGCTGCGTCAGCAGCGCCTGCGCCAGCGCGAACATGTCGCGGAAGTTGTCGACGCGCAGCACGCCGCACTGCTGCAGCAGCGTGTCGGCGGCGACGTCGGCGCCGGCGATCGAGCCGGTGTGCGAACTCGCCGCCTGCGCGCCGGCGTCGCTGCGGCCCGACTTGACGGCGATGATCGGCTTCTTGCGGGCGACGGCGCGCGCCACCTGCACGAACTCCTGCGGCTCGCCGACGGTCTCCAGGTACAGCAGGATGACCTTCACCTGCGGGTCGTCGCCCCAGTAGGCGACGAGGTCGGCGGCGGTGACGTCGACGCGGTTGCCGACCGAGGCGAACATCGCCACGCCGAGCCCGGCCTGCGCCGCGTCGGCGAGGATCGCTTCGCCGAGCGCGCCCGACTGCGACACCATCGCCACCGCGCCGCGCGGCGGCGGCGTCGCCGAGAAGCTGGCGTTGCAGGCGAACGCCGGCTCGGTGTTGATGATGCCCATGCAGTTGGGCCCGACGACGCGCATGCCGTAGCGGTCGGCGATGGCACGCAGCCGCAGTTCGCGCTCGACGCCGACGCCGCCGATCTCGCGGAAGCCGGCGGTGATGACGACGAGGCCCTTCACGCCCTTGCGGCCGCATTCCTCGGCGGCGGTCAGCACGACGTCGGGCGGCACCACCAGGACGGCGAGGTCGACCGGGCCGGGGATGGCCCGCACCGAGGGGAACGCCGGCACCGAATGCACGACCTCGGCCTTGGGATTGACCGGGTAGACCGGCCCCTGGAAGCCGCCGGCGATCAGGTTGGCGACGACCTGCCGGCCGATCGAGCCGGGCCGGCGGCTGGCGCCGACGACGGCGACGGACCGGGGCCGGAAGATGCCGTCCAGTCCGTGCGTGCGCGCTTGCGTCATCGGCGCAAGACGTTAGCGGGCGCGCCCCGCGAACGGAACGCAGCCGTGCCTTGCGCCTTGCCTTGCGCGGATGCAGGTCGATGATGCGCCGCCGATGACGTTGCCGGCCCTGCAAGCCATGCGGCCGCACCAGTGGGTCAAGAACCTGCTGGTGCTCGCCCCGCTCGCCTTCACGGCCAAGGGCCTGAAGCTCGACGGCGCGGCGTGGACCGCCGCCGCGCTCGCCTTCGCGGCGTTCTGCCTCGCCGCGAGTTCGATCTACCTGCTCAACGACCTCGTCGACCGCGCCGAGGACGCGCTGCACCCGCGCAAGCGGCTGCGCCCGATCGCCTCGGGCCGGCTTGGCGTCGGCGCCGCGCGCGCGCAGCTGCTCGCGCAGTCGGCCGCGGCGTTCTGGATCGCGTCGCTGGTGCCGCCGCACGACGGCGTGCCCTTCGTCGTCTGGCCGGCGGCCTACCTGCTGCTCAACCTGCTGTACTCGTTCTGGCTCAAGCGGCTGGTCGTCGTCGACTGCATGTGCATCGCCCTCGGCTTCCAGCTGCGCGTGATGGCCGGCGCCGCGGCGATCGACGTGCGCGCGTCGCACTGGCTGATCCTGTGCACATTCTTCTTCGCCTTGTTCCTGGCGTTCTGCAAACGCTACGAGGAACTCGGCCGGCAGGCGGAGGCCGGCGGCCGCACGCGCGCGACGATGGCCGAGTACACCGACAGCTTCCTCAGCATGATGATCGGCCCGCTGGCGGCGCTGAGCATCCTGACCTACGCGCTGTACACGGTCAGCCCGGAGACGGTGAAGGTCCACGGCACGGACAAGCTGATGTTCACCGTGCCGTTCGTCACGTACGGCGTGTTCCGCTACCTGTTCCTGGTCTACCGCCGCAGCGAAGGCGGCGACCCCGCCAGCCTGTTGTTCCGCGACGCGCCGCTGCTGGTGTCGGGCGTGGGCTATGCCGCGCTGGTCGTCGTCGTGCTGCGCGCGGCGGGCGCGCACGGCTGACGAGCGGGCGGCGGCGGGACGACGGCGGGGCGCGAGGGCTGGCTCGATGGACTGGTTCGATGCGCCGCGGGCTGGCACCATACCCGCATGCAAGGGGCCCCAATCACCAAGCCCGATGGGCCATGGGCTCGCCGCAATCAAATCGCCTGCGCTGCCGCTGCCGCCGTCGGCATGGTCCTGGCCAACTATCTGGATGACCGCCCCTTCGTGCTCGGCCCACCGCTGCTGCTGCTGGCGGTGCGGTTCTTCGAGCTGACGCGCTTCCGGCTCGTGCACCTCTCGGGGTGGCTGCTCGCGTACACCGCGGGCGCCGTGATCTACCACGTGGCGACCACGCCGTGGTCGGAGCCGACCCGACTCGAACTCGCCCTGCCGCTGGCCACCGCGGTCCTCGGCTTCGCGCTGCACATCCAGCAGCGCGACCACCTGCGCGCGACGGTGGCGGCCGGGCTGCAGAGGCCGAACCAGAACGGCGAGGAATGGGCGCTCGGCGGGGCGTTGGCCGCGCCATTCGCGGGCCTCGTCTTCGCCGTCCTCAACCAGTTCGCTGTCCAGGAAATCTGGCTCGCGGCCCTGACGATGCTGGCGCTGCCCGTCCTCTGGCTGCAGCTTGTGCGGAGCGCGTGGTTTCCGGGCTGCATGATCGTGTGGCTGCTCGGCGTCGGCATCGGCAGGACGGTGCAGAGCCTGGCGAACGGCCGCGCGCTGCCGCTCGTGGCTGGCGAGGCCACGGCCATTGCCCTGGCGATCGTCTACCTGCTGACGAGCAGACGGGTGCAGCGCACCTTCGCTGGCACGGCGACGGCCTAGCCACGGGCGCGCGTCCTCGCCCAAGTCGTCCGCCTCGCTGCCGGCTGCCGGCGGCGAGGCCGCCGACCTGGACAACCCGCGCCTCGGTTGCCGCTTCGGGCCATTCGACCCGCACCCCCGCAGCGCATCGCCGTAGCGCTCGACCTTGGCGGGTCGGCGCCCCGCGATCGCGCGGATTGCGGCTCGGATGGGCGGACACCGCCGCGCCAGCCCGGCGAGTTGCGAGTTGGGGAACCGCGTGTCGGCCGGCACGGCTTCGGCGTCGGCGCACCGCGTGCGCAAGTGCCGCCGTTTGGCGAAGCGGACGAACTCGACGGCGTCCCGCAGTTCGCGGTGGTCGGTGCGCGGTGTGCCGCCGTCGATTACCGAGGGCTGGCGCACGTTCCGCGAAGCTGGCTGCGCAGGAATCTGCTGCACTCCTCCGCCGCCGGCTCGTCGCCGTCCCTCGGCAGCGCGACGATCCGGATCGGTGTCGCGTCACCTCACTGGTCGTTGGGACGTGGAGCCGTCGCCGGGCTGCGCTCGCTCGCTTGGCGCCTCCGGCCCGGGCTCCGCGCCGGGCCTCCGGGCCTGCGCTCGCGCGCGCGGCTGGAACCGTTTCATGGGAC
>JADCJE010000058.1 GCA_020247305.1 Phycisphaerales bacterium | reverse complement strand
GCGAAGTGCAGCAGCCGGAAGCCGAACCGGTCCTTGCCGCGCGCGAAGTGGATGAGCAACGCCGCGCGTTCCTTGCGGTTGCGCAGCCGCGGCAGGTGCTGCCGCAGCTTCACGGTCACCAGCGCCGGGTGGTAGGCCGCATGCGCCGGCCGCGTCGTCCGCGCCATCAACGGCGCAGCGCCGTTGGGCTTGCGGCCGGCACCGGCGCGTGCGCCACCGCGCTGGCGAAACGGCAACGAGCCCTGCACCGGCCGCCGCCCGGCCGGCGACCGCTTCGGCGCCTTCGGCCGCGAGCCCGCGCGAGATCCCGCGCCAGATCCAACGTTCGCCCCAGCGCTGTTCTGTCTGCCCATCGTGCTCCTCACCAACCTCCGACCACTATTTGATTGCGCACATATACATCTCGCGAGGCGGGGCCGCATGCCCTTGTTCTCATCCTTCCCAGTCCTTCGTCGCGGCGGCGCTGCGGTTGGCGCCGCCCTTGCGCCCACTACGCCTCTGGCCGTGTGTCCATGCCGCCCCAACTCGGCTCGCCCGTCGCCGCCGCGCCGTTCCTCATCCCTCCCAGGCCTTCGCAGCGGCGATCGCTGCGGTTGGGTGCGTCGACTTGCCCGCGGCGCGTCGGGCCGTGTCGAGACCTATCCAGCTTGGATGGTTTGTCGCCGCAGTTGCCTTCCGACGCCGGTTGAGCCGGAGCTTCGTGGCACGGCGTGGGCGCGCGCCGAAGGTGCGACCGGAACGGCGGCCGGCGGATCAGCGCAGGAACGGCGGCCGGCGGAGCAACTAGGGAACGGCGGCCGGCGGAGCAACTAGGGAACGGCGGCCGGCGGAGCAACTAGGGAACGGCGGCCGGCGCATCCAAGGGAGTCGCGGCTGCTCGGGCCTTGCGGCAGTGCCGCGCTGCGCGCGGCACTGCGCGGCACTGGCCTCAATCCTCCAACATCCGCAGCACTTCCGCCCGCGCCTGGGCGTCCGTCGCCCACAGCCCCACGCATTGCGTCGTGATCGTCTCGGCGCCGCGCTTCCTGACGCCGCGCGTCGCCATGCACTGGTGCTCGCAGGCGATCACGACCGCGACGGCCTTGGCGTCGAGCGCGTCGTGGATGGCGTGCGCGATCTGCGCGGTCAGGCGCTCCTGGATCTGCAGCCGGCGCGCGAATGCGTCCACCACGCGCGCCAGCTTGCTGAGCCCAACGACGCGCGCATTCGGCAGGTATGCGACGTGCGCACGGCCGGTGAACGGCACCATGTGGTGCTCGCAGTGCGAGTGCACCTCGATGTCGCGCACGACCACCGGACCGGAGTAACCCTCCAGTTCCTCGAAGCTCTTCTTCAGCAGTTCCGCCGGATCCTGCTGGTAGCCGGCGAAGTACTCGCCGTACGCGCGCAGCACGCGGTCGGGCGTCTCCAGCAGGCCTTCGCGCGTCGGGTCCTCGCCGAGCCACGCCAGCAGCGTGCGCAGGGCCTCGTGCGCTGCCTCGCGGCTCGGCCGGTCGAGCGGCGCTGGCGCCAGCGGGTTCGGGCGGCCAAACTGCGACTGGCGCTGGACGGCGGGGGCGGCGAACAGGTCGAGGCGCGCGTTCATAGCCCTGGGCTTCGCGGTCGGCCGCGGTCGGGATGCACGCCGTTGTCTGCGGTCGTCGAAAGTCCGCCCGTCGTCGTGCGCGCTGCGTTCCCGCCATGCCGGGTCGGCACTTCTGCCCGTCGCCTTGGCCGAGCCTTCACCGCACGGTGCAGGAGCCGCCGTCGCAGCGCCGGCCGAACAGCCGGCCGAGCGGCACGCGGTAGCGCGCGAACACGAGGTAGCCGAGGTCGAAGACCCAGCGCAGGACGGGCCAACCGGTCGGCGCCATGGCCCAGCCGACGCCGGCGGCAGTCCACGCGGCGCGCATTGCCGCCATGCCCTCGACGACCGTGCCGTCCGCGGCGACGCCGTGCAGCCGCGCGTGCACCCGTTCCTTGCTCAGCCCAAGGCGCGCCGGATCGAATCCCGGCGCGGCGATGTCGATGGCGCCGAGCCGTCCGTGCTTGTCGCGGCGCTGCAGCCACTCGACCTCGCGCTTGCAGAACGGGCACTCGCTGTCGAACAGCAGCGTGAACGTTTGCGTGGCCATGGCGACCGTTTCGCCCGGGCGGCGGCGGGAGATGCAGCCGCGCGGCGGCCGGCCTCTCACGCTGCCGCTGGCGCGAACCCATGCACGGCGACGAAGGCCACCGTCCCGGCCACGAAGCCCGCAGCTGCGCCCCACAGCCCGGGCCGCCGCACGCGCCGCAGGGCGGCGAGGTGACCCGGCACGATGCTGCGCGGCAGCGCCCACACGGCGGCGCAGGCATCGCCGAGGCCCGTGGGGCGGCCCAGCAGCAGGTGCGGCAGCGCCAGCAGCGTCAGCAGCGCCGACAGCCCAGCGGCGACGGCGGACAGCGCCGCCGCGAAGAGCACCGGCAGCCCGACGAGGCCGGTTGCAAGCCAGGCCGAGGCGTGCACGAGCGGCATCGGCCGCCAGGCGGCGGCCAGGGCCCAGGTCAGGCCGGCGGCGACGGCGCCTGCCAGCAGGGCAGCGCGAACGGTCGCGGAAGGGGAAGGACTGGTGGGCAGAGCCAGGGTTGAACTGGCGACCCCAGCATTTTCAGTGCTGTGCTCTACCAACTGAGCTATCTGCCCGACCAGTGCCGCTGCGCCTTGCGGCACAACGGGGCGCGGAAACCTAGCGAGCGTCCGCGGGGCGCGCAAGCGCGAAGGCTCGCGGTGGGACGCCTCAGCCGGCGTCGTCGCGCCGGCGCAGCCGGTAGTGCGACACCAGCCACTCCGTGCCGTCGGCGAATCCCCACAGCTCGGCGCAGGCCATGAAGAACACCCGCCACAAGTTGCCCATGGCGTCGGCGCGCTCGCCGTAGGCCTGCCGCAGCACCGGCCGCAGGTCGGCGCGGGCGCGGTCGAAGTTGGCGAGCCAGGCCTCGGCGGTCTTGGCGTAGTGCCCGCCGTTGACGCGCCAGTGGCCTTCGATCGCGAAGTGGTCCTGGAAGTGCAGCATCTGCGCGTCGGCCGGCATCTGGCCGCCGGTGAAGAAGTGCCTGGCCATCCAGTCGTCGTCGCCGTCGACCGCGAACGGGTAGCCGACGGTCGCGTGCGTGAACACGTGCACGAACATCTTGCCGCCGGGCACGAGCCAGCTCGCCGCCCGCGCCAGCAGCGCCCGCCAGTTGCGCGCGTGCTCCATCATCTCGACCGAGACGACGCGGTCGAAGCGTCCCGGCGGCGTGAATGCGTTGGCGTCGGCGGTCAGGATCTCGACGTTCGCGAGCCCCTCCTGCGCGGCGCGCGCGAGGATGTCGGCGCGCTGGCTGTGCGAGTTGCTGACGCCGACGACGCGGCACTTGGGGAAGTTGCGCGCGATCCACAGCGTCAGCGAGCCCCAGCCGCAGCCGAGTTCGAGCACGCGCATGCCGTCCTGCAGCTCGGCGCGTTCGCACGACAACCGCAGCATCGCCGCTTCGGCGTCGTCGAGGCCCTTGCCGCCCGCCTGCCACAGCCCGGAGCTGTACTTGCGGTGTCTGCCGAGCACGCGCTCGTAGAACGCCGCCGGCACCTCGTAGTGCTGCTCGTTGGCGGCCTTGGTCTCGACCGCGATCGGGCTGCGGTCGCACTCGGCGATCCACGCCAGCAGCCGGCGCGAAGCCGCTTCGGGGTCGTGCGCCTGCTCGACCCGCAGGCGGTCGCGCAGCAGTCGCCGGATGCCGCTACGGACCAGCCAGTCGGGCAGCAGGCCGCGCTCCAGCCAACGTTCGGTGCGGGTCGTCATGGGGCTTCGCCGCGGCGCGGCCACCAGGGCACGAACGCGTTGGTTTCCTGTTGGTAGCGGCGGTAGTCGTCGCCGCGGCTCTTCAGCGCCTGCAGTTCGGTGTACGGCACGCCGCTGACGAAGCGCACCAGCACGAACATCGCCACCGGCTGCAGCGCCGCCCACCAGCCGGCCGCGGGCGCGGCGACGAGCGCGATGCCGCACCACGTCAGCCATTCGAAGAAGTAGTTGGGGTGCCGGCTGTAGCGCCACAGTCCGCGACGGCAGGCGCGGCCGCGCTGGCCCGGGTCGCGCCGGTGCGCTTCGAGTTGCCGGTCGGACAGCGTCTCCATCGCCTGCGCGCCGGCGATGACGGCGAGCCCGCTCCACTGCACGGTCGACAGGATCGGGGCGTTGTGCCCGGCGAGGAACCAGAACGGCACGGCGAACAGCAACGCCGCCACCGCTTGCACCTGATAGAACCAGAACAGGTTGCGGTGCGCCTTGCTGCCCCAGTGCGCGCGCATCGCGCGGTAGCGGCCGTCCTCGCCGACGTGGGCGAGCACGCGGTGCACGACGAGGTGCCACGACAGCCGACCGCTCCATGCGCCGACGATCGCCGCGGCGGTCGCGCGCTGGACCGGCGCGCCGGCGCCGACCGCCGCCGCAGCGAGGCCGAGCGCGCCGATCGCGATCGCCCATGCGGCGTCGACCGAGGTCGCGTCGTTGGTGCGGGTCTGGCGCAGCCAGAGCGCCGCGAACGTCACGCTGCATGCGGTCGCGGCGAGCGCTTCGGCGGGCATCACGCGGCACGACCTTGCCGGAGGCATTTCAGGGATCGAAGGTTGCGTGCGCCGCCGTCCGGCGGTTCCATCTCCGGCCCCGAACCGCCTGCACTCCACCCGATGACGTCGGCCGAACCGCTCGCCAATCCGGAACTCCACGACGTCCCCACTGCGGCTGGCGGCGCCGAACCGCGCGTCGAACTGCCGCTGCCGCCGTCGCGGCGCGTGGGGGAGGGGATCGACTGGGCGCGCATCTGGCCGTTCTTGGTGCTGCAGGCGAGCTGCCTGCTCGTCTTCGTCGTCGGCTGGAGCCCGGTTGCGGTGATCACCTGCGTCGCACTGTATCTGGTGCGCATGTTCGGGATCACGGCTTTCTACCACCGCTACTTCTCGCACCGGACGTTCCGCGTCGGCCGCGGCATGCAGTTCGTCGGCGCGCTGCTCGGCGCGGCGGCGACGCAGCGCGGGCCGCTGTGGTGGGCGGCGCACCATCGCCAGCACCACCGCCACAGCGACACGCCGCAGGATGCGCACTCGCCGATCGCGCACGGCTTCTGGTGGGCGCACATCGGCTGGATCGCCTGCCGCCGCAACTACGCCACCGACCTCGACCAGGTGCGCGACCTCGCGCGCTTCCCCGAGCTGCGCTGGCTCGACCGCAACGACCTCGTCGTGCCGTTCGCCCTGCTGGGCGGCCTGCTGCTGTTCGGCTGGGGCCTGGAGACGTGGGCGCCGTCGCTCGGCACGGACGCACTGCAGATGGGCGTGTGGGGCTTCAGCGTCTCGACGACGCTGCTGTTCCACGCCACCGCCTCGATCAACAGCCTCGCGCACCTGATCGGCAAGCGCGTGTGGCCGACCAAGGACAAGAGCCGCAACTCGATGGCGCTGGCGCTGCTGACGCTCGGCGAGGGCTGGCACAACAACCACCACTGGTGCCCGGGCACGGCACGCCAGGGGTTCCGTTGGTGGGAGATCGACCTCTCCTACTACGCGCTGGTGGCGCTGTCGTGGGTCGGGCTCGTGCACGACCTGCGGCCGATCCCGGCGCGCGCGCGCGATGAAGCGCGGCGCATCCGCGGATGACGCGCGCCGCGGCCTTCCTCGGCTCCGGCAGGAAGAGAATCGCGGTCGTCGGCGCCGGCATCGCCGGATTGGTCGCCGCCGAGCGGTTGGCGCGCGCGCACGATGTGACCCTGTTCGAGGCCGAGGATCGGCTCGGCGGCCACACGCACACGGTCGACGTCGCGACCCCGGGCGGCGGCACTCTCGCCATCGACACCGGCTTCATCGTCTGCAACGACCGGACGTACCCCGGCTTCCTCGCGCTGATGGCGCGGCTCGGCGTGCCGCTGCGGCCCTCGACGATGAGCTTCTCGCTGCGCTGCGAGCGCACCGGGCTCGAATACAACGGCGCCGACCTGGACCGCCTGTTCGTGCAGCGCCGCAACCTGCTGCGGCCGTCGCACTGGGGCATGATCCGCGACATCCTGCGCTTCCATCGCGACGCGCTGGCGCTGCGCGGCAGCGAGGCGCCGCTCGGCGACGTGCTGGCTGCCGGCCGCTACGGCCGCGCCTTCCGCGAGCGTTACCTCGTGCCGATGATGGCGGCGATCTGGTCGGCGGAGCCGCAGAAGCTGATGGCGATGCCGGCGCGCTTCTTCGTCGCCTTCTTCGCCAACCACGGCATGTTGACGGTGAACGACCGGCCGCAGTGGTTCACCGTCGTCGGCGGCTCGCGCAGCTACCTGGCGCCGCTCGCCGCCGGCTTCCGCGAGCGCGTGCGCATGGGCGCGCCGGTCGAGCGGTTGCAGCGCACGGCCGACGGCGTGCTGGTGACCGTCCGCGGCCAGCAGCCCGAGCGCTTCGACGGCGCGGTCGTCGCCGCGCACAGCGACCAGGCGCTGGCGATGCTCGGCGACGCCGACGACGCCGAGCGCGCGACGCTCGGCGCGATCCCGTACCAGGAGAACGACGTCGTGCTGCACACCGACGCGTCGCTGCTGCCGCGGCGCAAGAAGGCATGGGCGGCGTGGAACTACCACCTGCCGGCGCGGCCTTCGGCGCGCGCGACGGTGACCTACTGCATGAACCAGCTGCAGGGGCTGCCCGGCGACGTGGTCTACAACGTCACGCTCAACCGCAGCGACGCGATCGACCCGGCGAAGGTGCTACGGCGCTTCGTCTACCACCATCCGGTGTTCGACGTCGCCGGCGTGCGCGCGCAGGAGCGCGTCCAGGACCTCGGCGGCCGCCGGCGCGTGTGGTGGTGCGGCGCGTGGTGCGGCTTCGGCTTCCACGAGGACGGCGTGCAGGCCGGCCTGCGCGTCGCCGCCGACTTCGGCCTCGCCGAGGCGGCGGCGATGGCTCCGGCGGCCGCAGGGGCGTCGGCGTGACGACGGCGGCGGTTGCGGCGGCGAGCGCGGTCGCGACCACGACGGCTGCCGCGCCCAACTGCGCCATCTACGTCGGCGAGGTGCGCCATCGCCGCCACGACCGCGTCGGCCACGCCTTCCGCGTGCGGCTCTACATGGCCTACCTCGACCTCGCCGAACTCGACGCCGCGTTCGCCGGTCGCTGGCTGTGGTCGCACCGCCGGTGGTGGGCGCCGATGCGCTTTCGCCGCGCGGACTACTTCGGCGACCCGGCGCGGCCGCTGGCGGCGTGCGTCCGCGAGGCCGTCGCCGCCGCCAGCGGGTCGGCGCCCGACGGCCCGGTGCGCGTGCTGACGCAGCTGCGGTGCCTGGGTTACGTGCTCAACCCGGTGACCTTCTACTACTGCTTCGACCGCGCCGAACGGCTGCAGGCCGTGCTCGCCGAGATCACCAACACGCCGTGGGGCGAACGCCACCACTACGTCGTCGCGCGCGGCGCGGCGACGAGCGACTCGCTGCACGCCGAGTTCGCCAAGGCGTTCCATGTCAGTCCGTTCCAGCCGATGCAGCATTGGTACCGCTGGGGCTTCGGCACGCCGGGCGAGCGGCTCGGCGTGCACATGGACAACCTCGTCGACGGCCGGCCGGTGTTCGACGCGACCCTGGCCCTCGCCCGCCGGCCCTGGACGACCGGCAACCTGCTGCGCGCCGTGGCCAGACATCCATGGATGACGGCCAAGGTCGTCGCCATGATCTACGCGCACGCCTTCCTGCTCTGGTGCAAGCGGGCGCCCTTCCACACCCACCCCAAGAAGGCCCAGCCGGCGCCATGAGCGGTTCGATCCTGATCGCCGAAGCCCGCGACGACGGCCAATCGGGCGCGCGCCGTCAGCCGACGACGACGCAGCGACTGCTGCGGGGCGGCATCCTCGCCCGGCTGCGGGGGCTGCGCTCCGGCGCGATCCGCCTGCGCGACGCGCTCGGCGAGACGACGGTGGGCGATCCCGCCGGCCCGCTCGGCACGGTGGCGATGGATGTGCTCGACCCGGAGTTCTGGTCGGCGGTCGCCGCCGGCGGCGACCTGGGCGCCGGCGAGGCGTTCGTCGCCGGCCAGTGGCGTTGCCCCGAGCTCGTGCGGCTGATGCAGTTGTTCGTGCGCGACCGCGGCGTGCTGCTCGGCGTGCACGAGACGATCTGGTCGCTGCCGCGGCGGTGGCTGCTGCGCGCCGGCCAGTGGCTGCGGCGCAACAGCCGCGGCGGCAGCAAACGCAACATCGCCGACCACTACGACCTCGGCGACGACCTGTTCGCGCACTTCCTCGACCCGACGATGACCTACTCGTCGGCGTGGTTCGAGCGGCCCGACCAGTCGCTGCAGGAGGCGCAGCAGCACAAGCTGCGGCGGCTCTGCCGGCTCGTCGACCTGCAGCCCGGCGACCGGCTGCTGGAGATCGGCACCGGCTGGGGGAGCCTCGCGATGTGCGCCGCCGGCGAGTTCGGCGCGCAGGTCACGACGACGACGATCTCGCAGAACCAGCACGACCGCGCGCGGCAGCGCATCGCCGACGCGGGCCTCGGCGGCAAGGTCGCCGTGCTGCGGCAGGACTACCGCGACCTGCAGGGCACGTTCGACAAGCTGCTGTCGTGCGAGATGATCGAGGCGGTCGGCGCGCGCTTCCTGCCGAAGTACCTGCAGGTCTGCGCGCAGCGCCTGCGGCCCGGCGGCGTGCTCGGCCTGCAGGCGATCACCATCGCGCACCAGCACTACGCCGAGGCGCTGCGCATGGTGGACTACATCCGCCGCCACGTCTTCCCGGGCAGCTTCATCCCGTCGATCCAGGCGATCGCCGAGGCCGCCAGCGCCCACACCGACCTGCGCCTGGAGTACTGCGAGGACTTCGGCCACCACTACGCCACCACGCTGCAGCGCTGGCGCGAGACGGTGCTCGGCTCGCCCGGGCCGTTCCTGCAGCGCGGCGGCGAGCCGCTGGTGCGCGCGTGGGAGTACTACTTCGCCTACTGCGAAGCCGGCTTCCGCGAACGCCACATCGGCGTCGCGCACCTGCGCTTCCGCCGCGCGGGCGGCTAGCAAGCTAGCGGCGCGCGGCCGCTTCGCGGTCGGCGGTCAGACGCCGACGAATCGAGCCATGCGATCGCGGGCGTCGTCGACGTTCGCCTGCGAGGGCGACGATCCGAACGCCACGACGGCGCCGTCGTCGAGCGTGATGGCGAGGTGGTACGTCGGGCCGTCGGTCCAATCCGTGGCGCCGGTCGCGACGCCGCGAATCCGCCCGAGCGGCTGCGTCGTCCGCGCGGGCTTCTTGACCGGCGACGAAGCGATCCACGTCGCCAGCCCTGCGCTCCGGTCGAGCACGAGCTGCGTGTCATTGCCTGCGATCGCGCCCAGGTGGAACAGCGCGCTGAGCGCGACGGCGCCGATCGTGGCGATCACGCAGTGCGCGAGGCCAGGCAGCGTCGCCCAGTCGACCGCGGCCGCTCCTGCCCGGAGATCGAAGGCGCGTTGATCCGGGCAGCAGCGCCGTCGCGCGGCAGGCTCGTCGTGAGCCGGCGGGGCCGGCGCGCGCAGCCCCGGCGACCATGGCATGGGGCGCCGTCCCGCCGTCCCGCCGGCGTCCGCTACCCCCGCAGCGCCGCGCGCGCCGCCGCCACGTCGACCGCGATCTGCGCCGTCAGCTCGCCGGCGTCGGCGAACTTCTGCTCGGACCGCAGGAACTTGCGGAACGCGACCTCCAGTTCGCGGCCGTAGAGGTCGCCGCGGAAGTCGAGCAGGTGCACTTCGAGCCGCGACTCGGTGGTCGTGCTGCCGGCGAACGTCGGGCGCACGCCGAGGTTGGCGACCGCCGGGTGCACGGCGCCGTCGACGATCGCGTCGACCGCGTAGACGCCCGGCGGCGGCAGCGCGCCGGGCTGCGGCACGAGGTTGGCGGTCGGGAAGCCGAGCGTGCGGCCGCGCGCTTCACCGTGCACGACCGTGCCCATCGCGCCGGGGAAGCGGCCGAGAAAACGGTGGGCGGCGGCGAGGTCGCCGCGGGCGATGGCGGCGCGGATCGCCGTCGACGACACCGGCTGGCCGTCGAGCAGGAACGGTTCGCCGACGAGCACTTCGAAGCCGAGTTCGGCGCCGAGTTCGCGGAAGCGCGCGGGCGTGCCTTCGCGGTCCTTGCCGAGCGCGCTGTCGTAGCCGAGCAGCAGCCCGCGGGCGCGCAGCCGGCCGACCAGCAGGTCCTGGGCGAATGCGCGCGCCGTCATGGTCTGCAGCCGCGGCTCGAAGCGCAGCAGCACCAGCCGCCCGACGCCGGCGCGGCGCAGCAGGCGCAGGCGGTGCGGCACGCTGACCAGCTGCGGCGGCGCTTCGCCGCGCAGCACCTGGTCGGGATGGTTGGCGAACGTCACCACCGTCGGCATGCCCTGCAGCGCCGAGGCCATCTCCATCAGCTGGTGCAGCAGCCGCTGGTGGCCGAGGTGCACGCCGTCGAAGACGCCGACCGCGACGACGGAGCGGCTCGGCGGCGCGTCGCCGTAGGCGCCGACGAGGTCCAGTGCCAGCAGCGCGTCGAGGCCGTCGATCAGCCGCATGGGCGGGCAGCGTAGCGTCGGCGGTCGCGCGGCGAACCGTCGGCCGGCGCGAAGTCCGCCCGCGCCGCGTCCGGGCCGTCGGCCGACGCGCGGTCGCGGCGCGTGTCCGTGGTCACGCGCGCGCGCGGAACTCGGCTTCGAGTTCCTGCAACTGCGCCTTCACGCGCAGCTTCTCGGAGGCGGTCAGGCGGTCGACGTAGAGCACGCCGTCGAGGTGGTCCATCTCGTGCTGGATCACGCGGGCGAGGAAGCCGTCGGCGGCCAGCTTCTGCGGCTGGCCGGCGAGGTCCTGGTACTCGACCGTGATCTCGATCCAGCGCTCGACCTCGGCGTGCATGCCGGGGAAGGACAGGCAGCCTTCCTCGCCGAACTCGCGCCCCTTCTTCTTGGTGATCTTGGGGTTGCAGAGGACCTTCTCGCCGTCCGTGTCGTTGCGGTCGCCGCTCGGGTTGAGCACCAGGAGCTTGAGCTCGATGCCGACCTGGGGGGCGGCGAGGCCGCAGCCGACCTCCTCGTACATCGCCGCCATCATCTGTTCGGCCGTCTTGCGCAGGTCCGCGTCGAAGGTCGCGATGGGCTTGCCGCCGCGGCGGAGCACGGGGTCGGGGTAGACGAGGACTTCCATGCGGCGGATCTCGATTGGGCGGCGGTGCGCCGGCGGGGCGGCGTGGGGGCGGGGGCGCTCGGGGACTGGCGGTTGCGGCCCCTACGGAGGGCGAGTAGATTCTTCGCCCCTTTCGCCGCCGTCAAGCTCCGACGTCCGGCTCCCTTCCGTCCCGCATGGACCTCAGCAAGTTCCTCGAACAGGCCGCCGACGCCACCAAGCGCCGCAACTACGCGATGGCGGTCAAGATCTACAGCCAGGTGCTGTCGATCCAACCGGACTTCGGCGAGGCGCGTTCGGGACTGCGCAAGGCCCTGTTCCAGAAGGCGGCGCAAAAGGCGCCCTCCAAGGCCGGCGCGCTGCTGCTCGGCGGCTTCAGCCTGCTGACCGGCAACCTGATGCGGCTGCTCGGGCAGCACGCGGCCGCGGCCCGGTCGTTCGAGCGCTACCTCGCGCACGACCCGCTGAACGAAGGCGTCAACCTCAAGCTCGGCACGGCGCTGCAGCGCGCCGGCCTCGAACGCTCGGCGCTCGCCGTCTACGCCGCGTACGCGCAGCACCAGCCGCGCTGCCTCGACGCCTGCCGCGCCGCCGGCCAGCTGTTCCAGCGCCAGGGCAAGCACCAGGAGGCGCTGGGCATGTACGAGGCGGCGCTGAAGGTCGACCCGCGCGACCAGGAGTCGCTGAAGGCGCGCAAGGACCTCGCCGCCGAGGGCGCGCTGCGCAGCACCGGCATCGACAAGGCCGGCAGCTCGCGCGATTTGATCAAGGACAAGGAGCAGCAGCGCCAGCTCGAGCGCCAGGAGCGCCTGCAGCTGTCGGCCGAGGAGATCGAGGCCGAGTTGACCGAGATCGAGGCCAAGCTGCAGGAGAAGCCCGGCGACCGCAAGCTGCTGCGCCGCGGCAGCAAGCTGCGCGAGATGGCGAAGGACCTCGCCGGCGCGCTCGACCTCGCCGAGCAGCTGCAGCGGCTCGATCCTGCCGACGGCGAGATCCAGGAGCTCGTCGGCGACCTGCGCATCCGACTGCAGGAGCAGATGGTGCAGAAGGCCGAGCGCAGCGGCGACGCCGCCGCCGCCGGCCGCGCCCGCACGGCCCTGGCGCAACTGCGCGTCGGCGAGGCGCGGCGCCGCGTCGACCGCAACCCGTCCGACCTCGCGGCCCGCTTCGACCTCGGCAACGGCCTGCTCGCCACGGGCGAGGTCGACGCCGCGATCGCCGAGCTGCAGCAGGCGGTCAAGGACCCGCGCAAGAAGACCGAGTCGCAGTTCGCGCTCGGCCGCGCCTTCCAGCAGAAGAACCTGCCCGAGCTCGCGCTCGGCCAGTTCGACAAGGCGATGCAGTCGGCGGGCTCCGGCCTGCTGGCCAAGGAGGCGCTCTACGAGATGGGCGCCATCTGCGCCGCCATGGGCAAGCGCGAGGACGCGCTGCGCCACTACACCCGCATCCTGGAGCAGGACATCGGCTTCCGCGACGTCGCCACGAAGGTGGCGGAGCTCAAGCCCTGAGGCAGCCGGTCCGCCTGCTCCCCGATTTCCCGTAACGAACGCACCCCGATCCCGAGAACGCAGCAATGGCCCACAGCAAGCAAGCGCTCAAGCGCGCCCGTCAGAGCGAGAAGAACCGCGTCGCCAACAAGGCGAAGATGTCGCGCATGAAGAGCGCGGTGAAGAGCCTCATGGCGTTGGTCCAGGCCGGCGACAAGGCCAAGGCCGCCGCGCTCCTGACGACGGTCTGCAAGATCATCGACAAGGCGGCGGAGACGCGCGTCATCCACGCCAACAAGGCGTCGCGCCACAAGAGCCAGGTCACCCGCGCCGTCGGCGCGATGAAGTGACCGTCGCGGCCGGCGCCGGCAGCGGCGTCGGTCGTGCGCGCGCGACTGCTTCCCGGCCAGGGTTCCGTCGCGAGCGGCAGCGGTCGCCACGCACGAGTGGCGGCGCCGGCGGCGCAGCGGCGGCGAGCCGGCGCGCTGGACCTGGGCAAGGCGGGCGCCCGCGGCGCGGGCGCCGCGGCCTCACTGCTGCAGCAGCTGCAACGCGGCCTGCGGCTGCGTGTTGGCCTGCGACAGGATCGAGATCGCGGCCTGCTGCAGGATCGAGTTGCGCGTCAGCGCTGCGGTCTCGACGGCGACGTCGACGTCGCGGATGCGCGACTCGGCGGCCGAGAGGTTCTCGGACTGGATCTGCAGGTTGGCGATCGTGGTCGTCAGGCGGTTCTGCGCCGCGCCGAACTCGCCGCGCACCCGGCTGACCGAGTTGATGGCGACGTCCAGCGTCGCGACCGCCACGGTCGGGAAGCCGGTCGAGCCGATGTCGAGCGACGACAGGCCCAGCGTCGAGGCCAGCGTGTCCGAGGTGCTGAGCTGGATCGTGTCGACGCCGGTTGTCGTGCCGATGCCGACCTGGAAGGTGATCGTCGAGCCGGTGCCGTCGAGCAGGCTGACGCCGTTGAAGGTCGTCGACTTGGCGATGCGGTCGATCTCCTCGATCAGGTCGCCGAACTCCTCGTTCAGCGTCGAGCGGTCGGCGCCGCTGACCGTGCCGTTGCTCGACTGGATCGCCAGTTCGCGCATGCGGATCAGGATCGAGCTGACCTCGTTGAGGGCGCCTTCGCCGGTCTGCGTCAGCGAGATGCCGTCTTGCGCGTTGCGGATCGCCTGCGCCGTCGAGCGGATCTGGCCGCGAAAGCGCTCCGAGATCGCGAGGCCAGCGGCGTCGTCGGACGCGGTCGAGATGCGCAAGCCGGTCGAGAGACGACGGAAGTTCGCCTGCAGCTTGTCGGTGGTCTGCGACAGCGAGCGCTGCGCATTGAGGGAGGCGATGTTGGAATTGACGCGAAGACCCATGGTCGTTCTTGCTCCTTGTCCTTTGCCGCTGGATTCGCGCCAGCGTCGTGCCCCTCCGTGATCGGCAGTCGCTTGAGTCCTACTTCAGGATTTCTCGCGAATGGACGCGCCTACGGACAAGTTCCGTTGCCATGGCCGCCGTCGGGAGGACGTCCCGGCACGGTTGACGCCGGCGCGACACCCGGCGAGCCTGATCCGGGACGGTGTCGCGGCCGTCGACAGTCCCGCGGCCGTCGGGGCGCGCCGCGGCGTCAGTGCAGGAGCCGCGAGTAGCGGTAGTTGGCCTGCAGGCACAGCGCCAGGATCGCCGTGCTGTACACGCGGCCGCCGTCCTCGCCCCACGCGCAGTCCGGATCCCAGGAGCCGAAGCGGTTGCCATCCTTGGGGTCGCGGTGCTGCTTCTTCAGCAGCGTCGGTTCCAACTGCTTCTGCCACGCCGTCCAGCGTTTGCCGCCCATCTGGAACAGCGCGTACGAGGCGTAGTACCACGCGTAGTGGTCGACGCGACCGTCCGCCTCGTCCCATGTCGGCAGCTGCTGCAGCAACAGGTCGGCGGCTTTCGGCATGGCCGGCGTCTTCGCCGGATCCTGGCCGAGGAAGAAGCGCGCGAACAGGCCGACTGCTGTCATCGCCTCGGTGCGGTCGGCGGGGAAGCGCGTCCCGTGGTCGCCCGGCTTGCGCGAACTGCGCTGGCCGGCGGCGGTGTAGCCGTGGCGGCCGCTCGCGTCGGTGACGGTGTCCAGCCAGACGGCCGTGGTCTGCAGCGCGGTCGCGTCGACCGCCAGTCCGAAGTGTTTGCCGGCGGCGAGCGCCATCACGCACCAGCCCGTGATCGACGTGTCGCCGTCGCCGTCGCGCGGCTGGTAGCGCCACACGCCGTAGGGGTTGCGGTGCGCGGCGAGGTGGTCGAGGCCCTTCTGCGCCGGCTCGCGCAGCAGGCTGTAGCCCGACAGGCCATAGGCTTCGCACATCGCGTACGCGGCGATGGCGTGGTCGTAGAGGTAGTCGTGCGCCACTGGCGCGCCGAAGAGGCCGTCGTCGCGCTGCTGCGCGCGCAGCCACAGCACGGCCTTCTTCACCTGGTCGCGGTACGGGCCGCTGCGCATCGTGCTGCCGTCGCCGAGGAAGGCCAGCAGCGCGAGCCCGGTGACGCCGACGTCGTGCACGCCGTTGCCGGGGCCGCTGCACGCGGGCAGCGACGGATCGTCGTGCTTCGCGAAGCCGTCGCAGTCCCACCGGCCGTCGTCGTCCTGGTGCGCGCGCAGCCAACGCAGCGCGGCGTCGATCGACGGTTGCGCGCCGATGCCGCCGCCGGTCGTTCCCGGGCCCTTGCGGCCGCTGCGGCCCGTGTAGGGTCCGCCAGCCGTCGGGCCGAAGCCGATCGCGCCGCTTGCGTGCTGCAGGTCGGCTGCCAGGTGCGCATCGGTCGCGGCGTCGTCGCCGCCGGCGTCGCCGCCGGCGTCGTCAGCGGGGGCCGCGTCGACGATCGGCGTGTTCGCGTCGACCACGACCGGCTCGTCGGTCTTCTCGGGCGCGACCTCGGGCATGCGCTCGGGCTCGGGCGTCGCGACGGGCGCCGGGTCCGGCGCGGCGACCTCGACGTGGTGGCGAGGCGTCTCGCGCGCGGGCGCTGGTAGCAGCAGCCAGAGCAGCAGCAGCGCGAGCGCGTGCGCGGCGAGCGAACTGGCGAACGTCGGCGCTTGCCGCAGGCGTTCGGCGACCAGGGCTTCGAACGGGACTCCGTCGGCTGCGGGCGCGCAGTGGCGACGGACCGGTGGCGCAGAGGCAGGCATGAAGGCTCCTTCCCCGCCGCGTCGCGGCGGGCCGTCGACGGCCGGGACGTGGCGCGTCGCGGCAAGTGCAACGGCGCGATCGGCGCGCCGGATCAGCTGCGCGCGCGGAAATCCCGCGATCGGCGCGCCTGTAGCCGGCGCGGCGGCGATGTTGCGCGCGTCGCGCCGCGTGCGCGGCCCGGAAACGACGCGGCCCGCGCTTCCTCGTCGGAGGCGCGGGCCGTCGTGTGCGGCGGGAGCCGCAGGTCCGTCAGCGGACGAGCTTGCTGTAGCGGTAGTAGGCCTCGAGCGTCAGCACCAGCGTCGCGGTGCTGTACACGCGGCCGCCGTCCTCGCCCCAGGCGCACTTCGGATCCCAGGAGCCGAAGAGGTTCTTCTTCGCCTTGTCGCGGTGCTGGTTCTTCACCACCGCGGTTTCGAGCTTCTTCTGCCAGTCGGTCCAGTGCTTGCCGCCCATCTGGAACAGCGCGTACGTCGCGTAGTACCAGTAGTAGTGGTCGATCGTGCCGGCCTTCTCGTCCCAGAGCGGCGGACGCTCCAGGAGGCGGTCGGCGGCGGCCTTCATGACCGGCTTCTCCTTCGGATCCTGGTTCATGAAGAAGCGGCAGAACAGGCCGACGGCCGTCATCGCCGCGCCCTTCTCGACCGGGAACTTCGTGCCGTGGTCGCCGGGCTTGCGCGAGCTCGGTTCGCCCTGCTTGCTGTAGCCGTGCACGCCCGACGGGTCGCTGACCTGGTCGAGCCACACGCCGCAGAGCTTCAGGGCCTCCTTGTTGATCGTCAGGCCGAAGAACTCGCCCGACTCGTAGGCCATGATCGCCCAACCGGTGACCGACGTGTCGTTGTCGTTGTCGCGCGGCTGGTAGCGCCACACCGAGTACGGATTGCGGTGCGACTCCAGGTAGTTGATGCCCTTCTGCGCGGTCGGCTTCAGCAGCGTGTAGTTCGACAGGCCGAAGGCCTCGCACATGGCGTACGCGGCGATCGCGTGGTCGTAGATGAAGTCGTGCGAAGCGGCGGTGCCGAACAGGCCCGTCTGCGGGTCCTGCTGCTCGCGCAGCCACAGCACGCCCTTCTTCACCTGGTCCTTGTAGGCGCCGGCGCGCATCGTGTTGCCGTCGCCGAGGTAGGCCAGCAGCGCGAGACCCGTCACGCCGACGTCGTGCACGGCGTTGCCCGGGCCGTCGCAGATGTCGCTCGACGGGTCGTCGTGCTTCATGAAGTTGTCGCAGTCCCACTTGCCGTCCTCGTCCTGGTGGTTCTTCAACCACTGCAGGCCGGCGTCGATGTTCTCGGCGTAGCTCTTGCCGCCGCCGCCGCCCTTCTTGCCGCCGCCGCCACGACCGCCGTAGCGGCCGCCGGCGCCGCCGCCGAGGCCGACCGCCGAGTTCCATTGGTTGCTGTCGAAGGCGGACTCCTTCGACGTGCTGTCGCTGGGCGTGTTGTCGAAGGCTTGTTCGTTTTGCTGCTCGGAGACCGTGTTCTCGGTGACCACGACGTCGTCCGTCACCTCTTCCGGCTTGGTCTCCGGCGGCGGCGGCGGCGGCGGCTCCTCGATCTTGGTCTCCTCCTGCTGGGTCATCTCGACCTTGTTGACGACCTTCTCCTCCGTCTTTACCGGCATCAGGACGTAGGCCAGCAGGGCCAC
Source organism: Phycisphaerales bacterium (assembly GCA_020247305.1). GTDB lineage: Bacteria > Planctomycetota > UBA1135 > UBA1135 > UBA2386 > UBA2386. Next base: position 1,803 of record JADCJE010000058.1, on the reverse strand, counting down.
GACCGCGTGGATGCCGAGCGACAGCATGAACCACGGCGCGGCGCGCAGGCGCTCGGCCATCAGCTCTTGGAACGTCACTTCCGTCTCCCAGACAGGGAGCGCGTTGGACTGGACTTTGATCTTGGTCGGGTCGAGTTGGGCCATGGTGGCTCCTGGGGCGGTCGGACGACGTGGCTTGCAGCAACCGTCAGTGGACGTCCATCCGGTCTGGCGGGACGGTCCCTGGCGCTGGGCACAAGCAACGGCGGCATCCGCCGGTCGGTTCAGAGAGGGGCCGCGAAGTAGAGCGGGCGTGCCAACTTGCTGCAACGCTCTCGCCGCTGCCCGAGCGCCGCGCGCCGTGCGGTGGTGGGCAGCCTGGGCGCAGGTGGCGCCGAACAGGTTGCGGGCGCCGACGGTGCGGCAAGAATGCCCGCGATCGCAACGCACTGCCTGCCGACGATCGCCTGCCGATGGCGCGACCAAGCGCGCGGGCGCACCGCCAACACGGCTGCCGACGGGGCGGGGCGGCGGCGCGCTCGCCAGCGGCAACTTACCGGCGGGGCCAGACTTCCGTGCGCTGCGCTGCGGTCCGTTGGGCCGTGGCGCGCAACTCGGCGATCAGGTCCTCGGTGCACTGGTTGCGCAGCGACTGCTGCACCTCCGGGTCGTCGAAGCCCCGGTTGCGCGCCGCGACGAAGCGGTTGACCTTGGCGACGACGAAGCCGCCGCCGGGCAGCGCCAGCGGCGCGGCGACGGCGCCCTCGGGGCCCGCCAGCGCGAAGCCCTGCAGGGGTGCTAGGTCGGCGGCGAGGTTGTTGGCGTCGAGTTCGATCGACACCGGCAGCGCGCCCGGGTAGCGGCCGGCCAGCGTGCGGGCGTCGATGGCCTCCTGCCGCCACGCGGCGGCGGCGGCAGAGGCCTGGGCCTCGGCGTCCGGGCCGCGGAACCGCACCTGCACGATCGCGGCGCGCGCCGGCGAGACGAAGTTCTCGACGTGCGTCTCGTAGGCGCGGCGTAGCATGGTCGGCGTCAGGAAGGAGCGCGTCTGGCCGCCGAGCCGGCGGCCGATGGCGAGGTCCTCGGCGAGGTCGTGCAGCTGGTCGATGCGCCGCTCCGCCTGCTGCGTCTGCCACGTCCGGCCGACGCGCTTGAGTTCCTCGCTGAACGCCGTCAGGCTGCCGAGTTCCGCGACCTGCTGCTGGCGATCGCGTTCGGCGTTCGAACGCAGGTACTCCTCGATGCGGTCGGGGGTCAGCGTCGCGGTCGCGAACGACTTCGCCGCCAGGGCCAACTGATGGCGCGCGATCTCCTGCTCGGCGACGGCGCGCTCCAGCGCGATCGCCTCCTGCGGCCGCACCCGCTGTTCGGCGCGCAGCGCGCGCAGGCGCGGGGCGGCGAGCGTGCGCACCTGGCTGCGCAGGATGCTGGCGTCGTTGACGGTCGCGACGACGCCGTCGACGAAGTCGCCGAACGGCCGCGCCGGATCCTGCGCCGGCAGCGCCACCGCCACCGCCACCGCCGCACCGACGAACTTCGCGATTGCGCGCATGGCCCGATGATGCGCGGCGCTCGTGGCCTTGGCAACGGGCCGTCCGATCGGGCCGGGACGCTGCGCGGCGGTCGGTTTGCTTTCCGGCCGATGCCGGAGTTTCCTTCGGTCATGGGACCACGCACCGGCACGTGCCTCGTCGTCGGGGCGAGTTCGGGCATCGGCCTCGCGCTGGCGCGCCGGTTGGCGCTGTCGGGCCGCAAGGTCGCCATGCTGGCGCGGCGCGAGCGCGAACTCGCGGCGCAGGCGGCGACGACCAACGACGTGCTCGG
>JADCJE010000057.1 GCA_020247305.1 Phycisphaerales bacterium | reverse complement strand
GCCAGCTTGGCCGCGGCCTGCAGCTTGGTGTCCTTCTTGCCGAGGAAGGCCTCGGCCTCGCGGGCGAGCGCCAGCAGCCGGGCGCGCTGGCTCTGCTGTTCGGCGTCGCCCTCGGCGTCGTTGGCGCCGGCGGCGAGGTCGGCGCCTTCGAGGCCCTCGGTCTCGTCGAGGTCGAGCACGGCCTTCTGGCCGATCTCGTCGACGTCGGCGAGCGTGTCGCCGTCGGCCTGCGGCGCGCGGCTGCGCAGCGTCGCGATGGCGGCCGCCGGGCTGCTGCCGACCGAGCGCAGCGCGGCGAGCGCCGACCACCAGTGCACGCGGGCGCGCTTGCCGTCGCCCTTGGCGACGAGTTCGCGGGCGTAATCGAGCACCTTGTCGAACAGCGCGCGGTACTCGCGGCTCATCGTCCAGGTGACCTCGCGGTCGCCCTCGCGCTTGGGGAACGGCGTCTGGTCGTCGAGGAAGTGCTCGATGTCGGCGCGGCGGCGCTGCACGAGGTGGCGGGCGAGGCGTTGCCGGTGGGGCTTGGCCTCCTCGCGCGTCAGGTCGTCCGGCAGGTCGGCGAACTCGGGGTCGAGGACGCCGAGCAGCGAATGGAAGGCCGTCTGGTCGCCGCTGTGCGGCGTCGCGGTGACGAGGATGAGGTGCTGGCCAGCCTTCTTGGCGAGGTCCTGCAGCAGCGCGTGCCGCTGGTGGCGGCCGCCGCCGGACGCGCAGGTGTGCGCTTCGTCGACGATGACGAGGTTGGGCGCGCTGCGCAGGAAGGCCTCGCGGCGGCGATCGCTCTTGATGAAGTCGAGCGAGACGACGGTGTGCCGGTGGCGGTCGAAGAGCGATTCGCCGGTGCGGCACGCGCGTTCGAGGCGGGCGGCGGTGCCGGCGAGCACGAGCGCGGCGTCGATGTGGAACTTGCGCGCGAGTTCGCGCTGCCACTGCTCGGCGAGGTGCGGCGGGCAGAGCACGGCGAGGCCGTTGGCTTCGCCTCGTTCGAGCAGCTCCTTGGCGACGAGGATCGACTCGACGGTCTTGCCGATGCCGACGTCATCGGCGACCAGCAGCCGAACCGGGTCCTGCTTGAGCGCCATCAGCAGCGGCACGAGCTGGTAGGAGCGCGGCTCGACCGCGATCTTGCCGAGCGACCGGAACGGGCCGGCGGCGTTGCGCACCTGCAGGCGGATGGCGTCGCGCAGCAGCTTGCACGAGCGGTGGTCGCCGATGCGCTCGGCCGACGGCGGCGGGAAGGCGGCCGGACCGACGGCTTCGAGCGAGGTGAGGATGCCGGTCGCTTCGACGTCGCTGCCGGTCAACGGCCGGACGCGCAGGTAGTCCGGCGTCGATTCAGGCTGGACGACCCATTCGCGGCCACGGGCACGGACGAGGGAGCCGGGAGGGAACTGCATGGGCGGCATCAGGTGCGGTCGGCGGCGGCGACGCCAAAGAGGTTGGGGTAACGCTGCGCGGTGGCGAGCCAGTCGCTGTCGTGGCGGAAGCGGACGACGGTGATGCCCAGGTCTTCGAGGTCGGACTGCTGGGCTTGGTCGCGCTGCTGGCGGTCGGGGAAGTCGTGCACGGGGCCGTCGACGTACACGGCCGCCTGCTCGCGCTCGTAGACGAAGTCGGGGCGGGCCTTGGCCCCGGCGATGCGGCGCTGGGCGCCGGTCGGCAGGCGCAGGCGGTGGCGTTCGAGGAAGCGCAGGAACGAGCGCTCCAGCTCGGACTCGCAGAGGCCGAGCAGCGCGTCGAGGTGTTCATTGCGCGCGACGGGAGCCGACGAGGTCTGCGGCGCGCCGCCGGCGAGCCGGCGCAGGAAGTCGCGCAGCAGGTGGCGGTCGAGCAGGTCGTGCTCCGGCTGGTTGCCGTAGCTGCGCAGGCAGTCGTAGCAGGCGGCCTCGCAGTCTTCCTTGCCGTGCGGCGCGCGCCGCCGGTCGGCGCCGGTGTCGGGATCGAAGTGGCACAGCTCCAGCGCGCGACGCGCGACGCGGCGGATGGCGTCCGGCTCGTCGAGCAGGCGGCGCAACACGCCAGCGCCACCCTCGGTGGCTTCGTAGAACAGCGTGCGCTTCTCGCGCGTGCGGTCGGGGATCGCCTCGGCGGCGAGCTCCATGTCTTCGAGCTGGAACTCGACCTGGATCGCGGCCTTGAGCGCGGCGGGCAGCGAGGCGCGGAACTCCGGCCCGGCGTCTTCGCCGAGCTGGAGCAGCAGGCAGTTCTTGCGGTCTTCGACGAAGGGGATGACGCGCTGCGTGCGCGGGCCGACGGGATCCTGGTCGTCGCCCTCCTCGTCGGATTCGCGGCCCCATGTGCCCTTGTCGAGATCCAGCACGAAGCCCGGGCCGGTGTTCTTGTCGCGGCGTTTGAGGCCGAGGTTGACGCGGCGGATGGTCGCGGCGTCGCCATGGGTCAGGCGCAGCAGCAGCTGGTCGCCATCCGCCACGTCCGAACGGCGGCACATCGGGCCGTTGCCGTGGTCGGCGAAGCGGATGCCGGTCAGCACCTCGTAGCCGTAGCGCTGGCGCTCCTCCTCGGTCGAGGTGATGCGGTCGACGCGGCGCGCGGCGACGTTCTGCATCTGGAACAGCGGCTCCAGCTCGGGCACTTCGGACAGGCGCGCGTCGCAGTGTTCACAGACGTCGACGCCGCGGCCCTCCTGCTGCGGATGGAAGTAGCCGCAGTCCGGGCAGTGCTTGGCCAACGTCGTCGGCGAACTCTGGCCGTCGCCGTCGCCCTCGATGCGCAGCAGCACGCGCTCGATGCGGTAGCGGCTGCCCTCGTGGTAGATCAGCGCGCGCGGCGCAAACTCGGTGATCGCCAGGAAGCGCGGCCGCGCGACGAAGTCGTCCTTGCCCTTCTTGCTGCGGCGGCTGCCCGGGATGAACGCCGACAGCGGCAGGCGCGGGAAGTTGTAGCCCGGCAGGAAGCCCTCGCTGGCGAAGTAGCGGTAGCTGTAGAAGTCGGACTGGGCGGCGGACTTCACGTCCAGCAGCAGGTTGGTCTGCCGGATCGCCTCGTCGTGGAGCCGCTTGGCGCGGTAGCGCTCCTGCTCTGGGCGCGAGTGGTCGTTCCAGACGATGTACTGCTGCTGGCGCTGGCTCTCCGCCGAGCGAAACAGGTTGCGCCAGCGCGACAGCGCCTCCTCGAACTGCCGGCGCGCCTGCTGCAGCAGCCGCGGGAGCCAGTCGTCGGAGAACCAGCGCGTGGCGCGCAACTGGGCGTCGATCGTGCCGAGTACGGCGCGGCAGCGACGGTCGGCACGCGCGATTGCGTCGGGGTTGTCGAAGTCGTTGGCGAGTTCGGCGGTGAGCTGCAGCGACGGCGACTTGCCGTCGCCTGACTCGACCGAAACGACCTCGCCGAGCGACTTGCCGAGCGACGCGCCGGTCTCGGCGAGCCAGATCGCGTGCATGTGGGCGCGGACGAGGTCCTCGTTGGCGAGGTCGAGGCGCGGCGGCGCGACTTGGCCGGCGACCATCAGCTCCGGCCGCTGGAAGAAGTAGCGGTCGTGGTTGCTGCCGTAGGCGCAATACGACAGCACGAGCGCCGGCTGGCCGCTGCGGCCGGCGCGGCCGCTGCGCTGCGCGTAGTTGGCGGGCGTCGGCGGGACGTTGCGCATGTGCACGACGTTGAGCTGCGCGACGTCGACGCCGAGCTCCATCGTCGGCGAGCAGTAGAGGATCGGCAGCTTGGCGTCCTGGAAGCGCTTCTCGCGCGCTTCGCGCTCGTCCGCGGGGACCTGCGCGGTGTGCTCGCGCGCTTCGAGGCCGAGCGTCCCTTC
>JADCJE010000056.1 GCA_020247305.1 Phycisphaerales bacterium | reverse complement strand
GTGTGCGGCGAAGTTGCGACCGCTGGGCGGTCGCTGCGGGGGAGCGGTGTGCTCGCGCGGCGGGAACGCGGCGGAATGCGGCCGGGGATCGGTGCGCGCGGGCGGGTTGCGGCCGGGCTGAAGGGGTCGCGCGCAGTGGGCAGGCTCGCGGTGGTGGGTCCCGGGTGTTCCGGGACCGGTGCTTGGGCTCCCTACGCGCGCGTGGGCAAAATTCCGGAGCATCTCTCCGACATGTTGTAGGAGGGTCTGTGCACAGTGCGCCTAGCCGGTCGACCGGCTGCCCTCGCCATGTCGCCCCACAAGCCGAAGCCCTCGTCCACCATCCCCGACGCGGAACTGACGATCCTCAAGGCGCTGTGGCACGGTGGTCCGGCCACGGTGCGCGAACTGCAGCTGCGGCTCGGCAACGACCAGGCCTACACGACGGTGCAGACGCTGCTGACCCGGCTGGTCGACAAGGGGCTCGTACGCGTCGACCGCGGCGACCTCGCGCACGTCTTCGTCGCGACGACCGAACGCGACGAGCTCGCGGCGCGGCAGGTCAGCGAGGTGGCGAGTTCGCTGCTCGACGGGGCGGTGGCTCCGCTGGTGCTGCGGCTGGTCGAGCAAGGCAGGTTCTCGAGCGAGGACATCGCCCGGTTCCGGGAGCTGCTCGCCGCGGCCGAGAAGAAGCAGAAGCGCGGGGGCCGGTCGTGAGCTGGCTCGTCGCCAACACGATCGCCGCCGGCCTGCTCGCCGTCGCGACGTTGGTGGTCGCACGCTGGCGTCCGGCGCCGGCGGTGCTGCACGTGCTGTGGCTGTTCGTGTTGCTCAAGCTCGTGACGCCGCCGCTGTTCGTGTTGCCGGTCGACCTGTCCTGGTTCGGCGGTGCGCCCGAAGCGCCGCGCACCGTCGTGGTGCCGCTGCGGCTCGAGGTCGGGGAACTCGCCGCGGCGCCGCTGCCGGCGAGCGTGCCGCCCGAGGCGGCCGGGACCGTCGCGGCGTGGAACTGGCCGGGTGCGGCGCTGGGCGCTTGGGCGGCCGGGTCGGGCCTGATGCTCGCCTGGTTGCTGGTAGGGCTCTGGCGTGGCGGGCGCCGGCTGCGTTCGCTGCCCGCGGCGCCGCTGCGGTTGCAGCGTGAGATCGCTCGACTCGCCGCCGATCTTGGGGTCCGCGCGCCCGCGTTGCGCGACGATGCCACGGCGAGCTCGCCATACGTGTGGTCGTTCGGTCGCACGTGCCTTGTCGTGCCGGCGCGCGCACTCGCCGCCGTGACCGACAAGGGGCGCGCCGCGGTGCTCGCGCACGAACTCGCCCATTTGCGTCGCGGCGACCACTGGCTCGCGCACGCGGAGCTACTGCTCGCGGTCGCGCTGTGGTGGCACCCGCTGTTCTGGTTCGCGCGTTCCCGCATGCGCCACCAGGCCGAACTCGCGTGCGATGCGTGGGCGTTGCGCAGCGTGCCCGACGCGACGCTCGACTACGCCACCGTTCTCGTGCAAGCGGTGGCAGCTCCGGACTCCGCGGTCTCCGCACCGGCCGTCCTCGCAGTGAGGCCGGCGGCACGGGCCGCTTTCGAACAGAGGTTGAAGATGATCCTGAACGAGACCGTTCCGTGCCGCGCCTCGCGCGCCTGGCTCCTGCCCTTCGCGTCCCTGGCGATCGGCCTGTTCACCGTGCCCGTGGTCGCCCAGCACAAGGCGCAGCAGCCGGCGAAGGTCGAACTGCGGGTCAACGGCAAGCAGATCGACGAGTTGTCGGCCGCCGAGCGCAAGGCGCTGCTGCAGAAGCTGCATGCGGCGGAAGCAGCCGCGGCGGCCGAGGCGGCCGAGCCCCAGGAGCCGGCCGTCGTCGTGGCCCCGGCGAAGGCGAAGCACAAGCTCGAAGCCAAGGTCCGGCTCGATGCCGCGCGGGGCGCCGAGATGCCGTCGGCAGCCGAGATCGGCGACATGGTGCGCGCCGGCCTCGCCGAGGCGAAGGTCGATATCGCCAACGAGGCCGACCTGCGCGAGCTCGGCATCGCCGACGACGTGGTGAGGCTGGTCGACGACCTCGGCGCCGGCAAGGGCCTCGGTGACAACCTCGACGCGGTGATCAAGGGTGCGATGAAGGGGGCCGGCAAGCTGGTCCAGAAGGAGATCGCCGCCGACAAGGATCTGCAGGAGCTGGGCCTGACCGACGGCATCGCCAAGCTGGTGCGCGGCTTCCTCGAGAACGAGCGCACGCAGGAGATGATCTTCGACTTCGCCCGCAGCGCCGCGGACAAGGCGATGAAGCAGGCCCGCAAGGAAGTGCAGGCCGATCCGGACCTGCAGCAGCTCGGCCTCACGGTCGAGGTCGAGGGCTTGCTCGACAGCCTGTTCTCCGGCCACGGCGACTTCGATGCGAAGCTGCAAGGCCTGATCGAGACGTCGCTGCAGGCGGCCAAGGCGCAAGCGGGCGCGGCGGCGGGCGGCGAGACGGAGCCGGCCGAAGTGGCGCCGGCGCCGAAGAAGAAGGCCAAGACGGCGAAGCTCGAGTCGCGCTGATGCCGACGGCCTGCGCTGGCACGCGCTGTGCTGCGGAAGCTTGAGCGATCGTTGCCGTGTGCTCGGCGCGATTCGCCATCGAGATCAGACAATCGAGAACATGAAATCGATAAGAACGCCGTCCGAAGTGTCGGCCCATTTTCCACGAGAACGTCTATGCATCAGGACCAACGTCAAGACCAGCGGCACGACCAATTTCACGACATCGCCCGCCTCACCCGCCAAGTTCGCGTGCTGCAGTGCGCCAGCCTCGCGCTTTGTGCGGCACTCGCCGCCTTCGTCACACTCGGCTTCGGGCCTCCGGCGCCCGACAACGCGACCCGCGTCGAGAAGTTTGACGAGATCACCGTCGGCCGGCTCAACGTCGCGGGCCCCAACGGCGTGAAGCGGTTCATCCTGAGCCACGACACGCCGAAGGCGCCGTTCGCGGGAGAAATGCTGGAGCGCACTGTGCCGCCCGGATTCGCTGCGATGATCTACTGCGCACCGAACGGCGACGAGATCGGCGGCATCGCTTCGGCGGATCGCATGCGCCTCATCAGCCTCGACTACACCGACTATCCCGTCGAGGCGCTGGTCCTCAGCTCTGGCGGAGATCGCGAGAATCAGGGAGTGAGCATCAGTCTCATGCATCCACCCTCTGGGACGAAGGTGGACACGGCAGCCGCAGACCGTGGCTGGAAGACGCTGCAGTCGATCTGGAAGTCCGGCCTCGATGGCGATGCAGCCGACGCCGAGGCGGAGAAGCGAGCCAAGACCGACCCGGACCTCGCCGAGGTGCTCCGTCATCGAAAGATGATGGTGCAGCGCATCGGCATCGGGGTGGACCCTTCACAGGCGGGGATATCGATCGCCGATCGCGATGGCAACGACCGCATCGTGATGCGAGTCACCGAAACGGGCGAGCCCGAGATCCTGATGCTCGACGCCGACGGCAAGGAAGTCGCGCGAATCCCCGCGCGGAAGGAGAACTCCCGGCGGTGAGCGCGTCGCGGCTGGTCGAACTGCCGGATGGCCGGATCGGCTACGCGCGGAAGAGGCGCTATCGCGACGGCACGACGGCGGTGGTGATGACGAACGCGGTCTTGATGGAGCGCCTGTGCGCGCTGGTGCCGCCGCCGCGCAAGCATCTGGTGACCTGCCACGGCGCGCTGGCGCCGGCGTCGGGTTGCGGCCGAAGGTGGTGCCGCGGCAGACGGCGGCAGTCGCTGCCGCTGGCTGCCGCCACGGGGCAAGCGATGGTGGGGTCAGCGAGGCTGCGGGTGCGGACAACGCGGCGACGCCGGCGTCGTCTGCGATTGCGGCCGTATGTCGCCAGCAAGCGGAACGCGGCGCCCGTGCACGCCTGCGGGCGCCACACCGCGGTGGCCAAAGCCGCAGTCGCCGGCAGCGCTGGCCGTGGGCGGATCTGCTGCGGCGCACGTTCGGCATCGACGTGCTGGTCTGTCCGCAGTGCGCGGGCCCACGGCGTGTGCTGGCGGCGATCCACGATC
>JADCJE010000055.1 GCA_020247305.1 Phycisphaerales bacterium | reverse complement strand
TGTCGGCCGTGCCGCTGCCGCAGTGGCTCTTCGTCGCGCCGGCCGCGGTGCTCGGCGTTGGGCTCGCGCGCGCGCCGCTGGGCGGCGGGATCGATCGTGCGCTGGGCGCTTTCGCGCTGGCCGCCGCCGCAGGCTGCGCGCTGGCTGAGCTCCTCGGTTGCGACGCGCTGCTGTGGCAGTATGCGCTCGCCGCGCCGGCAGTCGTCGTCGCGTGGGCCCTGCCGCTGCGCGCGCCGCGCCGGCTCGCCGGCCTCGGCGCGGCGACGTTCGGCGTCTACGTGCTGCATCCGTTCGTCGGCATGCTGCTCGCGCTCGCGGCGATCCACGGCGGCGTGCCGTTCACCGACGTCACGCTCGTCGGCGCGATCTGGACGGGCGCGCTGGCGCTCACCCTGTTGCTGCGGCGCACGCCGCTGCGCGCGCTGCTGTGAACCCCTCGGCGCGCGTCCTCCGCGCGCGAGCGGGGGTCACTCCGGCGCGCGGGCGATCGCGACGAGGCAGTCGCGCCAACGGGGAAGCAGGAAGAGCGGGCGGCCGAGCCACGACAGCAGCCGGAACGGCAGCGAGTACGGCTGGTGCGGGAAGTAGCGCAGGTCGAGCGATTCGAGCCGCAGCCCCGCCTTCTCGATCTGCCACGCGAGGTGGTCGCGGCTGAACTCCAGCACGTGGCCGAGGCCGCGCCCCTCCGGCATGCGGAAGTGGTCGAAGATCGGCTTGCCGAGCGCCATGTAGACGACGTTGCGCAACCGGTATAGGTTCGGCGTCGTGCACAGCAGGAAGCCGCCGGGCTTGAGCGCGCGGCGCAGGCGCTCGAGCACGAGGTGCGACGGCACCGGCAGGTGTTCGATCACCTCGGAGAAGACGATCGCGTCGAAGCGCGCCGTGAACGGCTGGTCGTCGGCGCAGAGGTTCCACTCGACGCTCGCGACGCCGCAGCGCCGCAGGTAGTCGGCGTTGGTCGCACCGAGGTCGGCGACCGTGCAGCGGTCGCCGCGCAGCGCCGTCGCCAGCGTGGCGTAGATGCCGCCGCCGATGTCGAGCACGTCGATCGGCCCCTGCGGCGCGCGCTCGGCATAGGTGCGGTACAGCGCCTCGTAGCGCGTGCGATAGCGCGGGTAGTACTCCGGCACCTCGTGGAAGCGGCCGTCGACGATCAGTTTGTCGTAGGTACGGCGAAAGGCAGCGGGGTCGAAGGCGCCGGTCATCGGGGGGGGCAGGTTCAGGGCAGGGTGTGGCGCGGAGGGCCGCGCCGCTCCCGCACCTTCGCAGGCTTGCTGCGGACCGTCAATCGCATCGCCGTTTCGGTGACCGATCCTGCGCGGCACGTTGAATCCGCCATGCGGTCGGGTCGTTGGCGCGATCGTGGCCGCGGCGGCGACGCGGTTGACGGCAGCCGCCCGCCCTGATATCGAAATGGACACTCGGTGGGTTCGTCGCCCGCACTTCGCCTCGTCCATTGCCGCATCGGCTCCGCGCACGGAGCCACAGCCAACCATGCTCATGCTGCGCACACTCCCTGTCTTCGTCTGCACCGCGATCCTGGCTGCCCAGGGCACGGTCGTGTCGCCCGTCGGCTTCGGCGCCCTCGAAGGCGACTCCAACAACGTCTTCCCGTTCGGGCAGGCGACGCCGCGGCGCTACATGCAGATCCACGCGGACCTGGGCCCGACGCCGCTCGTGATCACGAAGCTGACGTTCCGCGTCAACGCCTCGTCGACGAACTTCGCCGCCACGCGCACGCTCGACCTGGAAATGTACATGGGCGAGGCATTGCCGGCCGCCCAGGCGACGCCGAGCTTCACGTTCGACGCCAACTACGCCGGGCCCAAGACCACCGTGCTGCCGCGCACGTTCGTGACGTTCGGGCCGACCGGGCAAGCGGTGACGCCCGGGCCGAATCCGTTCAACGGCACGTTGGAGATCCCGTTGGCGACGCCTTACGTCTACACCGGCACGGCGCCGCTGATCTGGGAGGTTGCGTACTTCGGGCAGACCGGCACGGGCACGATGTCGTCCTACGACGCCGACGCTTCGAGCTCGCTCACCGCGACCTCGACGATCACGGGCGTCGGCTGCGCGCCGAGCACGTCGACGACTCCGATGACGCACACGTTCACGGTCAACGACACCGGCGGCACCCTGCTGATGAACGGCACGATCACCGGTGGCCCGGCCAACCAACTGGCGCTGATGGCGATCGGCTTCAGCAATCCGAACGTGCCGGTGCCGGATCTCTGCGCCAACCTCTACACCGACGCCGCGCTGATCCAGGCGCTGGGCCTGACGACGGCGACCGGGACCTTCACCGCCGACACGCCGACGGGCCTGCTCGTGCTGAACAACTCCGCGGTCGGCCTGCCGATCCACACGCAGGCGTTCGTCTTCGACGCGGGCAGCACGTCGGCCCTGCCGCTGTGCGCCTCGAACGGGCGCAGCGCGCTCGTGCCGGCGCCGGCGACGGCGCAGGTCAACGCGGTCACGCGCCTGTGGAACACCGTCGGCGGCACGACCGCGACGATCGCCTTCTTCACCCCGTCGACCGTCGGCTACGGCCTGATCACGCAGTTCTCGCACCTGTGAGCCAGCGCGGCTGACGCTGCGCCGGCGTCAGCCCTGCGCCCGCGGCAGCAGCACCTCGATCGCCGTGCCGCGCCCGGGCTCGCTGCGCACGCGCACGCCGCCGCGCGAGTCGTGCGCGAGGCGCGCGACCGCCGACATGCCCAGGCCGCGGCCGGCGGCGGCGCGCGTGCTGAAGTGCGGTTCGAACATGCGCTGCTGCACGCTCGGGCTCATGCCGATCCCCGTGTCGGTCACCTCGATCGCCACGTAGTCGCCGGCGACAACCGTGCGCGTCGCCATGGTGCAGTGCGCCGTCAGGGTCGTGTTGCGCGTGCGGATCCGCAGCGTGCCACCGTCCGGCATCGCGTCGCGGGCGTTGGTCGCGAGGTTGAACAGCATCTGCCACAACTCCTCGGCGTCGGTGTGCGCCGGCCAGAGGTCGGCCGCGAGTTCGTGCGTCATGGCGATGCGTTCGCCGAGCGTGCGCGACAGTCCGCGCAGGGCGTTGTGGATCGTCGCATTGACGTCGATGGCGCTGAGCGCCGGTTGGCCGCCGGGGAGCATCAGTCGTTTGGTCATGCCGGCGGCCCGGCGGGCGGCGTCGCGCGCCACCGACAGGTCGGGGAAGGCCGGATGGGTGGGCGGCAACTGCAGGCCGACCTGGTCGATCGAGCCCATGACGACCGTCAGCATGTTGTTGACGTCGTGCGCCATGCTGGCGACGAACTCGGCATCGCGGGCATCCTGGGAGCGTCCCGCGGTTTCGGCGGCGTGGACGGCGCTGCCGCGCGGCAGGGGGCGGCTGGTTGCATCTTCGGGTTGCATGGTGGGTTGCACGTCGTGCGTTGGGGCGGACCGCCGGCGCATGGCTGGCATCGCCGTTCGGTGCGGGGACAGGCGCCCGCACACGCCCTAACCCCAGAAAAGCTCAGGTCTTAGCGACAAAACGTTTTTTTCTTTCGAGGCGGCTGGCCGAGCGCGTGACGACGTCGCTTGGTAGGTTTGCAACCGCTGCTCCGCTGCTGCCATGGCAACGCCCGTCGAAGACACGGCCTGCGAGGAACGCGATGAAGAAACCGCGCGCCTGTTGGCGAGCGGTGATCCGGAAGGTCTCCGCCGGCTCCTGGCCGATCACGCCGGCGCCGTGTTGGCGATGCTCGCGCGCGACTTCAGCGGCCTGCTCGATCGGCAGCAGATCGAGGACGCTCTGGCCGAGGCCGTGATCCGTGCGTGGCGCGCGGGCGCCCGCTACGAGCCGATGGCGCCATCGCCGGGCGCGTGGCTGTACGTCATCGCCCGGAACCGCGCGCGCTCGCTGCTCGAACCGCGGCGCGTGCCCGAACTCGTCTACTTCGCCAGCCTCGACGACCAGCCGGCGCCAGCCGGACCGACAGCGCCGGACGAGCACGCGATCGCCAACTCAGGCGTGCTCGCCGCCGACGTCGAGCGGTGCATGGAGACGCTCTCCGACCAGCAGCGCGCGGTCCTCCGCGCCGACCTCGCCCACGGCGGCATCGCCCCGGCAGGCATGCTCGCCGCCGCCCTCAACACCACGCGCAGCGCGATCTACGTGGCGCGCCACTTCGGCCGCCGCGCCCTGCGCGACGCCCTGCGCCGCTGCGGCCACGCCTTCGGTGTCCGCGACCGTCTCGGCGAACCGACCAGACACCTTTCGTGAACGACATGCCCGACCAACGTCCCGAACCTTCCGGCGAAGTGCTTGCGTCGCCCGCCGAACTGCAGGCCATCGCCGTGCGCATGCGCGGGCTCGACCGCGGGGCCGTGCCGCCGGTCGATGCGGCCTGGATCGAGCGCGTCGTTGCGGCGGCGACGGTCGGTGTGGTGACGCAGGCGGCGCCGGTGCGCGCGTTGCCGCGCTGGCGGCAGTTCGCCGCCGCCGTCGCCGCGTTCTGCGGCCTGCACACCGGGGCGATTGCGATGTCGACGGTGGCGGTCGGCGCGGCGGTCGCGGTCGCCGTGGCCGTCTGGCCCGAAGAGCGCCACAGCCTGGAGACGATGTCGTTGGCGATGGCAGTCGAACTGCTGCAGCGTGCGGACGAGTCGGATGCGGCGCGCGCGGCGGCGGCCGTGCTCGTGGCGATCGCCATTCGCGACCAGGTCGATGCCTGGCAGCGCACGATCGCGGACGCGGGCGCTGCTGCGCCGCCTGCGGCGGCGGCGCTGGATCGCCTCCGGCGCGCGCTGCGGCGGTCGGACGCCGATCTGCGCGCCGAGCACGCGTGGCCGGGGCCAGGGCAACGCCCGCTGGCCGTCGCGGCCTCAGCCGCCGGCGGAGCGCCGTCGGACGACCCGGAGCAGGCGTGCGCGCTGCTCGCAGTGCTGCGCTTGGCGCCACAGGCAGGACCGCAGCTCGACGACGTCCGTGCATCGCTGCTGCAGCGACTGCGGTTCCACCTCGGTCTCTAGGAGTCTGCGCCACGGGACGCGCGCCGATCCGGTGCGTGGATTCGCGTCTGGGGCGAAGCGGACGACCGCAGGCGAAGCGGTGGATTCGCCGAGGATCGGGCGCGAGCCCCCGGGCGCGAAGACGCGCGGCGGGCGGCGTGGCCTTTCGTGGCGCAGTCTCCTAGCCCGCCGGCAGGACGGCGCGGGTCTGTTGCCGCGCCGAGCCGCCGTTGAATTGCGCAGCCCACCAGCCCGGCTTGACGCGGTACTGCTTCGTGCCGCGGCCGTTGGCGCCGACCCAGATCTCGACGTAGTCGACCTGCGGGTTGGCCAGGCTGCCGTCGTCGACGCGCAACGTGACGAAGCGGTTGGCCATGGCCGGGTCCTCGTAGGCGACGTCGATGACCTCGCCCTCGTAGAGGGTGCGGTTCGGCACGGTGATCTGCTGCGCGGCGACCGCGGCGGCGAACATCGACGCGGCGGCGAAGACTGGAAGTAGACGCTGAAGCATGGTCTCCTCGCGCCCGTCGCGCACCCCATGCGCGCTGACGGGGCCAAACCCTACCGCGCGCGGCGCGACGGTGCGGCGCCAGCCTGACGTCGCGGTCGACGCGCGTTGCTTGCGCGGCGCGCGGTCGCGATGCCGCCGACGTTTGCCTCACCGCCACCGCGTCCCGATCCGGGACGAACCGCGGTGGGCTCGCCGGGCACATCGGCGCCGCGCCCCGCTCCACCTCGCCGTCAACGACGTCACGCGGACGGTCGTCGCCAACTGACCGGCAGCGGCGCCGGCGCGCGTGCAGGTCGCCCGGCGCGCCGTGCCATGGGCGCGTCGACGCCCTGGTCCACGGTCCTGCCGCGGCGCTGCCGCCTTGGCGCCACCGCCGGCGGGTCAAATGCCGATGGCTCGCGCCATGGCGACACTTCCATCGCGCGGCGTGCCTGCGGCGCTGCTCCTCACCATGGCCGTCGCAGGCGCCTTCACGGCCTGCGGCAAGAAGGGCAAGGTCCGCTTCGAGCCGTACGCACCGGGCGCCGTGCAGGCCGCGCGCACGCTCCGCCAGCCGATCGTGTTGTACGCCACCGCCGACTGGTGACGTGCGTGCACCATCCAGGACCGTGAGTCCCTGGCCGACGCGAACGTGGAGAAGGCGCTGCGCGGTTTCGCGCGCATCGTCGCGGACGTCTCCGACCGCAGCGCGACGATGCCCCGCATGGCCATGGCGGCGCACCAGATCCGGGTGCTGCCGACGCTCGTGTTCTTCGACGAGAAGGGCAACGAGACCGACCGGTTCGAAGGCAACCAGTCGGCCGACGTGTTGATCGCGGCGGCGATCAAGGCGCGCGGCGGGCCGCAGTGACGCGCCGCCGCGAGCCGGCGCAGTCGCGGCTCAGCCCACGTAGCGGGCGCGCAGCGCCACCGTGAGCGCGAGGAGGATCATCGCCAGCGCCACGCCTTGCATGCGCGCGAACTCGACGACGCGCCGCGGCCGGGGCGTCGCCGGCGGCGGTTCTGCGGCGATCGTCGTCATCGGCAGCGATGGCGTCAGCCGCCAGCCGCGTTGGCGTGACCGCGCCCACACGGCGCCATCGTCGGCGAGGCGGAACAGGTGCAGCCAGCCGTTCTCGACCAGCCGCCGCCCCGGCTCGCTCGCGGCGAGCGCCCGCTCGATGCGCGCCTCGTCGGCGGCGACGTAGACGGCGAGGCGCACCGGCGTGTGGCGCCATCGGCGGCCGTCGTGCAGCGACTGCAGCGGCAGGCCGACCCGCAGGTCGCCGCCGTTGCCTTCGTACACGCCGAGCCTTCCGCCGACGACGTCGTGCAGCACCTTGTTGCCGCCGCCGAACGCGCGCGGATCGACGACGGAGGCGTAGTACTGCAGGTTGATCCACGTCGCGACCTGCATCGGCGCCGAGAACAGCTGCGCCAGCAGGCCGCCGTCCGCGTCGTCGGCGGCGTGGTAGTCGTGCAGGAACACGCGGCCGCCGAGGTCGGCGCCGCGCGTGCGTTCGCGGGGCGCGAACACCAGCGCGGCGTTGCCGGCGAGGCCCCACTCGGGCCGCACCTGCGCCCAGTCGCCGGCGCGTTCGCGCATCGCCGCCAGGAGCGCCGCCGGATCGCCCGCGTGCGCGGCGAGACCGAGGCCGGGCGCGCGTTCGGCGCGCGCCTGCGCACCGGCTTGCGCGAGCCAGCCGCGGAGGCGCTGCGCGTTGGCGTCGTCGATGGCCGCCGCGGCGAAGTCGACCTCGTCGGTCGTCGTGTCGTGGCATGCGGCCACGAACTGCGTGCCGGCCGGCACGGCGATGCCGTGGTCGAGCAAGGCCTCGCGCACGGCCGGGTCCATCAGCGTGCGGGCCAGCAGGCGCGCGCTGTCGTCGCCGCTGTGGCCGCCGCACGCGCCGCAGTCGAGGGCGGCCGCGTGCGCGTTGTTGCGACTCGTGCTGCCGTGGCCGACGAAGAGGACGACCGGCGGGAGGTCGCGGACGAGGCCCATGCCCCGCAGCGCCGCCGCGGCGAGGCCGGCGCGTTGCGCGGCCGGACCCGCGGCATCGCCCGTCCAGCACGGTTGCAGCAGCCCTTGTTCGGCCGCGGTCAGGCCGGCGCGTTGCGGGCGCTCGGCCGGACGCCGCACGAACGCGTCGCGCACGAGCGCGCCGAGCGACAGCAGGCCGCAGGTCTCGACGAAGGCGAAGGCCGAGCCCGGGCTGTTGCGGAAACGCGCCCACCGCTGCCGCCAACCCAGGCGTTCGCCGCGGCGCCGGGCGATCGTCGCCGTGCGTTCCGGATCGGGGCCGTCCTCGCTCGCCGCGAGCGTCGGTGCGAACAGGCCGGGCAGGCGCGGTCGTTCGTCCTGGCTCCCGAGCGCCGTCATCGCCACCGGGAGCCCGAAGAAGCCGGCGAAGCCATGCGTCGCGATGGCGCCATCGCTCGCCCGCTCGAGAGCGCGGCGGAAGCGCTCCGAGCGGACGTCGATGCAGAACACCGCCGCGGCGACCTTGGCGGCCGGCGTCGCCGTCGCCGGCGGCACGCGGAGCCGCGCCGCCAGCGTGCCGTGGCAGGCGATCTCGACCGCGCGCAGGAGCAGGCGCTCTTCGCGTTGCGCGTCGTGCGCCGCCTGGAGGCGCTGCGGGTGATTCAGCAACTGGCGGCGGAAGCGCGGCAGCAGCTCGTGCATGCCGAGGTCGTCCAGCACCAGGACTTCCCACGCCAGGCGCACGGCCAGCAGCTCGATCAGCGCGTCGTCGTCGCCGCCGCGAAGCCGCGCCTGCCAGCGCTCGTGCGCGCACCAGCTCGCCCAACCGCGGACGGTTTGCAGCAGCGCGCCGAGGTAGTCGATCCGGTCGAGCGCCGCGGGCTCGATGCCGAGGCGCTCGGCGGCGTGGTCGACGACCGCGCGTGCGGTTTCCGGCAGGCGTGCCAGCGCGGCGCGCAGCGCCTTGCGGCCGGAGCGGGTCGGCACCGTGCGCTCGGCAGCCAACTGCGCCCGCCACGCGGCGAACAGCCCGCGACGGCGGTCCGGCGACCAGCTCGACTGGCCACGGTCGAACCACGACGCGGCGAAGCGCGCGATCTGCTCGACGACCCGCTGCGACCACGGTCGTTCGGCGCCGTCGATCCGGTGCGCGTCGGCCCAGTCGGTGAGCAGCGGCAAGCGGCGGATCGACGGACCGTCCTCGTGCATCGCCGCGACCAGCGCGTCGACCTCGGTCTCGGTCGGCGCCCGATCGTCGCCGGCTGCTTCGGCGAGCGCGGCGGCGACGTGTTCGCGGCCCAGCCGGCCCGTGCGCCAGTGTTCGCGCACGACGCCGCGCGGCGGCAGCAGGCGCGCTCCGGCAGTTGCTGCGAACTCCGCGACGACCTGTTCGAAGGGCCGGTCGACGCAGCCGTGCGCGGGGTTGACCGCGATGAGGCGGTCGAGCGGCCAGGCGGGCGCGATCCCGGCGGTGGCGCGTTCGATGGCGGCGTCGGATACGCGACGGCGGGCAGCCGCGTCGGCCAAGGCGTGGTGCGTCATGATCAGGTCCGTGCGTGCGGCGTGTCGGCGAGGTCGGGCGCGAAGTCGGTGTCGCGGCGGAACGGCGACGAGCGCCAGGTCCGCAGCGCGATGCGGGTGAACCACTCGTCCAGGAACCAGCCGCGCTGGCAGCTGGCGTGCAGGGCGGCGACCTTCGGATGGCCCGCGCGCCAGGCGAGCAGCAGTCGGATCGCCGGCAGCGGCAGCAGCAGGGCGAGCGCCGCGGCCGCCTGCCACCAACCAGCGGGCGGCAGGTCGGCGAGGCCGAGCGCGTGCCGCAGTCCGTCGTGCAGGCCGAACCACGCGCCGACCACCGCGGTCGCCACGAGGCCGCGGCGGACGATCCCGCCGCCGCCGGCGTCGCGCCGCGCTTCGAGCAGGGGCGTCAGCGCCAAGGCCAGGATCGCCGCGCCGACCGCGGTCGCCGGGGTGAAGGCGGCGACGCCGTCGATGGCGACGCCGATCGCGAGCACCAACGCCGCGCCGCCGAGGCCGGCGACGATACGCGCCGCCGGGCCCGTCGGCCGGCCGGGCGGGGCCAGGGCGTCGATTGCGCTGGCCTGCACCGTCGACGCCGCGGTCAGGAAGGCATGCGCCTTGTAGGCGGAGTGGGCGACGAGGTGCAGCAGCGCCATCTCGAACAGGCCGAGTCCGCATTGCAGCATCAGGAAGCCCATCTGCGCGCACGTCGACCACGCGAGCGCCGACTTGACGCTTGGCTGCATGCTCGACGCCAACGCCGCGGTCACGGCGGTGGCGGCGCCGACCACGATCAGCAGCCAGCGCGCGACCGGAGCGTCGGCCAGCAACGGCGCGAGCCGCAGCAGCACGAAGCCGCCGAGGTTGACGACGCCGGCGTGCAGCAGCGCCGACACGGGCGTCGGCGCCTCCATCACGCGCAGCAGCCAGCCGTGGAAGGGCATCTGCGCGCACTTCAGCAGCGCTGCGACGGCGACGAAGCACATCGCGACCCGCGCTTCTTCGCCGAGTTCCTGCCGTGCCGCCATGGCAGTGAGTTCGTCGATCCCGAGCGTGCCGGCGCGCATCGCCAGCAGCGACGTGGCGATCAGCATGCAGAAGTCGGCGCAGCGACCGGCCAGGAACTTCTCGCGGGCGGCGACGAGGGCCCACGGCCGGTCGCGGTAGAACGTCAGCAGTTGCTGCAGCGACAGGCTCGTCGCCACCCAAGCGAGGCTGAGCACGAGCAGGTTGCCCGTGGCGAGGACGGTCGTCGCGCCGGCCAGGGTCGTCAGCAGCCAGCCGGCGAAGGCGCCTTCGTTGTGTTCGCCGGCCAGGTAGGAGCTGGAGAACCGGGTCAGCGCGACGCCGAGCAAGCCGACGAAGGCCAGCAGGACGGTCTGGGGCAACGTCGTCGCCGCGCTGCCGGTCGCGGCTGCGATCGCCGCCGCGAAGCCGCCGGCCAGCGCGAAGGCCAGGGCCGACCCGGCGACCGTGCCCGCGAGCGCCCATGCCGTCGCCGGCAGACGGCGGAACGCCGCCACCGCGAGCGCTCCGGCCGCCAGCGTGATCGGCACTGCCGCGTGCAGCAAGTTGGCTGCCCGCGCCGCCGCCGAGAGGTTCTCCGCGTTCGTCATGAGGAGGATGTTCGTGCGGCGGCGGCCTTTCCGGCCTGACAGGAAAACGATAGAAAGCAGCGGAAAAAGCGAACGACATGCACGACCTCAACTACCACCACCTGCGCCAGTTCTGGGCGGTCGCGAAGGAAGGCGGCGTTTCGCGCGCGGCGGCGCGGCTGCACGTGGCGCAGTCGTCGCTGTCGGCGCAGGTCCGGCAGTTGGAACAGCGCCTTGGGCAGGCGCTGTTCGTGCGCTCGGCCCGCGCGATGCGGCTGACCGAGGCCGGGCGCGTGGCGTTGAACTACGCCGAGTCCATCTTCGCCGCCGGCGACGAGATGCTCGCCGTGCTGCAGGGCGAGGTCGAGTCGCGGCAACAACGCCTCCGCGTCGGCGCGGTGGCGACCTTGTCGCGCAACTTCCTCGACAACTTCCTCGGGCCGCTGCTGCGCGACGAAGACGTCCGCCTGTCGGTGACGTCGGGCACGCTGCGGGAGCTGCTCGGCCAACTGCGCGTGCACAGCCTGGACCTCGTGCTGGCGAACCAGCGCGTCGTCGCCACGAGCGAGGATCCGTGGCGCTGCCGCCGCATCGCCCGACAGCCGGTGAGCCTCGTCGGCCATCCCGGCCCGCGTCGGAAGCCGTTCCGCTTCCCGCAGGGGTTGGACGGCGCCGCGCTGGTGCTGCCCAGCCAGGAGACCGAGTTCCGGGCCGCCTTCGACGTGATGTGCCGGCGGCTTGGCGTGCGCTACGCGCTGCGCGCCGAAGCGGACGACATGGCGCTGCTGCGCCTGTTGGCGCGCGACAGCGACAGCATCGCGCTGCTGCCGACCATCGTCGTCCAGGACGAACTGCGCACGGGCCAACTCGTCGAGTTGTGCGAGGTGCCGCACCTGCACGAGTCCTTCTACGCGATCACGGCTCCGCGCCGCTTCATGCCGCGCGCATTGAAGTCGCTGTTGGCTCGCCCGGAGGACGCCGCGCTCGCGCGCCGGTGACCTGGCGCGCGTCTGCGCAAGGACCCGCGCGCGGCCGGACGTTGCGCCATGTGTCGTCAGCCGGCGGCTTTGGCGGCGCATTGCGCCAGCGCCAGCGCCGCGGCGGCGAGCAGCCAGCCGGCCACCGCCGCGAGCAGCCGCCGCAGTCCGGCCCGCCGCAGCGCCGGCGCGCGCAGTCCCATGCCGATGCCCGCGAGCGCCAGCAGGAACGCCCAGTTGGCGAGCCGCGCGAGCGCGCGGCGTTCGTCGTCGTCGAGGCCGCCGGCCATGGTGAGAGCGGCCAGCAAGGCCAGCCCGAACACGAAGCCGGGCACGCGCGCCAACGCCGCAGCGACGGCGTGCCGGCGGCGGGTCGCCGTGGATGCGTCCGGCGTCGGCGCGCCGAATCGCCGCAGGTGCAGCAGCACCGGCAGCCACAGCATCAGCGTGACCAGGAAGCGCAGCGCTGCCGTGGCGCGCAGCGCGACCGGCGAGTGCGCGGCGCCGAGCAGCACGGCGTCGGCGGTCGTCGGCATCGCGACGCCGATCCAGCGTGCGCGCGCCGCCGCGTCGAAGGCCAGCCGATCGGCGCACCAAGGCAGCAGCACGAAGCCGAGCGCGCCGACGACGAGCGTCGCCGTCACGGCGAGCGCGCGGCCGTCGTCGTCGGGGCGGGCCTCGCCGGCCTGCGCGGCGACCACGGCCGGCAGGCCGCTGCCGCCGAGGCCGAGCGCGACGAGGCTCGCGGTCGGCGGCGCGACGCCGACGCGGCGCAGCGCGGCGCCGACGATTGCGCCGGCGAACAACGGATGACCGACGACCAGCAGCAGGCCGAACCAGCCGACCGCAAGCACCGCGCCGCCGTCGACCTGCGTGCCGAGCAGCACCATGCCGACCGTCAGCGGCACTTCGGCGCCGGGCCGCCAGGTGCGCAGCGACTCGAAGCGCGCCAGCGCGTGCCCGACGAGCACGCCGAGCACGAGGGTCTGCGTCGGCAGCGGCCACGGCGGGTCGCAGCGGTGGAGCGCCCAGCTCGCGGTCGCCACGGTCGACATGACGCCGAGGTCGGCGACGTGGTTGCGGACGTGGCCGGCGAGCGGCGCCTGGGCGACCGCGCTCACCACGGCAGGCCAGCGAGCAATCCGGACTTGGCGGCGAGCAAGGCGGCGGTGGTGAGCAGCGACGACCACGCGGCGCGGAAACGCCGCAACGGCAGGTTCGCTGCGCGGAGGTCGGGATCACGGCGAGCAGACGGAGTCTTCATGGGGGAGATCGGCAAGGCATCGCGGGCGCGGGATCGGCCCGGAAACGAACGAGGCCACCGCTGGGGGTGGCCTCGGTGCGAACCGCGATGCAGGAGGGGCGACTACGCCGACTGCATGGGACCGCACGGCCACCGATGACGGTGCTGGCACATGCAGCCTTTGCAGTGGACGGAAGCGGGCATCGAGCGGTGTTGGCAGCGCCACAGGCGCGGCGCGGACGGCACGCTAGCGGCCCCGCCCGATCCGTCAAGCAGCACGGGACCGGTGCTGCCCCCGATGACACGGAAGGCGCGATGGCGGCGCCTGCCCGCAACGGCTGCGGCGCACAGCCGCACGCGCTCGACCGCATGCGCGGATGCGCGTTGTCCCGCGTCGGTCGCGTCAGCGCATGCCGCCGGATGCCGGTACGCTGCCCCACCTCGTTGCGGTCCGTCTTGGCGTGGCGCCTGTCGCCATCGCCATGGACGCGCCGCATGGCCTCGTGACTCGATTCCGTTTCCTTCCTCCAACCATGCGCCCAACCACCTTGTTCGTGTTCGGGTGCCTCGCCGCTTCGGCGGCCGCCCAGAGCGTCGTCCTCCCTGCCAGCGCCAATGGCGTCGCCGGCAATGGCAGCAATGCGTTCCCGTGGGGCATCAATGCGACCGCCTGGCCAGGGCTCCGCATCCAGTCGATCTACGACAGCTCCAACTTCACCTCGCAGGCGGTCACGGGGCCGATCCTGATCACCAACGTGAAGTGGCGCGCCAATGACGTCGCGACGTCCTGGACCGGCGGCGTCTTCCAAGGCGCGACGGTCGCGCTCGGCACTGCCGCCGTCGACCACGCCGCGGCGACCACCAACTTCAACGGCAACATCGGCCCCGACTACACCGTCGTGGCGAGCGGCGCGGTGACCCTGCTGCCCGGCGCCGGCAACGGCGTCGGCGCGCCTGGGCCGTACGTCGTCGACGTCGTCGTCAATCCGCCGTTCCTGTACGACCCGAACGCCGGCGATCTCTTCGTCGACACGCGCTACACGGTCGGCGCGTACACCGGCGGCACGCAGGTGGCGATGGACACGACGAGCGTCTCGCCGCTCGCGCGCCGTGTGTTCAGCAGCACGAACTTCCCGCTCGCCAATGGCGTCGACACCGCCGCGCCGGTCCTCGGCATCGACTTCGTGCCGGCCCCCACGGGCACGGCCGCCGGCAACACGCCGCTCGGCGCGGGCTGCATCCAGGTCGACGATCTGTCCTTCTACGAGTTGTTCACGACGTCGGCCGCGTTCGACCTCGGCTTCGCCGGCATCTCGCTGCTGCGCACGCCCGACGGGTACCTCGCCGTGCCGCTGACCCGCACCTTCGTGCCGCCTTCGGGCGTGGCGCAGACGGTGGCGGTCACCGACAACTCGGCCTTCAACGTCACCCTGTCGGCCCCGCTGCCGGTCGGTCGCTCGACCACGACGACGCTCGGCGTGTGCTCCAACGGCTTCATCACCGCCGGCACGGCGTCGACCACGACGGGCACGCCGTCGGCGACCACCCTGTTGAACAACCTGCGCGCGTTCTGGGCGGTCAACTGGCACGACATGAACCCGACGATCCCCGGCAGCGGCCTCGTCAAGTTCGAGGAACTCGGCGGCTTCGCGTACGTCACGTGGGACGGCGTGTGGAACAACGCCGGCACCTCGGCGGCGGACGCCAACACGTTCCAGGCCCAGTTCGACCTCGCCACCGGCGACGTGCACTACGCCTACGAGTCGATCAGCCAGCTCGGCAACGCGCGCCTGGTCGGCTTCTCGGACGTCGCCGGCTCGCCGAACGCCGGCAGCATCGACATCTCGGCCGCGCTGCCCGCGACCTTCACCGCGGCGACCTTCCGTCGCCAGCCGCTCGGCCTCGTGCCGACGAGCCGACCGGTGCTCGGCGGCAACTGGAGCCTGCTCGTCACCGACGTGCCGGCGGCGGGCCTGCTCGGCGCGTCGGTCTATGGCTTCGCCGACCCTGGCTTCGCCGACCTGACGTTCCTCGGCCTGCCGGGCTGCGGCCTGCGGGCATCGCTCGACGTGCTCAACGCGTGGTTCGCGACGGGCTCGACGTATGGCTACTCGCTGTCGATCCCGACCAGCCCGGCGCTGATCAACCTGCAGATCTACTCGACGGCGCTCGTGCTGCAGCCCGGCGTCAACGCCTTCGGCGGCATCACCAGCAACGGCGTCGCGGGCCGACTCGGCGACGTCTGAGCGGCGTTTGCGCGCGGGCGGCCCGCATCCCTCACGCGCGTGCGCGAACCGGCCCGGCGCGCCGCGGCTCAGCCGGTGGCGCGCGCCGCGCGCCGCCGCTCGCGCCGCCACAGCACGGCGACGCCGGCGAGCGCGATCAGCGCGCCGCCGAACTCGCGCGTCAGCTCCACGCGCGGGTCGTCGGCCGACATGCTCGCCTGGGTCAGCGTGAAGTCGCGCGCGCCGAACAGGTTCTCCCACAGCCCGGGCGCGGTGGTCGCGAGTTCGACGAGGCACGCCAGCGCGGCAGCGGCGAGCAGCCACTTCGGCACGCGGAGGAACAGGCTCCACACGAACAGCGCCGCGATCAGCAGGTAGAAGGCGAACCAGAGCGCGGCGTCGACGACGGACGGCCGGTCGTAGATCGCAGGATCGAGATCGTTGCGCTGCAGCCACGCGAACAGCGCGAACATCGCCGCGAGGGCGAGATGCACGAGCGCGATGGCAGGCGTCGCGATGCCTTGCTGGCGGGCGGTCATGGTGGAGAGGCTACGGGCCCGGGCCCGCGTGGCGCGATGGGCTCATCGGCGGGTTGGCGTCGTGAGGGCGCTGAGGACCGGTTGCGCGCGCTCCGGCGCCGGTGATGCCGGGCGGCGCGCCGTCCGCCTCAGCGGCAGGCCCGCAGCGCCGCCGCGAGGTACTCGTGCTGCGCATCCGAGTGGTACGCCTGCGGCGACACGCGCACCGCGCGCAGCGCCGGCTGGGCCCAGCGCATGACCGGCACTTCGATCCGCCACTCCTCGTAGAGCCGCACCTGCAGCGGATCGAGGCCGAGCGGCGGCGCCATCGGTTCGGCGCTGGGCGGCAGCAGCACGGACGCGAGCCCCGCGATCATGGCCTCGGGCGCCGCCGGCGCGCTGCCGACCGCCGCGCACAACATGGCGCGCGCGCGCAGGGCGAGCGCGCGGTTGCGCTGCATCAGCGCCGGGATGCCGCCGGGCAGCAGCCCGCCGAGGAAGTCCAGCGCCGCCGGCACGCACAGGAACGGCGTTGTGTCGTCGGTGCCGGTGAAGTCGAATTCCAGCCGGAAGCGCGAGCGGTCGGCGCGCGCGCTGTTGGCGCCGTGGCTGATCGCCAGCGGCCGTACGTCCGGCTGCCGGTCGCGCCGCACGTGCAGCATGGCCGAGCCCTTTGGCGTGCACAGCCACTTGTGGCAGTTGCCGGTGTAGTAGGCCGCGCCGAGGCGGTCGAGCGCGAGCGGCAGCATGCCGGGCGCGTGCGCGCCGTCGACCAGCGTCTCGACGCCGCGGTCGCGCAGCGCGGCGACGATCGGCGCGATCGGCAGCACGAGGCCGGTCGGGCTGGTGACGTGGTCGATCAGCAGCAGCTTGGTGCGCGCGGTCGCCTTCCCGAGCACGGCGTCGATCACCTGCTGTTCGGACTGCAGCGGGAACGGGATCGCCGCAACGACCACCTTCGCGCCCGTGCGCGCGGCGACGAAGTCGAGCGCGTTGCGGCAGGCGTTGTACTCGTGGTCGGTGGTCAGCAGTTCGTCGCCGGGCGCGAACGCCAGCGAGCGCAGGACCGTGTTGACGCCGGTGGTGGCGTTGGGCACGAACGCGAGGTCGTCTGGGCCGCAGCCGACGAACGCGGCGAGCGCGGCGCGCGCCGCGTCGAGCCGGCCCTCCAGTTCGCGGTGCACGAAGCGCACCGGTTCGCGTTCCATCTCGGCGCGCAGCTCGTTCTGACGCTGCAGCACGACGCGCGGGCAGGCGCCGAAGCTGCCGTGGTTGAGGAAGACGACCGTCGGGTCGAGGTCCCAGTGGCGCGCGTGTTCGGCAGGCGGCGGGAGCAGGGGCAGCGTCATGGCGCGGCGGGGAGAGAGGGTTGCCCGGCGGGCGGGGGGGCGCTTCATTCGACGCGCACGGCGACGCGCACCTTCGCCGTCGCCAGCTTGCTGTCGTCCGGCGCGCCTTCCTGCAAGTGCACGAACGGCTGCGCCGTCACCGGGCCCTTCGCCGTGCGGCCCTGGGCCGCGAGGGCGGCGCGCAGCGCCGCGGCGCCGGCGGCGGTGCGGGCGTCGACGTCGGCGCCGACGGGATAACACACCAGCAGCCCGGCGTCCGGCACCGGGCGCACGTCCCAACCGGCCGGCGCGACGAACTCCGGTCCGTCGGCGCGGCGGCGGAACGGCGCGGCGAGCCAGCGCCCGCCGTCCTGCTCGAACAGCAGCGGGAAGCCGGCGATCTGCTGCTGCTGCCGCTCGAGTTCGGCGTGCAGCGGCGCGTAGGCGGCAGCGCGCGCCGGCCAGTCCCCGGGGTCGCGCACGCACGCCCATTGCATCGCCTTGGCGGCGACCGGCGTCGGCGTCGCCGACTGCGGCTCGCCGCCGCTGCCCGGCGCGGTGACGCGCGGCCGGTCCGGCGCGGCCTTCGTGGCGTCGGGCCACGCGAACGCGTCGTCGGTCCAGTCGATGGCGCCCGAGTCGAAGCGCACGCGGCAGCGACCGAGTCCGGCGACCGAAAGTTCGCGCGCGACCCACGTCGTCGGCGTGCGCAGGTAGTCGTGCACGGTGACCTCGCCGTGTGCGCCGGCGAACGACTCCGGCAGCAGCGTGCCGGGTCGCAGGCGGACTCGGGTCGCCGCGCCGCCTGAATCGACGACCTCGAACGCCGTGCCTTCGACGCGCGCGCAGCGCACGGCCCGGTGCAGCGGGCCGAACGCCGCGGCGTCGAGCAGCGCGCGCAGGGCGCGCGCCTCGTCCTGCTGCGCCGCCGTCGCCGGCGCGTCGTCGTCGATGCGCCGCACTTCGTCGCCGCGCAGCACGAACAGCCCCGCGCTCGACTGCGCGCGCAGCCGCTCCGGCAGTTCGACGAAGGCATTGACGAGGCGGCCGTCGGGCAGCGTGACGGTCGCGGCGAGTCGCGCCATGGTCCCGCGCAGCGGCGCGTGGCACTCCTGCAGGACGGCGTCCGCGAGCTGTTCGGCCGCAATCGCCGTCACGTCGACGGCGCGCGGCGTCGGCGCGGGCGCGACGTCCGTGCCGCTGCCGCCGCCGCACGCCACCAACAGCAGCGCGCCGGTCAGCGCTCGCCGCGATCGAACGTCTTGCGCCACGCCGCGACGTCGTAGCCGTGGTCGGTGCCCCCGGCAAGCTCCTGCAGGGCCTTGCGCGCGTGCAGGCGCACGTTCTGCACCGTTTCCTGCGGCGCGAGCAGGTCGACGAGCAGCGGCCACTGGTCCTGCGCCTTGATGCGCCCGACGGCGATCGTCGCGGCCATGCGCACGCGCGGCACCGGGTGCTTGAGGAACGACCCGGCGAGCGCGCCGTCCGCCGCCGCGCGGCCGTAACCCAGGCCGCGCACGGCGTTGGTGAGCACGCCCGCCGGCAGCGCGTCGCGGTGGTCGCGCAGCAACCGCCGCCAGACGGCGAGGATCGGCTCCTGGTCGGTCACCGTCTGCTGGATCCGGTGCAGCGCCCATGCAGCCTGCACGCGGCCGTCCTCGGGATGGCCCGGGCGCAGGATCACCGCCTCGAAGATGCCGGGCGGCGTCGCCGGCGCGCGCAGCACCGCGAGGCCGAGCAGTGCGCGGTCGACGAGGAAGGGGTCGCCCAGCTGCGCGCCCTGCAAGATCGTCGGCATCACTTCGGCGTCGCCGCTGAAGCCGAGGGCGCTCAGCGCGGTGCCCTGGCCGTCCGGGTCGCTGCCGTCGGTCGCCATCGCCCGCAACTTGGCGAAGGTCTCGCCGGGCTGCGGCCGGACCTGGTCCGGGCGCGCGGCGCCGCGGTCGAGCACCGTGTCCTGGACCAGCTTGTAGAGCCGCTCGCTCTGCATGTCGGCGCGCGTCTCGCCCTGGTTGCTGACCGCCTGCACGTAGCTGTCCATGGCCTGATCGAGGCGGACCAGCACGGCGCGGAAGTCGCGGTACTTCTTGGCGTTCTTGTCCTGTTCGCGAGCGGTCGCCGCCTCCTCGACGGCGGGCTCGCGGCGGACCTCGTCCGTGGACGAGCAGGCGGCGGCGAACAGGAACAACAACGGCAGCGCGGGCGGCAGCGTCGGTCGCATGGGTGGCGGCATTGGAGGGAGTCCGACCGCAATCCTTCCCGCTTTGTCGCCGGCGCGCCAGTTTCGCCGCTGCCGCCGCTGGCGATGTTCCGTGCCCGTCGGCGTCGCCGGCGTTGTGCCGCCGAGCCGGCGTCCGTAGGGTGACACGGTGAACCTGCTTGCTGTCGACGACGCGCCGGCCTTCGAGGTCGCCTACCGGCAGGCGCCCGGCGGCGGCCCGGGATGCCTGCGCGTCCATCGCGCCGTGGTCGACGGCTTGCCGCCGGCGCTCGACGCCTTGTTCTTGGCCTCCGACCTGCAGGGCCACGTCGACGGGGACGAGGGCGACGAACTGGTCGGCCTCGCCGTCGCCGCGGCGGTCGGTCGGCACGCGACCGCCACCGGCGTCGGCCGCAGCCGCCTCGGCGTCTTGCTCGCCGGCGACCTCTTCGCGCCGGCGGACCAGGGGCAGCGGGCCGGCGTGGGGGACGTGCGGCCGGTGTGGCGCGCCTTCGCCAAGCAGGCGGCGTTCGTCGCCGGCGTCGCCGGCAATCACGACGACTTCGGCGCGACCAGCGCCGAGGTGCAGGCCTTCGCCGCCGAAGCCGGCATCGCGCTGCTCGACCCGGGCCTGCACGGCCTCGCGGTCGCCGCCGAGTTCGCCGGGCTGCGCATCGCCGGCGTCAGCGGCATCGTCGGCAATCCCGACCGACCCTGGCGCCGCCGCCACGACGACTACATCGAAGCCGTCGCGACTGCGATCGGCGCGGGTCCGCAGGTGTTGCTGCTGCACCAGAACCCCGCCTTGCCCGGCGTGCGCCGCGACGAACTGTCGCGCCTGACGCAGCTGCTCGCCGTCGCCGCCGACGGCTTCGTGGTCTTCGGCCACGCCCACAGCCCGGCGGCGACGATGGCGCTCGGCCGCTGCCGGCTGTTCGCGACCGAAGGCCGCGCCTTCTGGCTGACGCGACCGTAGATTGCCGCCGCCGATGCACGACGATCCGTTCCCGCCGCCCGTCCACCGCGTCCGCGTGCGCTACTGCGAGACCGACCGTATGGCGGTCGCGCACCACGGCAGCTACGTCGCGTGGCTGGAGGAGGCGCGCACGGAGTGGATGCGGCAGCGCGGCAAGACCTACCGGCAGATGGAGGACGAGGGCAACCTGCTGCAGGTCGTCGAGTTCACCTGCCGCTACCACAAGCCGGTCGACTACGACGACGTGGTGGCGATCGCGGTCCGCGTCGCCGAGCCGGGCCGCGCGGCGGTGACCCTGGAGTACGAATGCCGCCGTGCCTCCGATGGCATGGTGTGCGCCACGGCGCGCACGCGCCTCGCCTGCGTCGGCCGCGACGGCAAGCTGCGCCGCCTCCCGGCCGAGCTCGTCGAGCCCGGTCTCTGACCCGCCGCGTACGGCTCGCCGTCAGCGCAGGCATGTCGTACGCTTCGCCCCGGCGACCTGGGAATCCCTGCGTCGCCCAGTCGTACCCCTGCCCCCGCGCGCCATGGCCCTCTCCCCCGAAGTCGCCTTCGAGCAGCATCGCGAGCGGCTGCTCTCGGTCATCTACCTGCGCATGGGGCCGGCCCTGCGGGCGCGCATGGATCCGGAGGACGTGCTGCAGGAGGTCGCCATCGAGGCGGTCAACTCGTGGCACACGCTCGCCGAGGAAGGCAGCGCCGGCGCGTGGCTGGTGACGCTGGCCCGCCGCAAGGTCGGCCGCATCATCCGCGACCAGATCAGCGTCGCCGCGCGCGATCCGCGCAAGGAGGTCGCGCCGAAGACCGACCTGCCGATCGCCGACCGACGCTCGGGTCCCGTGACCCACGCCGACCGCAAGGACCGGCTGCAGTTGTTGGCCGCCGCGATGGAGAAGCTGTCGGAGGACCACCGCGAGGTCCTGATGATGATGCAGATCGAGGGCCGCTCGGCGCGCGAGGTCGCCGAGCACATGGGCCGCACCGAGAACGCCGTCTACCTGCTGGCCAGCCGCGCGCTGGAGAAGCTGCGCCGCGAACTCAAGCCGTGACCGCGTCCAACGACGAAGCGCCGCCGCCGCCGGTGACGGCGGCCCCCGCGGAGGAACCGAATGAAGCCGCCGACCAGCGGCTGGCGGACGCCCTGCGCGCGAGTTCGGTCGGCGACCTGCGCGCGGCGCTGCACCGCGACACCACGCCGGTCGGCGACGACCTGCGCGGCCGCATCGACGCGCTCGACCTGATGCGCGAGGTCGTCGGCGGCGCCGATTCGACCGCGACGCCGGCGCGCATCGGCCCCTACGCCATCAAGGGCGTGCTCGGCCGCGGCGGCATGGGCACGGTCTACCTCGGCTGGCAGGAGGAACTCGAACGCGAGGTCGCGGTCAAGGTGCTGGCGCCGGCGTACTCCGGCGATCCGACGATGCAGAAGCGTTTCCGCGCCGAGGCGCGCGCGACCGCAGCGCTGCACCACCGGCACATCGTGCCGATCTACGACTACGGCGAGTCGCAGGGCGTGCTCTTCTTCGCGATGGAGCGCGTCGTCGGCATGAGCCTCGACAAGCACATCGCCGCAGCGCGGCGCGTCGGCAAGAAGCCGCTGCCCCCGCTCGACGCCGCGCGGCGCTTCGCCGGCGTCGCCGACGCGCTCGGCCTCGCGCACCGCCGCCGCCTGCTGCACCGCGACGTCAAGCCGGGCAACCTGCTGGTCAGCGCCGACGGCACGCTCGCGCTCACCGACTTCGGCCTCGCCAAGGCGCTCGACCACGCCACGATGCGCCTGACCTCCAAGGACGCGGGATTCCTCGGCACGCTGCACTACAGCTCGCCGGAGCAGGCGCTCGGCGGCGAACTGGGGCCGCCGAGCGACCTGTACTCGCTCGGCGTCACGCTGTTCGAGGCGGTCACCGGCGAACTGCCGCTCGCGGCGCGCACGACGGAGGCGATGCTGCACGAGATCCTCTACGGCACGCCGCGCCGGCTGCGCGACTTCGTGCCCTCCCCGCCGCGCGACCTCGAGGCCGTGCTCGACAAGCTGCTGTCGCGCGAGGCCGCCGATCGTTACCAGGACGGCGAAGCGCTGGCGCGCGACCTGCAGCGCATCGCCGACGGCGAGCCGGTGCACATCCGCCGCCTGCCGCTGCACGTGCGCGCGTGGCGGCGCATGCGCAAGAACCCGGTGCTGTCGGGCGCGATCGCCGCCACCGTCGTGCTGACGATGCTCACCGTGGTGCTGCTCGGCGTGCTGCGCAACGAGCGCTCGCGCGGCTTCGCGCTGCGCCACCAGGAGGAGCTGGTCGAGATCGGCAAGCTCGTGCGCGGCGAACGCGGCGACGTCGCCGGTCCGGCGGGCTTGCTGGCGGCGTTGTCCGGCATCGATTTGCCCGCGTCGCCGCCGAGCCAGCGCGTGCTGACGGCGTTCGACCGCGCCGCCGCCGCCGATCCCGACGACGAGCTGGTCGACGCCATGCGCGGCGCGTGGCGCGACGAGCCGGCGCCGGCGGCGATGGCGCTGCTGCGCGAGGGCCGCGGCCACGAGGCGGCGCGCGCGCTCGACGCGGCCATCGCCGAAGCGCTGCTCGAACGCGCCGGCCGCGAGCTGGTCGTCGAACTGCAGCTCTACCAGCTCTACCTCGGGCGCGGCGTCGCGCGTCTGACCGCGGCGGTGGCGCGGCCCGACGACGCGCGCACCGACCTCGCGCTCGCCAGCTACCTGCGGCCCGGCGCGGCCTTCCCGCTGGCGCTGCTCGGCGCGCTCGACGTCGCCATCAGCGCCGATCCGGCGGCGCGCCTGCAGCGGCTCGCGGAGGAACTCGCGGCCGCCGCCCCCGAGCGCCGTCGCGTCGTCGGCGCGCTGCTGTGGGCCATCAGCGGCCTGCAGCCTTGTCCGCGCGCCAACCTGATGGATTTCGGCCTCGGCCATCCGCAGCGGCGCGCGCTGCGCGCGCAGGCCCTCGCGTGGCTGGAGACGGCGCCGGCGGACGCCTTGCCCGCGCCGCAGGCAACCGGGCTGGCGGCGACCCTCGCGGGCCTGTGCGCCGAGCCGATGACGCGCCTTGGCGACCCCGAGGTGGTCCGCCAGCTCGCCGACCGCGCTGCTGCCGCGGTCGAAGCCGCCGCTGCGCCCGACAGTCCGCTGTCCAGCTGGCGCGCGGTGCTCGACATGATCACGCAGCCACCGCAGCGCGGCAGCGTCGCGCGCGCCGACGGCCCCGGGCCCGAGCAGCGGCTCGCCGCCTTCGAGCGGTTCCTGCAACTGGCTCCGCCGCGCGCGCTGGCCGCGCTGTGGCTGCGGCCCTTCGAGGCGCTGCGGCGCGACTACCCCAACCTGCGCGGCATGGCGCGCATCGCCGCCATCATGCACGTCGCCGCCGGTTCGCCCGACGCGCCGCGGCTCGCCGAGTCTTGGGTGGTCACCGCCGACGGCGATCCGGAAGCGCGCCTGTTCCGCATGCGCGCGTCGTTGCTGGCCGGCGAGCTGGCGAAGGCGCGCGACGACGCCATGGTGGTGGTGCAGGAAGCGATCGAGCCCGCCCAGGCGATCGACGCCGTGGTGCGCGTCTGCCGCGAGGCCGAGCGCGGCCTGCCCGGCGGCGCTGCCGAGAACGCGCGACTGCTGGCGCAGCAGTTCCGGGACGTGCGCGCCGAACTCGACGCCGCCGGGAGCGCGCGATGATCGCGCCGCGTCCGCGCCGCCGGTCCGCCTGGCCGATCGGCATCGTCGTGCTCGCCGCGCTCGCCGTCGCCGTCTGGCAGGTCGTGCGCCGCGATCCCCCGCTGTCGCTGCGCGCGCCCGCCGGCGGCTCGGCCGCGCTCGCGCCCGCGCTGCCGGTCGCGCCCCGGCTGCCCGCAGCGGCCGCCAATCCGGCGTCGCCGAAGGTCGTCGGGCAGGTGGCGGGCGTCGTGCGCGGGGCCGATGGTCAGCCGCTGCCCGGCGCCACGGTCTCGCTGTATCGCGCGACCACCGCGTGGCCCGAGTGGCAGCGCGAGCGACTGGAGCGGGCCCTCGTCGGCGCCGACGGCGCCTTCCGCTTCG
The DNA here is from genome assembly GCA_020247305.1 of Phycisphaerales bacterium. Lineage (GTDB taxonomy): Bacteria > Planctomycetota > UBA1135 > UBA1135 > UBA2386 > UBA2386. Next base: position 21,422 of record JADCJE010000055.1, on the reverse strand, counting down.
TCGCGCCGGCCGTCCACGGCCTGCTGGTCGGCGTCGAGCACCCGCAGCACGCCGAGCAGCTCGTCGAGGCGCGCGCCGGCGGGCCGCCGCTCGACCTGCGCCTCGTGCCCGGCTTCACGCTCGCCGGCGTCGTGCTGACCGAAGCTGGTGCGCCGCTCGCCAACGCCCGCGTCGCCGTCGAAGCGGTGGTCGGCGACGACCGTCGCGCGCGCGTCGCGGTGACGACGAGCGCGGGCGCATTCCGCTTCACCAACCTCGAAGCCGGGCCGGCGCGCCTTGTCGCGCGCCACCCGTCGTGGCAGCCGGCGGTGCTGCCCGTCGTGGTCGTCGGCGAGCAGCCGAGCGTGTCCCTGCGCGTCGCGCGAGCGACGTTGGCGCCCGTGCGCGGCGTCGTGCTGAGCGTCGAGACGCGCGCGCCGGTGCCGGACGCGGTGATCGAACTGCTGCCGGCGAACTCGCGCGCGGGCTTCGCCGACCCGCTGACCGCGCGCGCCGGCGCCGATGGCCGCTTCACGATCACCGGCATCGGCCGCAGCGTCATGCGGCTCGTCGTGCGCCATCCGGAGTTCGGGGCCGTGTCGCGCGCCGTGCAGGTCGGCGTCGACGACGCGCCGCTGGAGGTCGAACTGCCGCGCCGGGCGGCGGTCGTCGGCGCGCTCGACGCCGCGCGCGGCGCCACGTTGTCGCCCGGCGTGTGGCTGCGGCTGCGCGACGTCGGCGGCCAGATCGGCTTCGCCACCGTCGGCGCCGACGGCGCGTTCCGCTTCCCCGGCGACTGGTCGCCGGGCCTCGCCGAACTGCGCGCAGTCGACGACGACTGCGTGTTCACGGTCACCCGCCGGCCGGCCGTCGACGTCCGCATCGACGAACTCGCGGTCGCCGAGGTCAGCCTGACGGTCGCGTCGCCGCGCGCCGGCAGCGCCCGTGTCGTCGACGAACGCGGCGCGCCGATCGCCGGCGCCATGGTGGTGCGCCGCGCGCGCCGCAGCGACGACGTGCGCGCGGTCGGCGACGCGGCCGTGCAACTCGACGTCGGCGACGTCGGCCGCGGCCTCGCGCGCATCTTCACCACCGCGCGCGACGTTGCGCTGGCGACCACCGACGCGACGGGCGTGGTCGCCGTCACCACGACCGAGCCACGGTCCCTGAGCCTGCAGTTCTCGGCGCCGGGCCGCGCCACCGTCGCCGCCGACGTCGCGGTCGACGGCGCGCGCCCGCGGGTGACGACGGTCGTGTTGCCGCCCGCGGCGCGCCTGCACGGGCAGGTGCTGCGCGCCGACAAGCCGTTCGTCGGCGCGGTGGTGCAGGTCTTCCGTGGCGACGAGCAGGCGGCGAACGCCGTCACCGACGCCGCCGGCCGCTGGTCGATCGCCGACCTCGCGCCCGGTGACTACCGCGTGCGCGCGCGCAACCCCGCTCAGGCTGCCGCAGGCGAGTTCCAGCGCGCGACCGCGCAGCCGTCTGGCGGCGCGCCGCTCGCGCTGACGCTGGCGCCGCCGCAGTTGGTGCGCGGCAAGGTCGTCGCGCGCGACGGCAGTCCGCTCGCCGGCGCGGCGATCTCGCTGCGCGGCAGCGGCGTCGGCAGCGTCAGCGCCGTCAGCGACGCCGACGGCGCGTTCGTGATCGAGGCCCTGGAACGCGGCGGCGACCTCGTGGTCGCACGCCCGGACCGCGGCGAACTGGTGGTCCGGGCGCTGCCGGCGGCGGACGAGCCGGTGGTCGTGCAGTTCGACGTCGCGCCGGCGTGCACGATCAGCGCGACCGTGGCCGGCCTGCCGGGACGTCGGCGTCTCGCCGGCGTGCTGGTGCGCGTCGCCGCGAGCGACGACGGCGACGATGGCCCGCGCGCCGGCACGTGGTTCGACCTCGCCGATGGCGAGCTGAACTGGAACGGCTGCCCGGCCGGCCGCGTGCGCGTCGAGGTGTGGAGCGAGGGCTTCGCGCCGTTCGTGGTCGAGCGCGACTTCGAGCCCGGCGGCATGCACGACCTGGGCGAGATCGTGCTGGAGCGCGGCGCGCGCCTGCGCGGCGTCGTCGCCGGACCCGACGGCGCGCCGATCGCCGGCGCGCAGGTGCTGATCGGCTACGAGTCCGACTTCGAGTTGTTCGAGCCGGCGACGCGCACCGGCGCCGACGGCAGCTTCGAGCTCACCGGCGTCGGCGAGCGGTCGAGCCGCCTCGTCGTGCGCGCCTCCGGCTTCGCGCCGCGCGCGATCGACCTCGCGCTGCCGCGCGACCTGCTGTCGCCGCGGCCGCTGCAGGTCGCGCTGCAGGCGGGCGCGGTCATCGAGGTCGTCGTCGATCCGACTGCGGACGTGGCGACCGGCTTCGTGCAGGTGCGCCGCGACGGCCGTTTCTTCGCCAACGTCGAACTGGACGAGGCCGGCGTCGCGGTCATCGCCAACGCGCCGCCGGGCCGTTACGAGATCGCCCTGCTCGGCGACTACCGTCCGGCGAAGAAGCTGGTGCTCGAACCGGGCATGCAGCGCGCCGAGCTGAAGTTGCCGTGAGCCGCTGCGGGCGGGTCGTCAGCCAGCGCTCCCGTCGCCTTCGGCGGCAGCCAGCGCGCGCGCGTCGCAGCGTCGTCAGCCGCCGGATCGTCGAGCGACAAGCGTGGGACATGCGATCCCGGTGCGGCGTCGTGCGCGCGTCGTGCCGGTCCAGCGACGGGTGACGCCCGGCGTCGTGAGGCACGCGCTCACGGCGGCTGTGTCGCCGATGGAGCAGCGTGCGGTTTGCGCGTAGGGTGCACGCCCCATGCGCCGCTACCGCGCCGTGATCGTGCTCGCCGTGTTCGCTGCCTGTGGCGGCGACGACAAACCGACTGCCGCTCCGGCTGCTGCCACCGTGCCGCTGACGGCCGAACTCGTCGCCGCCGACGTCGCGGTGGCCCGCGCCGGCTGCGTGCGCTGCCACGCGGGTGGTGGCGCCGACGCCGAACGGCACGCGCTCGCCCGCGGTCCCGCGCTCGCGGACGCGGCGCGCTGGCACGCCGACGGCGGGCAGGCCTTCCTGCAGCTGCATCACGGTGGCGACGACGCGCCCGCGCTGGCGGCGTGGCTCGCAGCGCTCGGCCAGGCCGCGCCGTCCGCGCAGGCGGCCGGGCATCCGGCGAGCGGCGAAGCGCGCGGCGAGCAGCTGATCCAGCAGCTCGCGTGCGGCGCCTGCCACGCGCCCAACGCATTCGACGCGCTGCCGCAGCGCACGGACTTCACGCGCCTCGCCGGCTACCTCGCCGATCCGGGCGCGCGCCATCCGGGCCTCGTGCACCCGCCGCTGACGCTCGCCGAAGCGAGCGACGTCGCCGCGTGGCTGCTGCGCGGCCAGCGCGTCGAAGGCGCGGCGCAGCCGGGCTTCGGCTGGTCGGCGTGGGAGATGCCGATCCGCGACCCGAAGCTGCCCGACGTCACCGGCGTGGCGCCCGTCGCGACCGGCATCGCCGCGGTCGTCGACGATTCGGTCGCGCCGCGCCGCGACGACTACGTGCTGCGCTTCGAGGCCAAGCTCGACGTGCCGCAAGCCGGCGAGTGGACGTTCGTCACCGGCAGCGACGACAGCTCGTGGCTGTGGATCGACGGCCAGCAGGTGGTGAAGAACGAGGCGATCGCGGCGCATCGCCGCCGCGAGGGCAAGGTCACGCTGACGGCCGGGCCGCACGAGTTCGTCGTCATGCACACGCAGGGGCGCGGCGACGCGTCGCTCGAAGCGCTGTGGCGCGGGCCGGGCGTCGACGAACTGACGCCGATCCCGGCGGCGCGCGCGACGACGATCGGCAGCGCGCTGATGCCGCCGGCAGCGCCGCGGCCGGCGTCGCCGGAGCTGGTGGCGCAAGGTCGCGCGGCCGCGCGCGCGCGCCGCTGCGACAGCTGCCACGCGATCGCCGACGCGGCCTTCGACGCGCTGCCGCCGCCGCCCGCGGCCAAGGCGTGGAGCTCGCTGCGCGCCGGCGATTGCCCCAAGGCCCCGGCCGGCAGCTCCCTGTACGCGGCCGCGCAGACGGCGGCGGCGCGGCCGCTCGACGACGCGCAGCGGCTGGCGACGGCGTTGATGCAGGATGGTTGCCTGTCGTGCCATGGCCGCGACGGCAAGGGCGGCCTGCCGGCCGCGGTGCGCGCGCAGCTCGTCGAGGTCGAGGACGTCGGCGACGAAGGCCGCATCCCGCCGGACCTCACCGCCGTCGGCAAGCGGCTGAAGACCGCGTGGATCGAGAAGGTGCTGCGCGACGGCCACGGCGTGCGGCCGTACCTGCGCGTGCGCATGCCGAAGGTCGACAAGGCGCGCGCCGTGCAGTACGCGCAGTGGTTCGCAGCCGTCGACGGCGTCGACCCGCGGCCGGAGCCGGCGTTCTCCGTCGAGGCCGCAAAGCGCGGCGCGCAGCTCGCCGGCCTCGGCGGGCGCAACTGCATCACGTGCCACACCTTCCAGGGCCTGCCGTCGCTCGGCGTGCAGGGCATGGACCTGTCGGTGCAGCACGAACGCCTGCAGGCCGGCTGGTTCGAGGAGTGGCTGCTGCACCCGACGACGCTGCGGCCAGGCACGCGCATGCCGGCGCTGTGGCTGAAGGACGACGAATCCTCGCGCGGCGAGGCGGCGGCGATCCGCACGTGGCTGTCGCTCGGCGCTGCAGCGCCGCTGCCCGCCGGCATCAAGGCCAAGCCCGACTCGCTCGTGCTGGTGCCCGGCGATCGGCCCAAGCTGCACGGCGCGTTCCTGCGCGACGTGTCGGCGCGCACGCTGTCGGTCGGCACGTCCGATCGCACGCACTTCGCGTTCGACCTCGAGCAGCCGCGGCTGGTCTGGCTGTGGCGCGGCGAGTTCCTCGACGCCCAAGGCACCTGGAGCGGCCGCGCCGGCCAATTGCTGAAGCCGCGCGGCCTCGACTGGATCGTCCTGCAGGACCTCGTCGTGCAGGACGGCGCGCCGCGCCGCCTGCTCGGCCAGCGCATCGCCGCGGACGGTTACCCGGCGCTGCGCGTCGCCGCCGGCGACGTCGAGTACGAGGACGAAGCGCGGCCGCGGCTCACGGAGAAGGGCAGCGAGGTGGTGCGGACGCTGCGCGCCACCAAGGGCGAACTCACGCTCGCGGTTCCGGTGCAGGACGGCGTGCGCTCGCTCGTCGCCGGCCAGCCGGCCGGCGCGCACCGCATCGCCCAGGGCCAGACGCTGGAGGTCGTGTACCAATGGTGACGTTCGCGCTGCTGTTCTCGTTGCTCGCGCCGCAGGAACCCGCGTCCTCCGGCCCGGTCAAGGCGCCGTCCGCGCCCGACGAGGCGACGTACGTCGCGATCCACGACGTGCCGCTGCCGCCCGAGGTCGTGCTGGAGGTCGGCGGCCTCGCGCTGGACGGCGACGTGATGTTCGCGGCGACGCGCCGCGGCGAGATCTGGCGCCTCGCCGACGTCAGCAGCGCGCAGCCGAAGGCGACGCTGTGGGCCGAGGGACTGATGGAGCCGCTCGGCCTCGTGCAGCGCGACGGCTGGCTGTACTTCGCACAGCGCGGCGAACTCTCGCGCGGCAAGGACGCCGACGGCGACGGCCGCATGGACGCGCTGGATACGGTCGCCGAGGGCTGGCCGATCAGCGGCAACTACCACGAGTACGCGTTCGGCCCGGCGTTCGCGGGCGACGGCTCGTTCTGGATCACGCTGAACAAGCCGTTCGGCGACGAGCCGTTCGGGCGCGCGCCGTGGCGCGGTTGGGCGATCCGCGTGCCCGCCGGCGGCGGCAGCTTCGAGCCGGTGGTCGCGGGCCTGCGTTCGCCGGCCGGAGTCGGCACAGCGCCCGACGGCCGCGTCTGGTACACGGACAACCAGGGCGAGTGGTGCGCGTCGAGCAAGTTCGCGCTGCTGCAGCCGGGCGAGTTCCACGGCCATCCGTGGGGCATCGACAGCTGCAAGCTGCCGGCGAGCAAGGTCGCGCACCCCGGCGAGGTGAAGAGCGGCCTGCGCATGGCCGAGGCCGCGCGCGCGATCCCCAACTTCACGCTGCCGGCGGTGTGGATCCCGTACGACCTGTGCGGCCGTTCGCCGGGCGGCTTCGTCTGGGACACCGACGGCCACTTCGGCCCGTTCCGCGGGCAGGTGTTCTGCGGCGACCAGTACTCGTCCGAGGTCTTCCGCATGTCGCTCGAAGAGGTCGGCGGCAAGCTGCAGGGCGCGTGCTATCCGTTCCGCCGCGGCCTGAAGTGCGGCATCACGCGCGTCGTGTGGGGGACGAAGGGCACGCTGTGGTGCGGGCTCACCAACCGCGGCTGGGGCTCGCTCGGCCCGCGCGAGCACGGCCTGCAGCGCCTCGTCTGGCAGGACCAGGAGCCGTTCGAGCTGCTGGAGCTGAAGGCCGCGCAAGGCGGCTTCACGGCGCGCTTCACCATGGCCGTCGACGCGGCGAGTGCCACGCCGGCGAACGTCGCCGTGCGCAGCTGGACCTACGACCACCACGAGGGCTACGGCTGCCCGCCGCGCGACGTGCGCGACGAGGCCGTCGCGTCGGTCGTCGTCGCAGAGGACGGCCGCGCGCTGCAGATCGCGCTCGCGCGCACCGAGCCGTGCCGCGTCTACGAGGTCGCGGTCAAGGGCGTGCGCGCCGGCGACGGCCGCGCGCCGCTGCACGGCATCGGCTGGTACACGCGCAACCTGGAGCCGTGAGCCGCATCGCGCCCGCGCCCGCCGCCGCCGGGCGGTTCTCCCGGGTTCGGCGTTGCGTGCAGCCGCGTGGCTCGGCACGCTGCTTTGCTCCGGCGCGGGGTGTGTCTCCGCGCCATCCGCCCATCGCCAGGATTCCTCGATGTCCGAAGGCAAGCGTCCCGGCGGGCTCACCGCCCTCGCCGTTCTCAACTTCATCTTCGGCGGCTTCGGCGTGCTCGGCGCCGGCGGCCTGGTCTTCCTGTACTTCGCCAGCGGCGTGCTCGCGTCGGAGGCGGGCAGCGTGCCCGAAGACCAGCGCGCGGTGATCGAGGCGATGCAGAAGGCAGGGCCCATGTTCCTGGCGTTGAGCGGGCCCAGCCTGCTTGCCAGCTGCCTGCAGGTCGTGGCCGGCATCGGCTACCTGCAGATGAAGCGGTTCCTCGGGCGCACCCTCGGCAATGCCTACGCCGTGGCGGCGATCCTGCTCGGCCTCGCGACCAGCCAGCTGTTCCCCGAGGAACTCGGCGGCGGCATCAACATCGGGACCCTGGTCGGGCTGATCTATCCCGTGATCACGCTGATCCTGCTGAATTCGACGTTCAAGGAAGACCTCACCCGCTGAATGTCGGTGGACACCCGTCAGGCGTCGCTGATCGCACGATTCGCCGCGCGCAACTCGGTGCGCGGCGGCATCGGCCTCGTGTTCCTGCTGCTGTCGCTGACGTTCGGGCTGATCGTCGCGCAGGTGATGCTGCAGCCGGTCGAGGCGATGGTGAAGGAGGTGCGCCTGAAGTCGGCGAAGCAGGCGAAGAAGGACGAAGCCGAGGTCGCCGCGGAGGTGATGCGGCGGATCGCGCCGCAGGTGCGGCCGGCGGTCACGTGGTTCCTCGCGCCTCCGCGCGCGGCGGAAAGCGCGGTCGACGAGGCGGCGACGGCCGCGGCCGAGCGGTGGTCGGACCACCTCGTCGAGGAGCGGCCTCTGCTGATGTCGGCGATCCTGCTCATCCTGCTGTTCGGCTGGCCGTTGTGCGCCGTGTTCGGCGCCTTCGACCTCTTCGCCGGCGACATCGCATCGCGCCAGCTGCGCTACCAGCTGCTGCGCGCGGATCGGGCGAGCATCTACTTCGGTCGGCTGGTCGGCGCGATGTTCACGTATGTCGGCGTGCTCGCGATCCTCGGCGCGACGGTCACGCTGTACATCGCGGTGAAGCTGCCGATCTACGACTTCTGGGACCTCGCGGCGTGGTCGGCGTACGGCGTCTTCGCGTTGGTCGTCGAGACGCTGCCCTACGTCGCGCTGTGCGCCTGGGTCTCGGCGTCGGTCTCCTCGTCGTTCGTGTCGCTGACGGTGACGTCGGTGATCATCGGGGGCGTGCCTCTCGCCGCGATGTTCGGCCGCTTCGGCACGCCGCACGCCGAGTGGATCAGCTGGCTGCTGCCTTGGGGCTTCCAGCTGCGGCTGCTGCACCCCGACCTGCACCAGTGCGCGCTCGCCGCCGGCGGCTGCCTGCTGCAGGCCGTCGTGTTCACCTGGCTCGGCTACCGCAAGTTCACCACGCGCGACCTCTGAGTCCGCAATCGCCATGACGTCCCACGCCGCCGTCCCCGCGCTGTCGGTGCAAGGCCTGTGCAAGAGCTACGGGTCGGCGCGCGCGCTCGACCGCGTGTCGTTCGACGTGCCGCGCGGCGCCATCTTCGGCCTGCTTGGCCCCAACGGCGCCGGCAAGACGACCCTGTTCTCGCTGATCGCCGGATTCCTGTCGGCCGACGAGGGGGCGATCGCGGTCCTCGGCGCGGACGTCGCGCACATCTCGCAGCTGCGCGGCCGCATGACCATCCTGCCGCAGGACGCGGCGTTCCTGCGCAACATCCCGATCCTGCAGCAACTCGTCTTCTTCCGGCTGCTCGACGGCATGGACCGCAAGACCGCCGAGCGGCAGGTCGACGAAGCGCTGGCCAAGGTGGGGCTCTCCGAGTACCGCAACCGGGGCATCCACGCGCTCTCGCACGGCATGCAGAAGCGCATGGGCATCGCCCAGGCCTTCCTGGGCGAGCCGGAGGTGATCCTGCTCGACGAGCCGACCTCCGGCCTCGATCCGCAGAACGCCAAGCAGATCCGCGACATCATCCTGCGCCTGCAGCAGGAACGCAGCGTCACGACGGTCATCAGCTCGCACAACCTCGCCGAGATCCAGGAGCTGTGCACCCACGTCGCGATCCTCGACAAGGGCCGGCTCGTGGTCGCGGGCGCCGTCGAGGAGGTGACCAGGAGCGGGCGCATGCTGGAGCTGCAGACCCGCAGGCCGCTGGACGTCGCGCAGCATGCGGCGATCGCAGCGGTCGCCGGCGTGCGCCGTGTCGTCGAGCGCGGCGAACGCCGCTACCGGCTGGAACTCGACCTCGCCGGCGACCAGTCCTTCGACGAGGTCAGCGTGCGCTGCCTGCGTGCGGCGCTCGACGCCGGCGTCGTCCTGACCGCGATGGCGGAAGGCGACAGCCTGGAGGAGACCTTCCTGCGCCTCACCGGCAAGGCCTGACCGCCGGCAGCCCGTGGGCGCTGCGGACTCCCGGCGCGACGGCCGGCCGCGTACCGTGCCCCGATGGACTGGAAGCTGATCGCGACCATCTTCGGATCCGTGTTCGTCGCCGAGCTCGGCGACAAGACCCAGCTGGCGACGATGCTGTTCGCCAGCAAGGACGGCGTCTCGCGCTGGCAGGTGTTCGCCGGCGCGGCGGCGGCGCTGGTCGTGTCGACCGCGCTCGGCGTGTTCGCCGGCAAGCTCGTGTCGACCTATGTCGGCGAGCAGGCGCTCAAGTACGTCGCCGGCGTCGGCTTCGTGCTGATCGGCGCGTGGACCCTGTGGAAGGCGTGAGGCGCTGCGGCCGCTGGCCCCATCGGGCAGGCTGGGGTGGATGGCGGCGACCCTCGCCGCGACCGACGATGCACTCATGAGCACTCCGTCGTCACCGTCTCGCCGCGATTTCCTCGCCACGACGTCCCGATTCGCCGCCGCGTCGGCGCTGGTCGGCCCGGCTTTCGCCGGCGTGCACGTCGGCGGCCGCGAGCGCATCCGCGTGGCGCTGGTCGGCTGCGGCGGCCGCGGCGGCGGCGCTGCGACGAACGCGCTCGCCGTGCCCGGCGAGCACGTCGAGATCGTGGCGGCGGCGGACGTGTTCGCCGGCAAGCCGGCGGCCGTCGTGGAGGCGCTGCAGGAGCAGTTCGGCGCGCGCGTCGACGTGCCGAAGGACCGGCAGTTCGTCGGCTTCGACGCGTACCGCGTCGCGATGGACTGCCTGCGTCCGGGCGACGTCGTCGTCCTGACCACGCCGCCGGCGTTCCGCTGGGTGCACTTCGCCTACGCGATCGAGAAGGGCCTCAACGTGTTCATGGAGAAGCCGGTCAGCGTCGACGGCCCGTCCAGCAAGCGCATGCTGGCGCTCAACGAGAAGGCGAAGGCGAAGGGACTCAAGGTCGGCGTCGGCCTGATGTCGCGCCACAACCACGGCATGCAGGAGCTCAAGCGGCGCGTCGACGACGGCGAGCTCGGCGAGATCCTCGTCATGCGCGGGTACCGCATGCACGGCCCGGCGGCGTTCTTCCGTTCGCTGAAGAAGCCAGACGGCATCAGCGAGGTGATGTACCAGATCCAGCGCTTCCACAGCTTCCTGTGGGCGAGCGGCGGCAACTTCAGCGACTTCAACATCCACATCATCGACCACCTGTGCTGGATGAAGGGCGCGTTCCCGAAGTGGGCGCAGGGCGTCGGCGGCCGCCACTACCGCGAGGGCAAGGAAGGCCTCTACGTCGACCAGAACTTCGACAGCTACGGCGTCGAGTACACGTTCGACGACGGCACCAAGCTGTTCTTCGACGGCCGCTGCATCGAGGGCTGCGACACGAACTACGCGAGCTACGCGCACGGCACGAAGGGCGTCGCCGTGGTGTCGGCGAACGGCGACTGCGGCCTGCCGTCGCGCATCTACCGCGGCCAGCGCATGGATCCGGCGAACATGCAGTGGGAGAGCAACGTGCCGAAGCCGGACCAGGATCCCTACCAGAACGAGTGGAACGTGCTGATCGCCGCCATCCGCGAGGACCGGCCGCACAACGAGGTCGACGCCGGCGTCATGACGAGCCTCGTCACCGCAATGGGGCGCGCGGCGGCGCACACGGGCCAGGAGATCACGCTGCAGCAGATGCTCGACGGCGGCCAGGAGTTCGCGCCGGGCGTCGACACGCTGACCATGGACGGGCCGGCCCCGGTGCTGGCGGGACCCGACGGCCGCTATCCGACGCCGATGCCCGGGCAGAAGGGCCTGCGCGAGTACTGAGCCGCCGAGCCGGCCGGGCTCACGCGCGCGCCAGCAGTTCGACCGCGCGCGCCAGCAGCGCGACGCCGAAGCCGGTGCCGCGGTCGCCGCGGAAGGCCGGGAATGCCAGGTCGACGTGGCCCCAGCGCGCCTTGGTGCCGTCGAGGTGCCAGTGGATGAACTCGGCCGCACAGCTCGACTGCGCGTTGCTGCGGTTCTTGACCGAGTTGCGCATGTCGGCGATCGGGCTGGCGAACTCCGAGCGATAGAACTCCGGCGCGAACGGCAGCGGCCAGCACAGGTCGCCGGTGGCGCGGCCGGCGTGCAGCAGCGCCTGCTCGACCGCCTCGTCGTTGCTGACGACCGCGGCGTGCAGGTCGCCGGTGGCGACGCCCTGCGCGCCGGTCAGCGTCGCCGCGTCCAGCACGATCGCCGCGCCGAGCACGCGCGCGGCGTAGCTGACGCCGTCGGCGAGCAGCAGGCGGCCCTCGGCGTCGGTGTTGTTGATCTCGACCGTCTTGCCCGAGTGCAGCGTCAGCACGTCGTCCGGCTTGTAGCTCGCCGGGCCGATGGCGTTCTCGGCGAGGCACAGCAGCAGCGACAGGCGGCACGTCGGCTTGTGCGCCGCAAGCGCGAGGAACGCGCCGAGCGTCGCTGCAGCGCCGCCCATGTCGCTCTTCATCGTCTCCATCGCGCCGCGCGCCTTGAGGTGCAGGCCGCCGGTGTCGTAGGTCACGCCCTTGCCGACCAGCGCCACGTGCGGGCCGCGCGCGGGGCCGCATTGCGCGACCAGCAGCCGCGGCGCCGAGCGCGCCGTGCGGCCGACGGCGTGGATGCCGCCGAGGCCGGCCCGCAGCAGCGCGTCGCCGGCGATCTCGCGCACGGTGACGCCGCGCACGCCCTTAAGCAGCTTCTTCGCCGCCGCCGCGAACGCCGCCGGGTCGAGTTCGGTCGGCGGCGTGTCGACGAACACGGCCGCTTCGCGCGCGCGGGCGACGATCGCCGCCGCGTGCGCGTCGACCGGCACGCTGGCGCCGTTCGGCAGCGCGAGGCCGGCGACGACGCCGCGCTCGGGCTGCTTGCCGGACTTCGCCGTGTACCGCGGCAGCGCGCGGCCGATCGCGTTCGCCACCGGCAACGCGTGTTCGTGCGCGTCGACGAGCGCCAGCACGGCGCCGTGCGCGACGCCGCCGACGCCGCTGCCGGCGACGAGGCGGCGCACCGACTCGGCGCGCGAGGGCGCGTTGTGGCGCGAGACCGTGTCGGGCAGCGCGCCGACGGTCAGCCGCTTGCCGGCCGCCGTGCGCGACGTCGCTGCGCCGCCGAGCAGCCCGACGCTCGCTTCGGCGCCGAGGTCGTGCGCGAGGTCGGCGAGCGGCCGGCCGAGCCACTTCGGCAAGGCGCCGTGGCCGCGCATGCGCGGGCCGAACGCGGCCTTGGGCGCGAGAACGAGAAGGTGGTCGGCGGCGGCGAGGGCCTTCGGCGTGGCGTCGAACGAGAGCTTCATCGCCGCGATGCTACGAAGCGTGCGCGCGCGGCGATACGGCGGCGAGCGCGGGGCGCACTCGCGCTGCGTCTGGCGCGCGCCCGCGGCATCGCCGCCGTCAGCGCCCGGCGACGACGAGCCCGTTCGCCAGCATGCTCCAGCGCAGCCGGCCCTGCAGCGGCAGCAGCCGCCGGCGCAGGCGCGCGGCCGCCGGTTCGACGTCTTCTTCGGCGGACTGCGGTTCGGCGCCGAACAGCGCCGCGAACGCGTCGTCGGCGAGGTCCGACTTGCGGCAGCAGTTGCTGCCGAGCTCGTCGATCCAGAACGCCAGCGCCTCGCGGCCGAGCACGGCGGCGGCGCGCCGGCCGTCGAACGTCGACTGCAGCGCGTAGCGGCCGTCGCGGAGCAGCGCGCGCAGCGCGGCGAGGCCGTCGTCGTCGCCGCGCGCGACGGCGGCGACCCACCGCCAGTAGACCGTCTGTTCCTCGTCCCACGCCGCCGACGCCGCGGCGACCGCAGCCGGCAGATACGCCTCCGCCGCCGGATCGCGCCAGCCAGCCAGCGCCGCCAGGTCGTCGACAGGGAGCGGTTCGTCGCGGCCTTGCGCGTCGGCGACGAACGCGGCCGCGGCGCCGTCGCCGAGCAGCCTGGCGACGCTCGCGGCGGCGTCGTCGGTGAACCACTCGGTCGCGAGCGCGCGCGGCATGCCGTCGGCGAGCGCCAGGGCCTGTGCCAGCGTGCGCAGCCCGTCGTCGTCCGCATCGGCGGCGGCGGCCTTCAACGCCGCCATCGCGACGGCGCCGCCGAGGTCGCCGAGCGCGCGCCACGGCGGTTCGGGCTGGGCGCGGACCCAGGCGACGAGCGCCGCCGCGGACGGCGTGTCGTGCAGCCGCAGCAGCAGACGCGCGGCGGCATCGCGCGCGGGCACGTCGTCGCCGGCGAGCGCTGCGCGCAGCACGGTGCGCAGCGCGTCGGGGCGCGTCGCTTCGAGCAGCGGCAGCGCGCCGCGCCAGCCGACGTCGCCGGCCCACGGATCGTCGTCGACCTCGAGGCCGAGTTCGTCGACCAGCGTGATCCCTGGCGTCGCCGACGCGAGCCACGCCGCCGGCGGCATCGCCAGCAGGCGGTCGCACAGCCGCGCAGTGGCGCACGACGGGATCGCCGCCAGCAGCGCGCGCAGCGTCGCCGGCGCGAGGTCCGGCGCGGCGAACGCGATCGCTTCGAGCCCGTCGAACCACGCGTCGTCGAACGGCGGCGCGTCGGAGCCGAGGCAGCCGGCGGCCGCTTCGGCGACGGCCTGCAGCTGGCCCGAGGCGACGTCGGCGTCGGCGGCGAGCAGGTCGGCGGCGAAGCGCAGCCGGCGGGCGGGGCTTGCGACGGCCAGCCCGCTCGCCAGTTCGTTGGCGGTCGTCGCCTGCAGCAGCGCATCGAGCCGCGCGTCGTCGCCGCGCCGCGCCAACGCCGCCGCGGCCGTGGCGCTGCCGGCGTCGGCGGCGGCTGTGAGCCGCGCCTTCGTCGGCTCGCAGGCGAGCGCGCCCATCGCGGCGTACGCCGCCGCGCGCAGGGCGGCGTCGGGCAGATCGGCGACGCCGAGCAGCAGGTCGGTGTCCGCGGCCGACGGCGTGGCGCGGCGCAACCAGCGCGCGACCGGCGCGCGCCGTATGCGATACGTCCACGGCACGTCCTGGTTGGGGAACTGCCCGCGCGCGTCGGCGTGGTCGCGAACGAGCCAGCTGAGCAGCGCGCGCAGCGGCTGCGGCAGGCCGTCGGCGCGCGGTTCGGCGGTCGCGCCGAGCGCCCAGCCTTGCAGCGCTACGACGCGCTCTTCGTGCAGGCCGCTGTACTCGGCGACGAGCGCTGCGTCGTCGACGAGCGTCGCGCGCAGCTGTCCTGTGGCGGCGCGCGCCGCGACGTCGAGCGCTGGCACGTGCTCGGCGCGCATCATGCGGTGCGCGTGGCCAAGCCAATTCGACGCGAGAAGATCCGGCAGCGCCGCAGCACGCGCGAGGATCGCCGGCACGTCGACGCTGCCGACGAGCGCCTGCGCGGCGTCGACGTCGAGCGGACTGCCCTTGGCGAGGACCTTGGGCACGGCGACTGTGGCGGCGCGCGCCAGCTCGGGCACGGCGACGATCTGGCCGCGCCCGAGCACGGCGGCGCCGACGACGACGGCGTCGTCGGGGTGACCGAGGCCGAAACGCAGCAAGGCCAGCAGCGTCGGGCCATCCAGCGGTTCGCGCAGCGCTGCGGCAAGCTCCTGCGCCGCGTTGCGGCCATCGGCCGCGGCGATCGCGCGCAGCGCCTGCGCCGGATCTCCGCCGCAGGCCTTCGACAGGTCGACGGCGTCCTGCGCGGACGCGAACGGCGTCGTCGCGACGAGGGCGAGGGCGAGCAGGCTCGGCAGGGGCAGGCGCCGCATGCCGGGATGCTACGCCGGCGCGCGGTGAGATGACGCAGGCGTGGTGTCGTCCGCGGTGCAGCATCGCGCGTTCGGGCGCGGCCGCGAATGTTCGGTCGCTGCGCGGGCACGCGCATCGCGGCCAACGGGCGCCGAGTCGCGCGCGTCAGCGCCCCGCCGCCGCGCCGCCGAACGCCGTGCGGATCGCGACCGCGCGCGCGAGGCCGTCGCGCGACTGCTGGATCTTCTGCAGCACGTCGGGCGGCAGTTCGCGGTTCTCCAGGAAGTCGTCGACGATGGCGAGCGCCTCGGCGCTGGCGTGCGCGTTGAGGAAGCCGTCGAGCCACGCCGGCATGAAGAAGATGCGGCGGTTCTGCTTGACCCATTCGACGTGGTCGAGCGCCTGCCGCACGTACGGCAGCGTCAGCGCGTCCTGGCTCGGCCAGTGGAACCACTGCAGGCTGTCCTGGGTCCACTGCTCGGGCGGGGCGTCGAGCTGCAGGTACTGCTGGAAGTAGCGCGCCTTCGCCGCCGCCGTCGCCTCGGCCGCGCGCGCGAGGAACGTCTCCTTGCCGACGTCTTCGCCCTGGTAGCGCGCCGCCAGCCGCTCGAAGGCGTCGCCTGCGTCGCCGGCGGCGAGCAGCGCTGCCGCCGCGAGGTAGGCGTCCTGCTTGCCGGGCGCCAGGCCCTTCGGCAGTTCGTCGCCGCGCACGACGGCGCGGCACAGCGCGAGCACGCGGTCGTCGCGGCTGTGGCGCGCGAGGAAGCGGAAAGTGGTCAGCGCCTGCCCGGCGGCCGCGCCCGCGCGCAACTGCGCGAGCAGCAGGTCGGTCGCCTTCTGGCGCAGCGGGGCGGCGCGCGCGTCGTCGAGCCAGCGGCCGAGCGCTGGGCCGAGCAGCTCCAGCAGCCAGCCGTGCGTGTCGGCGTCGCGTTCGTTCGCGAGGCCGCGCAGCACGAGTGCGGCAAATGCCGCCGGATCGAGTTCGGCCTCGCGGACCGCTTCGTGGCAGGCGGAGAACGCCGTCGCGCGCGCCATCGGGTCGGCGAGCGTCTCGCCGTGCGCTGCGAGCCACGCGCGGCTCGCGGCGTCGGGCACGAACTGGCCGTAGGCGACGTCGCGCGGGTTGCACAGCAGCGCAGCCGGCGGCGCCGCGCCGACGAGCGCGTCGATCGCGACCGACGGCGCGTCGCTGCGCACGCGGTGCGTCTGCGTGCGGCCGTCGGCGGCGATCGCGAGCACTTCGAGGTCGAGCGGCCAGCTGCCGTCGCCGGCGATCGCGCGCTGCGTCACGGTCGCCGTCGCGACGCGCCCGTCGGCGCCGATGGTCCACGACGCGCGCACCTGCGGCATCGACGGGGCCAACAGCCAGCGCTCCGACCAGCGGTCGAGGTCGGCGTCGGCGGCCGCCGCGAGCGCCGCGGCGAGATCGCGCCACTCGGCGGCGCCGAATGCGTGCGTCTGCAGGTAGCGCTTGAGCCCGCGGCGGAACGCCTCGTCGCCGAGCTGGCTGTGCAGCGCCCGCAGCACCGCCGGGGCCTTGTTGTAGACGATCGGCCCGTACGCGCTCTTCGCGTCGGCGAGGTTCTGCAGCGACTGGAACACCGGCACCGTGCCCGGCGTGCCGTCGATCTCGTAGGCGCGCGGCTTGACGCGCTGGCCGAAGCGCAGCCACGGTTGCTGTGCTGGTTCGAGGGCTGCCATCGCTTGGTAGCCGACGAACGTGGCGAAGCCTTCCTTGAGCCACAGGTCGTCGAACCAGCGCATGGTGACGAGGTTGCCGAACCACTGGTGGCACAGCTCGTGGTAGACGAGCGTGCTCCGGCGCACGAGCTCGGCCGGCGTCGGCGCGTGGTCGAAGACGAGCGCCTGCTCGCGGTAGAAGATCGCGCCGGCGTGCTCCATGCCGCCGTACGGGAAGCCCGGCAGCAGCGCGAGGTCGAGCTTGTCCCACGGGTACGGCACGTCGAACTGCTTGGCGAGCCACTGCAGGCCGTCGCGGTGCAGGCGGGTCAGTGCCTCGCGGTCGACGCGCGGCAGTTGCGAGCCGCGCAGCAGCACGCGCATCGGCAGCGTCGACGTGATGCCGGCGGCGTCGGGTTGCGGCGCCTCGAACGACGCGAACGGCCCGCAGGCGAACGCAGCGAGGTACGTCGGCAGCGGCTTGCTCGGCGGGAAGATCCAGCGGCGGCGCGGCGGGGCGGTGGATGCGGTTGCGTCGGGGGTCGTCGGCGACGTGGCTGCGTTGGCGTCGGCGTTCGCGCTGCGGAGGGCTTCACGGGACGCCGTGCCTGCGACGTCGGCCGTCGCATCGAGCCACGCGACCGTCGGCGTCGTGTTGGCGATCGCCGTCCACGCGCCGGGCAGGTCGAGCGTCCACGCAAACGTCGCGCGCACGTCCGGCTGGTCGAAGCACGGGTACAGCCGGTGCGCATCGGCGGGCACGACGAGCGTGTAGTAGTACGACGCGCCGTCGGCCGGGTCCTTGTAGACGGTGAGCGGCGTGCCGGTCGGCGCGACCTTGGAGGTGAAGGCGGCGGTGACGGTGTTGGCGCCGATGCGCAGCAGCGCGGCCGGCAGGATCACGTGGTCGTGCACCGCACGCAGCGTCCCCGGCGTGCCGTTGATCGTGACGTCGCGCAGCGGCTCGCCCTGCCAGTCGAGCACGAGGTCGGGGGCCTCGGGTGCGAGCGGTGGTTGCGCGGCAGCGACGGCGTTCGCTGTCGGCGCTGCGGCGGCGAGCGTGAACGTGATCGTCGCCGTGCCGTGGACCGCGGTGACGTCGTGCGCGAGGTGCAGGCGCAGGTCGTAGCCGACGTGCGACAGGCGGGCAGCGCGGGCGCGGGCGAGGCTGCGGTCGATGCCGGGCGCCGGGTCGTCGAGCGAGTACGGCGCATGCAGCGCCGCGGCGACGCGCGGGTCGGGCTGCTGCGGCGCGGGCGGTGTGGGCGAGGCGATCACGGCGAGGCAGAGGGCGGCGAGCACGACGCGAATGTTCGACGGCGGGCGCGCTGGCCGCCAGCGGGGGACCAGCGTTGTTGGCGGTGCGTGCTCGCGGCGTCCGCGAAGCGGGTCGCGCGGCCGGCGTGGGCGTGTCGGCGCGTGCCGCGGGAAGCTGACGCGGGCAGCAGCGGCACGGCGTTGGCGTGGGGTTGCGTTGGCCGGGTGCGGGGGCGGGTTGGGCAGCTCGGCGGCCGCCGCTCAGCAGCGCGGCGCGAACGCGGCGTGCAGCGCGCCGACCGTGATCGCGTCGTGGGACGCGTGCCAGACCGGCTTGCCGAGCTCGAACAGGATCGCCTGCGGCGATTCGTGGCGCACGCCGCAGCGCTCGGCGATGCCACGCGCGACCGGGCGGTCGGCGACCACGTCGACGAACAGCGTCGGCGCGTCGGGCAGGTCGGCGCGGAAGGCGTCATAGGCATCGCGGGCGTCCGCGCTGATCGGGCACGTCGGGCTGTGCTTGAACAGCAGAGCGCGCGGGTGGGTGGCGAGCGCGCGGTCGAAGGCGGCGAGGTCGTGCAGGATCGTCTCGGTCACCGCGGCATCAGGGCGGGTGGCGAACTGCCGCGCAAGGCCCGTCGTGGCGACCGCGCCTGCCGCCGCGATGGCGCCGCGCCAGCAGCGGTTCTCCACACCCGGGTGATGCGCGTTCGCGGCTGCCTCGGGACTGTGCGCGGGTGCGCCATCCGTCCGCAACATCCCGCACGCGACGGCGGCGGCGCCACCGTATCGTCGCCGCGATGCTCTGCCTGCCTCGCCGTGCGTTCCTGCTGGCACTCGGACTCCTCGCGCCGCTCGTCGTGTCCGCGTGCGCTGGCGCGCCGGCCGCCGCTCCCGCTGACGCCTACGTGTTGGCGCTGCTCAAGACCGGGCCGCGCAGCGCGCCGCTGAGCAAGGAAGACTCGCAGCGCATCTTCGGCGGCCACATGGCCAACATGCAGCGGCTCGCGCGCGAGGGGCGCCTCGTGATGGCGGGGCCCTACGGCAAGGACAAGAGCGACGCGGCGCTGCGCGGCGTGTTCGTGCTGGCGACGGCCGATCTCGCCGAGGCGAAGGCGTGGTGCGAGACCGATCCCGGCTTCGTCGAGGGTGTGTTCCGCTTCGAACTGGCGCCAATGACGACGACGGCGGCGCTGCGCGCGCAGCTGGCGGCGGACATCGCGCGCGAGGACGCGCAGCGGCGAGCGGGCACGACGCCGCCGCTCGGCAGCGGCATGCGCGGGTACGTGGTGCTGACTGCGAAGGACGGCGCGCGCGCGGATCAGGCGCTGGGTGACGACGGCGGCGTGCTGCTGCGCAGTCGGCTCGGCGATGGGCGGGGGTGGTACGTGCTCGACGCGGTGGACGTCGCCGCGGCGCGGACGCTGCTCGGCGCGCGGGCGAGCGCGATGGGCGAGGCCGTGCTGGACGAGTGGTTCGCGACGGATCTGCTCGTCGATCTGCCGTTGCGATTGCGGGGGTAGCAGCCTTCGGCGCGGGGCGCGTGCTGGACGGTGTTGCTCGCCGTCGCGCGGCCCGAGGAACGGCTGGCGCCATGGCCACGTGGCGTTCCGCCGGCGCGCGAACGGCGAACGCGGCGGTTCGTTCGACACCATCGGCTGCTCCGCTCCGCTGCGATTCCGACCCGCCGCGCGCGCCGATGGATGGCGGTCGCGCTCCGGCGCGTATCCAACCATGACGCCGATCCAGCCCGTTCGTCGCGCCTTCACGCTCCTCACCCTGTCGCTTGGCCTCGTCGTCGCCGCCCCGGCCTACGCCCAGCGCCCGGTTGCTGCGGCAACGCCGTCGGCGCGGCCAGCGGCACGGCCGGCGCCGGTGGTCTCAACGGCCTCGTCGACGTCGATGTCAGCGGCGGCGGCCGTGCAGGTGCTCGGCCTGCGGCTCGTCGCGCCGAGCGCCAACGCGGCGCGCGACGAGGACCGCGAAGGCGCCGGCACCGGCAAGGACAAGGACAAGGAGATCGACGCGCCGGCCTTCTACGCGACGCCGGGCACGACGCTTGTGCTGGTGTGCCGACCGCCTGAGGGCGGTGTGATCGGGCTCGACACCGACGCCAGCACCGTCTCGGTGTTCCACGACGACCGCGGCAACAGCCTGCTCGGCGGCGTCTCCAAGCGCGGCCGCGCCAAGTCGTCGATCGGCAGCTTCCCGGTGGTCGCCGGCGATGGTTCGGCGGTGCGCTTCGAGGTCGAGGGTGGCAAGTTGCCGGCCGCCGACGCGACCGCCATCGAGGTCGAGGGTTCGCTGCGGGTGCGCCTCGCGAGCGGCAAGGCGAGCCACCAGCACGATGGCGCGACCTTGGCCGTGCAGCAGCCGATCAGCGCCGGACCGATCGCCGGCAAGGTGACCAAGGTCGGCGCGCCAGAGTGGGGCGACGCCAAGCTGCAGGTCGAACTCACCTTCCCGATGGCGCTGGAGCAACTCGCCGGGGTCCGCTTCCTGACGCCGGAGGGCAAGGCCATCAAGGCGTCGCAGTCGAGCTCGATGCGCATGGGGATCGGCGCGAAGACGACCACCAAGTTGACGTTCGATCTGGCAGAGAAGGTCGAACGCGCGACCGTGGTGTTCGACGTCTGGACGGACCAGCGCGAGGTCGACGTGCCGTTCGCGGTGTCGACCGGGCTCGGGCTCGGACGAGGCGCGCGCTGAGGGAGGGGGAGTGGGGAGTGTGCGCGCGGGCGACGCGGCGATGGGCGCGGCCGAGGTGGAACGGGGTGGACACGCGGCTAGAGGCGGGGTGGGCGCATGCGCGAAGCCAACCGCAGCGGGCGGTGCTCCGAGGGCCTGGTAGGGATTAGGAGCGGGGGACGCGGCGATGGGCGGGCCAAGATGGAGCGGTTTGGGCACGCGGCCAGAGACGGGGTGGGCGTAATGGCGACGCCAACCGCGGCGGGTGCGGCTGCGAAGGCCTGGGAGGGGATGAGGAGCGGGACTGCGGCGACGGGCGCGCCAAGTTGGAGAGGTTTGGCCACGCCCGCGCCCGGCGTACCGCCCTCTTCCCAGGCCTTCGCAGCGGCGGCGCTGGGGTTGGCTGTGTTGGTTCGCCCGCAACGTTTCTGGCCGGCTTGGCCGGCTCAGCCGCGCACCGCCCGCGTCAACCGACCTTCGGCTGCTCCTCTAGTCCGATCTTCCCCAGCCTTCGCCAGCCGTCGTTCGCCAGCCACGTCCGCGCGCGTGCCACCGGCAGCGGGATGCCGTCGATGCCGCGCACTTCGATCGCTGCGACGAAGCCGTCGAACCACGGCGCCGAGGTGAACATGTCGGGCCCGTCAAACGCCGCGATCATGCGGCCCTGCGCGGCGTGCTTGCGGCCGTTGCCGAGCACGTAGACCAGCGCGTTGCGCACCTCGCGCGGGCTCTTCAGCGCGCGGTCGTGGTAGCGGTCGGCGAAGACCTTGCCCTTGCGGCCCCAGAGCTTGTTGAGCCCGCGCGCCAGCCGGATGAGCAGCCCCTGCAGCCCGCGGCTGAGCGCCGTGCGGTCCTTGGCCTCGACGACGAAGTGCAGGTGGTCGTTGAGGATGGCGAAGTGCAGCAGCCGGAAGCCGAACCGGTCCTTGCCGCGCGCGAAGTGGGTGAGCAGCGCCGCGCGTTCCTTGCGGTTGCGCA
>JADCJE010000054.1 GCA_020247305.1 Phycisphaerales bacterium | reverse complement strand
CGGGTTGGCGACCTTGCGCTCGGCGAGGAAGCGCAGCAACTCCGCGCGTTCGTGCAGGTATCCCGGCCACTGGTCCATCGACCAGCGGCGGCCCTCGACGTCGGCCGTCGCCGCCTGCGCCGCGGCGCGCGCGCGCGCCTTCGCCGTCGCGCCCGCGTCCACAGCCGCCGGCGCCGCCGGCTTGGGGAAGCCGACGAGGCCCATCATCACCTGCTGCGCGAGCACGTTCCACGTCGCGTTCGACGACGCCAGGCCGTCGAGCAACCAGCGCTTCTGCTCGGGCCCGAGCAGCGTGTTGCGCGGATCGCGCGCGGCGTCGTTGAGCGGGTGCTTGCCGTCGCCGTTGGGCTGGTCGCTGCGGTGCTGGCGCGTGTCGAGCACGAAGAAGCGCGCGAGGTCGCCCCACTGCGCATCGCGGTGAAGGCGCATGTCCGCGCCCTGCGGCAGCGAACGCCGACGCAGCGGCATCGCCTCGTAGTACGCCTGGTAGGCGGCGGCGCGTTGGCGCGCGAAGACCTCGCGATCGACCTTGGCGCGCTCGCTGACCAGGTCGGCGTAGTTGTTCTCGACCTCGTGGTCGTCCCAGGTGACGAACCACGGGCAGCGCGCGTGCATGCGCTGCAGCGACGGGTCGCTGCGGTACTGCGCGTGGCGGACGCGGTAGTCGGCGAGCGTCTTCAGCTTGCCGCCGTGGTGCTTGCGCACGAGGCCGTCCTTGCCGGCGTATTCGTAGATGTAGTCGCCGAGGTGGAACACGAGGTCGATGTCCTGCGCCGCCATGTCGTCGTAGGCGGTGAACAGCCCCTGCTCCCAGTGCTGGCACGACGCGAAGGCGAAGCGCAGCCGGTCGGGACGGGCCGCCGGCTTCGGCAGCGTGCGCGTGCGGCCGACCGGGCTCACGGCGTCGCCGGCGCGGAAGCGAAACCAGTACCACCGGTCGTCGTCGAGGCCGTCGAGCTCGACGTGCACCGCGTGCGCGAGTTCGGCCGTCGCGGTCGCGACGCCGCGCCGCAGCACCTTGCGCATGCCGTCGTCGGCGGCCAGTTCCCATGCGACGTCGATCGGGCCGGCGCCGACGCCGCCGTCGGGTGCAAGCGGATCGGCGCACAGGCGCGTCCACAGCACCATGCCGTCCGCAGCCGGATCGCCCGAGGCGACGCCGAGCTGGAACGGCTCGGCGGCGAAGCGGTGCGGTCGCGGGCGATGGCGCGGGCCGTTGGCGAGCAGCGGCGGCAGCAGGAGGCCGCCGGCGGCTCCGGCGAGGAAGTCGCGACGGTTCGGCAGCAAGGGCGCGTTCATTCTGGCATGCTGCCGCGGCGCGACCGCGCCCGCATGCCAACTGCCGACGAAACTTCCGTGAGGACTTGCAGCGGGTCGATGACCGCCCCATGGACGGACCTGCGCGCGCAGTCGATCGCGCGCCAGCCGTCGCCGCCACCGCCCCACGCAAGACCATGCCGATGACGAATCCGCTCGCGTCGTTCCTGTTGCCGACGTTGCTGGCGCTCGCCGCGACGAGCATCGCCGCCCCGGGCCAGGACAAGCCGGCCGCGACGCCGAAGGACGCGGCGCCGAAGGACGCGGCGCCAAAGGACGCGGCGCCAAAGGACAGGGACGCCGCCAAGGCGGCGCCGAAGGCCGAGTACCGCGATGGCCGCCTCGACGCCTTCTACATCGGCCACAGCCTCGCCGCCGACATCCCCGACGTCGTCGCCGGCTGTTTCGTCGCCGCCAAGGACCGCGGCGGCAAGCTCGACTTCCGCTTCCGGGAACAGCACAAGATCGGCGCGTCGCTGGCCTCGCAGTTCGGCGAGGCCGAGAAGCCGGAGTCGGCGCGCTGCCCGCAGGAGCCGACCTTCGGCGGCACGTGGTCGGACGAGTTCGCCAAGGGCGAGTGGGACGCGCTCGTCCTGATCGACAGCGTGCCGCGCGAGATCGGCGAGATGCCGGAGACGCTCGACCACGCGACGCGCTTCGCCAAGGCGCTGGCGACGAAGTCGCCGAAGGCGCGCGTCTTCGTCTACGAGCCGTGGCACTGCACCCACAGCGGCACGGACACGCCGTGCATGTACGACCGCGGGCCGACGATGAAGCTGCCATGGCGCCAGCGGCTCGTCGCCGACGCGCCGATGTGGGACAAGCTCGTCGCCGACCTGCAGAGGGCCGTGCCGTCGTCGCGCCCGGCGCTGATCCCGTCGGGCCGCGCGCTCGGCATGCTCGTCGACGCCATCGAGGCGGGTACCGTCGAGGGATTCACCTCGCGCAAGGACCTGTTCGACGACGACATCCACCTGTCGGTCTACGGCAAGTACTTCGTCGGCCTCGTGCACTACGCCACGCTGTCGGGCCAGTCGCCGGTAGGACTCTCGACCGTGATCCGCAAACGCTGGGGCGCGGCGCTGTTCGACGAAGTCGACCATCAGGGCAAGGTGCACAAGGCGCCGGCGCCGGCAGCGGCCCTGCGCATGCAGGAGATCGCGTGGGCCGTGGTGCAGGGCAAGCCGGTCCCCGGCGCGGGCAAGGCGATGAAGAAGGCCGCGGGCAAGTAGGCCGCCAGGGCGGTCCGGCGGCTGCGGCCGGCGCACGGCACTGGGGCCCCATCGCCCAACCGCCGTCGCGGACGGAACTTCCGGTGTATCGGGCGAGCGCGGATCCGTTCCCCGGCGGTCTCCGTCCCCGCTGCCGCCGCACGATGCCAAACCCGCGCCTGCTGCCGATCGCATCCCTGCTCGTCCTCGCCAGCCTCGCCGCCGCCCAGCAGTCCGGCGCCAGGCCGCCGCAGGCGAAGCCCTTCGAGCGATTCGCGGGCAAGGTCAAGGTCCGCTGGGACGCCAAGTGGCTGTACGTCGAATCCGACGGCATGCCCGACCACGAGATGATGACGGAGATCACGGCCTGGCAGCAGCAGGTGCCGCTGCCGCAGCCGTACACCGGCGACAACAGCTGGCGCGTGCCGCTGACGCCGAAGCCGGCGGCGCAGCCGAAGTCGGCGAAGACGGCGTTCTTCCGCGGCGCGATCGCGATCGCGATCAATGGGGTGCCGATCTTCAACCCGATCAAGAACGACGGCCGCACCGACACCTATCTGGCCGGCGAGCTCGACCTGTTCGGCGGCCACTCCGGCCGCGCCGACGACTACCACTACCACATCGCGCCGGTGTTCCTGAATGGCGGCGACCCGTCGATCCCGGTCGCCTACGCGCTCGACGGCTACCCGATCTACGGCTTCACCGAGCCGGACGGTTCGCCGGCGAAGAAGCTCGACGCGATGAACGGCCACGAGCACGACAAGCTCGGCTACCACTACCACGCGACGCGCGAGTACCCGTACCTCAACGGCGGCTTCCACGGCGAGATCGTCGAGCGCGACGGCGAGGTCGATCCGCAGCCGCACGCGCACCCGATCCGCGAGGCGACGACGCCGCTGCGCGGGGCCGTCATCGAGTCGTTCCAGAAGGCCGCCGACGGCAAGACGTACACGCTCGTCTACGACCAGCGCGGCAAGAAGGGCAGCGTCAAGTACACGCTGCTGGAGGGCGGCGGCGCGCACTTCGTGTTCACGCTGCCGGACGGCACGGTGAAGGAAGAGACGCACCGCGGCGGCACGCGGCGGCCTGGCGGCGGCCAGCGGGGCGGCCAGTCGCCGGCGCAGGGCGGCGGGGAGGCGCAGGGCGGCGGGCAATCGAATCCGCCGCCGCCGCCCGGCGGCAATCGCGGCGGCGGGCAGCGCGGCGGGCAACGCGGCGGCCAGGGCGGGGCGCAGCGCCCTGGGCAAGGCGGCGGCGAGACGCCGCCGCCGCCGCGAGGACCGACGACCGGCGGCGACGCCGCGCCAGCGCAGCCGTGGCTCGCCGCGCACCTCGCCGAGATCGACTCCGACCGCAACGACACGATCTCGCAGCAGGAACTCGACGCCGAGTGCGCCGCGACGACGAAGGGCTTCGACCGCGACGCGGACGGCGCCGTGTCGACGGCGGAACGCGACGCGCCGGGCGCTGGCCGCTCGGCGATGGGCGGCTTCGTCAAGCAGCACTGGCGCGAGGTCGACCGCGACGGCGACGACGTCGTCACCGCCGACGAGATCCAGCGCACCGCGCAGCGCATGTTCGACCGCGCCGACCGCGACGCCGACGGCGTGGTGACGAAAGCCGAGGCCGGCGAACGCGGCGGGCAGGGACAAGGCCAACGCGGGCAAGACCAGCAGGGCCAAGGCCAGGGCGGCGGCGGCCAGGGCAAGGCAGGCGGCAAGGGCTACGCCGCGCTGCAGTCCGGCTTCCTCACCGACGTGCCCGCGCACGCCTACAACGCGATCCTCGTGCGCCCGACGGCCACCTCGGTCGCGCTGAGCGTCGTCGACCACGACGGCGGCGAGGCGTTCGTCGAGTACGGGACGGTCGGCGGCAAGCAGATGGCGACGAAGCCGCAAGCGCTCGCCAAGGGCGAAGCGGTCGTGTTCGAACTGACCGGGCTGTCGCCCGACGCCGCGCACAGCTACCGGCTGCGTCGACGGCCCAAGGCGGGCGCCGGCTCGTTCGACGCCGGCGACGAGCGCACGTTCCGCACGCCGCGCGCGCCGTCGTCGCCGTTCCGCTTCACGGTGATCGCCGACTCGCACCTCGACACGACGATGTCGCCGCCCGTCTACGTGCAGGCGCTGGCGAACGCCAAGGCCGACGCGCCCGACTTCCACGTCGACCTCGGCGACACGTTCATGACCGACAAGCGCCGCGACTTCCACGAGGCCGCGGCGCAGTACGACGCGCAGCGCTGGTACTTCGGCCAGTTGTGCGACCAGGCGCCGCTGTTCATGGTCCTCGGCAACCACGACGGCGAGAACGGCGTCGGCGGCCGCGGCGCCGACGACATCGCCGGCTGGTCGTACGCGCGCCGCACGCGCCTCTTCCCGCCGCCGGTCGCCGGCGAGGGCGGCATGTACAGCGGCCGCACCGCCGCCGGCAGCGACGGCGCTGGCCACCACTACGCCTTCGAGTGGGGCAGCGCGCTGCTGTGCGTGCTCGACCCGTTCTGGCCGACGACCGCGCGCCGCCGCGGCGCATCCGAGACCGAACCAACCGACGAGAGTTGGACGATGACGCTCGGCCGCGCGCAGTACGACTGGCTCGCCGCCACGCTGGCGAAGTCGCAGGCGCCGTGGAAGTTCGTGTTCATCCACCACCTCGTCGGCGGCCGCGGCAAGGCCAGCCGCGGCGGCGCCGAGGCGGCGCCGTTCTTCGAATGGGGCGGCGCCAACGCCGACGGCAGCGCCGGCTTCGCGCAGCGCCGTCCGGGCTGGCCGATGCCGATCCACGACGTGCTGCGTCAGCACGGCGTCGCCGCCGTCTTCCACGGCCACGACCACCTGTACGTGCGCGCCGAGAAGGACGGCATCGCCTACCAGTGCGTGCCGCAGCCCGGCAACCCGCGCGGCGGCACCCGCACGGCCGAGGAGTACGGCTACACGTCGGGCACGGTGCTCGGCAGCCCCGGACACTTGCGCGTCGACGTCGCCCCGGCGACCGTCACCGTCAGCTACGTGCGTTCCGCGGTCGACGGCCTGTCGCCGCAGCGCAGCGCGACGGACCAGAACGGCGCCGTCGTGCACTCGTACGAGTTGACGCGACCCGCCGGCCGATGAAGCGAACCCTCCGCGCCGCCGCGCTGCCGATCCTCGCCTGCCTGCTGCCGGCGCAGGACGCCGCGCCAGCGCCGCGGACCGCGCCGGCGGCCGTGCGCGTCGCCGTGATCGGCGGCGGCCCGTTCGCGACGCCCGATGCCGCCATGCGCCTGCAGCAGGCGGTCGTCGACGTCGACGCGCTCGACGCCGACTTCGCCATCGCGCTGCCGCCGTGCGACGACGGCGGCTCCGGCGCATGGCACGCAGCGCTCGCACGGCTGCGCACGCCGTGGGCGCCGCCGCCCGGCGCCAAGGCGCCCCTTCGCGCGGAGGTCGTCGCCGAGAGTCCACACGGCCGCGCCATGGCCGGCGCCGGCCATTGGTTCGTCGCGCTCGCCGACACGGCGATCGCCGACGACCCCGCGGCGCTGGCGTGGCTGCAGGCCACGCTCACGCTGGCGAAGGGCCGCGGCGTCGCCGGCGTCGTGCTGGCGTTCCCGCGGGTGCGCTGGGCCGGCGCCGACGCCGCTGCGTTTGCGCCGTGGCACGCGGCGATCGCGGCGTCGGGCGTCGTGCGCGCCGTGCTGGCCGGGGGCGCTGCGGGAGCGCGCCGCGACGAGGCGCGCGACGGCGTCGCCTACTACGCCCTGCCGTCCCTCGGGGATACACCGCCGCTCGACGCGCCGGCGGCGGGCTTCGGCGTCGGCACGAGCCTGTTCACCGTGCGGGGTGCGCAGGTGCGGGCGACGACGGTCGCGCTCGGCGCCGCGCGCGACCTCGACCGCGTCTCCCCCGCCGTCAGCGAAGGTGCGCTCGCCGTCGCCGCCGGACTGGCGGTCGAACTCGACCGCGCGCTCGCCGCAGGCGGCGGCGATGCCGTGGGCCTCGACGGCCGCGTCGACGCCACCGTCGTGCTGCGCTTCCGCAATCCCGCCGGCCTGCCGATCGACGTCGAGGCCACGCCGATCGCCGACGGCGGCTGGACCTTTGCGCCCGACCACGAACACCTCGTCGTGCCGCCGCAGGGCGTCGCGACGACGCGCTTCACCGTGCGCAAGGCCGCGTCGCCGGGCGAACCGTTCGCGCTGCCGCTGCTGCGCGCGCGGGCGGACCTGCGCACGCCCGCGGGACCGCTCGGGCTGCCGCCGATCGACTTCTTCCTGCCGCTGCCGCCGCCCGCGGCGCTCGGCCGCGAGCGCGCCGCCGCCGCGGGCGCTCTGGCGCTCGACGGCGAGGGCGCGGCGCTGCGCGCGAGCGGCGCCCAGACCGCGCTCGACGGCCCGGGACTCACGCTGGAGGCGTGGGCGCGGCCCGACGACGTGTCGGGGCGGCGGACGATCGCCAGCAAGGGCCGCGGGCGCGAAGTCGCGCTCGCCGTCGACGACGGCGCGGTCGTCGGCGAGGTCGCGGTGCGCGACGGCATCGCCCGCGCGCGCACCGCGACGGGGTCGCTGGCGCGCGGCCGGTGGACGCACGTCGCCGTCGTGCACGACGGCGCGACCCTGCGCGTCTATCTGGACGGCAGGCTTGCCGCCGCGACGCCGGCCATCGGCGCGCGCAGCGCCGACGACGGCCCGTTCCTCGTCGGCGCCGCGCTTGCCGCCGACGGCGCGCTGCGCGACGGGTTCGCCGGCCTGCTCGACGACGTGCGCCTGTGCCGCGTGGCCCGCTACGCCGCCGACTTCGCGCCGGCCGCCAACCACGAACCGGACGCCGACACCGTGCTGCTGCTGCCGTGCGACGCCGACTTCGGCCCCTGGACGACCGACCGCTCCGGCCACGGCGCGCACCCGCGGCGGCTGGGCACGGCCCACTGCACGCGCACGTCGCGCTGAGCGGCATCTCGGCGGCCATCCGAAGGCCGCGGCCGGCTAGCCTGTCGCGATGCTCGTCGCCGCCCTGCTCGCCGCCGCCGTCCTCGCCCCGCAGGATCCGCAGACCGCCGCGCCCGCGCCGCAGCTGGCGGCGTGGGCCGGCAACCGCGACGCGCGCATGGCGTGGTGGCGGGAAGCGCGCTTCGGCATGTTCGTGCACTTCGGCCTGTACGCGCCGGCCGGCGGATCGTGGAACGGCAAGGTCTACCCGCAGCACTACGCCGAGTGGATCCAGCACTGGGCGGCAGTGCCGTGCGCCGAGTACGCGGCGGCGATGAAGCCGCTGTTCCATCCCGAAGCCGGCTGCATGGATGCGTGGGCCGAGCTCGCCGCCGCCGCCGGCATGCGCTACGCGGTGATGACCAGCAAGCACCACGACGGCTTCACGCTGTTCGAGTCCAAGGCCCCCTACTCGCTCGCCAACCCGATCACCGGCGGCACCAACGTCTCGCCGGCGGGCCGCGACCTCGCGCGCGAGTTCGCCGACGCGATGCGCCAGCGCGGCCTGCGGCCGGGCTTCTACTACTCGCTGCTCGACTGGCAGCACCCCGAGGCCTACCCGATGGCGCTGCCGGCCTACCCGCTCGACAAGCGCGGCCGGAACCACGAGGACTACAAGGCCTACGTCCGCGCCCACGTCGACGAACTGCTGAGCAACTACGGCGAACTGGCGACGATCTGGTTCGACTACTCCGACAAGCAACGGCAGGGCGAGGCCTGGGGCGCGTCGGCGCTGCTGCAGCTCATGCGCGACAAGCAGCCGGGCATCCTGGTCAACAACCGGCTGTACGAGGGCCTGGAGAACAAGAACGGCGACTACGGCACGCCGGAGAAGTACGTGCCGCCGACGGGCCTCCCGGGCATGGACTGGGAGGTCAACCACACGCTCAACGAGAGCTACGGCTACAGCGCGCACGACGCCAACTGGAAGGACACGACGACGGTCGTGCGCCTGCTGTGCGACGTCGTCAGCAAGGGCGGCAACCTGCTGCTCAACATCGGCCCGGACCAGAAGGGCCGCGTGCCCGAGCCGGCGCAGGCGGCCTTGCGCGGCGTCGGCAAGTGGCTGCAGACGCACGGCGAGGCGATCTACGGCACCACGGCGAGCCCGTTCGCGCAGCTGCCTTGGGGCCGCGCCACGCGCAAGGCCGACATGCTCTACCTGCTGGTGTTCGACTGGCCGGCGGACGGCGCGCTGCGCGTGCCGGCGAAGGCCACGGTCGACGGCATCCGCCTGCTCGGCAGCAGCGCGCCGGTCGCCGTCGCGGCGACCGACGCCGGCCTCTTGCTCGAACTGCCCGGCAAGCCGACCGACGCGGCGTGCAGCGTCGTCGCCCTGCACCTGACCGGCGACCTCGCGCCGCTGCCGTTCGCCGTCGGCCCGGCCGCCGACGGCGCCTTCGCACTGACGCCGCACGACGCGACGCTGCACGGTCCGCAGTTGCGCATCGAGCAGGTCGGGGCGGTCGGCGACGTGACGTACAACCTCGGCTACTGGCTCGACCCGGCGGCGCACGCCAGCTGGCCGATCGTCGTCGAGCGCGCCGGCCGCTACGCCGCGGTCGCCGAGATCGCGTGCAAGGACGAGTCGGCGGGCGCCGAGTGCACGCTGGCGTGCGGCGACGCCAAGGTCGCGTTCCGCGTCGCGGGCACCGGCGGCTGGCAGCGCTACCGCACGATCGAGCTCGGCGAACTGACGCTGCCGGCAGGGCGCAGCGAGATCGCGCTGCGCGCCACCAGCAAGCCCGGCGAGGCCGTGCTCAACCTGCGTTCGCTGCGGCTCGTGCCGCGGTGAGCCGCGCCGTCCGGGCGACCTGCACGCCGGCGCGCACGAGCAGGACCATGCGCCGACGGATCGGACGCGCCGACGCTCAGCCTTCATCCGGCGCGTTCTGCTGCTGGACCGCGAGGTCGAGGCGCAGCGCGGAGGCAAGGTCGGCGAGCGCGCGCAGCACGGCAACGACGAGTCCGGCGAGCGCCGCGTGATGCACGAAGGCGAACCCGATCGACAGCGCCAGCCAACGACCGACGGCGACGCCCTCCGGCGGCGCGCTCGTCACCCAGATCGTCACCACCGCCTGCGCGACGAGGAGCACGGCCGACCGGACAGCGATCCGAGCGAACTCGCGCAGCTTGGTCGCGGCCGTGGACGCGACCGCGACGATGCACACCGCGACCAGCAGATGGACGCAGACGGCGCCGAAGCAGACAGCAGAGGATCGGGGACACAGCAGCCGAGAGGCTCTTCCCACGACGGCAGGCGGAAGCACTGCGCCTCGCCAACCCCTCTCGGCGTACCATGCGCCCTGACGCGCTTCGACCGCGACCACCATGACCACAGCCATGCCCCGCAGCGTTCGTGCCCTGCCGTGCCTCCTCCTCATCGCCGCGGCCGCGGCGCAGACTGCGCCGGCGGCGCCGAGCGAAGTGACCGAAGCACGCCTCCAGGAGGCCTATGCCGACGCGCTGAAGGCGTGCGCCAAGGCCCTCGGCGGCCCGCTCGACCCGGCGGTGCCGCTGCGCCTCGCGACGACCGCCGAAGTGTCGCGGCTCGTGGCGCGCGAGAACCTGCCGCTCGTGCAGTTGCGCCAACCCGACGCGGCGAAGGCCGCAGCCGAAGCCGAGCAACTCGGCAAGCAGCTCGGCGCCATGCTCTACGCCAAGTACTCGTGGGCCGAGAAGGCGTTCTTCGTCGTCGCGCCGACGTGGCAGAAGGTCGCCACCGCGCTCGATCGGCCGACGCTGACCGCCGACGTCGGCCTGCGCGCGGTCATGGTGCACGAGCTGTGCCACGCCTACGACGACCGCCGGTTCGACTTCACGGCGCGCCTGCGCGAGACCAAGACGAGCGAAGCGGCGACGGCGTTCAACGCGGTGCTCGAAGGCCATGCGCAGTTGCAGGCGCGGCGCATCTGCGGCCAGAGCGGCTGGATGGCGGGCTTCGACGCCATGCGCGAGTCGGTGGCGCAGGTGCCGGCGAGCGTCGGCAAGGGCGGCGAGGCGGCGCTGCTGCTGGCGCGCGCCGGCGCAGCGACGATGGCGTTCGCCTACCACGATGGCGAGGACTTCGTGGCCGCCGTGCTGGCGAACGACCCCGAGCGCGGCGCCGAGCGCGTGTTCGGCGCGCCGCCGATGGACCAGGACACCGTGCTGCATCCGCAGTGGTACCTCGACCCGAGCTCGCGGCCGGCGGCCGTGTACGACGCCGAACCGGCGCTCGGACGGCTCGAAGCGTGGCTCGGCGACGCGTGGCGGACGACGCGGCTGGACGTCACCGGCAAGCAACTCGCGTCCGGCCTGACGCTGCTGCCGCAGGCCGACGTTGACGCGCTCGTCCGGTCGCTGCGCGCCTGCCGCGCCGTGCAGGCGACACCGATGGAGCGCCCGCAGTCGAAGAGCGTGATCGCCGCGGTGATGGAGTTCGACACGGAGGCGAGCGCCGCGCGCTGGATCGAACTGGCGGCGGAGCTCGGCCGCAAGAAGGACGAGGCGATGAAGACCGGCGCGATCCGCATCCTCGGCGGCACCGCGACGCCGCTCGCCGAAGACGGGCTCGTCGGGCACCTGCAGCGCAAGTCGATGCGCGCCGGCCTCGCCAAGGTCGAGATGGCGACCATCGACGCCTGCCGCGGCCGGATCGTCGTCGAGACGATCTTCAGTGGCGCGCCGCCCGACGACGACGCGCACAAGACGCTCGTGCGCGAACTGCTCGACGCGGTGGGCGCCAAGGCCGTGCCGCCGAAGCCTGCGGCCAAGCCCGCGGACGCGCCGCCGAAGTGACGCTCACCGCCCCGGCGGCTCGAGCCGCCGCGCCGCGCGCAGCAGGTCGCGGGCGGTGGCGACGTGCTCGGCGCGGCCCTTCGGCGGCGGCGTCGCGGCCGGGGCGCCGCGCAGCCGCACCTTGACGCCGACGCCATCGCCAGGCGGCAACGGTCCGTAGTCGGCGACCGCGTCCGGCATGCCGTCGAGCAGCTTGCGCACGTGCTCGCGCAGGACGCCGGTGCCGTGGCCGTGGATCACGGCGACCGCCAGCGTGCCGCGCGCTCGCGCCGCGGCGAGGAACGCGCGCAGCGCCGCCTCGGCTTCGGCCTTGGTGCGGCCGTGCAGGTCGAGGCGGCCCGTGCGCAGCGCGTCGTCGAGCGGGTCGGGCATTGGCGCGGCAGGATAGCGATGCGGCACGGACCTCACAGCGACGACCTCGGCGCGACGAAGCAGCCCCGCCATCCGCTGCGCCGGCTGCGCTGCGGGCGACGCCGCGCCGCGGCGCACGTAGAGTGCCGCCCCGCCGCGCCAATGGCCCCACCGACGACGCCCACGCCCCCCGCTGCCGCCGCACCGTCGGCGCCGGTCTGGGGCTTGCCGACGCTCGCCGCCGCGCTCGCCGCCTGGGCGTTCGCGCTCGGTCGCCGTAGCGCGGTGCCGTCGGAGGACGGCGTCAGCTACCTGTGGATGGCCGAACGCTTCGCCGCGGGCGACTTCGCCGCCGCCACGGGCACGGTCTTCCCCGTCGGCTACCCGCTGCTGCTGGCGCCTTGGTGCGCGCTCGGCCTTGGCCCCGAACTCGCCGCCCACCTCGTCGGGGCGCTCGCACTCGCGGCGACGCTGTGGCCGCTGCGCACGCTGGCGCACGCGCTCGGCGGGGACGCGGCGGGCCGCGCCGCCGTGCTGCTCTTCGCCGCCGTGCCGCTGCTGCCGCGCCTCGCCGCGGAGTGCTACAGCGAGCCGCCGTTCCTGCTGCTGATGGCGCATGGCGCCGTCGCTGCGCTGCGCGGGCGCTGGGCGCTGGTCGGCCTGTGCGCGGCGGCGGCGTTCTGGATCCGACCCGAAGGCTCGCTGCTGGCGGCGTCGTACGCCTTGGCCGCGCCGCGCGCGGCGTGGCGCGCGCTGCCGCCCGTCGCGGTCGGCGTGCTGGCGCTCGCCGCGCTGCGCTGGGCCTGCGGACACGGCTTCGATCCGCTGCCGATCCACGCCTTCCACCAGCAGCGCGACGACCTGCCCGAGCAAGGCCGCGTGCTCGCCAACCTGCTGGCGACGCCGGGCCCCTGGCTCGAAGCATTCGCGCTCGCCGGCGTGCTCTGCCTGCCGCAGTTGCGCTGGCGCGACCGGCTGCGCCAGCCATTGCTGCTGCAGATCGCGCTGCAGGTCGCCGTCGTCGCGACCTTCGTGGTGCGGCGACGCTTCTTCCTCTCGTGCGCGATCCCGGTCTGCGCGCTCGCCGGCGCGCAGTTGGCGGCGCTGCCCGCCGCGTGGCGGCGCGGGTTGCTCGCCGCTGCGCTCGCGCTCGGCGCGTGGAGCGGGTGGACCGGCGGCATCGACGCCGACCGCGCCATCGAACGCGACCTCGGCCTGTGGCTGCGGCCGCGCGTCGCCGGCGGCCAGCCGCTCGTCAGCGACCTGCCGCGCGTCGTCTGGTTCGTCGGCCAGCGGCCGCTGCCGCCGCGCCACCACACCGCCGCGCAGATGCAGGCGCTGGTGGCGGCGGCGGCGCCGGCGTTCGTCGTGGTGCGCACGCGCAGCGCGCGCGCTGCGTTCGCCGGGTACGAACGCTGGCTGCGCGAACGCTACGCGCCCGTCGAGCTGCCGGCGGCGCTGGCGGCGGCCGCCGCCTCACGCGGCATCGCGGTCTTCGCGCGCCGCTGACCACGCGCGCCGGACGGCGTACGCCAGCAGCGCGAGGTCGCCGAAGGTGACGACGTAGAGGCTGTTGAGCCGCTCGTCCATGGCGTCGCCGACGAGGTCGCCGCCGGGCAGCGCGCAGGGCACGAACCAGATGGCGAGCAGCGTGGCGGCAGCGCGGTCGCGGCCGACGACGGCGCGGTGCAGCGTGAGCAACAGCGCCGGCAGCAACGCGACGTGATGGCCCTTCCACGTGATCGGGCTCAGCAGCAGCGTGGCGACGAGCGCGGCGGCGACCGCCCACAGCCGACCGCTGGCCGCAGCACGGCCGCGCCACGCCGCCGCCAGCACCGCGGCGAGCACTGCCGCGCCGGCGGCGCGCGTGAGCCACGCGACGGTCGGCGCCGCGAGCCCGAGCCCGTCGGCGATGCCGCCGGGGACGCGCGCGGCGAACTCGGCCGGCACGTCGCCGCACCAGCGCGCGACGCACAGGCGCAGCGACGTGTTCATCCACGCAAAGCGCGGGAAGCCGTGCGCCGGGTCGGCCCACGGATCGGCCTGCGTCATCAGCGACCAACTGCCCGCCCACCACCTCGCCCACGGCGCGAAGTCGCCGCGGCAGAGCGCGAACGCGAGCAGCACGAAAGCCGCGGCCCACGCCGCCGTCCAGCCGAGCGCGCGGCGGCGGCCGGCGAGCCAGAACACCGGCGCGAGCCACACCATCGTCGGCTTGGTGACGAGCGAGAAGGCCAGCAGCGCGCCCGCCGTGCGGTCGCGGCCGCGCTCGGCGCACAGGAACGCGCCGACGGCGAGCGCGGTGTTGATGGCGTTGCCGCCGCCGCCGTGCGTGTCGCGCAGCACGAAGCGCGCGCCGAGCAGGAAGACCCCGAGCCATAGCCACTGCCAGCGCCACGGCGGCGCCCCCGCGTGCGCCAGAGCCTGCGCCCGCGGCGCCAGCAGCTCGCGCAGCGCCAATGCCAGGGCGACGAGGCTCGCGAGCTGCAGCAGCGCCCAGCCGAGGCGCGCGGCGCGCTGGCCGAACGCCGCGTCGAGCAGATGGAACGGCACGGTCAGCAGCGCGAACGACGGTGGATAGGGCGCGTGCAGCGGCCCCGGTTCGGCGTTCTCGGAGCTACGCCACGGGCCGTAGAGGTCCTCGCCGTGCAGCGCGCGCCGGCCGAACTCGACGTGGTCGAGCAGCACGCCGCGCGCGGGCTTGCGGCTGGCAGCGCGGCCCGCCAGCACGACCGCGAGCGCGAGCCAGACGAGCCACCAGATCCGTCGCGCCGACGCGGGCTGCATGGCGCGATGGTCCACGGCATCCGCCGGCGGGCAAGCGTCGTCTCCCGCGCGCGCCGACGCCAACCGCGCAGCGTGGCCAGCCGTGACGCGGGCTCCTGGCTGCGGCGCGCAGGGCTACTTGCCCGCGTCGGCCTGCCGTTCGCAGCGGATGCGCCGGCCGCTCTGGTGCAGGGTCACCACCGCGGGCACGGCCGCATCGCCCGCGAGCTCGAACACCAGCGAGGCCGCGACGGCGCGGTAGAACAGTTCGGTCGCCGACCGCGGGTAGACGCGCAGCGCCGGCTGCCCGGTCAACTGCGCGGTCAGGCCGCGCGCGTCGGACGCGACCTGCACGATGACGCCGTCGGGCATGCGGTAGCGACCGCACAGGCGCGCCAACTGCTCGGCGGGCACCGCCGCCGCGGCCTCGACCTGCGGCGGCTCGGCGGGCAGGCCGAAAAGGCGCCGGAAGACCCCCTCGCCGATCCCGTCGACGACGTCGCTCGTGGTGTTGGCGAGCACGACGACGGCGCGGCGTTGCTCGCGCGCGACGAGGACCATCGAGCGGTAGCCGCCGGTGCCGCCGGTGTGCCAGCGGGTGAAGCCGTCCTTCGCGATGTGCCAGCCGAGGCCCATGCCGACCCCGGCCTCGCCGTCGTGGCGCTTCGTCAACGCGAGGTCGACCGCGGCGCGCAGCGGCTCCGGCGGCGCCCACTGCGCCTGCAGGAAGGCGAGCAGGTCGTCGACGGTGCTGCGCAGGCCACCAGCGCCCGCGAGCGATGCCAACCGCCAGGATTGGTCGTCGTCGCCGTCGACGGTGCGCGGCGGCGCGTCGGCCGCCAACTCGCAACCCGTCGCCTGCAGGCCGAGCGGCGCGAGCACGCGCTCGCGCAGCAGCGCTTCGTAGCTCGCCGCACCCTGCTTGTGCGCCAGCGCGCGCCCGAGCAGGCCGACGCCGAGATTAGAGTAGACATACTTCTCGCCCGGCGCGCGGCGGACGCGCGCCTTCGGCAGCACGCCGAACAGGCGCGCGTCGTCGAAGTGCGCGTACGGGTCCTTGGCGTCGCTGCCCTTCATGTCGGGCAGGCGCGGCAGGCCGGACGAGTGGGTCGCGAGGTGCCACAGCCGCATCGGCTGGTCCTCGAACTGCGGCATCGTCGCGCCGTCGGGCAGCAGCCCCTGCACCGGATCGTCGAGCGCGACGACGCCGCGCGCGACCGCGTCGGCGAGCAGCAGGCAGGTGAACACCTTGGTGACCGAGCCGATCTCGTAGCGCGTGCGGCCGTCGGGAACGCCGTCGCCGACGCGACCGAAGCCGCGCACGAGCCGCGTGTCGCCGTCGATGACGCCGACGACGACGCTGCCGGCGCATCCGGCGTCCGCGAGCGGCCGGGCGAAGGCCTCGACCGTGGCGGAGAGGTCGGCCTGCGCCGGCGCGTGGCCGACGGCGACGAGCACGACGAACGGCAGAGGCAGCGCGCGCATCGCGCCATCGTAGCCGGCAGCGCGCACGACCGGCGGGCCGCGATCGGTTCACGTCGTCACGAGCCCGCCGTACGACCCGCTTGCGGGCCGGGTTCGGCGCCGCAACGCTGTGGCGATGCGCGCCGCCATCGCCTTCGCCTGCCTCTCCGCGCTCGCCGCCGGCGTGCGGGCGCAAGGCGCGGCGTCGGCGGACGGCTTCGGCGCCGCGGAACCGGCGCTGGCCAACTGCCGCGACTGCCACGACGGCGCTGGCCACAAGGGCCGCTTCGACCTCGCGGCGGTCCCGGCGAACGGCTTCGGCGCCGACCGGCTGTTCGCCGTCGCCCGCATGCGCGAACGCGTCCGCACCGGCGAGATGCCGCCACCCGACGCCGAGCCGCTGACGGCCGCTGCGCGCGACGCGCTGCTGCGCTGGTGCGACGACACGCTCGCCGACGGCGTCGCCCGGCTGCCATGGCCGGCTGGCCGGGTCACGGTGCGCCGCTTGTCGCGCGGCCAATGGCAGGCGAGCGCGCAGGCCCTGCTCGGCGTCGAGACGCCGCTGGCCGTGCGCTTCCCCGCCGACGACCTCGGCTACGGCTTCGACAGCATCGGCGACGCGCTGTCGTTCTCGACGCTGCACCTGGAGGCCTACGTCGCGGCGGCCGAGGACGTCGGCCGGCGGGCCGTCGCCGCGTTCGGTCCCGTCGATGCGAAGAGCCGTCGCTTCGAAGCGGAGGCGATGGAACTCGCCGACGGGCCTGGCGTCGGCCAGGACGGCGAGGTCGCCAACTTCTACACGCGCGCAACGCTGCGGCAGGTCGTCGAGTTGCCGCGCGACGGCCGCTACCGGTTGGTGCTGCGCGCCGCCGCCGATCCGGCCGGCGACGAGCCGGCGCGCATGGCGCTGCAGCGCGATGGCGTGTTGCTGGACGAGTTCGAGGTCCCGGACCGCGCGCTGCGGGACTTCCCGCTGACGACGCCGCTGCCCGGCGGCCGCCGCACGTTCACCATCGCGTTCGTCAACGACTTCTACGACCCGAAGAACCCCGACCCGCAGCAGCGCGATCGCAACCTGCGCGTCGACTGGCTGGAAGTGCACGGACCGCTCGACGCGCCGACGCCGCCGCCGGGCGCGGCGTGGTTGCCCGCCGCGCTGGCCAAGGCCGACGGCCCCGCCTTCGCCCGCGAACTGCTGCTGCGGGCGTGGCGCCGCCCGCCCACCGGCCCCGAAGTGGCGCGCCTGCACGGCATGCCGCCCGACCTCGCGATCGCCGCCGCGCTCGCGTCGCCGCACTTCCTCTTCCGCGCCGAGCCGCGCGGTGGCGGTGGCGGTGGCTCCATCAGCGCGGACGAAGCGCTCGCCGACCACGCGCTCGCGACCCGGCTGTCGTACTTCCTGTGGGGCAGCGGCCCCGACGACGCGCTGCTGCAGGACGCGGCGAAGGGCCGGCTGCGCGACGCCGCCGGATTGCAGGCGGCGACCGACCGTCTGTTCGCGGACGCGCGCGCCGACTGGTTGGCGACCGACTTCGCCGCCCAATGGCTCGAACTGCGCGCGCTGCCGGAGCGCACGCCCGATCCGCAGCGGTTCCCGGGTTTCGACGACGCGCTGCGCGCGTCGCTGCGGCGGCAGACCGAACTGCTGTTCACCGACGTGCTGCGCGAGGAACGCGACGTGCGCGACCTGCTGGCGTGCGACTTCGTGCACGTCGACCAACGGCTCGCCGCGCACCTCGGCCTGCCGCCGGTGGCCGGCGAGGGCTTCGAACGCCGGCCCCTGGCGGCCGATCAGCGCGCCCACGGCGGCGTGCTGGCGCACGCGTCGGTGCTCGCGCTGACCAGCAATCCGACGCGCACGTCGCCGGTCAAACGCGGCAAGTGGATCCTGGAGAACCTGCTCGGCGCGCCGCCGCCGCCGCCGCCGCCCGGCAGCGACACGCTGGCCGGCGAGAAGGCGATCGACAGCGCCGCGACGCTGCGCGCCCAGTTGGCGCAGCATCGCGCCGACGCCAAGTGCGCGGGATGCCACGTGCGCATGGATGGGCTCGGATTCGCGCTCGAAGGCTTCGACCCGGTCGGCCGGCCGCGCACGACGGACGCCGGCGGCGCGATCGACGCGCGCGGCGAACTGCCGGGCGGTCGCATCGTCGACGGCCTGCCGGGCCTCGCGGCCGAGGTCGCGGCCGACCCCGCGTTCGTGCGCGCACTGCTGCGCAAGCTGTTCGTCTACGCCGTCGGCCGGGACGCCGATGCCGTCGACCGATTGCACCTCGACGCGCGCGCCGACGCGCTGCGGCAAGCAGGCAAGGTGACGCTGCGCGCGCTCGTGCACGAAGTCGTCGCCAGCCCGCCGTTCCGCCGCCGCAGCAGCGCGCGGTGACCACGGCGCCCGCTGCGGCGCAGCGCGGCCGGCGGAAGATGGTCGCAGGCATGTCCCGTCGGGCAACGGGCCTTCCGCGACCCGCAGCGGCGCGCGATCATGACGAGACGATGCCGACCTTTAGCAACCGTGCGCTCGACCGCCGCAGCTTCCTGCGCGGCGCGGGCGCCATGGTCGCGCTGCCCTGGCTCGACGCCATGCAACCGGCGCGCGCCCGCAGCGCGCCGCCGCCGCGGCGCGCCCTGTTCGTCTTCGCCCCCAACGGCAAGAAGATGGACGATTGGACGCCTGCTGCCGGCGGACGGCTCGGCGCCTTGCCGTACCTCCTGGAGCCGCTGGCGCCGCTGAAGCAGCGCATCACGGTGTTCAGCGGGCTCGCGATCGACGGCGGCAACGGCCACGGCGACGGCCCCGGCGACCACGCCCGCGCGGCGGCGTCGTTCCTGACCTGCAAGCACCCGCGCAAGACCGGCGGCGCCGACCTGCAGGCCGGCGTCTCGATCGACCAGAGGCTCGCGGCGCACCTCGGCGGCGCCACCGCCTTCCCGTCGCTCGAACTCGGCATGGAACGCGGCGCGCAGGCCGGCGTGTGCGACTCCGGCTACTCGTGCGCGTACTCCAACAACATCAGCTGGCGCACGCCGTCGACGCCGGTGGTGAAGGAGCACGAACCGCGCGCGGTGTTCGCGCGGCTTTTCGGCGACCCCGAGCAGGCGGTCGGCACGGCGGCGGCCCAGGCCCAGCGGGCGCGCACGAAGAGCGTGCTGGACGCCGTGCGCGCCGACGCCAACGCCCTGCGCAACACGCTCGGCGGCGGCGACCGCGGCAAGCTCGACGACTACCTGACCGCCGTTCGCGAACTGGAGCGTCGCCTGCAGCGCGCCGAAGCCGAAGCGCCGCCGGCGCCGACGACCGCCCCCGACCGCCTGCTCGCGGCGAAGGCGTTCCCCGAGCGGCTCGACGCGATGTACGAACTGCTCGCGCTGGCGTTCGCAACCGACCGCACGCGCGTCGCGACCTTCATGCTGGGCAACGCCGGCAGCAACCGCAGCTACCCCTTCGTCGGCGTGCCCGACGGCCACCACGAAGTCAGCCACCACGGGCGCAAGCCGGAGAAGCTCGCCGCGATCCGCGCGATCAACCGCTTCCACGTCGAGAAGCTGGCGGCCTTCCTCCAGCGCCTCGCCGCCGAGCGCGAAGGCGATGGCGACCTGCTGGCGAACACGCTCGTGCTGTACGGCAGCGGCATCAGCGACGGCGACCGCCACAACCACGACGACCTGCCGGTGCTGCTGTGCGGCGAGGGCGGCGGCTGCCACCGGACCGGCTCCCACCTCCGGCTCGGCAAGGACGCGCCGATGGCTAACCTGTACCTCGCGGTGCTGCACGCGTTCGGCGTCGAGGAAGCGCGGTTCGCCGACAGCACCGGGCCGCTCGCGCTGCGCTGACGACCGGTTGCGCCGTCAGCGGCGGCATGCGACCCTCGGCGTCATGCCCAGCAAGCGCCCGCTCCCCCACGACGGCGTCTACGCGCGCATCGGCGTCTCCCGCCTGCACGGCGTCGGCGTGGTCGCGATCCGGCCGATCCCCAAGGGGACACTGGTCTTCGCCGGCGAGGACGAACGCGCGGCGTGGCTCGACCGCGCCACCGTGCGGTCGTTGCCGCCGGCCGTGCGCGCACTCTACGAGGACTTCGGCATGGTCGACGGCGGCCGCATCGGCGTGCCGCGCAGCCTGAACCGGCTGTCGGTCGGCTGGTACGTCAACCACGCGGACACGCCGAACCTGGTGGCGGGCGACGACGGCCGGTTCCGCGCGCTGCGGCGGATCCGGACCGGCGAGGAACTGACGGCGGACTACCGGACGTTCTGCGACGAGCCGTTGGGGTTCCGTGTCCAAACCGCTCCAACTCGGCACGCCCGTCGCCGCGGGGGTCGCGGTGGTGCGGGTGGTGCGGGTGGTGAGGGGGCTCGGGGGCGTGCGGGGGCTCGGGTCGCCGACTGATGCTGCCAGAAACGTTGCGGGCACGAAGCCGCAACCAACCACAACGCAGCCGCGCCGAGAGGCTAGGAAGAAGAGAGGGCGGTGGCGACGGGCAGGCAGCGGACGGCACCAAGGCGGCAGGGACGCGCGCCGGCGTGGTTGCGGACTTCGGGCCGAAGGTGTCTGTGCCTGCGTCCGGTGCGGAGGTCGAGGCCGCCGGGTCGGCGATGCCGCACTGCTGCGCGCCGACCGCGGCGACTGCGCCTATCGCGGCGACCGCCCCAACCGCGGCTACCGCGGTGACCAAGCCGACCACGGGGCCGCACTGCGCACGAAGTTCGTCGGCGAACTGACGTTTGCCGAACTTGGGATTGCGGATCGGCGGCTTTGATGTTTGTTCGCGTATTCAAGTGGTGGTCGGCCGCGATGTGCGGGACGTGCACGATGGCCACCGCGATGGAGCGATGGGGAATGGCGGAACGAAGAGCGACGAGGCAGCAGCAGGGACGCGCCAAGGGTGAAAACGGCTTGGGGGCGGGCGCGGCGTCACGTTCGCGGGCCCGCCGTGTCGGCAAGCCCGTGCAAGGCCTGCTGCCGCTGCGGTCGTGGGGCGGGGCGCGCGCGGGCGCGGGGCGCAAGCCCAAGGGCGCTGTGGCGATGATGCCGCGCACGCCGCGGCCGTCGCATGCGTCGCACCACCCGGCGCTGGTCACGGTGAAGCTGCGCGCGCACCTGCCGCGGCTGCGCCAGCAGAAGGTGCGCGCGGCCCTGCTCGCCCACTTCGCGCGCGGCAAGGACCGCTTCGGCTTCCGTCTGCTGCACTTCGCCATCCTCAACGACCACCTGCACTTCGTCGTCGAAGCCAAAGACCGGCTCGCCCTCACGCGCGGCATGAAGGGCCTGCTCGTGCGGCTGGCGCGCGGGCTCAACCGGCTGTGGGGCCGCAAGGGGCAGGTGTTCCCCGACCGGTTCCACGAGCGACCGCTCCGGAACCCGCGCGAGGTGCGCAACGCGCTGGTCTACGTGCTCGGCAACGGCAGGAAGCACGCTGCGCAGGGCCGCGCGGTGCCGTACTTCGAAGGGCCCGACATGTTCACGTCGGCGCCTTGGTTCGACGGC
Organism: Phycisphaerales bacterium; assembly: GCA_020247305.1. Classification (GTDB taxonomy): domain Bacteria; phylum Planctomycetota; class UBA1135; order UBA1135; family UBA2386; genus UBA2386. Next base: position 13,464 of record JADCJE010000054.1, on the reverse strand, counting down.
TTCGTGGAGGCAGTGACCGTGCGCGGCATCGAGAACGTGCCGCCGCCGGTTGTGCGGCCGCGGACGTGGCTCGCGGGTGTGGGCTGGCGGCAGCGTGGGCGGATCGGGATGGCGGAGATGCCGAAGTCCGGGTGAAGGGTGGGTTGGCGGGCGGCGGATGGCGGATGGCGGACGCTGCGGCCAAGCCAGCTAGAAACGCGGCGGGCGCAACGCGGCAACCAACCGCGACGCCATCGCTCCGAAGGCCTGGGAAGAGGGCCGCACGACGGCAACCGCGTGTCCAAGCCGCTCCAACTTGGAACGCCCTTCGCCGCGTCCCCCGCTCCCATCCCGTCCCAGGCTTCGCAGCCGCCCTCGCGGCGGTTGGCGTCGCCGTTGCGCCCGCGTCGTCTCTGGCCGCGTGCCCAAACCGCTCCAAGTTGGAACGCCCTTCGCCGCGTCCCCCGCTCCAACTCGGCCCGCCCATCGCCGCGTTCCCCGCCCGCCACCCCGACCGCACCCTTCGCTTTCCGCGCCCTGCCGCGGCCGCTACCGTGCTCGCCGCTCATGCCACGCATCACGCTTCCCGACGGCAAGGTCCTGGAGTTCGCGCAACCGGTCACCGGCAGGCAGGTCGCCGAGGCGATCGGCCCCGGCCTCGCCAAGAAGGCGATCGGCGTCAAGCTCGACGGCACGGACCTGCGCGACCTCGGCCGCACGATCGACCGCGACTGCACGATCAAGATCGTCACCGCCAAGGACGACGATCCCGACGCGCTCTACCTGCTGCGCCACAGCGCGGCGCACGTGCTGGCCGAGGCGATCTGCACGACCTTCCCCGGCACGCAGCTCGCGTACGGCCCGCCGGTCGACGACGGCTTCTTCTACGACCTCAAGACGCCGCGCCCCATCACCGAGGGCGACTTCGCGGCGATCGAGGCGAAAATGCAGGAGATCGTCGCGCAGAACCGGCCATTCACGCGCTGCGATTACGGCCCCGACCAGGGCCTGCAGCGCACGGCCAACGACAAGTACAAGCGCGACAACGCCGAGCGCGCCCTGCAGAAGGGCGACGGCGCGCTGTCGTTCTACACCACCGGCACGCCGGGCCAGGACTGGGAGGACCTCTGCGCCGGCCCGCACGTGCCGTCGACCGGCTGGCTGAAGGCGAGCAAGGTGATGTCCGTCGCCGGCGCGTACTGGCGCGGCGACCAGACCAGCGACCAGCTGACGCGCGTGTACGGCACGTGCTTCGCCGACGAGAAGGGCCTGAAGGGGCATCTGCACCGGCTCGAGGAGGCCAAGCGCCGCAACCACCGCAAGCTCGGCAAGGAGATGGGCCTCTTCCACATCGAGGAAGACAACCCCGGACAGGTGTTCTGGCACCCGCCGGGCTGGGCCATCTACGTGACGCTGATGGACTACATGCGCGCAAAGCAGCGCAAGTACGGCTACGTCGAGGTGCACACGCCCAGCGTGATGGCGCGCTCGCTGTGGGAGCGCAGCGGCCACTGGGAGAAGTACCGCGAGAACATGTTCACGACGGAGTCGGAGAAGCACGACTTCGCCATCAAGCCGATGAACTGCCCGGGCCACCTGCTCATCTACAAGAGCAGCCTCAAGAGCTATCGGGACCTGCCGCTGCGCCTCGCTGAGTTCGGCTCGTGCTGCCGCAACGAGGCGTCGGGCGCGCTGCACGGCATCATGCGCGTGCGCGGCTTCGTGCAGGACGACGGCCACATCCTCTGCACCGACGCGCAGGTCGGCGACGAGGTCGCGACGTTCTGCCGCATGCTGACCGAGGTCTACGCCGACTTCGGCTTCGGCCGCGACCGCATCACCGTCAAGCTGGCGACGCGGCCAGCCCAGCGCATCGGCGACGACGCGACGTGGGACCGCACCGAGAAGACGCTCGGCGACGCCGTGCGCGCCGCCGGCCTCGACTTCGTCGTTTCTCCCGGCGAGGGCGCGTTCTACGGGCCCAAGCTGGAGTTCACGCTGGTCGACGCGATCGGCCGCGGCTGGCAGTGCGGCACGATCCAGCTCGACCCCAACCTGCCGGGCAAGGACCGCTTCGACGCCACCTACGTCGCCGAGGACGGCAGCCGCAAGAACTGCGTCATGCTGCACCGCGCCACGCTAGGCAGCCTGGAGCGCTTCCTCGGCATCCTGATCGAGAACTTCGAGGGCAAGTTCCCGCTGTGGCTCGCGCCCGAGCAGGTGCGCGTGATCCCGATCAGCGAGGCGCAGCTGGCGTTCGCGCGCGAGGTCAAGGACGCGCTGTTCGACCACGGCGTGCGCGTGACCATCGACGAGAACGCCGACTCGCTCGGCGCCAAGGTGCGCAACGCCCGCCTCGCGCGCGTCAACTACTTCGCCGTCGTCGGCGGCAAGGAGGTCGAGGAGCGCTCGGTCGCGCTGCAGAACCAGGCCGGCGAGAAGCTCGGCACGCTGCCGCTGGACGCCTTCGTTGCGCGCATCCTCGACGAGATCGCCAAGAAGACGCTGCCGGCGCACGTCGGCGCGGCGACGGCGTGAGCGACGCCGGCGCCGGCGCAGCAGCGGGCACGCTGCTCGCCATCCACCTGCGCCCCGGCGCGCGCATTGCCGTCGTCCGCGTCGACCGCGCAACCGCGGTCGCGAACCAGGGCCTCGACGGCGACCACGCCGTCGGCGGCCGGCGGCAGGTCACCCTGCTCGCCGTCGAGGCGTGGCGCGCAGCCTGTGCCGAGCTCGGCCGCGACCTCGACCCCGCGGTGCGGCGCGCCAACCTGCTGGTCGCCGGCCTCGACCTGCGCGCCGCGATCGGCGGCGCGATCGCGCTCGGCGACGTCGTCGTCGACGTGCTCGGCGAGACGCGGCCCTGCGAGCTGATGGACGACGGCGGCCGGCTCGGCCTGATGGCGGCGCTGCGGCCCGAACGCCGCGGCGGCGTGTTCGGCCGCATCCGCGCAGGCGGCGAACTGCGCGTCGGCATGGCGGCGCGCTTGACGCCGCCGGCGTGACGGCGGTCGGCGTTCGCGGCAGCCCGAAGCGCCCCGGACGCGGCCGTCGAGGGACCTGACCGGGCGCTCAGTCCGCCGAGTCGTCGCACGCCGGCCGCAGCGCCGCCAGCAGTGCTTCTTGCGCCTTGTCGCCGACGCGTCCGCGCGCGGCGTCCTTGAGCACGTCCCGCAGCGCCGCGTCGATCGCCTCGCGCTGCGCGGCCGGCAAGCCGGCGACGACGCCCTGCTTGCCCTCACCGAGCACCAGCGTGTCCTGGCGCGCGTGGCTGCGGCCGCGCACGGCAGCGAGGTGCACGAGCGCGCGATCGAGCAGCGACCACGGCAACTGGGGCGAAGTCACCGGGCCGACGGCCACGAAGCGGCCGAACTGCCCGCGGAACAAGAGCCGCGCCAGCTTCGAGCGGTCGCTGCAGACCTTCGGCAGCAGTTGGGAGCCGAAGTAGCCGACGGCCCCGCCGAAGAGCGAGCCGGCGAGCGCGCCGAGCAGCGTCGGATTCAGCGTGGCGAGGTCGACGGCCAGCCCCAACGCGGCGCCCCACTTGAGTCCGGCGACCGCCAACTGCTCGCGCGACAGCCCGAAGGCCTTCTCGCTCTCCGCGCTGAACACGTCCGTCGCCAGCAGTTGCGCCGCCGCCTCGTCGCGCGCGAGCCGGGCGTGGCCGAAGGCGGCTTCGACCGCGTGCCGTGCGACGTGTTCCTGCTTGCGCACGCGCTCGCACCACTTCGCGCGCAGTTCGTCGGCCACCTTGGCCGCGTCTTCGCCGTCGCCGAGCGAACGCTTCTCGACCATGCCGATGACGCCGACGAGCAGCCCGGCGATCGCCGTCACGGCGACCTCGCCGCGCCGCGTCCATTCCGCGCGCATGGCGAACAGCACGCGATCGATGGCATGGCGCCAGTCCTGCTTGACCTCGCGGAAGGCGCGCAGCAGCCCGCGCCGGTCGCGGATGGTCGCCGCGTGGGCGTCGAAGTCGCGCACCACCTGGAAGAACTGCGTCAGCACGCTGCGCCACTCGCCGCCGTGGTCGCGCGCGCCGGTGCGGTTGATCACGGCCATGCCCGGCTGGCCGGTCCAGCGCAGGATCTCCATCTCGGCTTCGCTGCTCGGCTCGTGCCGCGCCGAGGCGTCGACGACGTAGATGTGGCTGCCGCCGGCGACGATCGGCTCCAGCAGCCGCACCTCGTCGACGAAGTCGGGGCGACCCTTGAACTCGCGCACGAACGCCGCCACCGCGGCAGGGCGCTCGGCGGCCGTGCGTGCGCGCGCCTGCAGCCACTGCAGCGCGTGCCGCGCGCGCTGGAATCCGGGCGTGTCGACGACGCGGAAGGCGACCTCGGTGCCGATGCGGAAGCTGTACTCGGCCGCCGTGCGGGTCGTGCCCGGCATCGCGTCGATCGGCACGCCCTGGTCCTCGGTCAGCGCCGCGACGATCGACGACTTGCCCTGGTTGACGTTGCCGACGACGACGAAGACGGGCACGGGGATGGTCATGCGGCGGGCTCCAGGCGCACGAAGCGCAGCGCCGGATCGCCGCGGCGGACGAGCACCTGCTGCCACGCCCGCGCGTTGCCCGCCGTCGGCGCGGCGGGCGGCAGGGCGGGATCGCCATCGTCGACCAGCGCGACCTCGAGCAGCGCGCGCGGGCCGAGGTGGCGGCGCAGCGCGGCGATCAGGTCGAGGACCTCCTTGTTGGGCTGCACGCCGGCCGCGCACAGCAGCAGCACGCGCAGCGCCTTCGCCTGCGCCAGCGCGCGGCACGCGTCGTCGTCGGCGGCGACGTCGCTGCCACCGACGGCGTGCGCGCCCAGCGCCGGTCCGTAGCGGCGCGCCAACTCCGGCATGGCGGCAGCGAGGCGGCCCCAGCACAGCAGCCAACCGCGCTCGCCGGCGGCTGGTTCCGGGACCGGCGCGATCGCGCCTTCGTCCAGCCGGTCGTGCGCCGGCGCGCCGACCTCAGCCGCCGCCGGACCGCTCCACCCGGCGAGGGGGAACAAGCGCGCGAGCACGGCGAGGCAGCGCGGGTCGCGGCGCAGCGACGCGACGGCGATCCGCCGGATCCGCCACGCGCCGAACGCCCACGCACAAAGCCGCGGCAACAGGCCCCAGCAGGCGAGCGCGACCGCGAGGAACGGCCACCACGCCCGCGACGCCGTCGCCGCCTCGGCCAACGTCGCGCCGCCGACGTAGGCGCCGGGCATGCGCACCCATTGCGTCTGCTCGACGAGGGCGACGCCGGGCGCGGCGTCGGGCAGGCACCACGCCCACGGCGCGGCGATCGCCATCGCCGCGCCGTGCAGCGCGTTCGCGCTGTCGAACAGCGTCGAACTCCAGCAGAACGCGAGGTCGGTGAACGCCACGAGGGCGAGCAGCACTGCCATTGCAGCGACGTTGCCGGCGACCGCGACGCGCTGCGCCAGGACGAACAGCGTCCAGCGCTCGACGTCGGCGTGCCGCTCGAAGCGGGCCGCCGCCGCGCCGGCGCCATCGGCGAGGTCTGCGCGCTGGCGCGCCACCCACCGCCACTGCGCGCAGACGCGCAGCAACGGCGCCAGCATGCTGCCCTTGCCCCGCGCCAAGGCGACCGCCATCAGCGCCAGCAACCCGAGTTGCCCCAACACGAAGATGCCGAGGAACCAGAGCACGTTGACCGGCGCCTTGCCGTCGTAGTGCAACGTCGTGGCGCACGCGCTGCCGCCGACGACGACAGCGAGCAGGGCAAGGATCCCCGTCGCGACCCTCATGCCGTGCTCGTACCGACGGCCGGGCCGCTCGGCGCCGCCGGCTTGCTGCAGCCACGCGGCGAAGACCGCGGCGAGCGCGCGGTCGTGGCTACGGGCGCGCGCATCCATGTCCGCCACCGCCGCGCCGTGCGCCGCGGCGATGCGCGCCCCGATCGCGACGTCCCGCGCCGCGAGATCGGTTTGGCGGCCCGCGGCCGAGACCGATGCATCGCGCTCGAACTGCGCCTCCAGGTCGATGATCAGGGCGATGCGCACCGCCGCGGGAGTCTAGGAGTCTGCGTCACGGATCGCCACGCCGCCCCGCGCGCGCGCCGCGCGCGCCCCGCGACGCAAACTCCGAGCGACGGCGGCGCGGCAGGCCACGACGCCGGCGGCAGCGCGATCGGCCGCGGCCCCAAAACCGCCGCCGTCACGCCCGGCCGAAGTACAGCGCGTTCGACTCCGGGTCGTCCAACAGCGGATTGTCGAAGACGACGGTCTCGCAAACAGCGTCCGCGAACGCCTGCTGCATGCGCGCCGTCACCTCCGGCTCGGCGGGCAGGCTGGTCCACAGCGCGAACACGCCGCCCGGCCGCAGGCGGCGGCGAACGGCCCGCAGGCCGGCGACGGCGTAGAACGACGCGTGGTCGGGGTCGAGCAGGTGGATCGGCGAGTCGTCGATGTCGATGAGGATCGCGTCGTAGGCTTCGCCCGGTTCTTGCAGCTGCCGCAGGCAGTCGCCGAGCACGAAGCGGCAGCGCGCGTCGGCGCACAGCGCCGCGCCGAGCGGCACGAGGCCGCGGCGGTGCCAATCGACGACCTCCGGCAGACGCTCGACGACGTCGACCTGCGCCACGCGCGGATCGCGCAGCGCCGCCGCGGCGGTGTAACCGAGGCCAAGGCCGCCGACGAGCACGCGCAGCCCGTCGCCGGCGAGCCGCGAGAGCGCGCGGTCGGCGAGCTCGCGCTCGCTCTGCGTGTTGAGGCTCGACATCAGGAAGCGGCCGGCGAGCTTGACCTCGTAGACCCACTCGTCGCCGGCGGCGACGGTGCGGCGGCGGCGCAGCACCAGTTCGCCGAGCTCGGAGTCGGCGACGTCGAGTTCCTGGAAGTTGGCGCTGGCCATCGCGGGCCAGCATGCCGCCGCCGTGCGCCTTGCGCACGCTGCAGCTTGCGCGCGGCGCAGCCGCCGCCGATCGTGCGACGCGGGCGAGCGGCCCACGTGCGCCTCGGGGCGGACGCAGCGGCCGCGCCGAGGCCACGCAGCCCGCACCACCCCAAGACCATGGTCCTTTCCTGGCTGCTCGCGCCGTTGCGCCAGCGTTCGCGGCGGGCGCTGCTGGCGACGCCGTTCCCGTCGGCGTGGCTCGACGTGCTGCGCGAGTTGCCGTTCTACCGCCAGCTCGACGACCGCGGACAGGCGCGCATCCGCGACGATCTGCGCGTGCTCGTCGCCGAGAAGAACTGGGAAGGCTGCGGCGGCCTGCAGCTGACCGACGCGATGCGCGTGACGATCGCGGCGCAGGCGAGCCTGTTGCTGCTCAACCTGGAGCACGAGTACTACCCCGGCGTGACGTCGATCCTGGTCTACCCGAGCAGCTTCCGCAGCGTGGCCAAGGCCGGCGCGGACGGCGTCGTACGGCCGGGCGGCCACCACCTCGGCGAGGCGTGGAGCACGGGGCCGGTGGTGCTGGCATGGGATGCGTCCCTGCACGGAGCCTACGACCCGGACGACGGCCACAACCTCGTGCTGCACGAGTTCGCGCACAAGCTCGACCTGCTCGACGGCCTCGCCGACGGCACGCCGCCGCTCGACTGTGGCGACGACCTGCGCGCGTGGGTCGCGGCGATGTCGGCGGAGTTCGCGGCGCTGCGCGCGGCCGCGGCCGGCGGCCGCGCCACCGTGCTCGACCGCTACGGCGCCACCAACCCGGCGGAGTTCTTCGCCGTCGCCACCGAGTGCTTCTTCGAGCGCGCCGGCGCGCTGCGTACGCGCCACGCGGCGCTGTACGAGTGCCTGCGCGACTACTACCAGCAGGACCCAGCCGGGGCGGCCGGCTGAGCGCCGACCGTCAGTCGACCAGTGGCGGCGAGGGCTCGCTGGCCGCGGCGGCCACATGGGCCGCGCGTCGCGCCCGCTGCCGCTCGCGCCGCTGAACCAGTGCGCGCATCCGCCGGTCGACGAAGCGTGCGACGGCGGCGAAGTCCGGCGGCGGCACGGCGCGCAGCAACGTCTGCGGCAGGTCGAAGCGCAGGGCGTCGAACACCGCGGCGAGCGCGGCCGGTCCGCGGATCGTCGTCGTCTGGTAGCCTTCGATCTGGTTGGTCCTTTCGTCCTGGCCGAGGTCGAGGCGCACGCCGACGCCACCGTCGAGGAACGACACCCAGAGTTCGCCGCTGTCGACGCCGATGCCGCCCGGCATGCCCGAGCTGCCCGTCCGCTCGGCCTTGCCGCCGAGCGCCGAGCCGACGGCCAGCACGAGCGCCGTCGACCAGCTGCCGGGGTAGTCGTAGGAGAGCGTCCAACAGCCCTGGCCGCGCCCGGGGAAGTGCTGGGACAGCGTCGCTTTCTTCTCCGAAACGCGCCGGAAGTCCTCGGCCAACAGCTGGCCGTCGCGCGGGTGCGGCGAGTCCATCCAGGCATCGCGCTCGTTCTGGAAGTCGACGAGCACGAGTTCGCCGCGATGCATGCCGAAGTACGTGCGCACGGCCTGCGGCGGCCGCTTCGGCGAGAATCTGTACGGCTTGCGGTCGCGCGGGACCGCGTCCGCCGCAGCCGCAGCCATCGCGCCCGGTCCGCTCATCGCTGACCCGCTCCGGGCCAGCCGCCCATCTGGTCCTCCAGCGACTCGCGCAGCCGGTGGCGCCGGTCCACTTCGCCGCGGCTGCGCTTGTACGACGCCAGCATCACCTCCTTGGCGACCATCGCCGACTGCCGGTGGCCGGCGTAGGGCGCGTAGTTCGCGAGCGAGCGGACCAGCGCGGCGCTGTCGGGCACGCCCTCGGCGTAGGGCCTGAAGTAGGCCAGCTCGCGCTCGACCAGCGCCCGCGCGTCGTCGACTTCGCCGCGCTGGTTCATGACCATGGCGCGGTGCGCGACGTCGGCGTGCCACTGCACGAGCACGGTGCGCGCGAGGGCGACGTCGCGCGGCTGGGCCAGGCACTCGTCGCCGGTGGCGTAGCGCACGGCGACGTCGGACAGTTCCAGTTGGTGCGTGCTGCGCGCGAGCGGCGCGTGCCACGCGGCGCGCGCGGCGATGCGCCGCTCGTCGCCGCGCAGCCCCGGCGGGAACGTCAGCTTGATCACGCATTCGCGCCGCGCGCCGGCGAGCAGCGCGCCGAGGTGGACGCGGATGCCGTCGGCGATCGCGGTCGTCGGCGCGGTGCCGCAGACGCTGGCCGCGACGCCCGGCGGCAACTGCACCGTGAGCTCGCAGGCCTCGACCGTCGTCGCCAGCACGTCGCCGAGTTCGGCGAGCAGCACCTCGGCGATCTCCGACGGCTCGGTCGCGTCGTGCATACGGCCACCGCCGGCTTCCGCGATGGCCTGCAGCTGCGCCGGCGAGTACCCGTCGCCGATGCCGACGGTCGAGGTCGGCACGCCGCGCCGCCGCAGTTCGGTGGCGTGCTGCGCCAGCTGCACGGCGTCGACGATGCCGTGGTTGGCATGGCCGTCCGACAACACGACGACGTGGCGGCGCTCGGCATCGCCGACGATCGCCAGGCGGCCCGCGACCGCCTCGCAGCCGCGCAGCCAGCCGGCGCACAAGTCGGTCGTGCCGCGCGTCGTCAGCGCCGCGATCGCCGCCGCCAGGCGTTCGCGGCCGTCGGCGTCGAGCGCCGCCGCTTCGACGTGCATCACGACGTCGCTGGCGAACGTGACGAGGCTGACGCGGTCGTCGGGGCGCAGGCTGGCGATCACCTTGGCGGCCGCGGTGCGCGCCGCGGCGAGACGCTCGCCGGCCATCGAACCCGAGGCGTCGAGCACCAGCGCCACGTGGACCGGCAGGCGCGGGCGGGCCGACGCGGCAGGCGCCGCCGGCGCGGTGACGCTGGCCACGAGGTAGCGGACGGAAGCGCCGCCGATCGCGACGAGGGCGCGGTCGATGGCGAACGTGAAGCGCGGCGCGGCAGCGGGCGCATCGGCAGGCGGCAGGTCGAACAGGCTCATCGTGGGGCTCCTTGGGTCAGCAGGCGGCGCAGCGCATCGCCGATGCGATGCAGGTGCGCGAGTTCGTCGTCGCCGTAGACGGCTCGGACGGAGAGTTCGATGTCGGGCGTGATCGGAATGCGCAGCCAGGCCTCGGCGCGCACCGGTCGGGCGGCCACCGGCGCGCCGGCGAGCGCTGTCAACGCGCGCGCTGCATCGGCGAGCAGCGTCAGTTCGCCGTACGGAACGCTCGCGTCGCGCACGGCAGGCGCATCCGCCGCCGCCGCGCTCGCCATCCACAGGGAAGACTGCTGATGCGCCGGCCGATCGGTGGCGGCGGCAGGCGGCGGCGGCGGCACCGCCGCACGGCGCGCGCCCGGCAGCGACGCCGCCGCGCCGCCGCGCAGCGCCTGCAGGTACGCCAAGGCCTCGCCATGGCCCCCCGCCGGCGGTGCTGCGTCGGTGTCGACGACGCCGGCGATGCGCTGCCGACCGCTGGCGATGTCCGCCACCAGCGCCGGACTCAGGCTCTGCAGCAGGACGCGGATCTGGTCGAGGGTCAGGTCGCGGTTGGCGTCGCGCAGCAGTTGCATGACGCGCAGGCGGTCGAGCACCTCGGCCGGATAGCGGGCGCCGCGGCCGAGCGTCTCGGGCCCCGGCAACAGGCCGCGCTCGACGTAGCTGCGGATGGTCCGCGGCTCGACGCCCGACTGGTCGGCGAGTTCCTGCAGGCTGAACCCGTCCTCCTTCTTCCCCGGCTTCCCCGGCTTCCCCGGCAGCGCTTCGTCTTTGGCTTCGCGCACGGGGGCATGCATAACTCGCCATCTCGCCATGTCAAGATGCATGGCAAGATTTCGCGCGGCCGCCGGCGCCCGCGCCGTCGCAAGTCAGACGTTGCCGATTTGCCAGGTCAGGCCGTTGCTGGCGAAAAGTCCGCTCGCCACCAGGCTGAGTCCCCACGCTTGCGCGTGCAGTCGCAAACCCAGGTAGGCCGGTGAGTTGGGGATCGGAATGCGCAAGAAGAAAGCCCCTGGCTGGGCGGTTGCGACGCCGATGCCCATGGCGAGGTCCGCGGACTGCCAGACCATGCATCCCGGCGCCAGCACGCCCGGCAGCGCGATCGGCAACGCCGTGCCGCCCGGCAGGTCGGTCGCGCTCGCACCGAACGCGATCAGCGTCGATTCGATCGGCGCGTAGCGATACGCGCGCTCGACCACCACGTGCAGGTGGCTGCCGAGCGTCGGCGCCACGCCAGGGAACTGGCGCAGCCGGAACGGATCCGGACCGCAGCCGTAGCCGAACTCGCCGGCGAAGGCGGTCGCGTACGGGCCGGCGAGCGTCGCCGGCGTGAGTTCCCACGTGTCGCTCGGGTACGCGTCGAAGGTCTGGCTGGTGTCCGACACACCCGGCGTCTTCAGGTTGACGCCGCCGAACAGCACCATGCGTTGGCGCGCGCTGTCGTAGGCGAGGCGGCCGAGGTGGCGCGGGCTCGGTTTGGACGCGTTGGCGCGCGTCCAGGCCGTGCCTTGGCGCTGCCAGAAGTCACCTTCGCTGCCGCCGGTCAGCACCAGCGCGCCGCGCGCGGCGTCGAAGGCCATGGCGTGGTTGGCGCGCGGCGACGGCGACGGGCCCGCCGCCTGCGTCCAGGTCGTGCCGTCGTACTCCCAGGTCGCGTCGTCGAGCCCCGGCGCGTAGCCGCCGTGCAGCACGGTGCGACCGCGCAACGGATCGAACCCCATCGCGTGCGCATACCGCGGCGACGGCGACTGCAGCGGGTTGCGCTGCAACCACGCGACGCCGTCGTACTCCCAGGTGTCGGCCGTGGTCGCGCTGGCGCTCTGCGTCGCGTCGGTGCCGCCGAACAGCACCACGCGGTTGCGGACGCTGTCGTAGGCCATGCCGTGCCCCAAGCGCGGCGACGGGCCGGGCTGGCCGACGACGGCCGGCGTCCAGGTCGCGCCGTTCCATTCGTAGGTGTCGCCGTGCGCGGTCGTCGGCAACGGATAGCTCGATGAGGCGCCGCCGAAGAGCACGATCCGGGCGCGCGCCGCGTCGTAGACCATCGCGTGCGAGTGGCGCGCCGGCAGGCTGGTCGTCGTCGTCCACGTGGTGCCGTTCCACAGGCGCGTCAGCGTGCTCGTGCTGACGCTCGGACTGCCGCCGCCCATCCAGCCCGGACCGGTGAGCCGGAAGCCGCCGTGCACGACGGTCTGGCCGCGCGCCGCATCGTAGGCCATCGCCGGATAGAGGGCGCCCGTGGGGCCCGTGGCGCTCGCCACCGTCCACGCCGTCGTCGCCGGCGCCGCCGCGGCGCGCCGCCACGTGTCGCCGACGTAGCCGCCGGCCGTGCCGCCGCCGAACAGCACCATGCCGCCGCGCCACGTGTCGAACGCCATCGCCGCGCCGTGGCGCGGCGTCGGTCCGGCGGGCGCTTGCGCCCAGTGCCGGCCGTCGAACTCCCAGCAGTCGCCGAGGTTGTTGGCGAAGCCGGCGTCGGCGCCGCCCGTCATCACCACGACCTCGCGCACGCCGTCGTACGCCATCGCTGCGGCCTGCCGCGCCGGCGGCGGTGGGCTGTTCGTCACCGCAGCCCACGTCGCGCCGTCCAACGACCACGTCTCCGCCAGCACGACGCCGTTGTGTTCGCCGCCGAACAGGCTGACGAGACGACGGCAGGCGTCGTAGGCCATCGCCGGACTGCGCCGCGGCGTCAGCGCCGCCGGCGTCGCAATCGCCGCCCATGTCCCGCCGTTCCAGGCCCAGCAATCGCCGAGCAGCGCGTTGTTGTGCGTCACGCCGCCGAAGACGAGCGTGCGCCGGTTCGCCGCGTCGTACGCCATCGCGTGGTACGCGCGCGGCGGCGGACTGCTCGGCGGGCTCGCCTGCGTCCACAACGCACCGTCGAACTCCCACACGTCCTGCAGCATCGCGCCGGGCCGGAACCCGCCGAACAGCACAAAGCGGCGCCGCGCGCGATCGAACACGAGGCCATGCCCCCAGCGCGCCGACGGGCCCGGGGCGGCGACGGCCTGCCAGTTGCCGCCGTTCCACAGCCACGCGTCGCCGAGCGGCACGCCCGACCCGTCGTAGCCGCCGAACAGCAGGCTCGCGCCGGTGGCGTCGTCGTGGGCGAAGCCGGCGCTGTTGCGCGGCGAGGGCGCAGCGCTCGGCGCCGACTGGATCCAGGACTGCGCCGCCGCGCTGGCGAGCAGCGCAACGAGCGCCACGGACGATCGCAATGCACGCGCGCAGGGACTCATTGGGACGAGGATATCCGCCGGCCGCTGCCGCACGATTCGCCGGAGCGCGCGGGCGACTGCGGCAAGGGGCGCAATCGCCCCGCGCCGACGTGAAGGCGCCCCGCCGTCGACGCCGCGCTGGCCCCGCCGTGCGCCTCCGGTACAACGACCGGCCCGACTGCCCCCACCGCGCATGAACTCCGACGACGACCTCGACCCGACCGTGCCAGGCCAGCCGACCGGCGAAGAAGGCGCCACGATCCCGTCCCGGCGCGTCGAGCCGGACGCCGCCGCGCCGGCGAGCCCGCCGGCCGGCGGCGACGCGGGCAACCTCGTCGGCACGGTGCTCGGCGGCTGCCGCATCGACGCG
>JADCJE010000053.1 GCA_020247305.1 Phycisphaerales bacterium | reverse complement strand
GGGAACTCGCCCTTCGCCTCGAACGCGGCGAGCTCGCGCAGGAACACGTCGGCGCGGTGCTGGTCGGGCACCGACATGTTCCAGCCGACGTAGCCGGTCGGCGAGAACGGAGCCAACGGCCGCACGCTCGCCTCGCTGGCGAACACGACGTCGTCCGTGCCGTCGCGCCACGCGCGGTAGCAGGCGGTGAAGTCGGGCTCGCCTTTCTTCTTCGGGTCGCGCCAGCGCACCTTGGGCCCGCAGAACTCGCCGTAGTTGCGCAGCGTCACGCCCTGCGCGATCGCGCGGTCCCACAGGAATCCCGCCGGCGAGTACGACAGCGCGTCCTTCTCGTCCTCGCCCATGCCGTCGGGGTAGCTGCGCGGGAAGCCGGCGAACGCCCGCTCCAGGTAGTCGGTCGCGAACGCCGCCGTGCTCCACTGGTGGCCGTCGGCCGACAGGATGCCGCTGCAGTACGTGTTGTCGAGCAGCACGAAGCGGCGCGCGAGCGCGTGCTGGTTGGGCGTGATGCGCTCGGGGAAGATGCACAGCTGCGCGTCGCCGTTGCCGGCCGCCATGTCGCCGAGCACCTGGTCGTAGGTGCGGTTCTCCTTGATGACGTAGACGACGTGCTGGATGCGGCTCGGCTCGCCGATGCGCTCGGGGATCGCGCGCGGCGGCTGGCCGGGGCGCGCCGGCAGCAGGGCCTGCGCGATCGCGTCGCGCCGCAGGTTGGCGTCGACCTGCGCCGACAGCTTGGGCAGCTCGTCGTCCTCGTCGGGCAGCGGCACGAGCGACAGCGAGCCGTGGTGCTGGTGGCTGTTGAACTCCGGCGCGCCGCCGTCCTTGCGCGGCCGGCCGAAGCCGAGGCCCTTCACGTTGGCGACGACGAGCCGTTCGCGCTGCTCGTCGAGCAGCAGCGCGCCCGGGTACCAGCCGACCGGCACGAAGCCGAGCAGTCGGCTGTCGCCGCGGTCCTCGGGCTCGAACTGGAAGACCGCGACGGCGTTCATCGTGCCGTTGGCGACGTACAGCCGCTCGCCGTCGTGCGCGAAGCAGACGGCGTTGGGCGAGGCCTGCAGCAGGTCGCTCGGCTTGCTGCGCGCCCACAGCGTCTCGACCAGCGCGCCGTCGCGGTCGAGCACGCTGACGGTGTCGCTGCCGGCGTTGGCGCAGACGATCCAGCGGCCGTCGGGCGAGACGGCGAGGTCGCTGGCCAGCCGCCCGGTCACCGTCTCGCGCACGAGCGCGCCGGTCGCGAGGTCGAGGACCGACACCGAACCTTCGCTGGCGACGTCGGTCGTCGGATCGACGCGCACCAGCGTGCCGCGCCCGGCAGGTCCGACCGGATCTTCGGGGCCGGGGCGGCGGCCGCCCTGGTTGCTGACGTAGGCGCGGTCGCCGACGAGCACGACGTCGAAGGGTGCGCTGCCGACGGGGAACGTGCGCAGCACGGCGCCGGTCCGCGCGTCGAGCTCCAGCAGCGTGTTCGACAGGTTGCCGCAGACGTACAGCCGCGCGCCGTCGGCGGTGACCGCGATGCCGGCCGGGATCTCGGCTTCGCGCCGCGGCGCCTTCGCCGGCGGCAGCGCGAGGGTGTGCGACGGCGCCACCGCGCCGTCCTCGCCGACGGCGAAGGCCTTGAGCGAGCCGCGCACGTTGGCGAGCCAGATCGTGCGGCCGTCGGGCGACACGGCGAGGCCGGTGCAGCTGATCTGGCCGTCCTTGTCGGGCTTCTGCTCCTTGCGGTTGGGGTCGCCGGCCGGCGTCGTCTGCTTCTCGGCCGGCAGCGGCACCTTCTGCGCGATCGCGCCGGTCGCGGCGTCGAGCACGACGAGTTCGTTGGTCTTGCCGGCCGTGTAGACGCGCGCACCGTCGCGTGAACTCGCCAGCGCCAGCGGCCGCATGCCCGGCAGGTCGACGAACACGCCGTGCGGCGTCAGCGTCTGGTTGACCGGCGTCTGCTGCCGGCTGCCGTCGGCGGCGCGGCCTACCGGCTCGGTCGGCGCGGCGGGGCGCTCGGGGGCCGAGCAGGCGGCGAAGAACAACGGCAGCGAAGCGGCGAAGCGGACGAGGCGGCGCATTGCGCCATGCTGCCTTGCGCCGCGCGACCTTCAAATCAAGCTTCGCAACGTCGTCGTGACGATCGCCGCTGCCCGCCGCCGTCAGCGGTCGCGCGGCCGGAACAGCCGCGCCCACCTCGCCACCTTGGCGTGCAGGCCGGTCTCGTTGGCCGCCGCGGCGGCGCGCAGCACGCCCTGGCCGTCGACGAACAGCACCCAAGGCACGCTGCCGTCGAACGGCTCGCCGACCTGGTGCTCGATGACCGGCAGCGGCTCCTTGCGCTGGTCGGCGAACAGCGCCTGCGCCTTGTCGCGCTCGGCCGCCGGCAATGCCTTCGGCACGGCGAGCACCCACTGCTGCGGGTGCTCGTGGCGGTTGGCGAGCAGCTTTGCCATCACCGGCAGCACGCGCGGGATCGCGTCGACCGGCGAGTCGCCCTCGGTCGCCGGCGTCGGCAGCAGCATGACGAGCGTGCCATTCGGCCGCAGCGGCACGCCGCGCACCGGCAGCAGCAGCAGTTCGTCGAGGCCGTGGTCCGGCTGCACGGCGAGGTCGAGGCCGGACACCAGCGCCGCGAGTTCGCCGTCGCGCCGCTGCACCGTCGGCTGCTGCACGCGGATCGCGCCCATGCCGGTGGCGAAGCCGACGTGGCCTTCGATCGGCGTGCCGTCGTGCACCGCGTACCGCATCGCCGCTTCGCCGTTGATCTCGACCAGCAGCCGCGGGCCGCGCACGTGCAGCGCGAAGTCGAACCACGGCGCGTCCGGCGAGATCGGCGCGCTGTGGCCGCCGGACGTGCCCGGCATCTGGCCGTCTCGTTCCCACATGCCCTGGAGGCCGAAGCCGATCGTGCCGTCCTTGCGGGCCGTGTCGCTGCGGCCGGTCGCATAGTCGAAGTCGCCCGACGAGAAGCTGATGCGGATGCCGCGGTCGCGCCGCGTGTGGCCGAGCACGATCGCGCCGCTGGCGAACGACGTCGTCAGGTGCACGCGGCCGCGCACCACGTAGTCGCCGGGCGCGGTCCACGCGACGGTGTGCGCGAACGCGTCGCGCTGGTGCGCGTGGCGGTCGAGCGTGCCGGTGCTGTCGCGCGGCTTCTCGCGCCCGACGTGCAGGTCGCCGTCGGCGGTCGCGTACCACAGGCCGGCGGCGCGGCGTTCGTCGAAGCCGAGCAGGCTCGCCTCGGCGAAGCCGTGGCCGCCGAGGCTGCGCGCCAGCGGCGGCGGCGCGCCGCGCGGCAGGCCAGCGAGCCGCGGCAACGCCAGCAGCGCGGCGACGCGGCCGTGGTCCTCGACCAGCGTGGCGGCGCTGGTCGGCGCCTTGTCGGCGAGCATCGTCGCCTGCGCCGAGAGCGCGTCGCAGTACGCCTTGGCCTTCGGCGCGGCGGCGACGAGCAGCGGCGCGTCGCTCGGCGCCAGCTGCGGGAAGTGCCGGCCAGCCGTGACCGCGAACGCCTGCGCGGCGTCCTGCGACTTGGTCGCGCGCAGCGAGGCGAGCACCGCCGTCGCCGTCTCCGGCCGCCAGCCGTCGACGGCGAGCGACCACAGGCCGGCGGCGATCGCGCCGTCGTGGTCGCCGACCTCGTGCAGCAGCAGCGTCGCCGCCATCGCGTGCTCCTGGCCGAAGAACGGCTCGGCGTGCGCGCGCGACCACGTCCACGTCAGCTCGTCCATCACCATCGGCGCGGTGTCGCCCGGGCCGAGGCCGCCGTAGCGGCCGACCCAGTCGTTCTGCGGGCCGCGCCGCCGCTCGTCGAGGAAGTCGTAGCAGCCGCGCGTGAACGTCTCCCAGTCCTTGCACACCTCGTCGAACGTCTTCGGCCGGCCGTCCTTGCCGTCGGCGAACGACGACGCGAAGTAGCCGACCGGGTCCTTGCTGCCGGCGCGCGCGTTCTTCTCGTACGTCGCCAGCGCCGAGCGGTAGCGCGGGGCGCCCGGCGGATAGCTGCGCAAGAACGCGTACAGGGTGTAGCCCGCGAAGTAGTTGTCGCGGTACTCCTCGATTTCGCCCTTCAGCAGCTTCTCGAAGCGATCGCGGCCGCCGTAGCCCTTGTAGTAGGTGTGCGCGACGGTGCCGACCTGCAGGAAGTCGTCGACGAAGTCCACGTCGGCCATCTTGCTGTAGTGGCCGCCGGTCCAGCTCGCGTGGCCTTCGCCGTACCACGCGCCGAGGAACGGCTTGAGCACGCCGTCGAAGCGGTGCGTCAGCTCGTGCGTCAGCGTGCGGCCAAGGCCCGGGATGTTGCCCCACGCGAAGCGCACCGTCGTGCGGTCGCCGGACTGGAAGCCGCCGGCCCACCAGAACGGCGTGCCCTCGGTCTCCATGTCGCTGTGCTCGGGCACGATGCGCACGAGCCCCTGGCGGTCGCCGAACGGATCCTGGCCGTAGTGCGCGACGAGGCGGGCATGGTGCAGTTCGATCGTGCGCGCCGTGCCGAGCAGCGTGTGGTAGCCGCAGTTGGTCTCGACGCGGTACTTGCCGCTCGGGCTCACGGCGACGCCGTGATTGCGCCAGTCGCGATGCGCCTGCGTGAACGCCTCCTGCTCGACCGGGCCGAGCTGCTCCAGCTCGGCGACGGTCCAGACCCTGTTCGGCTGCAGCGGCTGCTGGGTCTGCTCGGCGAGAACGCGCGCGGCGTCTTCACCGGCCTTGCCGGGATCGCGTCCGGGCGGCCCCTTGAGGTCCTTGAGGCCTGCCTGCCGCCGCAGGCCGAGCAGCATGCGCGCCGCGCGCACGCGTTGGTCTTCGCCCTTGGCGCCGTCGGCGTCGGCGGCCGCGCCCGTCTCCGGCGCCGCCTTCGGATCGGCGGCCTTCGCGACGGGCTTCTTGCCCATCACCTTGGCGAGTGCGGCGAACACCGCGTCGTAGTCGGGCTCGAAGCCGGCCTGCACCTTGTCGACTGCGGGCGCTGCGGCGCCCAGCGGGCCGGGCGCGCCGACGCCGAGTTCGAGCAGCAGCTCCGAGGCCCAACGCACCAGCGGCGCGCGCGCGCCGTTCTGCTTTGGGGTCGCCTTGTTCTTGTCGACGAAGCGCGCGAGCTCGGCGATGGCCGCGCTGCGCAGCGCCGCGAGGTCGAGGGCAGGCTTCAGCGTCGCTTCGAAGCCAGGGGCCGCCGCGGCCTTCTTCTGCGCCGGGTCGAGCTTGAGCTTGCCCTGCGCGTCGGCGGCTGCGCGCACGAAGCGCTCAGCCCACAGCGGCGCGAAGTCCGCGTCGGCGCGCCACGCCAGCGCCAGGTCGAACAGGATCGCCGCCGCCGACGGATGGAACTGCAGCGCTTCGCCGAGGTGCTTCTGCGCCGCGCCGGCGTCGTTGGCCGCGAGCGCGTCCTTGCCGGTCTGCCAGCGCACCTTGGCCGCGCCCTGCTCGGGCACAGTGGTCTCCAGCGACAGGTCCTTCGGCATCGGCGCGCCGGGCGGGACCTGGGCGAGGGCCGTGGCGAACGGCGAAAGCGACGCGGCGACGAAGCGGGCGAGGGCGCGCATGCGAGGCGACGATGGTCGGCGGCTGCGCGCGGCGAGGCAACCCCGGGGGCGGTGATCGGCGCCATGTTCCCGTGCGGCGCTCGTTGCGGCCATCGGGCTGCTGCCACGGGGTGACGCTCGCCCGGTCCGCGACGGCGGTTCGACTGCCCGGCCGTGCGGCTCGCGGACTGCGAACCGCGACTGTTGCACCGGCCCTCAGGCCCGCACGTGCAGGTCGTCGCCGCCGAACACGAGGCCGAGCGGCTCCAGCACGACCTGCTTATGGCCCGCTTCGACGACGCCCGCGGCCCACGCCTGCACGCCGGCATCGCGCGCGATCTGCACCGTGCCCGCAGCGTCGCCGGCGGCGACGAACAGCGCGTAGCCGGCGCCCATGTTGAGGTTGCCGTACGCGGCGCGGTCGTCGCTGCCGGTCTGCTGCTGCAAGAACTGCAGCACCTCGGGCACCGGCGGCAGCGTGTGGAAGCGGTACGTCAGTTCCTTGCCGTGCCGCATCACCTTGCGCCAGCCGTGGCCGGTGATGTTGGCCTGGTAGTGCGGCACGATGCCGGCCTTGGCGAGCGCTTCGGTCACCGGGCTGTAGAGCACGGTCGGCGCCAGCAGCGCCTCGCCGAACAGCGCGCCGCTCGGCAGCTTGGTCGCGTAGCCGGCAGGCAGCCGCTCGGCGAGCTTGCGCGCCAGCGAGACGCCGTTGGCGTGGATGCCCGAACTGCCGAGCAGCACGATCGCATCGCCGGGGCCGAGCCGTTCGCCGAGCGTGAGCCGCGCCTTCGGCCGCACGAGGCCGACGCACGACGCGGCCAGGTCGATGCGGTCGTCAGCGACGACGCCCGCGAGCGCCGGCGTCTCGCCGCCGCCCCACGCGACGCCGCACGCGTCGCAGGCAGCGCGCCAGCCGTCGACGAGGTCCTTGCTGCGCTGCGCGTCGTCAAACCACGCGCTGCCGCCGGCGGCCCAGTATGCGTGCACCGAAACCGGCGTTGCGCCGACCGTGATCAGGTCGTTGATCGCCATCGCCAGCGTGTCCTGCGCGATCTGGTCGTAGTACGTCTTGCCGGTGACCTTGCGCGTCGCGTCCGCGACCAGCGCCTTGGTGCCCAGGCACTCGGTGATCGAAGCGAGGTAGAAGTCGCCGCAGTCGACGAGGTACGCCGATTCGCCGCGCGAGGCCGCGACTTCGCGCAGCCCATGCCGCTGCAGGTTGCCGGCGGTCGCCGCCGCCGCCTGCTGGGCGAGGATCTTCAGCGGGTCGATCTTGCCGTAGTCGACGCCGGCCTGCTTGTAGTCGATCGGGGCCATGCCGACAGGATGGACGGCGAGGGGTGCGAATGCGAGCGTCGCTGCCCGCGCGACCGGCGTGCGGTAGAGTCCGGACGGTGCCCCAAGCCTCGAACCCGGACCTCGCCTGGATCCTCGACCTGCATCGCAGGTTTGCGGCCGACCTGCGCCCGGTGCGTTCCCGGTTGCGGCAGCTGTACCGCGCGCGTTGCGTGCCGTGGCGCAACCGTTCGCTGCTGCACAAGCTCGCCGCGCGCGCCGTGCAGCCGTTCCTCGGGCCCGTCGGCCTGCAGCCGCGCATGCTGGCGCAGAGCGACGACGAGTGGTGCGAGATCCTCTACCTGATGCTGCGCGCCGAGCAGCCGGAGCGCGTGCTGGAGATCAGCCCGTTCCACGGTTGGTCCACCTGCTGGATCCTCTCCGCGCTGCGCGACAACGGCCGCGGCACGCTTGTGTCGCACGACCTGATCGACGCCTCGCGCCAGAACGTCCCCGCCGACCTCGCCGAGGGCCGCTGGCAACTGGCGCTCGGCGACGCGCGCCAGCAGGTGGCGGCCGACGGCGCGCCGGTGGACTTCCTGTTGATGGACTCCGACCACAGCGCCGAGTTCGCCCGGTGGTACCTCGCCACCGTGCTGCCGCGGGTGCGCGACGGCGCAATCGTGTGCGTCGACGACGTGTTCCACCACGCCGATCCCGCGCTCTTCGACGGCGAAGGACCGGTCGTGCTCGACTGGCTGCAGCGTCGCGGCATTCCATACTTCACGTGTGCGAAGGCCCGGAACCCGACGGCGTTGAACGCGCTGCACGGGCAGAAGGTGGCGCTGCAGATCGCCGACCGCATCCATACGAGCGACAGCAATCCGGCGATCGTGTTCCGCAACCGTCGCTGACGAGCTGGCCGGAGATTGCCGGATCGCGCGGCTCCGGGTGCAATGCCACGATGACCGCCACGCCCGCGTCTGTCGCCGCGCCCGCCGAGTCGCTGCCGCCCGGTTGGCCGAAGCCGAGCGGGCGCGCGCTGCCGATCGTCGTCTTCGGCGTGCTGCCGCTGTGCGGTCTGTTCGCCGAACTGCTGACCGGCATGCTCAGCGAGATCCTGCCGCTGTTCCCGACGTGGCAGCACGTCGTCGCGGTGGCGCTCGCGGTCGGAGTCAACGGCGCGCTGCACGGCGGCGCGTGGCGCGCGCCGCGGCACGTGCTGCTGCGCACGATCGCGACCGGCTACGTGCTCGGACTCACGGCGCTGTACGCGCTCGCGGAAGCGCCGGCGATCCCGCTGATGGCGGCCGTCGCGGTGATCGGCCTCGGCATCCTCGCCGCCGCGCCGTACTGGGCGCTGCTCGGCATGCTGCGGCTGCTGCCCGACCTGTGGACGCGCTGGGCAGCGCTCGGCCGTTCGCCGCGCGCACTGTTCGGCTGGCTGCTGCTGTCGGCGGCGTTGCCGGTCGCGTGGCTCATCGCCGACGACGTCGGGCGCCTTGGCCTGCCGCAGCGCATGGACGTGCTCGCGCAGGCGATGCGCAATCCGGCGCGCGCGGCCGAAGAAGAGGCGCTCGCCGCAGCGCTGCGCGTCACTTCGCTCGACGCGCAGCGCGCGCTGTGCCTCGATGGCTGGCGCGACGACGACGGCGAACGGTTCTTCCTGGAAGGCCGCGGCCGCCTTGGGCGGTTTGGCCACCTCGCCAGCGGCCAGCCGTTCTGGTTCTTCCGCCGGCTGCAGCGTGGCGCGGTGCGCATCGACGACGCGCGCCGCGCGTTCCACCGCGCGCACGGCGTCGCGTGGGACCAGGACTGGCGGGCGCGCGACGAGTTCGACTGGAACGACGGCGCCGAAATCGAATGGACCGGCAGCCGCGTGCACGTGCGGCCAGCTCCGGACGCGGCGCTCGCCGCCGTCGACTGGGAACTGACGGTGCGCTCGCACCGCCGCCGCCGCGACGAAGCGCGCTTCGAGCTGCTGCTGCCGCCGGGCGCGTGCGCGAGCGCGCTGTCGCTGTGGATCAACGGCGAAGAACGGCCGGCGGCGTTCGCCGGCGCGGCCAAGGTGAGGCAGGCGTACGAGGCCGTCGTGCAGAAGGCGCGCGATCCGGCGCTGCTCGAAGAGATCGCGCCCGGCCGGCTGCGGCTGCTGCTGTACCCGCTCGCCAACGACCTGCCGCCGATGAAGGTCTCGGTCGGCTTCACCGTGCCGCTGCGCTGGTCGGGCGAGGCGACGACGCTGCATCTGCCGCGCATCGCCGACCACAACTGCCGGCACGGCCGCGTGACGACGCACGAGCGCACGCTGCATGGCGCCGACGGCGCCGTGCTCTCGACCGATGCGCTCGACGACGCCGCGCTGCGCCAGCCGTTGTCGCTGCCGCGCGGCGGCGCCGTCAGCTGGTCGCGCGACGCCGAAGGCCTCGTCGTGCAGCGCATGACCCCGCGCGCGCCGATCGCAGCGGCCGAAGCGGCGCTCGTCGTCGTCGACGCTTCGGCCAGCGTCGCGGCCGGCAAGGTCGACGTCGGCGGCCTGCTGGCGGCGTTCCCCGAAGCGACGCCGGTGACGCTGTTCGCCGCGCACGGCAGCGGCTTTGCGCGGCGCGAAGGCCGCGCGGGCGACGGCGCGCTCGCGCGCTGGCTCAAAGAACAGCTGCAGACCGGCGGCTGCGACGCGTCGCGCGCGCTGCGCGCGGCCGTCGACGAAGCCCAGCGCCGCGGCGTGCCGCGCGTGTTCTGGCTGCACGGCGCGTGCGCGACGCTGCAGGCCGACGACGTGCCGGCGTTTCCGTCCGGCGTCGAACTCATGGCGCTGCCGCTGCATCCCGGCCGCAACGTCGTGCGCGAGGCGCTCGGCGTCGCGCGCGCTGTCGTTGCGACCGCGCCGTTCGTCGACGGCGACCTGCGCTCCGCGCTTGCCGAGTGCGCGCGCTACCGCAGCGACGACTTCGGCGTCGGCGACTTCACCCGCAGCTACGAACGCGCCGCCGAACCGCCGGCGGATGGCGCCGCGGTCAGCGACCAGATCGCCCGGCTGTGGGCGGCGCAGCGCGCGCGCGTGGCGTTCCGCGCCGGCCAGCGCGACGACGCCGCCCGGCTCGCCGCGCGCTACCGCCTCGTCACCGCGGGCGCTGGCGCCGTCGTGCTGGAGACCGCGCAGCAGTACCAGCAGTCCGGCCTCGACCCCGGCGCCGAACTCGGCCGCGAACCCGAAGGCCCGATCGGCAGCGAGCCGGTGCCCGAGCCGTCGACGTTCGTGTTGCTGGCGACGGGGCTGCTGGCGGTGTGGTGGTTGCGCGGGCGTCGCGGCGCCTGAGAGCCGGCGTCACGGAAGGCGATGCTGCTCGGCGCCACCCGGCGTTTCCGGGAATAGGCCGGCGAGCGGTGGCGATGCCGCCGATCCGACTGCGGTCGTCGGCTTCGCACCGACGGGGGGGCGCGCAAGTGCGCATGACGCGGTCGGTTCGCGGCGGTAGTTCTTCCCGCATGCGCAGCCTCCGTCTTCGCCTCGCCGGTGCGCTCGTGATCGCGCTCGCCGCCTGCAGCCCGTTCGGTCCGACGACGATCCCCGCGGCGCGGTTCGACTACAACCAGACGATTGCGCAGTCCTGGGATGAGCAGCTGTTGCTCAACCTCGTGCGGCTGCGCTACCGCGACACGCCGCAGTTCCTGCAGATCGGCTCGGTGCTGTCGCGCTATTCGCGCGCGGCCGGCGCCGACGTCGGGGTCGCGGTCGGCGCCGACGGCACCAGCCGGACGGCGTTCCCGGCGAACATCAACGTCGCCTTCGAGGAGACGCCGACGATCACCTACGTGCCGCTGCAGGGCGAGGAGTTCACCCGCCACCTGCTGCGGCCGATCGGCGCGCAGCCGCTGTTCCTGCTCGCGCGCTCGGGCTGGAGCATCGAGCGGCTGCTGCGCTGCTGCGTGCAGTACGTCAACGGCCTGCCCAACGCGCCGAGCTGCGCCGGGCCGACGCCGACCGCGGCGCCGGACACGCAGGCGTTCCGCGCGCTCGCCAGGGCGCTGCGGGAGCTGCAGGTCGACGGCGCACTCGGCAACCTCGTCGACGGCGTCGACGACACGGTTGCGAGCCCAGGCGCGCCGCCGCCGCGATTCGTGTTCGGCGTCGACGACCCGCGCGTCGCCGCGCTGCGTCGGATGCTTGGCCTGGACGACGCGTGCCGCGAATTCCCCGTCGAAACCGGGCTTGGAGCGGGCTCCGGCTGCTCGATCGTGCTGCAGACGCGCTCGCTGCTCGGGGTGCTGTTCTTTCTGTCGCTGGGCGTCGAGGCGCCCGAGCGCGACCTCGCGCTCGGACTCGTCACCAACACGCTCGACGCCGACGGCCGGCCGTACGACTGGAAGGAACTCGTCGGCGACCTGCTGCGCGTCCGCCACGCCGACAAGCGGCCGGAGAGTGCGTACGTCGCCGTGCCCTATCGCGGCAGCTGGTGGTACATCGACGACGCCGACCTGGACTCGAAGTCGACGTTCTTCCTGCTGACGTGGCTGTTCAACCTGCAGGCGAGCAACGCGCAGCCGATCGG
>JADCJE010000052.1 GCA_020247305.1 Phycisphaerales bacterium | reverse complement strand
GGCGGCGGCGGCGGTGGCCGCGGCGGCTACGGCGGCGGCGGCGGTGGCGGCGGCCGCGGTGGCTACGGTGGCGGTGGCGATCGCGGCGGACGCCGCGTCGGCCGTGGCGACGATGGCGGCGGCGGCGGCGGCGGCGACGAGTGGTAATGCGGCGGGCGCGGGCTGACCGCGCCCACGCAGAGTCCTCAGTTGCGCGCACGTGACGCACGGAGAGCCCGGAGCGACCTTCGCCCGGGTTCTCTCGCTTGTTCCGGCTCGGTTCGCCAAGAAGCGGCCTCCGCGGCCGCAAGGCCAGCGGCGCTTCGATGCCCCCTCGCGCGCGTCGTTGCGTCGCGCTCGCAGGCTTGGCCTGCGTGCTCAGGCCACGCGCGCCGGCGCTGTCGATGCAGGGACGGCCTCAAGCCATCTCGGGCAACGGTCTGGCGGCACACGGCAGCCGATCACGCTCGGAAGTTCCCATGCGGCGGTCGGGCGTCACGGATCGCGCAGCACCGTGATCGGCACAGCAGTGCGTGAGCTGCCACAGGCACAGCGGACGACAACGTCGTCACGGCTGGGGCAAACTGACTGCCGTCGATTCCCTTCTGCGGCAGCCGTTCACTGCCGCGCCAGCTGGGTCACTGCCGAGGCAGCCGGCTCACCGCCGCGGCAGCCGATTCACCGCCGAGGCGGCCGATTCACCGCCGAGGCGGCCGATTCACCGCCGAGGCGGCCGATTCACCGCCGAGGCAGATCCATCACTGCCGAGGCAGCATCCAGGTCTCGGCGATCAGCGCCAAGTTCATCCCGACGGCGACCGTGCCCAACAGGGCGAGGATCGCGAAGCCAAGCACGAAGCCAACGGCGGCGGGGACCAGTTCCTTGGGGTCGATCAGCGGCTTGCTCTCGGACATGCGCACAATCTACGTCCGCGCGTGGCCAAAGCCAAGCGGCGCGCCAGCGGGGCGAGGCCGCTCAGCGGTCGGCTGCCGCGATCATCGCATCGAGGGTCCGCTGGGTGACCGCGTGGTAGCGCGGCCGCGCCTTGGAGTAGATCGCCTTGGCGCGCGCGAGTCCGTCCGGGCGGGCGAGCATCGCTTCGTACAGCGGCTTGACGAACTTGCGCCGACCGACGGTCAGCAGGAAGAGGTCGAGGCGCCGGTCGGTACCGCGGTAGTCGGCGCGGATCGACAGCGCCAGCCACGCGCAGAGGATCTCGCTGTTGCCGGTGCGCGTGAACTGGAACGCGCCGTCGAGTTCGCCCATGCGTTCGGGCGTGCAGTCGCCGAGTCCGTGCAGGAAACGGAGCCACTGCTGCGTGACCCAGCCGGTGACGTCGAGTCGGTCGGGCGCCGTGCCGCTGCGCAGCGCTGCCAGTTGCGCGTCGACGGCGGCGAACAGCGCACTGTCGGCTGCCGGCGCGTCGGCTGGCAGGCCGGCGCCTTCGATCCAGCGGGTGACGTCGATGTCCGCTGCCGCCGCCGGGTCCTGCGCCAGCAACTCCCGCTGCAGCCAGTCGACGAATGTCGCCGTGGTGACGCTGCGGAAGGCATGTTCGTCGAACCAGCGCCGCAGGAAGGCGTCGACGCGTTCGCGGCCGAACAACTGCTCGAGTCGGCGCAGGAAGGCTGCACCCTTCTGGTAGGGCACGCCCGTCATGCCGTCGTCCGGGTTGCGCCCAGCGAGGTCGATGTGCAGGCGCTGATCCGCTTCGGGCAGCGACCGCAATTCGTCGGCCAGTTCCTGCATGCCGAGGTTCGTCTCCATCGCGGCGCGGTCGCGTCCGAACACTCGTTCCATGATCCGGTGCTCCAGGTAGACCGTGAAGCCCTCGTTCAGCCAGAAGTCGCGCCACGTCGCGTTGGTGACGAGGTTGCCGGACCAGCTGTGCGCGAGTTCGTGCGCGATCAGCGAGACCAGCGACTTGTCGCCGGCGAGGATGGTCGGCGTCGCGAACGTCAGGCACGGGTTCTCCATGCCGCCGAACGGGAAACTCGGCGGCAGCACGAGCACGTCGTAGCGGCCCCAGCGGTAGGGGCCGAACAAGCCCTCGCAGGCGGCGACCATCGCCTCGGTGTCGGCCAGTTCGCTGGCGGCGAGGTCGAGCATCGACGGTTCGGCCCAAACTGCGCAGCGGTCGCTCAACGGTCGCGACGCCAGATCGCCGCAGGCGAGCGCGATCAGGTACGGCGGCACGGCGCGGTCCATTGCGAAGTGCACGCCGTCGGCGCGTTCCTCGCGCCGCATCGCGCTCATCAACGGCACGAGCCCGGCAGGCGACTGGATGCGCGCCTGCCACGTCACCCGCACGCTCGGGCTGTCCTGCAGCGGGATCCAGCTGCGCGTCAGGATCGCCTGCCCCTGGGTGAATAGGAACGGCTGCTTGCCGCCGTCGGTCTGCTCGGGCGCGAGCCACTGCATCGCTTCGGCGTCGGGCGCCGTGCTGTAGTCGATGCGCACGCGCTCCGTGTCCGCGCGCAGACGGACGGCGAGGCGCTGGCCGCGCAGCGGGTCCGGCAGGCTGGCGAGGTCGACGAACAGCGGCCGACCGTCCTGGTCGAAGGCGCCGCCGATCGCGAGGCCGTCGGTGTCGACGACGAAGGGCGCCGTCGCGTCCGTGCGTTCGAGGTCGTGCCAGACGTGTCCGCGCGCGACCTTGGTGCCGAAGTCGAGCGCGAGGTCGAGTTCGACGTGCCGAGAGCGCACGCGCTGCGGTTCGGCGAAGGAGTGAGGGTCGGCGGGGAAGGGCATCTCGACGCGAGGTGCGGCGCTGCAGGCGGCCAGCAGCGCGGTCAGTAGCGACGGCGAATGGCGCATCGGCGTGTTCTAGCGGCGCGCCGGCGACGGCGCGAATGCGACCGACGCCAAGGCGAGTCAGCGCCTGGGCGACCGTCGGTCGCTCGGTCGCTGCGTGGCCGCGGCAGCGGCCCCCTGGGGCGGGCCGGGAGGCCGGATCGAGCTCTCGTCGCAGGCGCTCAGCGCGCCAGGTCGATGCGGATCGGCGCCGTGGCGCCGCTCGCCGGACGCGGAAGCCGACCGAGCCCGTGGCGTTCCAGATCGAAGTCGCAGCCGCGCGGTGGTCGCCTCCGGGCAAGCCCAGGGCGATGCGGAATCGGCCCGGTTCGACGACCTTGCCGACTGCGCATTCGTGCGCGAGCGCGCCGTCGTCGTCGAAGATGCGCAGGCGCAGCGGCCCGTCGACGGCGAACGGATTGTCGGCGACAGCGAAGGCGAACTCGAACAACGCGGTGGCACAGGGCGTCACCTCGAGTTCGAGGGTGTTGAGGCCGGCGGCGAGATCGAAGCGCCGGCGACATGGCGCGATGCCGACGCCGTCCGCGACGACCTCGACGGGCCCCGGCGGCAGCGGCGCGAGTTCGGCCTCGCCCGCGGCGTTCGACTCGACGATGCGCAACGTCTCGCCCGGGTTCGGTCGCACCAACACCCGGATGCGGCTGCTGGGCGCCAGCGTGCCGACGAGGCGGGCGGGCTGCTGTACGGCATCGCGCGCTTGGCGTTCGGGACGTCGAACACGTCCGCCAACGGGGTGCCGCTGCCTTTGACCGGCATCGGCATGACCGGCTGCAACCTGCTGGTCGACTCGCAGTTCAGCGCGGCCGTCGCCGGGCCGGGCGCGCAGGGCAACTTCGCCCTGCCGATCCCCGGCCAACCGGGCTTTGTTCCAGGTGTCCGTGTTCTGCCCCAGTCGTTTTCGCTCGACCCGGCGGCCAACGCCTTCGGGTTACCGCGTCGGCAGGCAGCGACATCCGGTTCGGCGATTGACCGGCGCGGTCCGGTCCGCGGCTGGCGGTGACGAAGCCACCGGCCGACGGGAGGTTGCGGCAGGCGGACGACGCCACTAGCCTTCCGCCCGGCCGGCAGGCTTCCTGCGCGGCCTTCCGCCGTCCACCCACAGGAGCGCCCGTATCGTGCTGTTGAAGTCCCAGAGGATTCATGTCCGGCAGGCCTGATTCGCGACGTCCCCCGATGTCGCAGGATCGTGGCCCGCGCATCAACCACCAGATCCGCATCCGCGAAGTCCGCGTCATCGACGAGGACAACAAGCAGCTCGGCATCCTGCTGACCGCCGACGCCCTCGCGCTCGCGATCCAGAAGCAACTCGACCTCGTCGAGATCGCCCCGAACCAGCGGCCGCCCGTGTGCCGCATCATGGACTTCGGGAAGTACAAGTACGAGGAGAAGAAGAAGGAGCAGGCGAGCCGTCGCAAGCAGCACCAGGTGCAGATCAAGGAACTGCGCGTGCGGCCGGTGACCGGCGAGCACGATCTGCAGGTCAAGATCAAGCAGGCGCGCCAGTTCTTCGCCGATGGCGACAAGGTGCTGGTCTGCTGCGTCTTCAAGGGCCGTCAGATCACCCACAAGGAAGTCGGCGAGCAGGTGATCAACGAAGTCGTCAAGGAACTGAGCGACATCGCCAAGATCGAGGCTGGCATCCGCGTCGAGGGCAAGCGCATGGTCTTGCTGCTGACGAAGAAGTAGCCGCCCCGCGCCCGACAGTTGGCCAACTCCCTGCGGCGGCGGGGCGCGCCGTCGCGTAGGATCGGCAGCCCCGCGGTGCCGCCGCGGTCACGCGACGCAATGCAACGACCTGACTTCGAGGAAGTGTTCGGACTCAACGCGGCGTACGCCGAAAAGGTGTACGGCGAGTACCTGCAGGCGCCGGAGTCGGTGCCGGCCGAGTGGCGCAACTGGTTCGAGTCGGCGCTGCCGCCCGAGCAGCGGGCGCAGGCCGCGGTCGGCGGCAAGTCGACGGCCGTCGCCGTCGTCGAGCCGCAGGCCGCACCGGCCCAGTCGGCCCAGTCGGCGCCGCGCAACGACGAACTGCAACCGCTCGTCGGCGTCGCCGGTCGCATCGTCAAGAACATGGCCGAGAGTCTCGGCGTGCCGACGGCGACGTCGACGCGCGAGATCCCGGTCAAGGTGCTGGAGGAGAACCGGCACGCGATCAACCGCCATCAGCAGGGCCTCTACCTGCCCAAGGTCAGCTTCACGCACCTGATCGCGTGGGCGATGGTGCAGTCGATCCTGCGCGTGCCGGCGATGGCCGGCCAGTTCGTCGACCAGGACGGCAAGCCGTTCCGCCGCATCGGCAAGGCGCTCAACGTCGGCATCGCCGTCGACCTGCCCGGCAAGGACGGCCGCCGCAGCCTCGTCGTGCCCAACGTCAAGGACTGCGGCGCGCTCGACTTCGCCGCGTTCTTCGCCGCCTACAACGACCAGATCGACAAGGCGCGCAAGGGCGCGCTGACGCCGGACGACTTCGCCGGCACGACCTGCACGCTGACCAACCCCGGCACGATCGGCACGGTCAGCTCGCTGCCGCGCCTGATGAGCGGCCAGAGCTTCATCATGGCCACCGGCGCGATCACCGTGCCCGGCGCGTTCCAGGGCGCGTCGCCCGACACGCTGACCGAGCTCGGCGTCTCGCGCGTGATGATTCTGACGAGCACCTACGACCACCGCGTCATCCAGGGCGCCGAGTCGGGCCAGTTCCTCGACTGGATGCACAGGCTGCTGCTCGGCGAAGAAGGCTTCTTCGAAGGCGTGTTCCGCTCGCTCAAGGTGCCGTACCGACCGGTCGGCAACTGCGTCGACCGCCGGCCGCCGCTCGGCAGCTCGCTGCGCGAGGCCGAGAACCTCGAGCGCGCGGCGGGCCTGATGACCTACATCCGCAGCTACCGCGTCCGCGGCCACGTGCTCGCCGATCTGGACCCGCTGCAGTTCGAGCCCAAGGACTGGCCTGAGCTCGACATGTCGACGTACGGCCTGACGATGTGGGACAAGGAGCGCACGTTCTACAGCGACGGCGCCACCAAGAAGCCGTTCGCGACGCTGCGCGAGATCCAGGAGACCCTGCACCTCACGTACTGCCGCCACGTCGGCGCGGAGTACATGCACATCGCGGACAGCGAGCAGCGCACGTGGCTCCGCGACAAGATGGAGGGCAACCGCAACGAGGAGCAGCTCGGCAAGCAGGCGCAGCTGCAGATCCTCGACAAGCTCGTCGAGGCCGAGGCCTTCGAGCAGTTCCTCCACACGCGCTTCGTCGGCGCCAAACGGTTCTCGCTGGAGGGCGGCGAGACGCTCATCCCCGTGCTCGACGCGCTGCTGGAGCGCGCCGCCGACTTCGGCTGCAAGCGAGCCGTGCTCGGCATGGCGCACCGCGGCCGCCTCAACGTGCTGGCCCACGTGCTGAAGAAGCCGGTCACCAAGATCTTCGGCGAGTTCGAGGGCTTCCTCGACCCGACGATGGCGCAGGGCTCCGGCGACGTGAAGTACCACCTCGGCGCGCAGGCCGAGCACGTCACGCACTCCGGCAAGCCGATCGCGCTCGAGCTCGCCTGCAATCCGAGCCACCTCGAAGCCGTCGATCCGGTGGTGGAGGGCATGGCGCGGGCGCGCCAGGACGAGCTCGCCGCCGAGCCATCGACCAACGTGCTCGACGCGGTCCTGCCGGTGCTGATCCACGGCGACGCGGCCTTCGCCGGCCAGGGCGTCGTGTTCGAGACGCTGCAGATGTCGCAGCTGCAGGGCTACAAGACCGGCGGCACCATCCACGTCGTCGTCAACAACCAGATCGGCTACACGACCTCGCCGCACGACTCGCGCAGTACGCTCTTCTGCACCGACGTCGTGAAGGGCATCCAGGCGCCGGTCTTCCACGTCAACGGCGACGACCCGCTGGCGGCCGTGCGCATGATCCGTCTGGCGATGGAGTATCGCGCGCGCTTCCACGCCGACGTCGTGCTCGACATCGTCTGCTACCGGCGGCACGGCCACAACGAGGGCGACGAGCCGAGCTACACGCAGCCGCTGCTGTACCAGCAGATCGAGCGCCACCCGACCGTGCGCAAGATCTACCAGAACTACCTGATCCGCGCCGGCGTGCTGCGCGCCGACGAGATCGCCGCCTACGACCAGAAGGTGCAGCAGCACCTGAAGGAAGCGCTCGACGTCGTGCGCGCGCACGAGCAGCCGCCGATCACGCTGCCGGCCGAGGTGGTGGAGCGCGAATGGTCGCCGATGGTCCCGGCGACGCCGATCGAGACGCTGCGCCAGCTCAACGGCACGCTGCTCGACTGGCCGGCCGGCTTCACGCCGCACCCGAAGGTCAAGGGCGTGCTGCTGCGCCGCGCCGAGATGCTCGCCGGCAAGCAGCCGGTCGACTTCGCCACCGCGGAGACGCTGGCGTTCGCGTGCCTGGTCACCGCCGGCGTCCCGGTGCGGTTCGCCGGCCAGGACTGCGGCCGCGGCACGTTCAGCCAGCGCCACGCCGCCCTGTACGACGCCGCCAACGGCAAGCGCCACGTCGCGCTGAACCAGTTGGCGGCCGGTCAGGCGCCGTTCACGGTCATCGACTCGCTGCTCAGCGAGGAGGCCGCTCTCGGCTTCGAGTACGGCTACAGCGTCGCCAACCCGCGCACGCTGTGCCTGTGGGAGGCGCAGTTCGGCGACTTCTGCAACGGCGCGCAGATCCAGATCGACCAGTTCCTCGCCGCTGGCGAAGCCAAGTGGAACCAGCAGTCGGGCCTCGTGCTGCTGTTGCCGCACGGCTACGACGGCCAGGGGCCCGAGCACAGCAGCGCGCGCCTGGAGCGTTTCCTGCAACTCTGCGCCGAGAACAACCTCCGCGTCGCCAACCCGTCGTGCGCGGCCAGCTACTTTCACCTGTTGATGGCGCAGGCGCTCGACGCTGACCGCAAGCCGCTGGTGGTGATGACGCCGAAGAGCCTGCTGCGCCAGAAGGAAGCCGGTTCGGCGGCCGACGATCTTGCACACGGCGGCTTCCAGCAGGTGCGCGACGACGGCTCGATCGTCGACGCCGCCAGCGTCACCCGCGTCGTCTGCTGTTCGGGCAAGGTCTACTACGACCTCGCCGACGCGCGCGGTGACGACCGCAGCGTCGCCTTGGTGCGCGTCGAGCTGCTCTACCCGTGGCCGGCGACGGCCATGGCGGCGCTGCGCGCGCGCTATCCGGCGGCGAAGTTCGTCTGGTGCCAGGAAGAGCCGGCCAACATGGGCGCGTGGACGTTCGTCCGCGACCGCTTCGACTGGGCGGCCCGCGCGACGCGCCGCGCCGCCGCCAGCCCGGCGACCGGCAGCTCGCACAAGCACAAGGCCGAGCAGGCGGCGCTGATCGCGTCGGCGCTGCGCGGTTGAGCGTCGGCCGGAGGTCGTCCTGCATGCGGCCGATCGTGGCTGCCACGTGTCGCGGTGGCTGCACGCGCAGCCACGGCGCCGCACGATTCCGTGTGTGCGCTGCGGCTCAAGCGCCGTGGTGTCGCAGGAAGGCGCCGGCGGCGTCGATCGCTTCGGCGAGGTTGACGTGCGCGGTCCGGCCGCTTGCCCTGCGTGGCCGCAGATCGTGGTCGCCGTCGAGGAGCCAGTGCACGGTGATCGCCGGCGACAGCGCGTAGCCGGCGACCTCGGCGCGGTCGCCGAAGGGGTCGCGTTCGCCCTGCAGCACGAGCGTCGGCGTGCGCAGCGCCGCGAGGTGCGCGGTGCGCAGGCGGCTCGCGTCCTTCGGCGGATGGAACGGGTACCCGAAGCAGAGCAGCGCGCGCGCCGCCAGTTCGTCGGCGAGGGTCGAGGCCACGCGGCCGCCGAGCGACTTGCCGGCGAGCGCGATGGCGCCGCGGCCGTGCGCGGCGACCGCGGCCCGCAGCGCGTCCTGCAACCGTGGCAAGGGGTCAGGCAGCCTGCGGCCGGCGGACCGGTACGGGAAGTCGAAGCGCACCACGCGGCGCTGCGGGCCGGCGAGACCCTGCGCGATCGCGTCCAGGACGTCGTGCTCCTTGCCCGTGCCAGCGCCGTGCGCCAGCAGCAGCGTCGCCGGCGCGTCGTCGGGGCCGTCGATCCGTACGTCGCTCACGCCGGGCCGCAGCGGCCGCCTGGCAGCGGCGCAGTGGTGATCAGGTGCTCGCGCACGACCTCGCCGCCGATCAGGTGCTGCTCGATGATGCGATCGAGCACCGGCGGATCGCAGTCGCGGTACCACGCGCCTTCGGGGTAGACGACCGCGATCGGCCCGCCGGTGCACAGCCGCAGGCAGTTCGCCTTCGTCCGCTGCACGCCGCCTTGCTCCGACAGCCCCAGCGTCTTGAGCCGCGACTTCAGGTGCTCCCACGCCGCGAGGCCGCGGTCCTTGTCGCAGCACTTCGGGTTGGTCTGGTCGGCGCAAAGGAAGATGTGCCGCCTGGCATGCGGCAGGCCTACCTTGGCGCAGAGTTCCGCCTGCTTCTGCTTCGTCGCGTCGTCGCTCATGGCGAGCAGGATGGCGGCCCACGGGCGCCGGCGCCACCGCCCTTGCGCCGGATGTGACCGTGGCGTTCGCTGTCGGCCGATGCCCACGTCGCCGTTCCGCCACGTCCTGCCCGCCATCACGACGCCGTTCCTGGCCGACGATCGCGTCGACCACGACTTCCTCGGTCGCCACGTCCGGTGGCAACTCGACGCCGGTTGCGGCGGTGTCATCCCGCTCGGCTCGCTCGGCGAAGGCGCCACGCTCGACTTCGACGAGAAGGTGGCCGTGCTGCGCACCGTCGTCGCCGCGGCTGGCGGCAAGCCGGTGCTGCCGGGCATCGCCGCGCTCAGCACGCGCGCCGCGGTCGCGTTGGCCCAGGCGGCGGCCGGCGCGGGATGCGCTGGCCTGATGGTGCTGCCCGCCTACGTGCACAAGGGCGACATGGCCGAGGCGCTGGCGCACGTCGGTGCGGTGCTCCGCGCCACGTCGCTGCCGTGCATGCTCTACAACAACCCACCGGCGTACGGCGTCGACTTCGCGGCGCCGCACGTCGCCGCGCTGGCGCACGAGCACCGCAACCTCGTCGCCGTGAAGGAGTCGAGCGGCGATGCCCGTCGCGTCACCGCGCTCAAGGCGCTGCTCGGCGACCGGATCGACGTGCTGGTCGGCATGGACGACATGCTGTGCGAAGGCGTCGCCGCCGGCGCGGTCGGCTGGGTCGCTGGCCTCGTCAACGCGTTGCCGCGCGAGTCAGTGCTGTTGTTCGAGCTGGCGCGCGATAGCCGCCACGCCGAGGCGGCGGCGCTCTACCGCTGGTTCCTGCCGCTGCTGCGCCTCGACACCGTGCCGGAGTTCGTGCAGCTCATCAAGCTGGTGCAGCAGGAGGTCGGTCAGGGCAGCGAACGCGTGCGGCCGCCGCGGCTGCCGCTGGCCGAGACGCGGCGCGACGAGGCGCTCGCCGTGATCCGGGCTGCACTGGCGGCGCGGCCGCGGGCGGTGGGCGCATGACCCTGCGCGGCGACCACTTCCTCGCCGGTGCGCCGGAGGCCGGCGCCGGCCCGTCCTTCACGGCAATGGACCCGCACGGCGGCGCCGCCTTGTCGCCCGCCTACCGCGAAGCGTCGCCAGCGCAGGTCGACCGCGCCGCTGCGGCCGCCGGCGCCGCCGCCGTCGCCTTCGCGGTGACGCCGCCGACCGTGCGCGCGCGGCTGCTGCGCGCGATCGCCGACGGCCTGCTGGGGCTCGGCGACGAACTGCTCGCGCGCGTCACCGCCGAGACGGCGCTGCCGCCCCAGCGCGTGCAGTCCGAGCGCGGGCGCACGGTGCTGCAGCTGCAGCAGTTCGCCGCGCTGCTGGAGGAGGGCTCGTGGGTCGACGCCCGCATCGACCACGCCGACCGGCAGCGGCAACCGCAGCCGAAGCCCGACGTGCGTTCGATGCGCGTGCCGCTCGGTCCGGTCGCGGTCTTCGGCGCCAGCAACTTCCCGCTGGCGTACTCGGTCGCGGGCGGCGACACCGCGTCGGCGCTCGCGGCCGGCTGTCCGGTGGTCGTGAAGGGCCATCCCGCGCATCCGGGCACGAGTGAACTGGTCGGCAGCGTCGTCGCGGCGGCCGTCCGCGGCTGCGCCCTGCCCGACGGCGTGTTCTCGCTGTTGCACGGTCGCGAGCACGCGCTCGGCGAGCGCCTCGTCGAGCACCCGGCGATCGCGGCAGTGGGCTTCACCGGGTCGCACGCCGGCGGCAGGGCGTTGCTCGATCGCGCGGCGCGGCGGCAGCGGCCGATCCCGGTGTTCGCCGAGATGGGCTCGATGAATCCCGTCGTCGTGCTGCCGCAGGCATTGGCCCATCGCGGCGCCGGGATCGCCGAGCAGGTCGCCGCGTCGGCCCTGTTGGCGCAAGGACAGTTCTGCACCAGCCCCGGCCTCGTCTGCTGGATCGACGGTCCAGGTGGCGACGCCTTCGCCGCGGCCCTGCGGGAGCGCGTTGTCGCGAGCCAGGGCGGTCCGGCGGTGCATCCCTCGATCCGCGCCGGCTTCGAGAGCGCGGTGGCGGAAGTGGCCGTGTTGCCGGCCGTGGTCGCGGCCCGCGCTGGTGGGGCGGGGGCGGCGGCGACGGCGGTCTGTCCGACGCTGTTCACCGCCGACGTCGCCGCCGTGCTGAAGCATCCGCGGTTGCGGCGCGAGATCTATGGTCCCGCAGTGTTGGCCGTGCGCTGCGCCGACGCCAAGGAACTGCGCGCCGTGCTGGCCGCGCTCGAAGGCCACCTCACGGGCACCGTGCACGAAGCGGGCGACGACCTCGCTGCCCACGCCGATGTCGTCGCACTGCTGCAGCAACGCGTCGGTCGCCTGATCGCGAACGGCGTGCCGACCGGAGTGGAGGTCTGTGGCGCGATGGTGCACGGCGGTCCGTACCCGGCGTCGACCGACGCGCGCTATTCGGCGGTCGGCGTCACGTCGATCGCGCGCTGGACACGTCCGCAGTGCTGGCAGGACTGGCCCGCGGCGGCGCTGCCGCCCGAACTGCGCGACGACAATCCGCTCGGCATCGCGCGCATCGTCGACGGCGTGCGCTGCTGACCTCGCGAGGCGCGCGGGCGCCGTCAGCGCACGAAGAACTCGTAGCCGCGGCTCGACGCGATGCCGCCGGGCGCCACGCCGTCGAGCGCGAACATCTGGAAGTACAGCGGCACGGTGGCGAGCGCCGGGTCGGCGGGCAGCGGCAGTCGCCACGTGGCGAGGCCGGGCCGGCCGGGCGCGCCGGTCAGCGAGAACAGGTTCCAGCCGGCGACGTGCAGGTGCCACGGCAGGGCGCCGACGAAGGCGTTGGGCTCGATCGACTGGAAGCCCCAGGCGACGAGCGCCGTGGTCGCGCTGCCGGCCGCGAGTCCAAGTCGGTAGTCCGCGTTGCCGGGGAACGTGGGCGCGCTGTCGAGCAGTCGCGGTTCGGCCGTGCCGGCGAGCGCGGCGCCGAACACGCGCGGCGGGGCCACGATCGCGCTGCGGAGGTCCGGATGGTCGAACGGCGGCAGCCGCAGCGCGGCGCGCTGATCGGTGAGCGCCGTGCGCACGAAGTCCTGGATCAGCGCCACCTCGGCTTGCGTCACGCCGAGCTGGTTCAGCGGCAGCATGAAGGGGTCGAGGTTCGACGGATCGACGCCGCTGCCGTTCCAATACACCAGCAACGAGGAGTTCGGGTCGGTCCACTGGGCGGGGTCGCCGAGTCCCGGCGATTGGCCGTTGTGGAACAGCCGGGGCCGCAGGCCGGCGTTGCGCAGGCTCGGCGTCTTGAACGCTCCCTGGTCCTCGACATACGGCGTGAACTGGCCGCGGCCGATGTCTTCGGCGACGAAGCGCAGCCCCAGGTTGTGGAACAGGTCGTCGGAGAACAGCGGCGCCCAGTGGCACGCCGCGCAACGGCCCTGGTTCTGGAACAACTGCCAGCCGGTCTTCTCCGCGGGCGTCATCGCCGAGCTCTGGCCCGCCATGTAGCGGTCCCACGGCGTGTCGTCGGGGTTGAGCGTTCGCTGGTAGCTCGCCAGCGCCATGCCGATGCGCGCCGCGGAGATCGTCGCGTCGCCGAACGCCGCCGTGAACAGCGCCGGATACGTCGGGTTCTGCTGCAGCGCCGCGACGACGTCGGGCGGCAGGTTGCTGGCGAGGCGCAGCGGCGTCGCCGTTTGCAGCTTGTTGCGCACGTCCTGCCACGTCCTGCCGGGCCGACCCATCTCGACCGGATTGAGGATCGGACCGACGGCCTGGCTCTCCAGGGCGCCGCCGATCGGGATCACCGTGGCGCCGGTTTCGGGGTCGACGAACTGCGTGCTGGCGCGGCCATCCCAGAACAACTCGGCGTGGTGCGCGGCCCCGAGCGTCGACTGCGAGGTCCGGCCGGTCGCCTGGCGCGAGACGCCGAACAGCGACGAGAACGCGAAGTTGCCGTTCGGCGCGGACTTCACGACGCCGGCTGAACCATGCACGTCGTCGGCGGTGCCGAAGACGTTGTCCGCGCCGGGATGCAGGCCGCCGACCGGTCGGCCGTCGCTGCCGCCGAACTCGGGCAGGTGGCAGGTGCCGCACGCGACCGTGTCGTCGCTCGACAGTTGCTCGTCCCAGAACAGCGCCTTGCCGAGCACGATCTTGGCCGGCGACTGCGGATTCTGCGGCGGCACGTAGGGGGCCGGCAGTTGCGCGGCGAGTGCCGGGGTCAGGGCGGCAGCACAGGCGAGTGCGCGCAGCGACGTGGTGGCTCGTGGCGTCATCGGTGGTGGGCGACGGTCGGGCGTTTCTAGTCTAGAAGATCGCGGCGACAACGGCGTCTCGGGCGCAAAATCGTCGAACTGCGGTCGCCGCAGCCACGGCTGGCGCCATCCTGCTTCGCCGTGGCAAGGCGGCTACGCGGAGCGTCAGCCGCCGAACATCTGCGTCCACTTTCGGGCGTGGCGGCCCAGGCCGACGCGACCGTGGCCGCCGAGCATGTTGCGGTGGTGGCCCGGGCTGTACCACCACGACTGCACGGCCGCCGGGCCGGACTCCTGGCCGCTGGCGATGTTCTCGGCGCCGCCGGAGGTGCCGAAGCGTGCGGCGCGGTCGCCGGGCGACGTCTTGCCGGCGACCGGCGATTCGTGGGCGAAGAACCCGAGCGTCTCCATGTCGAGGGAGTGGTCGCGCGCCGCGGCTGCCAGCTTCGGATCGATGCGCAGCACGGGCAGTCCGAGCAGCCACCGCAGCCGGTTCAACGCGGTGTTGCCGGCGATCTCCTGCGGGTCCATCGTCGCGCGGAGCGTCTCGTTCGCCTCGAGCGCGCTGCGGTCGCGCGCGGACAGGGGCATGGTGAGCAGTGTCCATGCCATCCACTCGTCGTCGAGGCCCGCGAGTGGCAAGGGCGGCGACGGCGGCGGGTTCTTCAGGAAGTGCTTCTCGGCGTCGGGATGCAGTTCGAGGCCGGCGGTGGAATCGCCGTAGAGCGCGTACCACTGCAGCAACTCCGCGCGCTCGCGCTGCAGCGCGTCGAATGCCGTCTGCAGCGCCGGCGCCTTGGAGACCAGAGCCTCGCGCTCCGGCCACAGCGCCGTCGCGAGCGCCTTCAGTTCGGGATCGATGACGTCGTGGATGATCTCCTTGGTCAGTCCCTCGCGCCGTGACGCCGCGAGCGCCCGGCTGCGGTGGCCGTCGATCGGGTCGGCTGCCGGCTTCTTGCCGCCCTTGGGCTCGGCCCGCTTGGGGGCCGCGGCGGCGATCGCCTTGCCGAGTTCGGCGCAGGCCTTGGCGTGGCGCGCGGTGCGCTGCAGGTAGTTCGCCCGCAGGGCGTCGCTCGCCTGCAGCCGGATCGTCACCGGCGCCGACTGCAGCGCCGGCACCGCGGCGCGGGCGTCGTCGAGCGCGAGGTTGGCGGCGCGCACCTGCGCCAGCACGGCGGCTGGCGAAGGTGGCGTCGGCGTCTGCGCCGGCGCGTGGCACGCACAGAGGACGGTGATGGCGAGCGCCGAAGGCGAACGACCGCTTCTCACGGCTTCTTGGCGCTCGGCGGCGTCCATCCGGGGTTCTTGTTGAGCCAGCGCTGCCACTCGGCGAAGCCGGAGTGCGAGACGCCGGTCAGCTTCGTCAGCGTCGAGGACCACTTGCCTTCCACCGCGCGCAGCGTCTCGCGGGCGTTGCGCGGGTCCGGGTCGATGGGGGCGCTCGGGTCGGTCGGATCGGGCGTGGTTGCACGGGAGTGCAGGCTGCCCCACTCGCGCACGATCGCCTTGACGACGTCCCGTCGCGGACGCAGGTCGAGTCCGGTGAAGTTGCCCAGCGCCTCGCCGGCGGCGGCCCGCAGTTCGTCGATCGGCGAGCGGGTCGTGGTGTCCAGCAGCCAGTCGACGTGCTTGGCGTCCTTCGTGCGACCGAGCGCCAGGATCATGTGCGACAACAGCGGCCGATTGTCCTTCCAGCGGGTGTCGGCCAGCGCCTTCTGGATCTCCGGCGCGCCGAGTTCGCCGAACTTGGCCAGCTCGTCGGCGGTTTCGCGGTAGAGGACCTCCTTCGGACCGGTGCGCAGTTTGCCGGCGCGGAAGACGTCCCCGAACGCCTTGGCGAGCCGCTCCTTGTCCTTCGGGTTGCGGGTTTCGAGGTTCTGCGTCAGCTTTTGCATCAGGCCGACCGCCTGCATGTCGCTGAGCATCTTCGTGTCGATGACGAAGGCGCGCAGTTGCTTCAACTGCTCGGGCAGCGCGGGATCGACCGGCGGCGCCGCGTCCTGGGCGACGGCGGCAGCAGCGAGGACCAGGGCCAGCAGAGGAACGTGCGCGCGGAGCGGCGTCATTGCCGGCATCCTAACCGCCGCCGCCAACCGGCTGCATGCGGCCGGCCGTCGCGCCGGGCCAAGGTTCGGCGCAAGGTGGAATCGCCTGCGGGGATGGGGTACCAAGACGGGGCCGTGTCGCCTGTCCTGATCACCGGCGGAGCCGGGTTCATCGGTTCGCACCTCGCTGAACGCCTGCTGGCGGCCGGAGCCTCCGTCCGCGTGCTGGACAACCTCGACCCGTACTACGACGTGCGGCTCAAGCGCGCCAACCTCGCGCGCCTGACCGCCCTGGGGGGCGAGCGCTTCGTGTTCCGGCAGAGCGACTTGCGCGACGCTGCGGCCTGCCGCGAGGCGGTCGCCGGCGTGCGGGCGGTGGTCCACCTCGCGGCCCTCGCCGGCGTCCGTCCGTCGATCGCGGATCCGGTGCGGTACATGGACGTGAACGTCACCGGCACCCAGACGCTGCTGTCGCAGATCGCCGATCCTGCAGTGGTCCTGGCCTTCGGCAGCAGCAGTTCGGTCTACGGCGGCAACACCAAGGTGCCCTTCGCCGAAACCGACAACGTCGATCGGCCGATCTCGCCGTACGCCGCGAGCAAGAAGGCCGGCGAGTTGATCGTGCACGCGTGGCACCACCTGCGCGGCAACCCGGTTGCGTGCCTGCGCTTCTTCACCGTCTACGGGCCGCGGCAGCGGCCGGAGATGGCGATCCATCAGTTCGCGCGCCTGATCACGGACGGCAAGCCGATCCCGTTCTTCGGCGACGGCTCCTCGCGCCGCGACTACACGTACGTCGACGACATCGTCGCCGGCGTGGCGGCGGCGATCACTCCGCCGCGGCCGTTCGCGGTCTACAACCTCGGCGGCTCGGCGACGACTTCGCTGGCCGAACTCGTCGCGCACCTGGAGCGCGCGCTCGGTCGCAAGGCCGAACTGCAGCGCCTGCCCGACCAGCCCGGCGACGTGCCGATCACGTTCGCCGACGTCGCCTCGGCGCAGCGCGAACTCGGCTACAGGCCCACGGTCGGCGTCGCGGAGGGCGTCGAGCGCTTCTGCCGCTGGTACCTCGCCGAGAAGCAGGCGGGGAGGATCGCGTGAGCCGGCGCGTGCTCGTCACCGGCGGCGCTGGCTTCATCGGGTCGCACGTCGTCGAGTTGCTCGAGCGCAGCGGTCGCGAGGTCACGGTGCTCGACGACCTGTCGACCGGCAAGCGCGGCAACCTCGACGGCACGAAGGCGCGTTTCGTGCACGGTTCGATACTGGATGCGACCGCACTCGCCGACGCCTTCGCCGACGTCGACAAGGTGGTGCACCTCGCCGCGCTGCCGTCGGTCGCCCGGTCGGTCGAGCGACCGATCGACTCGCACCACGCCTGCGCCACCGGCACGCTGATGGTGCTCGACGCGGCGCGCCAGCGCGGCGCGCGCGTCGTCTATGCCGGCAGCAGTTCCGCGTACGGCGACCAGGAGGCGCCGCGCAAGCACGAAGGCCTGCGCGAGGATCCGCTGTCGCCCTACGCCGCCGCCAAGCTCGCCGGCGAGCTGTACTGCCGCTCGTTCGCCCGGGTCTACGGCCTGCGCGTCGTGGTCACGCGGTTCTTCAACGTCTTCGGCCCGCGGCAGCCCGCCGACAGCGCGTACTCCGGCGTGATCGCGGCCTTCTGTCGGGCGATCCTCGACGGCCGTTCGGCCCGCATCGACGGCGACGGCCTGCAGTCGCGCGACTTCACCTACGTCGAGGACGTCGTCGCCGGCGTCATCCAGGCGCTCGACGGCGACAGCGACGGCTGCGTCACCGTCAATCTGGCCTACGGCAGTTCGACGACGTTGCTGGATCTCCACGCGGCGCTCTGCGAGCTGGCGCGGCCCCACCTGGGCGGGCGTCCGATCCCGCCGCCGACCCAGGCCGCGCCGCGCCGCGGCGACGTGCGGCACTCGCTGTCCGATTCGTCGCGCGCCGCGGCGCGCTTCGGCTTCGCGCCGCGCATCGGCTTCGCGGCCGGCCTCGCGCGCACCTTCGACTGGTACCGGACGAACACCAGCCCGGGCACACGAACATGAAAGGCGTCGTACTCGCTGGCGGCCTCGGTAGCCGCCTCTATCCGCTGACGAAGATCACCAACAAGCACCTGTTGCCGATCTTCAACAAGCCGATGATCTACTACCCGATCCAGTGCCTCGTGAACGCGGGGATCACCGAGATCATGGTGGTGACCGGAGGCAACTCGGCGGGCCACTTCCTGCAGTTGCTGCGCAACGGCGCCGACTTCGGCCTCAAGCGCCTGCACTACGCCTATCAGGAAGGCGAAGGCGGCATCGCCGACGCGCTGAAGCTGGCCGAGTCCTTCGCCGAAGGCGACTCGATCTGCGTCGTGCTCGGCGACAACATCATCGAAGGCAACATCAAGAAGGCCGCCGACGACTTCAAGCGCCAGGGCGGCGGCGCCAAGATCCTGCTGAAGGAAGTGCACGATCCGCAGCGCTTCGGCGTCGCCACGATCGAAGCCGGCAAGGTCGTGAAGATCGTCGAGAAGCCGAAAGAGCCGGAGACCAACCTCGCGGTCATCGGCATCTACATGTACGACCCGGCGGTGTTCGACATCTGCCGCACGCTAAAGCCGAGCCAGCGCGGCGAGCTGGAGATCACCGACGTCAACAACGAGTACGTGCGCCGCGGCAACCTCACCTACGAGGTGCTCATGGGCTGGTGGACCGACGCCGGCACCTTCGAGTCCCTGTACCGCTCGGCGACGTTGGTGCGCGAGAACGGCGCCAACCGCATGGACGTCTGAGCGCGGCGATGGCGGCGAGCGACATCCTGGTCACCGGCGGCACCGGGCAACTCGGCCGCGCCGTGTTGGCCGCGGCTGCGGCCCGCGGGCTGGTCGCCGTCGGCGTCTCGTCGCGCGACATGCCGCTGGGGGACCGGGCCGCGATCTTCGCCGCGATGGGCCGCGCAGCGCCGCGCGCGGTCGTGCACTGCGCGGCGGCGACCAACGTCGATGCGTGCGAACAGGACCCGCTCGGCGCCTACCGCGTCAACGCGCTCGGCACTGCCTGGGTCGCCGAGGCGGCGGCCGCCGCCGGCAGCGAACTCGTCTACGTCAGCACGGACTTCGTGTTCGACGGCGCGGCGACCGCGCCGTACGCGTTCGACGCCCCGACCCGCCCGCTGTCGGCCTACGGCGCCAGCAAGCGCTTGGGCGAGGAGGCGGTGCTGGCGCACGGCCGCGACGGCTTCCGCGTCGTGCGCACGAGCTGGGTGTTCGGCCCCGGCGGCCGGAACTTCCCGCGCGCGATCCTCGACCGGGCGCGGTCGGGCCAGCCGCTCGCGGTCGTGACCGACCAGATCGGCCGGCCGACCTTCACCTGCGACCTCGCCGAGGCGCTGCTCGACGTGCTGGCGCTGCGGGCGCCGGGCGGCATCTACCACTGCGCCAACGAAGGCGCGGTGTCGTGGCACGGCTTCGCCGTGGCCGTGCTGGCGGCCGCCGGCCTCGGCCACGTGCCGGTCGGCGAGCAGTCTGCCGCCGACCTCAAACGACCGGCCCCGCGGCCGGCTTGGTCGGTGCTCGACACCGGGAGTCTCGACGCGCTGCGCGGCAAGCCGATGCCGCACCACGTCGATGCCATCGGGCGTTGGCTCGCGCACGACGCCGCGCGCGGGCCTGCGGATCGCGCTGCGGCCGGCGATTCCCTCGGCGGCAAGCGATACTGAGCCAACCCCGGAACCTTCCGTGAGCAAGATCCTCGTCACCGGCGGAGCCGGCTTCATCGGCTCCAACTTCGTCCGCCTCCTGCTGCAGGCCAGCGACCACCGGCTCGTCAACGTCGACTCGCTGACGTACGCGGGCAACCTCGAGAACCTCGCCGACGTCGAGCGCAACGAGCGCTACGCCTTCGTCAAGGCGGACATCGCCGACGCGGCCGCGATGGACGCATGCTTCGCCGAGCACCGCCCGGACGTGGTCGTGCACTTCGCCGCCGAGAGCCACGTCGACCGGTCGGTGCTCGACGCCACCGCGTTCGTGCGCACCAACGTGATCGGCACGCAGGTGCTGCTCGACAAGGCGCGCGTGTACAAGACCCAGCGTTTCGTGCACGTCAGCACCGACGAGGTCTACGGCTCGCTCGGCGCTTGGGGCTACTTCACCGAGGAGACGCCGATCCAGCCGAACTCGCCGTACTCGGCGAGCAAGGCCGGCAGTGACCTGATGGTCCGCGCGGCGGTGCACACGCACCACATGGACTGCGTGATCACGCGCTGCTCGAACAACTACGGTCCGTACCAGTTCCCCGAGAAGCTGATCCCGCTGATGATCGCCAATGCCATGGAGGGCAAGAAGCTGCCCGTCTACGGCGACGGCAAGAACGTCCGCGACTGGATCCACGTCCTCGACCACTGCGCCGGCATCCGGGCGGCGATGGAGCGCGGCCGCGCCGG
The DNA here is from genome assembly GCA_020247305.1 of Phycisphaerales bacterium. GTDB lineage: Bacteria > Planctomycetota > UBA1135 > UBA1135 > UBA2386 > UBA2386. Next base: position 44,574 of record JADCJE010000052.1, on the reverse strand, counting down.
CGAGGTCTACAACTTCGGTGGCGACGCGGAACGCGAGAACCTGTTCGTCGTGAAGGAGATCCTGCGCCTGCTCGGCAAGGGCGAGGACCTGATCCACTACGTCAAGGACCGGCCGGGCCACGATCGCCGCTACGCGATGGACTCCAGCAAGGCGCGCGCGACGCTCGGTTGGACGCCGGTCTACACGTTCGAGTCCGGGCTGCGCGACACCGTCGCGTGGTACCAGCAGAACCGCGCATGGTGGGAGCGCGTGCGCAGCGGCGCGTACCAGGACTACTACATGCAGCAGTACGGCGGCCGCTGAGCTCGGCCAGCCGGCTGTCGGACGGTCGACGGCCGGCGCCGGTGTTCAGCCGTCCGCGAGGGTCCAGGCGGCGAACGCCACCGCCGCGGCGCCGAGCGCCAGTTCGCGTTCGTGCACGGCCGGCAGGTCGTCGACGGCGGTGTGGTGGTAGTCGAAGTACTTCTGGCCGTCGACGAGCAGGCCGTAGCAAGGCACGCCGAGCGCCAGCAGCGGCCCGAGGTCGGCGCCGCCGGAGCCAGCGCCGGGCAGGAACGCCCCGGCGCCGAAGTCCTGCAACGGCAGCAGGCGCCGTCGCACGGCCTCGGCGGCGGCGTCGCGCAACGAGCAGGTGAAGCCGAGCGGCGTGAAGCCGCCGGCGTCCGACTCGATCGCCGCGACGTGCCGCGCCGCCTCGTCGCGATGGGCCGCGGCGTAGGCCTTGGCGCCGCGCAGGCCATTCTCCTCGTTGGCGAACAGCACGACTCGCACCGTGCGTTTGGGCCGCAGGCCGGTCGCCTGCAACAAACGCACGGCTTCGAGCGCGTGCACGCAGCCGGCCGCGTCGTCGTGCGCGCCGCGGCCGAGGTCCCAGGCGTCGAGATGGCCGCCGACGACGACGACCTCGTCCGGGCGTTCGCTCCCCGTCAACTCGCCGACCACGTTGGCGCCCGGCCCTTCGCCCACCGTGGCGCAGGTCAACTGCAGGCGCACGTGCACCGGGCCGCGCTGCAGCAAGGCCGACAGCGCTTCGGCATCCGCGGTCGCGATCGCCGCCGCCGGCACCTGCGGCACGCCTTCGGCGTAGGACATCGCGCCGGTGTGCGGATGGCCGTCGATCGCGGTTGTCATCGACCGTACCAGCGCCGCCACGGCGCCGGCCTTGCCGGCCTCGATCGCGCCGTTGCTGCGCTGCGGCACCGCTTCGCCGTAGGCCGAGCCGGTGCGGCGCAGCGCGCGCGGCATCGGCCGATTGAAGAAGACGATCTTGCCGCGGGCGGCGTCGCCGAGCGCCGCCAACTGCTCGAACGAGCGCACCTCGACGACCTCGGCCATGATGCCGTCGTCGCCGGTGCCGACGCTGCCGCCGAGCGCGGTCACGCGCAGTTGCCGACCGTTGCCGGCGATGGACGCCAGCTCGACGCCGCGCCGCCAGATCGGCACCGTGCACGGCTCGGCGCGGACGTTGTGCAGGCCCATGGCGCGCATCTGCGCCATGGCCCAGGCGACCGCGTCGTCGTAGCCCGGCGAGCCGGACAGGCGCTTGGGCGCTGCGTCCAGCAGGTTGGCGAGCGTTGCAATCGCGGCGTTGTCCGCGAGGGCGCGGGTGAAGAGGCGGTCGCAGGCCGCAGCCGGCGCGGCGTCGGTCGTCGGCGCGGCAGCGCAGCTGGCGAGCAGGACGGCGACCGCGCGGAGTTTGGATCGGTGCACCGCCGCAGGAGAGCGGTGGCCGCGGCTGCTGTAAAGCGGAGGCAGCGCTTGCGCGCCGCGGTCCGGCGGGGCTAACTCGCGGCATGGAGCCTGTCCTCGCGCCGTTGCCGCCGCCGCGCTTGCTGCTCGTGACCGACGGCGTCGGCGACGTCGCGCGGCTGCGTGGCATCGTCGGCGCCGCGATAGCCGGTGGCGTGCGCTCGGTGCAACTGCGCGAACCGTCGTGGTCGGTGCGGCAGTTGGCGGCGGTGGCGCTCGAACTGCAGCCGTTGCTGCGCGCAGTGGGCGGCCAGTTGTTCGTCAACGATCGCGTCGACGTCGCCGCTGCCGGCTGCTGTGACGGCGTGCAGGTGGGGCATCGCAGCCTGCCGCCGGCGGCAGCGCGGTTGGCGCTCGCTGGCAGGGCTCGCCTTGGCGTGTCCTGCCACGACCCCGAGGAACTCGCCGCCGCAGCCGCCGCAGGCGCGGACTTCGCGCTGCTGTCGCCGGTCTGGACGACGGCGAGCAAACCGGGCCACAACGGGCTCGGGCCGGCGCGCGCTGGCGCGTGGACCGCGGACGCTCGCTTGCCGGTGCTTTGGCTCGGCGGCGTCACCGCCGAACGGATCGCCGCGGTGCGCGCCCTGCCGCCGCAGCATCGACCCGTCGGGTTTGCCGTGCGCGGCGCGCTGTGCGAAGCGGCCGATGTCGCCGCTGCGGCGACCGCGCTGCAAGACGCCGTGGACCGCGCGCTCGACGGCGCTGCCTGATGACGCGGTCGCTCCGGCGGCCAACGTCGCCAGCGGCCGCTGCTGCGGCAATCGGGCGTGGATTGGCTGTCGCGGCCCGACGGCGCATACTTGCCGCCATGGCTGTATCCGGCACCGTGCCCGCGCCGCGCTCTGCCGGCGTCGACCTGCTCGCGCACGCAACGCGGCTGCGGCGGGCGACCACGGTCCTGACGGCGGTCGTTGCTGCATGGTTGCTTGCCCAGTTCGGCGCGGTCGTCGTGCCGGTTGGCATGGCGACGGTGCCGGAGGCGCCGCCGGGCGCCTTGTTGCTCGTCGATCGTTGGTGCGTCGGCGTCCGCGTCGGTTGCAACGCATTCGTCGACACACCCGACGGTCGGATGCTCTCGCGCGTCGTGGCGCTCGACGGCGACACGGTGCGCATCGAGCATCCAGCCCCTGGATCGGGTTTCCGCGACAGCCGTGACTTCGGTGTGCTGCCGCGCCGGGCCCTGGCCAGCACCGTGCTCGTGGTCTTCGCCGCCGAACGCGAAGGCGGGTTCGATGGTCGGTGAGGGCCGCCCGCAGGAAGTGCGCGTGGCGCTGGCCGACGCCGACGCCACGCACCGTCTTGGCGTGCGGTTGGGCGAACGGCTGCGCGCCGGCGACGCGCTGGCGCTCGTTGGCGACCTTGGCGCCGGCAAGACGACGCTGGCGCGCGGGGTGGCATGCGGCCTCGCGGTTGACGATCCGGATGGCGTCAGCAGCCCGACGTATCTGCTCGTCATCGAACACGGTGGGCCGCTGCGGCTGCTGCATGCGGATGCCTACCTGCCGCAGAAACTTGCCGGATTCCTGCGCGACGGCGGCTTGGAATACCTGTTCGATCCGGCCGCCGTGGCGGTCGTCGAGTGGGCGGATCGTGTCCGCAACCTCATGCCGGAACGTACCTTGTGGCTGCAGCTCGCCAACGACAAGCACGGCGGTCGGGCTGCCGTGCTCACCGCGACACCCGGCGACTTCCCGTGGCTCGGCAACCTGCCGAAGATCGTCTGAACCCCAAGCGGCGCACCGCGTTCCGGGTGCGATCCGCGGAGGCCTCTGTGCAGCACCGAACGAACCAACCGGCGGGTGACGGCGAAGTCGACTACCTCGCGCGCTACCGCGACGGCGATGCGCAGGCGTTCCGGCAACTCGTCGACGCCTGCCGCGACCGCATGTTGCAGTTCTTCTACCGGCTGTGCTGGGACCGCGACCGGGCCGAGGACCTCGCCCAGGACCTGTTCCTGAAGCTGCTGCGCGGCAGCAAGCGGTATCGGCCCGAGGGGCGGATGATGACGTTCGTCTACCGCTGCGCGACGAACCTCTGGATCGATCATTACCGCCAGCAGCGTCCGCGTCCGCGGGTGATTTCGTACGATCAGGTGCTGTTGCCCGGTGAGGACGAGGCGGCGTCGATCGAGTACGCGGCCCCGACGTCGACGCCGGTGCAGCAGTTGGCAGGCGACGAGGAGAAGGCGGCGTTGCGCGCGGCGCTGGAGCGCCTGACCGAGCCGCACCGCATCGTGTTCGAGCTGGCCGTCTACCAGGAGCTGCCGTACCAGGAGATCAGCGCGTTGCTCGACATCCCGGTGGGAACCGTCAAGTCGCGCATGCACAACGCCACGCAGGCGCTCAAGCAACTGCTGGCCCGCCCCGCCGTGGGCGAGGTCCGCATGCGACGCAGCGGAGGCGCTGGATGACGTCGGCTCCGGATCACGACCTGACGATGCTCGACGTGGCGCTGGGCCAGGGCGATGCGGCGCAACTCGCTGCCGCGCGGGCCCGGATCGGCGTCGATCCGATGCAGTTGCTCGACCTGGCGGACGAGGTTTCGTTCGTGCAGTCGGCGCGGCTGCTCGTCGTGGAGCCGGGGCCGGCGTACGGCGCGAAGCTCGCGGCGGTCGTCCGGCGCGCGGAGCAGCGGGTGCCGCAGCCGGTCGGCGGTCTGCGGTCGTGGACTTGCCTCGCCGCGGCTGCGGCCGCGGTGTTCCTCTTGTTGGTCGCCTGGGACCCACTGCGGCCGCGCACCCGGGCGGCTGCGCCGTCGCCAGCGGGGTTCCGCTTGGCGCCGTCGCCCGTGGACCAGGGCCACGCCGCCTTGGAGGTCGCCGTCGACGAGCCGGCGCCGGCGTGGGACGACGACATCGGCGTCATCCGGCGGCGCCTCGAACTCGAAGCCTCGGCGCTGCTGCGGGAGTCGTTCGACGAAGGCCTGCGCCGGGCCGGCGGCGGCCTGCGCCGGGGCGGCGACGGCCTGCGCGCCTGGCTCGATCCGCGCAACGCCCTCATGCTGGCGCGCTTCGACTTCGAATTGCGCGCCAGTGCGGAACTGCGGCGCGCGGCGTTGGCGCAGAGCGGCGGCTTGCCGGCCATCGACGAGCGCGTCCAGGAACTGGCCGACGAGATCGCTGCATTGGGCAGCAACCTGGCTTCGACCGCGCCCGGCGAACGCGACGCCAGCGAGGTGGCGAGCGATCCGGTCGCGCTCTCGTTCGCTGTGCGAGCGCTCGTCGCCGCCGGCGCTGCGGAGCCGGCGCGACGCAGCGCGCTGGCATCGCTCGGCCGGGGCCTCGTCGCCGGCTTGTCGGAGGCGCGCGGCGAGGCGCTGGCGTTTGGCCTCGCCGGGTTGATCGACGCCGCGCTCGCCACCGGGGACTTCGCTGCCGAGGTTCGATTGCACGGTGATCGACTGGTCGCCGACCTGGTGGCTATCGATGCCGAGACATGGTCGCGGCGGTTGCCGGCGTGGTTGCTTTCGTCGTCGCCGCCACCGGTCATCGGCGAAGCGGCGCGCGTGTTGGAGCGCTTGCCGGCCTTCGGCGTCGAGCCGAACCGGTGCATGATGGCCCGCAGCCTGCTCGTCGGCGCCTTGCGTGACCGGATCGCCCGGGGCGACGATGGCCCCGCGGTCGTCGCGGCCGTGCTGTACGGTGGCGGCAACCTGCTCGCGGCAGACGAGCGCGCCGCGCGCGAGCGCTCGCTGCGGCGCTGGAAGGCGATCCGGCTCGCGCCGGACTTCGTGCTCTGCCATCAGTTCGCCTGGGCCGTCGCTCCGGGGCGCGCCGGCTTCGCGCGCCACCAGGCCGAACTGCGCGAACTGGCGGTCATGCCGACACCGGTCGGTCTGCGCGATCGCAGCGTGTTCTGCCTGTGTCTTGCGACCGGCTACGCGGCCCCCGGCGGCCGCGCCGGAGCCGCCGCGGGCCGCGGTGATTCGTGACGCCGATTTCGCTGGGTAGTCGCCGCGGCGGTGGGGTAGGAAGTGCGGTGCCGTCGCGGTGACCTTGGTCGCCGACCGCGCTAGCCCAGCATGCCGATGCCGTCCTTGTCTGCCGCCCCTTGCTTCGCCCGCTGCGTCCGCTTCGTCCTGGCGGCGCTGCCCCTGGCGACCGTCCTCTCCGCGCAGGCCGGACCGGTGGAACGCGGCGAAGCCTCGCCCGGCGCTCCGAATCCGTACCGGTTGGCGCCGTTCGAACCGGAGTTCCCGGTCGTGCTGGAGTACCCGCCGCAACTCGGACTTGAGTACGTCCGCACGCGCCGCCAGATCCTGGAACGGCTGGCAGCCAACCTTCAGGGCAACGTGCGGCGCGATGCATGGCTGCTAGCCACCGAGTTCTGGCGGCGCGCGCCCGAGGACGGCGTCGAACCGTTGACCGCCGCGATGGATCGGGCGTTCGGCAAGAAGGGTCTCGACGACGTGGTCAAGAACTGCGTCGAAGCGATGGGCGCGATGGGCGACGACCGGTTCGACCCGCCGCTGCGGCGCGCGCTGCAGCACCCCAATCCGGTGGTCCAGCAGGCGGCGTTCCAGGCGCTCGGCTCCGTCGGGGCGCCGGCGACGGTCCGAGACCTCGCGCAGGCCTTCGCGCGCATGGATGGCCGGGCGCGCGCCGCCTACGTGCGCGCCGTGCGCCTGCGCCTGCCGCGCGACGAGGCGATCGTCGCGCTGCGCGAGATCGTCATGTCCGGCCTGGGCATCGCGGTCCGCGACCTCGCCCTGAAGGAGGCTCTGCAGTTGCCGGTAGCCGACGCTGCCGCCGTGTTGGGCGGCCGGTGGGACGACGCAGTCGGCGAGTTCAAGGCGATCCTCGCGGGCGTCCTGCACGCCGCCGGCGACACGCGCGGCACGACATGGCTGCTCGATAGCTTTGCCGGCGAAGACCTCGAGCGCATGCAGTTCGCTGTGCGGCACGCGACCTTCGGCGAGCTCGGGGACCTGCGCGACGGCCTCTTCGCACTGGCGACGCATCCGCGGGCCGACATCCGCTACGAACTCGCGCGCGCCCTTGTGCGGGCCGGCGAGGAGGACGTCGCCGACACCTACGAACTGTTGATCGGGCCGGACGAGACGCTCGACACGCGCAACCTCGCCATGCGCGAGTTGACCCGCCGCGGCCGGTCGAAGGCCGTGGAGGCGCTGCTCGCCGAGGTGCCGACGGCGAGCGGCACGCGCCTGCAGCAGATCCTCACGCAGTTGGCGGCCAGTGGCGACGGCCGGGCCGTGCCGATCCTGGTCGAGCGGTTCGCGCTCGCCCCGGACGGCGAGTCGCGGCCGTTCCTGCAGGCGCTGTCACAGAACCAGAGCGAGGCGGCTGCGGCGGCGCTGATGGCGATCTACCGCGGCCCGGAGAAGGTCGTCGGCCGCGGCAACCAGGGCGTGCTGACGACGCGCAACTACGTGCCGACGCTGATGCTCAACCTGCGCGGGCCGGAGCGGGCCGTGCTCGCGGCGTTCCTGGAGTTGCCGAAGGCCGATTGGCGCTTGCGGTCGCCGATGCTCTCGACGCTGTCGGGAATCGCCGCAGACCGTGTCGACAAGGACCTGCAGTCCGCCATGGTCGAGCCGCTGCGAGGCATCGTCTTCGATCGCGAGGAACTGCCGCAGATGCGCATCCTCGCGCTCAATCTGCTGGCGCGCCGCTGGCTGACGCTCGACGAGGTGCTGCGCTTGCGTTCCTCGCACCGCGACGAGGCTCCCGGCATGCGCGCGTTCCTGTCCGACTTCCTCGGCGACATGTTCTGAAGCAGCGGAGGCCGGTCGTCGCATGCCGCGGCGGACCGGAGCCCCGTCACCGCGCGCGCGGCTCGCGCCCTCAGTAGCAGATCCAGCGATCGTCGCCGATGCTGCGGTAGGAATGCGTCTGGTCGAACTCGGTCGCGGCCCGCCGGCGACCGTGTCCCGGCGCCGCCATGCGGTCGCCGACGCCTTGGTAACCGCGCGCGAGGTTGCGCGTGTAGGAACGCGGGGCGTCTTCCGCGGCGTAGAACATCGCATGTCCGGCGCTCTGCGCGTCGACCGGCCAGGCCAGGACTTCGTACGCCGGACGGGCATCTTCGGCGTGACGACGGGCCGGATCGGGCGCGATCGGCGCGGCGCGGAAGAGGTAGTGCTTGTTGGCGAAGAGCAGCCAACCTGCCTCCGACGACGGGCGCGCCTCCAGGTCGGCGGCGAAGACCCCGAGCGCGCCGGCGAACGCGACGGTGCGTGCGAGCACGTGGTCGTGGTCGGGTTCGCCGTGGCGGGCCGCGTCCTGGACCGACGTGGCAAGACAGGTCGTCAGCTCGCTGCAGCGGTCTTCGACCCGCGCAGAGCGCGTCGCGGACAGCCATGGCGCGCCGACGCTCGCCGCGCATGCGGCGATCCCCGCCAGCAGGTGCCAACGCATCGGGCCGATGCCACCGCGTTTTCGCCACTCGGACATGCGCGGGACATCTTCGCCGCGCGCAGGCCGATGCCAACAGGTTTCGTCGGCGCTCACGCCGAGCCGGACGAGGACGTCAAGGCCGGACGCTGCGGCGACCGATGTTGGCCGCAGTCCGCCCGCGCACGACCTGCCGATGCCTCGATCCAGCAAGGAAGAACAAGAGTTCGAGCGCTTCCGTCGCGAACGCCAGCGCGGCCGCACCCAGCGCGGCAGCGTGCAGGGGGGCGCCTTCCTCGGCGGCTTCGGCAGCGACCAGGACTATCCGCCGTTCCGCGACTTCGCGCGTCCCGATTGCCCCAAGGAGCGGGAACAGCGCATCAGCAACGACGTCCAGGACTTCTTCGCGGAGGCGACCAAGCACGCGAAGACGATCGTCGAGCGCGTCGCCCGCGAAGCCAACGCAGCCGCCAAGACCGGTGTCGAGCGCGAGGTGGAGCTCTTCCTGCTCGACGCGCTCGAACGCATGAACGACTTCGTCATCGACCGCATCGCGCTCGAGGGCGACGGCGACGACGAACACGACGTTTCCCCGACCATGATGAACCTCGTCGGCGATGCGCTGGACGAGTTCCGCGAGTCGGGCACCGCTTCGACCGAGGACAAGCACCTCGGCAAGAACCCGTTCCTGATCAACGTCCAGGAGGTCCAGCGTGCGTTCCGCGAGCGCATCCTGTCGTTGCGCGCCGCCGAGGAGGCGCCGCCGGCGGCGAGCGACGACGTGTCGATGATCGACGTGGTCGACGACGACGGCATCGCGTACGAGTACGTCGAGGGCCAGGAACTCGAGCCGCCGCCGGTGCCGACTCGGGCGAAGGTCGGCCCGCCGGCGGCGCCGGAGCTCGTGAACACGGTCGCGAGTCCGGCGGACGATTCGCGCTCCCTCGCGAGCGCCGAGGGCGTGCGCTTGGCGGATTCTCACGCGGCGGCCGAGGCGGCCGCCGAACCGGCGCTGTCCGCATCGGCCCAGGCGCGCCCGACGGGACAGGAGCCACAACCCGCACTCGTCGTGCCGCCGGAACCTGCACCGGCTGCGTTGCCGCCGTCGACCGCGGCAGCCGACGTGCCGTCACCGGCGCCGTCGGAGCCGTTCGCCAGCCAGTCCGCAGCGGCCGCCGCCGTCGACGTGGCCGCGCTCGAGCGCCTGCGTCAGGCGCTCAAGATGCTGGTGGCCAACGGCACCATGTCGCGCGACGAAGCGGTCGCGGTCTGGCGCAAACGCGTTGGCGGCGGCTGACCTCACGTCAGCGCGATCCGGCGCGCGATCCAGCGCGCCGGCGCGATCGCCACGGCGATCGCCGCCGCGACCACAGGTTGGCCGGAGGCCCAGGCAAGGCTCGCGGTGAAGATCATCGTGCCGAGCAGCAGGAGTCCCATCGAGCGGCGGATCTCCGCCTGCGGCCAGGCCTTGGCGCGCGTGTTGCGGCGCAGGAACCACAGCGCGAACGCGGCGGCGACGCACGGCGCCGGCCATGGCCCACCCTGCACGACCACGAGCGCGAACAGCGCGGCGACAGGCGGCGCCGTCTGCACCGCTGCGACCGCCCGCGGGCGCACGTGCTTGTCGTCCTCGAAGATCCCGAGCATCGTGACGGCGGCGATGTAGACGCCGTAACACGTGGCTGCGACGAGCACGCGCTCGCGGTGGGGATCCGGCAGCGCGCTGGGCAACCAGAGGCCCGTGGCCAGATTAAGCGCCCGCAGCGTGCCCATGGTCAACACGCCGAGCAAGGGCGCTGCCTTGCTGCCGAAGTCGTAGGCGAGGACGAGCGCGGCGATCAGCCCGTGGTGCGACCGGCATGGCGACAGCGCCAAGCCGAGAGCGATCAGGAGGACGCCGACCCCGACCGCCCTGGCGAGCGGCAGGTCGCCGCGCACCAGCGGACGCTCGGGTCGCGTGGCGCGGTCGACGCTGCGGTCGGCGATGTCGTTCCATGCCATCCCGGCGGCGTACAGGCACACGCTCGCCGCAGCGGCCCGTGCCAGCGTCGCGTCGAACGGCGCGCCGGCCATGGCCGCCGAGGCGGCGACGTCTGCTGCCGGGGAGAACAGCGTGCCGACGCGGAGCAGGCGCAGGAGGCCGACGAACGGGCGCGGCGTGGCGGCGTTCACAGCAGCTGCAGGATGTCGTTGTAGGTGACGAACAAGACGAGGAAGAGCACGAACACGAGCCCGGCCATCTGGCTGTAGCCGAAGACGCGCGCGCTGACCGGCGAACCCTTGATGCGTTCGATCAGCAGGAACAGCAGGTGGCCGCCGTCGAGCATCGGCACCGGCAGCAGGTTCACGATGGCGAGGTTCAGGCTCAGCATCGCCAGCATGTACAGCAGCCAGGCCGTGCCGCGTTCCGCGGCGCGGTAGCTGACCTGGCTGATGCGGATGATGCCGCCGAGGTTCTTGGCGCCGACGTCGCCGGTCGCCATGCGCTTGAGGGTCAGGTAGATCTGCTTGACGAGATCGGTCGACATCGAAGCGCCGCGCGCGATCGCGCTGCCGACCGTGTCGCAGCGCACGATCGTCGTGCGGTTGCGCAGCGATGGCGCCACGCCGAGGTCGTGCACCGGCTGGGGTGAGGCGACGTCGATGTCGAGGACAGTTGGGCGTTCGAGATCCGCCGACGTCGGATCGATCGCAACCGTGGCGCCGGCGCGGCGGACACGCAGGCGCATGGGTTTGTCGCCGGCAGCGGCGACCGCGGCGCGCAGTTCGTCGAAGCTGGCGATCGGTTGGCCGTCGACCGCTTCCAACTTGTCGCCGGGCAGCAGGCCGGCGGCTGCGGCGACGCCGCCGGGGGTCGGCACGAGGGCCAACGGATCGTCGGCGGCGAGCGCCACGGCTCCCGCGAGGTCGGCGCGCGCTGCGGCGCCCAGATCGCCGGCAAGCCGCACGATCTCGCTGCCGCGGCGGACGGTCAGCGCCAAGGCGCCGTCGCCGGTCAGGGCGCGGGTCAGGTTGCCCGAGAGGAACGGCGCGTCGCCGATGGCGAGCAGCACGTCGCCGCGCCGCAGGCCGAGCGCGGCGGCATGGCGATCGACTTGGCGGATGCCGCGGACGCGGCGCATCAGCGGTGTGACACCGATGCGGCCCGGGGCGTTGGTCGCCAGTGCCGCAGCGACGACGACGGCCCGAACGCCGCTCGCGTCGCGGATGCTCAGGTTGACCGATCGCGCGCCGTCCGCCTGCATGGGGGCGAGTGCCGCGAGCATCGTCTCGCCGTGCGCCGGCACGTCGTCCACCGCGAGCAGGAAGGCGCCGTTGGCGACGCCGGCGCGCGCTGCGGGGCCGTCGGGCGTCACGGCCAAGAGGATCGGCGCGGTGTCGTCGATCGCCGGCGCGAAGCCCAGTTCGCAGCGGCCGTCGAGTTCGTTCCACTGCGGCAGGCAGGTACGCTGCGCTTGCGTGCCGTCCGGGCGCTCGATCGTCAGCGTCAGCGGGCGCGGCCCGGCGAGCGCGGCCTCGACGACCACGTTCTCGTAGGAGTAGGCGGTGCGACCGCCAACCGCGAGGATGCGGTCGCCCGGGGCGATGCCCGCTTCCCAGGCGGCGCCGCCGTCCACGACGGCGCCGACGACCGGCGCGGTGAACTCGACGCCCGACCAGAGCGCGATCGGGAACACGATCAGGGCGAACGCCACGTTCATCAGCACGCCGCCCGACCAGAACAGCGCCCGCTGGCCGACCGACTTCGACCACAAAGAGACGCGGGCAGGGTGGCGGCGGTCGCCGGCGTCCTGGCCCGCGACCATGACGAAGCCGCCGAAGGGGATCAGCGCGACCCGGAAGTCCGTCTCGCCGCGGCGGAAGCCGAAGATGCGTGGGCCGAAGCCGAGGCTGAAGACCTCCACGCGCACGCCGGCGCGGCGCGCAGCGAGGAAGTGGCCCAGTTCGTGCACGAAGATCAGGAAGCCGATCCCTAGCGCCGCGAGGAGGATGCTGCCGATGGCCATCTTTGGAAGTCAGGGTGCCGGTGCCGGCAGCGTGTCGATGAAGTGCTGCGCCGCCATGCGCGCTTCCGCGTCGGCCGCGGTGACGTCCGCGAGTCGCGCGATCGGTCGTGCCGCGCGCAGCGCCAGCACGTGGGCGGCGGTCGCGGCGACGTGCGGGAAGGCGATGCGGCCGCCGAGGAACGCCGCCGTCGCCACCTCGTCCGCGGCGTTCAGGCGCGCGCCGGCGTCGCCGCCGAGCCGCAGCGCCTCGTAGGCGAGACCGACGGCCGGATAGCGCTCGGGTGGGAACGGCTCGAACGCGAGGTTGCGCCACTTCACCGGATCGAACGGTTGGAAGGCGAAAGGCAGGCGCTCCGGGTAGCCCAGGCAGAACAGGATCGGCACCCGCATGTCTGGCACGCCGCACTGCGCCAGCATCGAGCCGTCGACGAACTCGACCATAGAGTGCACGATGCTCTGCGGGTGCAGCACGACCTGGATGTGCTCCGGGGCGACGTCGAACAGCCAGCGCGCTTCGAGCACCTCGAAGGCCTTGTTCATCATGGTGGCGCTGCCGACCGTGATGCGCGGGCCCATCGTCCAGGTGGGGTGCTTCAGGGCCTCGGCCGGCGTGATCGCGCCGAAGGTCGCGAGGTCGCGGGTCCGGAACGGACCGCCCGAGCCCGTCAGCCACAGCCGGCGCACCGCGCGCGGCGACTCGCCGTCGAGGCACTGGAAGATCGCGCAGTGCTCGCTGTCGACCGGCAGGATGCGGGCGCCGGAGCGTCGAGCCAGCGGCATCAGGTGTTCGCCGGCGACGACCAGCGATTCCTTGTTGGCGAGCGCCAGCGTGCGACCGGTGCGAACGGTCCACTCGGTCGCCGCCAGCCCGGCAGCGCCGGTGATGGCGTTGAGCACCACGTCCGGCGCGGCAGCATCGAGCGCGCCCAGCAGTCCGTCGGGCCCGGTGAACGCGGCGACTCCCGCCGGCAGCCGCGGCGGTTCCGCGCCGGTCAGTCCCGCGAAGCTCGGCCGGAATTCGGCGGCGGCGTCCGCCAGGCCCTCACGCGACGTGTGCGCGGCCAACAGGCAGACGGCGAACCGGTCGCGGTGTTCCCGCAGGATGGCGAGCGCCTGCCCGCCGACCGAGCCCGTGCAGCCCAGAACCGCTACGCGTCGTCGCGTCACGACGCGATCATGCAGTGCGGCTCCCGTCGATTGCAACGTCGGCGCGGAGGTTGCCGGCAGCCGCCCGCTGGCCCATGATCGCGGCATGCAAAGCGCGGCGAGTCGCCCGCCGCGCCCGTGCACGGAGGTTGTCTTCGCATGCAGCAGATCGTCCCGGCCTTGGGCCTCGGGTTGGTGCTCGTCCTGGCCGGCGCAGCCGCAGCGCAGCAGGCGGCAGCGTTCGATCAGGCGCACGCGGCCCTCGTCGCCGCCGAGTCGACGCAGCGTCCGGCGGCGGCGCGAGCTGCGGCGATGGCCTTCCTCGCCTTGCCGAACGGTCCCGAGCGGTCTGCCCGCCTGATGGAAGGGGCCGAAGCGCTCGTTGCCGCCGAACGCGCGCCGCTCGCGGCCGAAGTCGTCGCGGAAGCGCGGGCGATCGGCATGCGCAGCGGCCGGTTGGCGCGGGTGGCGGTGGCGGCGGCACTGCGGAGTCAGGACTTCGGCGCGGCGGTCGCCGTGGCCCGTCAGGACGCGGTCGCGTGGCCCGCGGACGTGCGCGCAGCGTTGCTGGCCGACGAACGGCTCGCCGCCGCCGGCGCCGAGCGGGCGTTGCGGCAAGGCGACACGGCGAGCGGCCGATTCGTCTTCGAGCAGTTGGCGGCAGCGGGGCCCGTGTCGGGGTACCGCGTCGCCAACTTCGCGTTGTGCCTGCGCCAACTCGGCGAGGTCGACGAAGCCCGACGGCAGTATCGCCTGGCGCTGGTCCTTGCGGCCGACGACCTGGAGATCGAGAACGACTTCGGGTTGTTCCTGCGCGCACAAGGGGACGTGGCGGGCGCCCTCGCCGCCTTCCGTCGCGGCTGGCAGCTCGATCTCGCGCGGTCGGCCGACATCCGCGGTCGCGGACCGGCGGTGACCAACCTCGTGCACCTCGCCGCCATCGGCCTCGACGCCGGCCCGGGGGACGTGCTCGCCGATGCGTCGCGCGCCCTGGCCGTCCGTCCGGATGCCACGATGCTGCGCCGACTGACGCTCGACGTCGCGGTCGATCGCGCCGCTGGGCGGCGCTGACCGCGGGCGCGTGACACCCGCCGCCTCGCCGCTAACCTACCCTGGTCGCCCGGGCGCAGCCCGCTCGGGCGCCGCTGCGCTGCTACCTTCCGACAGGAGATCCGCTGATGCCGTTCGTTGCTGCCGCCGTGGCCTGCCTGCTTCCGCTCGCCGTCTTCGCGCCGCAGGGCGGCGGCGGTGATCCGGCCAATCCCGGCCTGTTGACGCCCGCCGAGCGCACGTCGCTGCGCGACAAGCTGGCCAAGTTCATGCAGGAAGACGCCGTCTACTCGACGAGCAGCAGCGGCAAGGACCGCGACAAGGCCGCGCGCTCGCGCGAGAAGGCCAAGGACGCGTTCGACGCCGAATGGCAGAAGGCCGAGAAGAAGGGCAACCTGATGGCCTCGATGCCCGACCTGCGCGGGGTGTTCGAGAACTGCTTCCTGCTCAAGCCGCCGGCGAAGACGGTCGGCACGCTCTGGAGCGACAAGAGCAAGCTGACGCAGATGGAGTACAGCTACCTCGTGCCCAAGTCGTACAAGCCGAACGTGCCGTGCATCGCCCTGTGGGTGCTCCCTGGCCGGACCGGTGCCGAGGCGACTGCGCCGTTCGCCAAGGCCGTCGACTACTTCGCCGCGACCTGGGACAAGACCCCGCTCGCCGGCGAGGCGATCGTCCATCTGCCCAATCCGATCCCCGGGCTCGAGTACGACCCGATCCCGGACTTCAGCCGGGAGGCCGACGATGCGGAGGAGCAACGGCGGATCGACTGGATGTGGAGCACGTACGCCGACACGCTGAACACGTTCAACGTCGACCGCGGGCGGCTGTTCCTCGATTGCGGCCGCGGCAACTGCGGCTTCGGCCTGCGCTTCGTGTCGATTTTCCCCGATCGCTTCGCCGGCGTGGTGCTGCGCGAGCCGGTCGCCGTCGATGGCCTGCGGTTGGGCAGCCTCGCGGGCGTGCCGGTGCTGATGGTGAAGTCGGAGGCGACGAAGGCGGCCGTCGAGGCGCTGCAGAAGCGCATCGAGGACCTCGCCCCCGGCTCCGTCACCGTCCTCGATGCCGTCGGGGAGTATCCCTACAAGGACCTGACCCCCAAGCTCGAGGAGTGGCTGCGCAGCAAGCGGCGCAACGCGATGCCGAGCAAGGTCGTCATCGAGCCGAACCACGACAGGTTCAACAACGCCTATTGGGCCGACATCGTGGTCGCCAATCGGCTCGTCAGTTCTGCCGCCGACAAGAAGCCGCGCCTCGAGTGCACCGCCGACCGGGCGGCGAACCGCATCACGGTGAAGGCGGTCGGCGTCGAGCGCTTCACGATCTACCTGAACGACGACCTCATCGACCTAGACAAGGAGTTCACCATGGTCGTCAACGACAAGGCGGTGACCGAGAAGAAGGCGCGCAACTTCCGCGACATGCGCGAGAACGTGATCGTGCGCAGCGACTGGGAGATGCTCTTCCCGGTCCGCTACAACGCGACCGTGCCCAAGTAGTGGGCGGCCTACCCATGGCGGAGTCCGACCGTCGCCTTGCCGCAGGCGTGCCGCCTGCCGCTGGCGGGGCGGTGGCCTTCCTGGCGGGCTTCGGCTGCATGGCGGCCGAACTGACCGCCGTTCGTTTGCTGGCGCCGCACTTCGGCGACAGCGCGTACGTGTGGACGAACGTCATCGGCGTGATCCTCGCCGCCCTGGCCGTCGGCGCCTGGCTCGGCGGTCGCGCCGCATCCCGCGCTGTGGTGCATGCCGTGGTGGCGTGGGTCTGCCTGTTCGCCGGCGTGGCGATCGCCGGCGCGCCTTGGATCGCGCAGCCGCTCGGCGCGTGGTTGGTGCCTGGCAACCTCCCGCTTGACGCGGCGATGCCGTCGATGATCCGCGGTTCGCTGGCGGCGACCGTTGCGCTGTTCGCGCCAGCGATGGTCGCCCTTGGCGCCCTTTCGCCGCTGCTGGTGACCGGGATCGTGCGGCGCGGCGGCGACGTCGGGCGCGCCAGCGGCGCCGTCGCGGCAGCGGGCACGCTCGGCAGCCTCGTCGGCACGTTCGCGGCGACGCACTGGCTCGTGCCGATGGCCGGTTGCCGGGCAACGTTGGCGATCGCCGGAGCCTGCCTCGTCGCCGCCGCCGTAGTCGTTGCCGCTGGCCGCAGGCGCGCAATCGGTGCCGCGATCGCGGGGCTGCTCGCCGCCTCGGCGTTGCTGCCGCACGGGCCGATGCGTCCGCCGGCGGCAGGCGAACGGCTCGTCGCCGAGGTGGAGAGTCGCGTGCAGTACCTGCAGGTGTTGCGCACGGCAGCGGCGCCGGCGCGCATCCGGCTGGCCATCAACGAAGGCCTCGACTCGTTCCATTCCTTGGCGATCGACGGTTCGTGCTTCACGGGCGGCGCCTACTACGACTGGCATGCCCTGGCGCCGTTGCTCGCCGGCGACGGTCGCCGGCCGGACGGTCTGCGGGCGTTGTCGATCGGCGATGCGGCCGGCACGCTGCGCCGCGTCTATGCCGCCGTGCACCCGGGCGCCGAGGTCGACGCCGTCGACATCGATGCCGCGGCCATGCGGCTTGGCGACGAGCACTTCGGTGGGCCCAAGGCCGCCGGGCGACGGTACGTCGTCGATGGCCGCGTGTTCCTGGCCCGCTCGCCGGAGCGGTGGCACGTCGTGCACGTCGATGCCTACGCGCATCAGGTCTACATCCCGGCGCACCTCGCGAGCGTCGAGTTCTTCCGCGCCGTCCACGAACGACTGGAGTCAGGCGGCGTCGTTGCCTGCAATGTCGGGGCGCTGCGCCGCGACGATCCGGTGCTCGCCCGCATCGCGGCGTCATGCCGGCAGGTCTTCGGCAATGCCTCGGCCCTGCTGCTGCCGGCCTCGCGCAATGCGCTGCTGGTCGCACGCCGGGGCGCTCCAATCGCGCCGGCGCGCCTCGCTGACCGTGTGGGCGCGGGGGAGCGCTTCGACAACGCCGCCGACGAGGCTGCCTGGCGCGCGCTCGTCGCGGCCGCTGCCGATGGCGCATGGTTCGAAGTCGGCGCGTCGTCGCCGGTCCTGGTCGACGATCGCCCCGTGCTCGACCTGCTGCTGGCGCGCAGCTACCTGGACCGAGGCGATCCGGCCGTCGCCACGGTCTGCGAGGGTCGTCAACCGGCAGCGGAGGCAGAGATGGCGGCGTTCCGCGCCCGGCAACGTAACGACTGGAGCGCCGTTCTCGCGGCAGTTGCCGGCAGCGCGGAGGCGACGGCGTACCTCAGGGAGTTGGCTGGCGACGCCCGCTGGTCGCTGCGCCAGTTGCGCGCGGCGGCGGCGGAGTACACGGCCGGGCTGGCCGGGGCCGACGAAGCGTCGACGGCGCGGGTGCGCGGCAAACTGGCAAACCTTGCCGTCGACATCGACGCCCTCGACCGTGCGGAAGCGGTGGCTGTGCGCAACGGCGGCGTCGCTTTGGCGTTTTGCGGCGTCCTCGTCGGCCTGGTGATCGCAGCGTCCTGGCGTCGCGCCAGCAGCTAGGAATCTGCGTCACGGAAGGCCACGCCGCCCGGCACGCGTCTTCGCGTCAGGGGACGTTCAGAGGATGTCGAGGATGCCGCGCGCTCCGTCCGTCAGGGTGTCGACGGCGGCGCGGTAGTTCGTGGGCGAGGCGTAGGCAGCGTTCCAGGGCAGCGGGGCCTCGTCGCAGACGCTGCCCAGGGCGACGATCGCGAAGGCGCGCGAGAGCGCCGGCTGCTGGGCGTCCCTCGTCAACTGCAGCAACAGGGGGATGCAGCGCCGGTCGCCGAGCGTGCCCAGTGCGGCGGCCGCGGCCGACAGCCGGACGAGGCTGGCGCCCTCGGCTTGCAGTTGCGCGCAGAGCATCGGGGCGACGGAGTCGTCGTTCATGAGGCCCAGCGCTCGGCTGCACTGCAGCACGACGAATGGGCGGCGACTGGCGTCGGTGAGCAGGCCGCGCACGTCCGCGATCGACGTGCGGTCGCGCAGCAGCCCGAGCGCGAGCGCGAGGTAGCCGGCGGCATCGTCGCGGTTGCGATGTTCGGCGAGTTGGCGCCGCAGCATCGGTCCGGCGAGGTCCGCATCGCCCGCGAGTCCGAGCGCGATGCCGATCGCGCCGACCACGTTGGGGTTCACGCTGTCCTGGAAGACCTTGGCGAGGGCGTCGGCGACTTCGCGGTCGCCTTGCGGATCGGCGGCGTCCATCGCGGCGCGTCGTGCGTTCCAGACGCCAAGCGCCATCGCGACCCATGGCCGCTCCAGCGCCTTGTTGGCAGACCGCAGCTCTGCGAGCAGCGCGTCGCGGGCCCGGTCGCCACCGATGCGTGCAAGGGCCATCAGCGCGAAGCAACGGGTCTGTTGGTCCTTGTGGCGGCGATAGCAGTCGAGCAGCAGGCTGGCGCAGGCTGCCGTGTCGCCTTCCGCGGCCGTCCACGGTTCGCAAAGCTCGCCCAGGGCGATCGCGCAGCTCTGCGCGACGAAGGCGTTGCCGGCGCGTGGCGGTGTTTCCGCGCCCGCGAGGCTGGCGGCCAGGTCCGCCCGGAACAGATCGCGCCAGTAAGCCTGCACGCGAGGCTGCCCTGGCAGTTGCCGTGCGATCGCAGGCGGGCAGTGCGCCTGCAGGAGATGCTCGCCGGCACCGAGGTCGGCGCGGTAGTAGTCGGCCAGCGCTTGGATCGATTTGGCCGCGGCGTGGAGACGGTCCCCGATGACTGGCCCGTCGTTGGCCAGACCAAGCGCCTCGACGGCCGCGACCTTCAGGTCGCGACCGTGCCGCGTCGGTTCCGCGAGCACGTCGCGCAGCGGCGCGTCGATCTGCTCGATCAAGTCGGCGGCGCCGATCCGGCGGCGCAACAGCCCCAGCGCGTAGGCGGCGAAGGCGCGCGTGCGTTCATTGACGTGGACGTCGCCGGTCGCGCGCCGTCCTGATTCGTCGTCGCGCACGAGGCCGACGAGCGTCGACAGGGTCGCATCGTCAGCGAGGCCCTGGATGCCGAGCGCGAGCGCCGCCGTCTCACGCAGTTCCTGGTCGGACCCGGCGAGGTAGGGGGCAAGCAGCCGCAGGTGGCCCTTCGGCCGGTTGGCGGCGCCGATCTTGGCGAGCGCAACCATGCAGGCCGACGCTGCGTCGCGGTCAGGCTGGCTGCCCAGGATCTGTTCCAGTTGCGAAACGACTTCGTCGAGGTCGGCCTTCGTCGGCCGCGCCGTTGCGCCGGGTGCGGCGGCGAGCCGGCGGTCGGTGAAGCGGTCTTCGGCGCGCCCTGCGGCGTGCACCCGGATCGACTCGCGCAGTTGCAGGTAAGGGTCCTTGCCGAACTCCCACCAGAACTCCCAGCGGCCAAGGTCCTCGTCGATCATGACGCCACGGCGGGCGGGGCCTCGCGACGCCGCGCTCACGCCGGCTCCCGTCGGTGGCGTCGCGCCGCGCGCTGGTTTGGTCGTGTCGACTGGTTGTCCGGCGGCGGCTCCGGCGGCGCTGCGTCCCGTTGGTCCCGATGGACTCGAGGCCGTCGCCGTGGGGGCAGGCGGCGTCACGTTGCCTGGGCCGCGGTACTGGCCGCCGTGGGCGTGCAGCAGGGCCGCCGAGGCTGTCAACGCGAGCGCGGTCGAAAGTGCAGCTGACTGCATGCCTCGTGCCAGCAATCGACGTGCCATGCGCGGTGCGGTTGGCGCCGCGGCAACGACTCACCCGTGGCGCTGTGGGTCGTGGACTGCCCAGGCGGTGCACGATGCGCGGTGCGCGCCGGTCGGGAATTGCGTGCGCCGCCGGCCAAGCGGGCCGGAAACGACGGACCGCGCTACCCGCAGGGCGGGCGCGCGGTCCGGGATTCCCGTGCTCGATGGCCCGCAGAGCGGGCGCCGAGGCTCACAGGATGTCGAGGATGCCCGACTGCCTGTTCGTCAGCACTTCCACCGCAGCGCGGTAGTTGACGTTGACGCCGATCTTGCTGTTCCACGGCAGCATCTCCTTGTCCGCGACGCCGCCAAGGGCGACCGCCGCGAAGGCGCGCGACAGCGGGCCGAGCTTGTCGTTGAACAGCATGGCCTTGAGCGGCTCCACGGTGCGGCTGTCGCCGATGAAGCCTAGCGCCGAGGCGATGGCCGAGAGCTTGGCGAGGTTCAACTCGCCGCCTTCGGTCAGCAGCCCCTGGAGCGTCTCGGCGACACGCTTGTCACCGAGCTTGCCCAGCGCGACGGCGGCCTGCTGCAGCAGCGCCGGACGGCGCGTCGATTCCTTGACGACGCGGTTGATGTCCTCGGCGGACGCCGTGTCGTTCATCAGCGCGAGGCCGATGCACAGGTAGCCGGCCATCTCTTCCTTGGCGATGTTGTCGAGCATGCGGCGGCGCATCTCGTCGGCCGCGTCCTTGTACTGGTTGAGGCCGAGCGCGATCGCCAATGCGCCCGTCAGGCTGACGTTCTTGGCGTCCTTGAGCGTCTTCGCGAGCGTCTCGCCGATGAAGGCCTCGAGCTCGACGTTGCCGCCCTTCTTCTGCTCCTCGTAGCGGTTGTAGGAGTAGACGCCCAGCGCGAGCGCCGCCCACGGCTTCTGCTGGTCGGTGTTGCCGCTGTCGTACTCCTTGAGCAGCGCTTCGCGGTTCATCTTGCCGCCGATCTGGCCGAGCGCGAGCAGCGCGAAGTTGCGCGTCTGCTGGTCCTTGTGGTCGCGCCAGACCTCGAGCAGCAGCTTGCTGTACTTGGCGTCCGGGTTGGACTTCTCGTCCTTGTCGTCCCACGGGCGGACGAGGACGCCGAGCGCCTGCGCGCATGAGCGCGGGATGTCGTTGCTCGCCCGCTTGGTCTTGCCCTTGTCCTGCAGGTCGGCGGCGAAGAGGTCGCGGTAGTACTCCGCCTTGGCGTGATCACGGCCCAGCAGCTTCGCGATCGCGTTGGCGCAGTGCGACTGGATGAGCTGCTCGCCCGAGCCGAGCGGCTTCATGTAGTACGACTCCAGCGCGGCGACAACCTCGTCGAGCAGCGCCTTCTCGGCGTCGGAGCCGACGCCGATGTTCAGGATCGACATGCCGTTGATGGCGGCGACCTTCAGGTTGCGGTTCGCGGCCTGCTCGTCGAACAGCACGTTCTTCATCGTCTCGAAGGCGCGCTTCTTGAGATCGACGTTCGTGGTCATGTGCGCCGTCAGGCCGAGGCCGAACAGCGAGAACGCGCGGGTGCGGTCGTCGACGGAGCCGCCCGTGGCGCTCCGGCCCTTCTCCTTGTCGAGGGCGAGGCCGCAGAGCAGATCGACCTCGGCTTCGCCGGCGATGGCCGCGATGCCGATCGACAGGGCTGCGGTCTCGCGGACCTCCTGGTCGGACTTCTTGAGGCGCGGCGTGAAGACGTCGATCAGCTTGAAGTCCGGGTGGTCCTTGCCGATCTTCGCCATCGCCACCATGCACGACGAGTTGATGTCGCGCTGGTCGGTTGAGTCGATTGCCTTCCTCAGCGCCGGCAGGATCTCGCCCATGATCTGCTCCTGCGTCGGACGCAGCGAGTCCTTCGCCGTCGAGCGCCGCGTGGCGCCGAGGTAGAAGCTGTCATCGCCCGTCACCGGGCCGCCAGCAAGGACCGTGTCGCGCAGGCGGATGAACGGATCCTTGTTGAACTCCCACCAGTAGTTCCACGTGGTGAGGTCTTCGTCGATCTGGGCGCCGCGACGGCCGCCCGTGGTCGGGCCGCGACCGCCGGCGGGGCCGGCGGGGCCGCCCGTGGTCGGACCGGCCGGGCCGCCGGTGGCGGGGCCGCCGGGCGCCGGTGCGCTCGGGCCAGCAGGGCCACCGGTGGTGGGGCCGGCGGGACCGGCCGGGCGACCGCCGCCGCCGCCCGGGCTCGGAGGAACGACGTCGCCCGGGCCACGGTACTGACCACCGTGGGCGCGGCCGACGTCAGGAAGGAGGGCGATGAGCCCTGCGCAGCACAAACCGGAGAGGACCAGCTTCTTCATGTTCGACACCTTGTGGAATCTGCGGGTGCGCGACCAGCTGGCCGTGCGACCGCAATGTAGCGACTTGTAAACCTTCCTTGCAAACCACGGGCCAAGGCGGCTCCGTGTTCCCGGAGCGACACGCGGCGGCCATGCGTTACGCCGGCGTAGCGATAGTGCGGCCTACGTCTGCCGGCGTGCTGGAGACCCCGGTCCGCGCTCTCACGACGAAGCGGGCAGCGGACAACCGCGCAGCCAACGGCACAACGTCGGGTGCACGTTGGCCGCCGCAGCCAAGGTCGGCACGTGACCGGCCTGGAGGTCCGGCAGCGGGAACAGAGGCCGCCCGCGCCAGTCCGTCAGGCGACCGCCGGCTTCCTGGACGACGAGGCCGGCGGCGACGAAGTCCCAGATGCGACCCTGCTGCTGGCAGTTCGCGTCCAGTCGACCGGTTGCGACGTCGAGCAGCTGCGTCACCGTGCTGCCGAAGGTGCGCACGCGGCTGCCACCGCGCTGCAGTCGTTCGACGAACGCGAGATCCGAGGCGCCGCGGAACCACTGGCAACCGATCATCCCGCCGTCATCGACCTGACCGTCGGGGCAGCGCAGCCGGCGGCCATTGCGCCGCGCACCGCCGCCGGCCCTCGCGGTATAGGTGGCGTCCTCGGGATACGCGTGGATCGCGGCCAGCACGGGGGTGCGCGCGGCGAGCAGTGCGACGGCCACTGCGAAGTGCGGCAACCCGTTGGCGAAGTTGCTGGTGCCGTCGATCGGGTCGACGACCCAGACCAGATCGCGGTCGAGTTCGTGCGGGGGCGTCTCCTCGCCGAGGAATCCTGCCGTCGGCAACCACTGCGCCAAGGTGCGGCGCAGGCGCCGTTCGGCGCGCAGGTCGAGCGTGGTCACGAAGTCGCCGACGCCCTTGCGGCGGACGTCCACGGCGCGCAGTCGCGCCCGCGCGCGCACGAGGTCGGTGCCGATGTCGGCGACGAGGCGGGCGACGGCGCGCTGCAGTCGGACGAGGCCGCGGGGCGCGGGCACGGCGGGGGGCTCGGACATGGCAGCGGATCCTGCCGGCGCGCGCGGCGCGAGGGAATGCGCTTCCGGCGGCAAATCGGTTCGTCGCCGCCGCGGTGGCCTGCTACAAGATCGGTCCTGATGGTGCAGTGGAGGTTGCCAACACGATGCCTGCTGGCGTGCGTCGGCGCGATGGCGCCCGCCGCGTGTGCAGGCGTGACGGCGCGCTCCGCGTTCCCGCGCGCGGATGCGCCGGGTCCGTCAGCGGCGGTCGCTCCGCCGGTCGCCGTCGCCCCAGCGATTCCGGCGCCGCCGCCGCTGCCGGATGTGTCCGACGACGAACTCGCAATCGTCGAACTCGAAGACCGGGTCGCCGGCCTCGCGCACGAGGAGCGCTGGGACGATGCCCTGGCCGCCGTCGATGCCGCTGCCGCGGCGGCCCCGATGGCGGACGTTCGCCTGCTCGCGCTCCGTGCCGAACTGCTGCGCGACCTCGGCCGTCGCCACGAAGCCCTGGCCATCTGGCGCGGCATCGTCGCCAAGGTCGGCGTCGACCGCGTCGACTCGCCCACAATCCTCGTGATCGCGAGCATCGAACGCATGGAGGGGGAGCGCGAGGCCGCACTCCGCACGCTCGCGGCGCTGCGTGCGCGCGGGGCGCGCGATCCGTGGGTGGCGGCCAACGACGCCGAGTTGCTGCGCGTGCAGTCGGAACTCGCCGCCGGCCAGCCGATCGCGCGCATCAGCGCCCGCGATCTGCTGGGCAATCTGCGCGGCGCGCCGACGCCGGACGATCGCGCCAGCGCGCTCGCCCTCCTGCTGCGCATCGACGCCGGCGACCCCGAGGCGGCATCCGCTCTGCGCCGGCGCGCCGTCCTGATCGCCGTCGCCGACGCCGATGCCGGCGTGCGCGCCGCGGCCGTGGCGGCGTGGGAACCCGACGACGGAGTTGCCGAGGCGTTCTGCGCGCACGCGCTGTTGGATGCGAGTCCGCGTGTCCGACTGGCCGCGGTCCCGAAGGTCCGGGGACTCGAGCCGGCGCGAGCCGTGACGCTGTTGCTCGATCGGCTCGCCGCCGAGCCGGATCCCACGGTCTTCGCGGCGCTGCACGCAGGTTTGCGCGAAGTTACGGGTGCGACCGACGTCACGGCGCCGCTCGCCGGCGCCGGACCGGCCGAACGCGACGCCCTCGTCGCCCGCTGGCGCGCCCGGCTCGACGCCCAAGTCGTGGAGGTCCGTCGATGATGTCCCGGTTGCGTGGGGTCGCTCTGGCGTCGGCTTTGGCGCTCGTGCCTTGCGGCGGCTGCTCGGTCGCGGCCAACCTCTCCGCCGACGAATTGCTTACCGAGGTCGACGCCATCGTCCGGATCGAGGGCAGTCGCCCCGACTACGTCGTGGCCTATGCGGACCGGGCGCCGACCAGTTCGTGGTTCCGCCGCGCCCTGTACTTCGGACTCTGGCTGGCGATCGAGTTCGTCGGCGAACTCCTCGACAGCGACGACGAGGGCGACGCCGCCGCCGGCAGCGCGGGTGAGTTCGCCGCCGACGATCGCCTGCTGCTGCCCGAGTTGCTGCAGCCGGTCGAGCACGTGCGTGAGTTGCTGCGCGAACTGCCTGACGAAGTCGGCTCCGACCTCCGCTTCGCGGGCCTCGCCGCCAGTCGCTTCGGCTGGATCGCCCACTACGATGTCCATCCGCTCAGCCGGATCGTGGCGCTAGACGGCCTCTGCCGCCTCGCCGACGCGTTCGAATTGCAGTTGTTCCAGGGTGATCTGCGGCGCTTGCGCTTCGTGCCGCCGGACGCAGCGGTGGTGGCCGCGTGTGGGAAGGTGCGCGACGGCCGACCTCGGCGCGCCGCGTCCGCAGCCGGATCCGACGCGGCGCGCGCGGCGTACGTGGAAGCGCTCGCGGTCTGCACGACCGCGCCACTGGCCGAGCCCCACGCCCGCGTCACGCTCGTCGAGATCCTGACCGAAGCGTACCTGGCCGAGGCCGACGAAGCCGTGCGCGAGCGGGTCGGCGCGGCGCTGCGGGCGGCGCTCGCGCACCTGACCGAGTGGTTGGTGATCGACCTCGTGCGGGGCCGCGGCGCCGACGTCGATGTCCGGCTCTGCGCCATGGATCAGTTGCGCCGTGCCGGTGGCCCCGCGGCGGTGCCGTTCCTGCTCGCCGTGATGGTCGCGGATCCCGAACGCATGGCCCGCGGCGAATCCGCCTACGATCCGGACCCCAACGTGCGCCTGCGTCTCGTGCACTTCTGCGGACAGCTGCGCGGCGAGCGCAGCAACGAGGTGCTGGCACTGGACGGTCGCAAGGGCACGGTGCCGCTGTCGCCGGCCGACTTCCTCGCCGTGACGGCGCTGAACGAGACGGCCTACACCTCGCAACTGCGCGTGCCGGCGATTGCCGCCATGGCGTGGTGTCTCGGTCGACCGCGGATCGACTACGACCTTGCCTGGATCCGTGAATGGCGCGCTGCGCGCCAGTAGCCTGACGCGCCGTGATGCGGACGCACTGGATCGACGACCCGACGACGTACGATGGCTCGCAACTGCGGGCGCATTGGATCCTGTCCCGCACGGGCATCGTCGGCGATGCGGCCGTCGGCTTCCGCGGCGCGTGCCGGGTGCGCGACGACGAGATGGCCGACCTCGCGGACCTGGACGGCCCGGGCATTGCCGGCGACGACATGGTGCACGTCGTCTGGGAGTCGTTCGCCGCCGTCGATCTGCTGCTCGCGGTGCATCGCCAGCGGTTGCTCGCGGCGCAGGCAGCGGAGTGCCTCGCCCGGCTCGCGCCGGGGTGCGCGATCATGCGCGACGGCGACGACCTGTGGATCGGCGACGGCAAGTTGTCGATCTCGATCGCCACGGTTTCGCCGGTGAGCGCGCTCGTGCACTTCGCCGTCAATGCAACCCGGGGCGGGGCGCCGGTGCGCACGTCGGCGCTGGCCGACCTCGGGGTCGATCCCTCCGCCTTCGGCCGCGACCTCCTGGCCCGCATCGGTGAGGAGCAGCATTCGATCGTCGAGGCGCGCGCCAAGGTGCGCCCCAAGGGAGAGTGGCGATGAAGCGCGCCGCCGTCGCGGTCCTCAAGCTGGCTGTGGTCGTCGGGCTGTTCTGGTTCGTCTTCCGCCAGATCCCGTTCGTCGATCGCCTCGTCGAGCGCCGCGGCGAAGTCGTGGCCGTCGAGCGCGAAGTGGACATCGTCGGTTCCTGGCAGGCGACGCCTCTGCGGTACCGCGTCCCGGGCGAGGCCGCCGTGCTCGAAGCCCGGCTCGGTGCACAGGCAGACGGATCGTCGCTGTCGGTCGCTCCGGGGTTCCTGACGTACTGGCGCAATCTCGATCCGTTGCTCTTCGCCGCCGGTGCGTTGTGCTACTTCCTCACCGCGCTGATCGCCGGCACGCGCTGGTGGTGGCTGTTGCGCGTCAACGGCACCGGCGTCTCGCTGCTGGAGACGCTGCGGTTCACCTGGATCGGGATCTTCTTCAACACGGTGATGCCGGGCAACACCGGCGGCGACGTGGTCAAGGCGCTCTACACCATGAAGCGCTGCCCGGGCCATCGCGTGCCCGTGCTCGTCTCGGTGATCGTCGACCGGGTGCTCGGCCTCGGCTCGCTGGCGATCCTCGCCGCGATCGTCGTGCTGTTCGCGCTCGACGACTTCGCCGACCTGGCCGTCTGGATCTGGTTG
The DNA here is from genome assembly GCA_020247305.1 of Phycisphaerales bacterium. GTDB lineage: Bacteria > Planctomycetota > UBA1135 > UBA1135 > UBA2386 > UBA2386. The sequence continues at coordinate 17,652 of JADCJE010000052.1, read as the reverse complement.
GTGATCGCCGGCGTCGCCTTGCTCGGCGCGGTCGCGTTCAGCAAGCGTCTGCGCAACCTCGTGCGCCTGAAGTGGCTGCTCGACCGCCTGCCGCAACGCCTGGGCAACGTGCTCAAGCTCGTCGACCAGGCGGTCTTCTTCTACCGCGACCACAAGTTCGTCATCGCCGCGAGCCTGCTCGTCGGCGTCGTGAACCACGTCGTGTCCGTGGGCAGCGTGGTCCTGATCGGGCACTCGCTCGGCGTCGGCATGCCGACGTTCGAGTACTTCGTGATCGTCCCGGTCATCAACATCCTGTCGGCGATCCCCATCGCGCCCAATGGCTGGGGCTTCGGCGAGGCCCTCTACAAGGGACTGTTCGCGACGTACGGCGCCGAGCACCTCGCCGGCATGGCGCCGAATGCCGCCGCCGAGACGATGGGCACGCGCGGGGTGGCGTTGTCGGTGCTGTACCGCCTGCACCTGACGTTCTGGTCGTTGCTCGGCGGCGTGTTCCTGTTCTTCGAGAAGGACCGCGTCACCCGCGACGAGGTCGCGCGCGAGGTCGAGCGCGAGCGTTCCGACGCCGGCGTGGCGGAGTGACGGCGGTGCGGCTAGCCTGCCGCGCCCCATGAGCCTCCTCGTCGTCGGTTCCACGGCGTTCGACACCATCGAGACCCCGCACGGCAACGCCGTCGATTGCCTCGGTGGATCGTCGACCTACTTCAGCCTCGCCGCACGCCTGTTCACGCCGGTCCGTCTCGTCAGCGTCGTCGGCAAGGACTTCCCGACCAAGCACCGCAAGATGCTGAAGGACAAGGGCGTCGATCTCGCGGGCGTCGAGACCAAGGCCGGCAAGACGTTCCGCTGGCACGGCCGCTACGCGTCGGACATGAACTCGCGTCAGACGCTCGACGTGCAGTTGAACACGTTCGGCGACTTCAAGCCGAAGGTGCCGGCGGCGTATCGCGACACGCCCTTCGTCTTCCTGGCCAACGGCGCGCCGGCCACCCAGGCGAGCGTGCTCGACCAGATGAAGGCGCCGCGGTTCTGCGTCGCCGACACCATGGACCTGTGGATCGAGCACCACCGCGACGGCCTGCTCGGGCTGCTGCCGCGCATCGACGGCCTCATCGTCAACGACGGCGAGGTCAAGCAGTTGACCGGCAAGAGCAACCTCATCCAGGCCGGTCGCGCCGCGCTGGCGATGGGGCCGAAGCTGGTCATCGTCAAGAAGGGTGAGCACGGTTGCTTCGTGTTCTCGAACTTCTTCCACTACGCGCTGCCGGCGTATCCGACCGAGACCGTGGTCGACCCGACCGGCGCTGGCGACAGCTTTGCCGGCGGCTTCATGGGGTACCTGGCCAACTGCGACTCGATCAGCCTCTGGAACATGAAGCGCGCAGTGGCCTACGGCACCGTCACCGCGAGCCTCACGGTCGAGGGCTTCGGCGTCGATCGCCTCGCCGCCGCCGACCGCGAGACGGTCGAGCGCCGCTTCCACGAACTGCAGCAGTTCGTCAGCGGCGCGTGATCGGCCGGGAACGCGGCCGCCAGCCAGCTCGCGGATCGATCCGCGCGGCCAGCGTCGCGGCCGCGGCTTCGATCATTGCAACTGCACGAGCATCGGCGAGCTGAGCTCGAGTCCGCCCGGCTGGAGGGCGACGCCCTGCACCATCAGCGTGAAGCCGGTGAAGCCGCCCGGGTTGGGGTTGGGCACGCTGACCGTGCCGTAACCGAACGGTCCCAGCACCGTGGCGCTGAGGTCGAACAGGCCACTGAGCAGGAACACGTCGTTCCAGGAGCCGGGCGTGAACCCGAGCGGCACGAAGGCAGCAGGCACCGACGCGGGCGCCGTGCCGGCCGTCGTCGGGCCGAGCGACAGGAAGACGAACGCCGGCGTGCCCGCCGTGCCGAACAGGTCGATGTCCCAGGTCGCCTGCGTCGCCACCGGCGGCAGGCCGCCGAAGTTGTTCTGGTCGACGAGCAGCGGCTGCGGCGCGACGATGTCGCACAAGGTGAACCCCATCAGCGTGGGCTGGAAGTTGGCTGCGTCCTGCGCGACACCGAGCCACGAGCCGTTCGCGGCGACGCCGACCTGGTTGCTGCCGCAGGCCACGCCGTTGATCACTGCGATGCTGCCGCCGTTGGCCGTCGAGAACAGCGTGCCGCCGTACGCGCCGGCATCGCTCGCCCAGATCAGATTTGGTTCGGGCGTCAGGTTGCCGGCTGCGTCCGGCAGGGCCGGCACGAACGAGCCGCCGTTGGGATCGAATGCCAACCCGACCGTCTTGCCGTAGCTGAACACCGGACCGACGAGCGCCGCGCCGAAGCGATCGACGGCGCCGCTGTTGCCCACCATCGCGCGGATGTTCGGCGACGTGGTGATCTCGTTGATCAGGATGCGGGCCGAGTTCGGCGCCAGTGCGGCGACGTTGCCGGCGGCGTCGTAGGTGATGTTGGCGGCGTCGATCTTCAGGATGGCGCCGTCGTAGGCGACGGTGGAGCCCGTCTGGTTGCCGTTGACCCAGTGGCTACCGTCGCTCGGGGCGTAGTACAGATCGCCGTTGGCGCCCTGCAGCAGCGCGCCGGCGCCGATGGTCGCCGCGCCGCTCTGGTTGCCTACCGCGACGACGATCTGCGATTGGCGCAGGAAGAACTCGGCGTTGCCGTTGGGCTTGAGCCGTACGAAGTCGCCGGGCACCAGCGTCACCGGCGCCGTGCCGTTGCCGGTCAGGACCTCGACTTGCAGCGTGCCGACCGCGCCGGTGCCGGTCGCCGTGCCGTTGCGACGGACGGTGAAGAACACCTTGTCCCACGTGACCGAGCCGCGGTCCGCGGCCTTGATGAACAGGCCGCCGAGGTTGATCGCCTGGAAGTACGTCTTCCAGTTGCGGAACTTGAGGAAGTTGCCGTCGTTGTTGCCGTCGCCGAGGTAGGTCTGCAGCGTCGTCGCCGGCAGCAGCGGCCGCGCCGGCGCGCCGGTAGCAGGCAGCACGAAGTTCAGGTCGAACTCCTCGAAGCGGTTGATCGCGCCGCCGGGTCGCTCGTTGGCGGCGTCGAGTCCGGTGAAGGGAAAGCGGCCGTTGAAGACCGCGAACTGGATCTGCGCCGCGGCAGGTGCGGCGAGCGCAGCAGCGGCCGCGAACAGGAAGGTGAGTCTGGGCATGGTCATTGGTCGGCCGTGAAGGATACCCACCGGCACGCGCCGCGGTGGCGCCGAGCGCATGCGGCGCCCCGCATTGCACTCGCGCAGGCGTGTGGCATCCTTCTCCATCATGCATCGCTGGCTTGCTTGCTTCGCGTTCGCCGCCGTGGTCGGCGCCCAGACGCCGTCGACCGACGTCGCAGTCGGCGTCTTCCCGTTCCTCGTGGGCAACATGGACGGCCGGATCCCCGAGATCGTCACCAACTGCCAGACGTATGGCATCGACACGCTCTACGTCAGCGCGTTTCGCGCGACCGGGCCGTCGACCGGCGACCTGTGGGTGACCGACAGCGCCGGCGACTGGAATCCGGCGTGGGGGGCCGTGCGCTCGACCGGCGCCGGCATCCACCTGCAGAACCTCGTCACCGCCTGCCACAACGCCAACATCCGCGTCGTCGCGGTGCTGAAGTGCTTCGCCGACACGGTCCAACCTGACAACGCCGCGCACAAGCAGTACCTGCTGAACGTCATCGACTACTTCGTCGACGCGTACACGGCCAGCGGCCAACCGGTCTACGACCTCGACGGCATCGCCCTCGACTACGTCCGTTACGTCGGCGGCACCAACGTCAACGCGGCCAACGTCACCAACTTCCTGGTCGACGTGCGGCAGCGCATCGGCAGCCTGTCGTTGCATGCATACCTCGTCGCCAGCCGCTTCACCTTCGACGGCCCGACGTACGACGGCAACTTCAACTCGTACACCTCGGTCACGAACTCGCTGGCTTCGCAGTACGGCCAGAACTGGCAGCAGTTCGCCCAGCACTGTGACGTCCTGATGCCGATGGCGTACACCGCCGACGGTTCGATCTACAACACGTACGCGCGGCACCAGGCATACGTGCGCAAGACGGCTGAGTACGCGCGCCAAGCGTGCACGGCGGCCGGATTCCCGACCCGGCGCGTGCAGCCGACCATCAAGACCTACACGGGCGAAGGCGAGACGACGACGACTTCGACGATCGAGGCCTCGATCACCGGCGCTCTGCTCGGCGGCGGCAACGGCTACCAGTCGTTCCGCTACCAGTTCCTCGTCACCAACCCGTCCTGGTGGACCAAGATGGCGCAGTACGCTGTGCCCGGCTGCAATTGGCCGCGCCCCTCGTTCACGGCCAGTTCGCCGCGTCTCAGCGGCACGTTCGATCCGGCGCTCACGATCGACAGCGACCAGGCTGCCGGCACGTTGCAGGTGCGCTTCGACTACGACGGCGATCGTCTGTTCGACACCCTGTGGCAGCCGAATGCGCCGGCGACGCGATTGGCGCGCAATCCCGGCACGTTCGTGGCGACGATGCAGGCGCGCGATGCGCAGGGCCAGGTCGCGATGACGCGCCGCCGCTACACTGCGGGTTCGCCGATCGCAGTGACGCCGAACAGCATCAGTACGACGACTGGCGGTCAGGCACAGATCCAGATCGACGTCGGCCCGGCAGGCGCCGGCAACGTCTACCTCGCGCTCGCGTCGATCAGCGGCACGAGCCCCGGGTTCACATGGCAGCCGGGCTTCCAGGTGCCCCTCAACGTCGACGGCGTCACGACGCTGCTCGCGGGCGACCCCAACGGCCCGTTGCTCTGGAACGGACTCGGCAACCTCGATGCGCAGGGCCGCGCCGCCGCCGTCTTGACGATCCCGCCGGCGGCCCTGACGTTCCTGGCCGGCCTGCCGATCTGGTGGAGCTTCCTGAGCCAGACACCCGCCGGCGCTGCGGCGTGCGTCGGCGACAGCAAGTTGCTGACGCTGACGCTCTGAGCCGGCTCGCCCTGCCGGTGAACCGGTTCAGCGATTGCAGGGGCGCGGCCGCGCAGCGCCCTCTCACCGCGAGCGCGACGGGTTCGGACCCCCGCTGCTTCGTCGGCTTGCAAGGCGGGTCGCTGGCGCCGTGCCGGCACCTCGCGCGCCGCGGTGGCGAGCGCGGCGCGTGCCTGCGCCACGCCACGTCCTTCGACGGTCGGTGCGGGCGCTCGGCGTGCATCGCCCGCCTGCCGCAGCTATCGTCCGCGCCCCGATGATCTTGCTGCAGAACTACGTGGCCGGGCGCTGGACGCCCGGGTCCGGCGACAAGAAGGCCCTTCACGACCCTGCGACGGAGGCTGTGCTCGGCGAAGTGTGCGCCGGCGGCGTCGACCACGCCGCCGCGCTTGCTTGGGCGCGCGACTGCGGCGGACCGGCCCTGCGGGGGCTGACGTTCGCGCAGCGCGGCGAACTGCTCAAGCAGTTGTCCGCGCTGCTGCACGAGCGTCGCGACGAACTGATCGACATCGCCGCGAAGAACGGCGGCAACACCCGCGGCGACGCCAAGTTCGACCTGGACGGTTGCACCGGCACGCTCGCCTTCTACGCCCAACTTGGCGCGAGCCTGCCGGCGACGAAGCACCTGCCCGACGGCGATGGCGTGCAGCTCGGTCGGACGCCGCGGTTCTGGGGCCAGCACGTGCTGCTGCCGCGCCCTGGAGTCGCGCTGCACGTCAACGCCTTCAACTTCCCGGCTTGGGGCATGGGCGAGAAGCTGGCGTGCGCGATCCTCGCCGGCGTCCCGGTGGTGGAGAAGGCGGGCACGCCGAGCGCGCTGCTCGCGCACCGCATCGCCCAGCTGATCGTCGACAGCGGCATCCTGCCGGCAGGCGCGTTCCAGTTCGTCGCCGGCTCGGTGACCGGGATGCTCGACCTCCTGGGGCCGATGGACGCGGTCGCCTTCACGGGCAGCGCGGCGACCGGCGTGCTCATCCGCGGCAACAAGAACCTCGTCGCCCGCAACGTCCGCGTGAACATCGAGGCCGACTCGATCAACGCCGCGGTCGTCGGTCCGGACGTCGACAGCGGCGAGACGTGGGACCAGTTCGTCGCCAATGTCGCCACCGACATGACGCAGAAGGCCGGCCAGAAGTGCACCGCCGTGCGCCGCATCTTCGTGCCGAAGGCCAAGGTCGCGGAGGTCGAAGAGGCGCTCGTGGAGCGCCTGAAGGCGACCAAGGTCGGCAATCCGGCGGACGGCGACGTGCGCATGGGGCCGGTCGCCAGCGCCGAGGCGCTGCGCGACGTCCGCGCGGGCATGCAAAAGCTGCAGGCGGTGAGCGAGACGGTGCTCGGTGGCTCGCACGCGATCGCCGACAAGGGCTACTTCGCGGCGGCGACGCTGCTGCGCGCGCGCGACGCGCACGCGCCGGTGCTGCACGAACTAGAGGTCTTCGGCCCCTGCGCCACCGTCATCGCCTACGACGGCTCCGGCGCGCAGGCGGTGGACCTGGTCAATCGCGGCGGCGGCGGCCTCGTCGCGAGTGTCTACAGCGACGACCGCGAGTTCGTCGAGCAAGTGGTCACCGGCATCGCGCCGTGGCACGGCCGCGTTTGGCTTGGCAGCGAGAAGACGCACGGTCAGGCCCTGGGTCCCGGCGCCGTCTTGCCGGCGACGATCCACGGCGGACCGGGACGCGCGGGCGGCGGCGAGGAACTCGGCGGCCTGCGCGGCCTGATGCCGTACCTGCAGCGCACGGCGATCCAGGGCGATCGTGCGGTGGTCGATCGCGGCTTCGGCCGACCGACTTCGAGCTGACCAAGGACGGTGGCTCGCGGGGCGAGTCGGCACAGGGCGCCTTGGGCACGATCGGCGGAGCGTGTCTACGCATTCGCGACAACGGTCGGCGCGGCCGCATCCCGGGTGGGGCGTGCGGCGATCCGCGTGCTGCCATGCAGACGGCTGGGGCCGCGCCAGAAATCCGGTAGCACCGTTGCCCCTTGGCAACTCTCCACACTTGCTGAATAGTTTTAGAGTGAGGGGTTTGAAGGGGTTGCAACCGCGCTACGCTGAATGGGCCCCACGGAGTACGCCATGTGGATTCCCGCACTCGGTTTGTGGTGTCTCGTAGCCATCGTCCTCGCCGTGCGTTTGGGGCGTGCCATTGGCCGTAGTTCGGCCAGGATCACTGACGCCGACCACATCCGCGTGCTGTCGCGCCGGAGCCGCGCCAACGTGGCGTAGCGACGAGTGGGCCGGCCCCGCCGCCCGGCAGGCGACGTTGTCGGCGGCGACGTTTTCCGCGGCGTTGTCTACTCGACAGCCGCAGCCTTGTTGTGCCCGCCGCGACGACGCCATCTCGGTTCTTCTGCCGTGGGCACGTCAGAAAGGCCCCGTCCCTTCGATTCGACGGCGGCAGGCGCCATATCGGTCATCGCGCGGCGAACTTCGCCAGCAACGAGCGACGAGAGAAATGGTGGGCGTTGCAGGAGTCGAACCTGCGACCCTCAGCTTGTCGAGCTGATGCTCTAGCCAACTGAGCTAAACGCCCGGGTCGAGGGCAACGATCATGGCGACCGACGCCGAACTTGCAAGCAGAAACCCGCGGATGGCTCCTGCGCGACGGGCCTCCCGCGCAGTCGGTCAGGCCAGTAGGTTGGCAGCGCACCATGGACGACGCCCCGGCCCTGCGCCTTAGCATGCCCCTGCCGCTGCCGCAGCGCGGCGGACTCGTGCGCGCGCGCTGCGGTCCGTGCGAGGCGCTGCTGGAGCGCGTGCGCGGCGGCTTCGCCTTCGTCTGGTCGGATGGTCGGCGCGCCGAGCGCCTTCATCTCGGCCTTGGCGGCGGCGGCGAACTGCTGCTCGAGTTGCGGGCGCCGGAGGCCCGCGTCGCCATCACGCCGCAGGATCCGGTCGTCGTCGGGCCGGGCGCGCGCGTGCGCGGCTACGTGCTCGCGCCGCTCGTGCCGACCCTGGTGTGGCGTCGAGCCGATGGTGGCGTCACGCCGCTGCATGCCTTCGTCCCGGAGACGCTGGCTGCCGAATGGCGCGCTGGGGCCGGGCACGGCTTCGCCACCATGTCGCCGTGGTGCGCGCGCTTTCCGGCGCGCGCGGCGAGCCAGTTGCAGGCGGTGCTGCCGGTGCGTGTGCGCAACGATGGCCGCGTGCCGCACGAAGTGGCCGCGATTCCGTTCGCTGCGCACTCCGGCCTGCGCGCGTGCCGCGGCGGCCTCGTCTTCGACGTCGCCGATCTGGCCGTGTGCGGCGATGGCCTCGCCCCGCACCGGCGTGATCGCGCTGCCGGCCTCGCGTCGCCGGATGCGGCGTGGTTGGAGTTGCCCGCGTGACGGCTCGGCGGGCTCGGTGCCTTGGCGCCATTGCGCTGGCCTTCGCCGCGTGCGGTGAATCGACCTCGTCGGCTTCGGCGGAGATCGCCTCCGAACTGCGCGCCATGCGCCTCGCGCTCCCGGCGCGCGACACGTCGCCCGTCGGCGGCGAGGCGTTGCGCGCACGGCTGGTCGCGCTGGCGGAGATGCAGCGCACGAGCGAGGCGCGGCAAGCCGAGTTGCAGCGCGAGTTGGCGGCGTGGACCCAGAAGCTCGCCAGCGAGGCGGACGCGGCGCGCGCTGCCGAGGTTCGGCAACTGCGGGCGCGGCTCGACGAACTCGACGCAGCGCTGCAGCAACAGCGCGTGCGCCAAAGCGAGCTCGAGGACGAGCTCCTGCAGGGCCTCGACCGCGCGACGAAGCAACTCGACGGCATGCTCGACCGCGTGATTCCGCCTGCTGGCGCGGAGCCCGGCGAAGGCGAGCGAACGCCGTCACCGCCAGCGCGGATCGGCGGTGCGACGGAACCACCAGCGCGGCCGACCGGAGCCGCCGGCGCGCCACCGCCCGGGGCGAAGGGGACCGCGATCGCGCCCGGGACCGGCGCGGCGCGCAGCACCGAGCCGGCCCCTTCTGGCGCACCTGGAGAAACCGGCGGAACACCGTCGACCGCGCTCGAACAAGCACCGTCGCCGATCGCCACCGCTGCGGCGTCACCGGTTGGCAGGCCGTCGCCGTCGAACCAAGTCGCTGACGCTGGGATCACTTCGTTTCGTGGCTCCGGCCCGTCTGCGCCTCGCGCCGAGGCCGCGGACGCGGCGTGGCGTCCGGCGCACGCCGCTGGCGTGGGCAGATCGCAAGCCGTCTGGTTCGCCCTCGCTGCCGTTGGCGCCTTGTCGGCGTGTTGGTGGATCCGCCGCGAGGTGCGCGCGAACAGGCAACTGCGCGCACCCGGTCCGGGCGAGGGCGTGCCGACGGACAGCATCGCCACGTTCGAACAGCTCGCGGCGGCGCCGTTGGCGACGGCCCGCGGCCCTGCGGCAACGCCGCAAGCGATCGCCACGTCGCCCGGCAGCGCCGACCTCGGTCCGCCCGAGGTCTTGGTGGGCCGCCCGGCGGACTGCGTGCGCTGGCGCGCAGCGCTCGCCAACGAACCTCTGGCGCTGCGCGAACCGCCGCCGGCCATCGTCGAGGCAGGTGGCCATGCCGAACTACGCTACTGGACGCGTCCGGACGCCTCGGTGGCCGCCCGCCTGCGGTTGCGCCTGCGGCTGCCGCGGCGCGTCGACTGATCGCCGCTTGTGCTCGCGGCGCGCCATCCCGGTCGCTATCCTTCTCGCCCCCGAACTTCCGCACGCAGGACCCAGTTCATGATCATCGGCGTTCCCAAGGAGATCAAAGCCCAAGAAAACCGTGTCGGCGCCGTGCCTGCCATGGTGCTCGACCTCGTCGGCGCCGGCCACACGGTGCTGGTGCAGTCCAGCGCCGGCCTTGGTGCTGGTGTGTCCGACGAGGCCTACGCCAAGGTCGGCGCCAAGGTCGTCGGCTCCGCAGCCGAGGTCTACGGCGGCGCGGACATGATCGTGAAGGTCAAGGAGCCGCTGCCGGCCGAGTACCCGCTGATCAAGAAGGGCCAATTGCTCTTCACGTACTTTCACTTCGCCGCCAGCCCCGAACTGACGGACGCGATGCTGAAGTCCGGGGCGCACTGCTTCGCCTACGAGACGCTGATCCACCGCAACTCGCTGCCGCTGCTGACGCCGATGAGCGAGGTGGCCGGCCGCATGTCGGTGCAGGTCGGCGCCGTCTGCCTGGAGAAGCACTACGGCGGCCGCGGCATCCTGCTCGGCGGCATCCCTGGCGTCGAGCCGGCGACCGTCGTCATCCTCGGCGGCGGCGTCGTCGGCACCAACGCCGCCAAGATGGCGGCGGGTCTCGGCGCCGACGTCCGTCTGCTCGACATCGACCTCGACCGCCTGCGCTACCTCAGCGACGTGATGCCGGCGAACGTCACGCTGCTGCACAGTTCGCCGATCACCGTGCGCGAGCAGATCGTGCACGCCGACCTCGTCATCGGCGCCGTCCTCGTCCAGGGCGCGCGCGCGCCGCGCCTTATCCGGCGCGAAGACCTGAAGACGATGAAGGAAGGCTCGGTGGTCGTCGACGTCGCCGTCGACCAGGGCGGTTGCATCGAGACCTGCAAGCCGACGACGCACGCCGATCCGACCTACGTCGTCGACGGCGTCATGCACTACTGCGTCGCCAACATGCCGGGCGCCGTGCCGCGCACGTCGACGTTCGGCCTGACCAACGCGACCGGGCCGTGGGCGAAGAAGATCGCCGGGATGGGCGCGGCGAAGGCGGCTCAGGACCCGGTGCTCGGCACCGCCGCGAACGTGCTCGCCGGCGTCTGCACGCACCAGGGCGTCGCCGAGGCCTTCGGGCTGCCGTACCGCGCGCCGAACTCGGTGCTGTGATCGGCGGCGGCGGGGAACCGGCGCTCGGGTTCGTCGATGCGGTCGTGCTCGGCCTCGTCGAGGGCATCACCGAGTTCCTGCCCGTCTCCAGCACGGGCCACCTGATCCTCGCGCAGCGCCTGCTCGGCCTGCCCGAAGGCGCTGCGAACAACACGTTCGCCGTGGGCATCCAAACCGGCGCGATCACCGCGATCCTGGCCCTGTACGGCAAGCGCGTGTGGACGGCGACGCGCGCGGCGCTGCGACCGGTCGTTGCCGAGGCCAACCTGCTGTGGCAGATTGCGCTCGGCGCCGCGCCGGCAGCGCTGCTCGGCTTCGCCGCGGACGACTGGATCGACGCGCACCTGTTCACCCCGGCGGTGGTGGCCGTGGCGATGATCGTCGGAGGCGTGCTGCTGCTGGCGCTCGATCGCTGGAGTGCGCGTCGCGGCCCCGGCATGGAACTGCCGCGCCTTGGCTACCAGCGCATCCTCTGCATCGGCATGTTCCAGTGCCTGGCGCTGGTGCCGGGCGCGAGTCGTTCGGCGGCGACGATCGCCGGGGCCCTGGTGGTGGGCGGGTCGCGCACCGCGGCGGCCGAGTTCTCGTTCCTCGTCGGCTTGCCCATCCTGTACGGGGCGGCGGTGCTGAAGGTCGCGAAGAACCCGGCCGCGCTGGCGGGCGATGCCTTGGCGCCCTTCCTCGTCGGCGCCGCCGTGGCGTTCGCCAGCGCGCTGTTGGTGGTCGCGCCGTTCGTGCGCTACCTGCGCAGCCACGGGTTCGCGGCGTTCGCGTGGTATCGCATCGCAGCGGGTGTAGTCGTCGCCTCTGCCTGCGCCGCCGGTTACCTCGCCTGAGCACCTGGTAACCTTCGCAACGGCAGGCCACGCCGAACGGACGGCTTCGGCGCAGCCGACGGCTCGCCGTCCTGATCGCTCGATTGGCGGACGGCGCCCTCGCGCGGCTCAGCCGCGCTTGTAGCCCAGCTGGCGCACGATCATCAGGATCTCGCTCCAGCTCGGGAACGGGCGGCCGTGCTCGAGCTTGAAGCGGTCGATGGCGGCGATGAACTCGAGCGCGTCGGCGTCGACTTCGGCCATCGGCGGCGAGGATCGCTCGGGCTTCTTGATGGCGGCGACACCGGCGGCCCGGGCGCGTTCGGCCGTCTTGCTCTGTGGCCCGGCGGGCTTCTGGCTCCTGGCTGCGCTACCCATGCCCGGGTTTCATCGGCCCGAGGCGAGGGCCGCCTTGATCGCCGTTGCAAACGGCGGTCGCAGGAGGCCGCGGTCGGTGACGATGCCGGTCACGAGGCCGGCCGGGGTCACGTCGAAGGCCGGGTTGCGGGCGCCGACGCCGGCCAGCGCGAACGAGCGGCCGCCGTGCGTCGAGACCTCGGTGGCATCGCGCTCTTCGATCGGGATGGCGCCGCCGTCGGCCAGCGCCGGGTCGATGGTCGAGCATGGCGCCACGGCGTAGAACGGCACGCCGTGCGCGGCGCACGCGAGGGCGACGCCGTAGGTGCCGACCTTGTTGGCGAAGTCGCCGTTGGCGGCGATGCGGTCGGCCCCGACCAGGACCAACTGCACCTCGCCGCGCGCGATCAGGCCGGCGGCCGCGCCGTCGCAGCAGACGTCGACGGGGATGCCGGCGGCGGCCAGTTCGAGTGCCGTAAGCCGCGCGCCCTGCAGCAGCGGGCGGGTCTCGTCGGCGAGCACGCGGAAGCGCGTGCCCTGGCTCCAGGCCTGGAACAGCACGGCCAGCGCCGTGCCTTCGCCCGCCGTGGCGAGCCGGCCGGTGTTGCAGTGCGTGAGCACGCAGCCGCCGTGCGGCACCAGCGGCGCGCCCACGCGCGCCATGCGGTCGCTCATCGCCACTTCGTCGGCGTGCACGGCGCGGGCTTCCCGCAGCAGGTTCGCGAGCGTCGCGTCGCGCGCGGCCGCGCGGACGCAGCGCTCGAGCGCCCAGCGCAGGTTGACCGCCGTCGGTCGCGTGCGCAGCAAGCGGTCGCACACGGCGGCGGTCGCCGTCGCCACGTCGGTCGTAGCCGCGGCGCGGACGCCGATCACGACGCCGTAGGCGGCGGCGACGCCGATCGCCGGCGCGCCGCGCACGCGCAGGCTGACGATGGCCTCGCAGACGCCGTCGAGGTCGCGCAGCGTCAGCACGCGCCGCTGGTGGGGCAGCAACGTCTGGTCGAGGAGTTCGAGGGCGCCGTCCTCGCCGCCGCGCCAGGCGATGGTGGGCGGCAGCGGTTGGACGTTGGTTGCCGCGGCATCGGACGAAGCGTCGCGCATGGCGGCGTCGGCGTTCACGGCAGCAGCCGCCGCTGGATCTCCGCGTACGTCGCCGCGGTCTTGGCGATCACGTCCGGTGGCAGGGTCGGCGGCGGCGGGGTCTTGTTCCATCCCGTCGCGAGCAGCCAGTTGCGCAGGTACTGCTTGTCGAACGACGTCGGGTTGGCGCCCGGCCGCACCTCCTCGGCCGGCCAGAAGCGGCTGGAGTCCGGCGTCATGCACTCGTCGATCAGCAGCAGCTTGCCGTCGCGCAGGCCGAACTCGAACTTGGTGTCGGCGATGACGATGCCGCGCTGGCGCGCGTAGGCGCGGCCGGCGGCGTAGAGCCGCAGCGCCGCGTCGCGCGCGGCGTGCGCGACGGTCGCGCCGACGAGTTCGACGACGCGCGCGAAGGCGATCGGCTCGTCGTGGCCGCTGGCGGCCTTGGTCGACGGTGTCAGGATGGGCGGGTCGAGCTCGCTGGCGTGCAGCAGGCCCGCGGGCAGCGCCACGCCGCTCACGGCGCCGTCGCGCTGGTAGTCCTGCCAGCCCGAACCGGTCAGGTAGCCGCGCACGACCCATTCGACCGGCAGCGGCTGTGCCTTGCAGCAGCGCATCGTGCGGCCGCGCAGCGCGTCGCGGTACGCCGCCGGCACGTCGCTCCAGCTGTCGACGTCGGTCGAGAGCAGGTGGTTCGGGGCCACGTCGCGAAGCGCGTGGAACCAGAAGGCCGAAGTCTCCGTCAGTACACGGCCCTTGCCGGGGATGCCTTCGTGCATCACGACGTCGAAGGCGGAGACGCGGTCGGTGGCGACCAGCAGCAGGTCGCCGTCGAGTTCGAAGATCTCGCGCACCTTGCCGCGGCCGAGCCGCTTGGCGAAGGGCAGGTCGAGCGTAAGGACGGGGGCGTTCACGTTGGCTGGGTGGGCGACCGGTCGGAGCCGGGGGAACAGCCGGCGTCCCAGGCCTGCGTCGCCGCGGTCGCGGGCGAGAGGGGCGAACTGGGAGTCCGGATCATGGGTGCGTCGCCTGCGCTCAGTCGAGCTTCTTGCGGACGCCGAGCAGCAGGTTCAGTTCGGGCACGTTGTTGCTGCGGGTCTCGACGAAATCGTCGACGATCACGAGCGTGTTGTAGCTGCGGTCGATCGCGCCGTGCCACGTCTCGTTGGTGCCGTTGATGGTGAAGGTCAGCTTGCCGTTGGCCTGCGACGTCCACTCGCCGACGTAGCTGAAGTCGATGCCCTGGTTGCCGAGCGCATCCAGGCGGAAGCCGCCGTTCGTCGACAGCACGACGGTGCCGATGAACGAGTCCGAACCCGAGTTCGACGGGTTGATGAACATCGTGTGGCCGCCGACCAGGAACGTGCCGTCGACGCGGTCGGCGACGAGCGAGGTCGTCGTGCTGGAGTCGTCGAACTCGCGCACGAGCAGCGCGATGCCCGCCTCGCCGTCGGTCTCGTCGTCGTCGAGCGCGAACAGCGTGTCGCCGCCGGTCGCCGCGCGCATGACGCGCTGGTCGGCGTCGTACGCCAACGTCAAGTTGCAGGCGCCGTCGCCGGTGGCACCGTCGAGCAGGAAACGCAGCGAGCCGCCGAGGTTCAGCCCCGCGGACGGGATGCCCGAGGTGTCGCTCTGGAAGCCCGTGCCGGCGAGGGTCAGGTTGGCGTCGGCGGTGGCGCCGGCGGCGTTGACCGTGCCGTGCACGGCACGCGCGACGTTGTCGGGCGCCTGCACCGCCGCGCCGAGCACCGCGTGCAGCGAGAGCACGTGCCAGTCGCCGCGCAGGTCGAGCGCGGCGTCGATCTTCTTCGTGCCGTAGAACAGGCCGATCGACTGGCTGTTGGGCGTGGAGACGCGGTCGGTGAAGAAGTAGTCCGGCGTGTCGCCGGGCTCGGTCAGGTTGCTGGCGCCGACGCGCCCGTACGCGCCCGTGAACACCGTCGACGGCTCGTTGCCGCCGCCGGTCAGGAACACCGACAGGGCGCCGTCGTTGCCCAACTTGTACGTCTCGCGCCCCGACGTTCCCGACGTGCGCACGAGGTTGTACGTGCTGTCGTCGAACAGGTTGAGCTGCGCCCGGTCGGTGAACACCACCGAGCCTTGCACCGGGAAGGCGCCGAAACCGCGCAGCGTCTTGAACCCGAACAGGTGGTGGGCGGCGCTGAAGCGCACCTCGCTGGCGGGGCGGTCTTCCTTGCCGCCATCGGCGCAGGCGGCGAGCAGGGAACAAAGAAGCAGCGTGTGCGTGCGGCGCATGCGTTCGGCGCAGTCTAGGAGTCTGCGTCACGGAAGGCCACGCCGCCCAGTACGCGTCTTCGCGTCCGGGAGCTCGCCGCCGATCCTCGGCGAATCCACCGATTCGCCTGCGGTCGTCGGCTTCGCCCCGGCCGCGAATCCACGCACCGGATCGGCGCGCGTCCCGTGACGCAGACTCCTAGGAACCAGCCTCACGGAAGGCCACGCCGCACGACTCGCATCGTCGTGTCCGGCAGTTCGGCCCCATGCGTCGCCGCGGCGGCTCGCAGCGAATGCGTGCCCACGGCGCACGGGCGCGCTAGCTTGCGGCGATGCTGTTCCGTTCGCATGCGTTCGGCGCACTGGCTGCTGCCGCGGCCGCCGGTTGTGCGTCGCAGCCAGCGCCGCAGGGTCCGTTGCCGGTCCGCAACCAGCATCCGGCGCAGCTCCTGGTCATGCACATGCCGCCGGCCGCGACGCGCGGGCTCGCCGCCGGCGAGGTCGCGGCTCGTGCCGATGCGGCGTACTCCAGCCTGTGGCTGGTCGGGGTGGCGCCGGGCAAGCAGTGGCGCATGGACGCCGAGTACCTGCGGGTCGCGACGGGCCTTCGGGTCGGCCTCGGCGGCGGCGTCGACGTCGCCGTCGAGCTGCCGATGGCGCACACCAGCGGCGGCTTCCTCGACGACTTCCTGGTCGACTACCACGACTTCTTCGGTTTCCCGGACCAGGAACGCGACATCGCGCCGCGCGACGCCTACGACATCTCGCTGCGGCAAGGCGGCACTTCGGTCTGGGCCGCGGACCCGGCCGGCGCTGCGCTGCTCGACGTCCCGGTCTACGCCAGTTGGCGGCTGACGCCCGACCGCGCGCCGGTCGGCGCCGCCGTGCGCGGCGGCGTCGAGTTGCCGACCGGCGACGCCGACCGGGGCTATGGCAGCGGCGGCGTCGAGCCCAGCGTCGGCGTGCTGGTCGACCGCGAAGGCGACCTCGTGTCGCTGTACGGCCATGCCCAGTACACGTGGGCGCACACCCCCGACGAGCCGCAGCGCGCGGGCTTCGCCTTCGCCGACGTGGCGTTCGCCGGCCTCGCCGCGGAGGTCGCACTGCTCGACGACGTGCACGGTTTCGTCCAAATCGCGTGGGAGACCTCTACGCTGCGGCGCTTCGGCCTGCTGGAGACGGACGGCGACCAGGCGCTGCTCTGGGTCGGCGGCCGGCTGCGCTGCTCGGACGACCTGCAAGTGGAGCTGGGCTTCGGCGAGGACCTGTTGTCGGCGGTGTCGCCGGACTTCACGGCGTGGGTGGGCATGCATTGGCAGCCCGGCAGTTGGGGGCGCAGCCGACGCCTCGGCCTCCCCCGCTGAGCTTTCCATAACAAATCTTATCAGAACCAAGGAATGACCCGTTCGCCTGGGGCTGCGAGCTGGCGCTTCGCCTGGCGGCAGGCTGCCGCCGTCGGCGGCCATCGGCTGGCTGCCTTGCTGGCGCTCGCGGTCGTCCAGGCGCTGCTGCCGCTGGCCGGCCTCGTCGCCTTGCAGCGGCTGATCGACGCGGTCGCCCGCGGCGTCGCCGGTCGTCAACCCGACGACCAAGCGCTCACCGACGCCACCACCGCCGTCGTGGTCGCGGCCGCGGTCGCCTTCCTGGGCAGCGCCTTGCGCAGTCTCGCGACGGTCGTCAGCGAGAACCACGGTCGCGAACTCAGCGACGCCGCGACCCGTCAGGTCCAGGCGCACGCGGCCGACGTGCCGCAAGCCGCATTCGACCAACCCGGGTTCCACGACCTGCTGCTGCGCGCCGGCGCCGAAGCCGGGCAGCGGCCGGTCCGGCTGCTCCAGGATGGCATCGCCGCGGTCGTCGCCGGCGTCGGATTGGTGACGATGGTCGTCGTCTTGTTCGGTGTCTCCTGGTGGCTGCCGGGCATGGTCGCTGCGACCGCCCTGCCGCTGGCGTGGGTTCGGCGCCGGCATGCCGACCAGCGCGTCCGTTGGCAGGAACGCCACACCGGGGACCAGCGCGACCTCGGGTACGCCGGCGCCGTGCTCGCCGGGCGCGCGACCAGCAAGGAAGTGCGCAGCCTCGGCCTGCGGCGGTTCTGGCTCGGCCGGCTCGACCGTCTGCGCGCCGGGTTGCGGGCCAGCCTCGCCGTGCTGGCGCGGCAGCGCGCGCGCGACGAACTGGTGGTGCAGACCGTCGCCAGCGCCGGCCTGTTCGTCGCGTACTTTGTGCTGGCCAAGGAGGCCCTGGCGGGTGGGCTGACGCTGGGCGGGCTGGTCCTGCAGGCGCAGGCCGCCCAGCGGGCGCAGAACGGCGTGCGCGATGCGCTCGCGGCGCTGGCGGGGGTGCACGAGCACCGGTTGTTTCTGCGCCCGGTCGCCCACTTCCTCGCGCTGCCACCGGCGGGGGCCAACTCCCCCAACGCAACTCCCCCGCCGGGGCCGT
>JADCJE010000051.1 GCA_020247305.1 Phycisphaerales bacterium | reverse complement strand
GTAGTCCTGGCGGAGGGTCTGCGTCGAGAAGGTGATCCGGCAGGTGCGGCAGCGGAAACGCTGCACGGGATCTGGGTGGCAAGCGGCGACGAACGTGCCGCAGCGGAGGAAGAAGCGCCCCTCAGGACCCGCGTGCTGGCCGCACTCCGGGTTGGGGCAGAAAGGTGGGACGAAACGCAACGCGGCAGCCTCCGCTGCAGCGCGCACATGGCCGCAGCAGAGGCATAGGGGCTGCGAGGAGCGATTTGGTTACGCCGGGCCCCGGGAATCCTGGCAGAACCACAATCGAGCGATCAGGTCAGTAGATCGTCGCGCGCAGGGCGTTCGTGAACACTAACGGCAGCGCCGCCGCAGCCCCCGCATCGAAGCCCGCAAACTGCGCATCCACCGCGAACCCGACCAGCGCCGGGTTGGCCGGGATCGGCAGGTCGAAGAAGCAGTGCCCCGCGGCGCCGACCGTGTGCGATGCCTGCTGGTTGCCGGATCCGACCGTCAGCGTCGCGACCACCATCGGATCGACGTTCAGATCGCAGCCCGACGGCGCCCCAGGCACCGCGAACGGCGACCACGACGGGTTGGCGCCGATCACGGCGAGGGCGATGGCGCCGTTGGCGAAGCCGGTCGCCTCGAACTGGAAGCCGGCGTTGCCGACCGTCGGCGCGTAGTTGGCGAAGGCCGCGGGCACCTTGCCGGTCGACGCTCCGCAGGCGAATCCGATCGGCGTGCGGCCCTGGCCGTCGAGCAGCGAGCAGAAGCCGCGCCACTTGAGCGGTTGCTGCGTCGTCTGCAGGACCCAATTGCCGCCCGTGAAGCGCGCCCATGGGACGGTCGTGCCGCCGGGCTCGTAGGGCAGGCGCGCGCCGCCCGCTTCACGCCACACGAGCCAGTAGTTGGTCGCCGCCTGCAGCACCGCGAGCCCGTCGAAGCTCGCGCCCCACCAGCCGAGGCCGAGCGCGTTCGACGTCTGCAGGGTGCCGCCGGCGAGGCGGTTCCCGGGCAGGCCGGCGCCGGACTCGTCGTAGATCTCCAGCGTCATGTAGCCCGACGTGCTGAGCGACGATGCGGTGTACAGCTGGGCCGACTGGAGCACGACCGCCGTCGCCGGCGTGATGCGGTAGGCAAAGTTGTTCGGACCGCTGAACGGGAACGCCGACACCGACATGCCGACCGTGTTGGTCGCGTCGTTGGCGGAAACACAGGGGGTGCTCTGCGCGGCGAGCAGGCCGATGGCGCACGCACCAGCGACGATGAATCGGATCATGGTGGATAGCTCGAGAAGGAAGGCGCAGAGAGTAGCCGCCGGCACGCGCCGCGGACGTGCCACTCCTGTACCCCGCGGCCGCGTGCGGTGCGGCGCACGTGCCGCCCCCGACGGCGGCCGCGCTCACTCGGCGATGTAGACCTTGCGATCGTCACGGCGCGCGAACAGGCGCGCGAACGCCGCGTCGTCGACGCCGTGGTCGCCGAGCAACAGCGGCGGATTCGCCGCCCCGCGCCACTCCGCCCTCCAGCGCTGGGCAACCGCCTCGCCAAAGGGCCGCGCGGCGGCGCGATCGGCCAGGAAGTCGTACCCGGCAAGCTGCTCGCCGCGTCCGGCCGCACGCAGGCTGCGCGCGGCGGCGAAGCGCACGACGTAGTACGGGTCGTCGAGCAGGCGCCCGAGGTACGGCGCCATCCAGCCATCGTCCGCCGTCGCGCGTGCCGGCCCCCACCCATAGCTCCACGCCGCCAGCAAGCGCAGGCCCGCGTCGCCGGTGAGCAGCCAGCGCACACCGGCCGCGACCGTGCGCTGCTCGTCGTCGAGCGCCGGCGGCGCGACGGCCCAGCCTGCCTGCAGGGCATCGGCCGTCCACTGCAGCGTGCGGTCGAGGTGGCAGAGGTTGCAGGCGTTGGGCCGGCCCGTCGCCAGCTCGACGGCGACGTCGGGGCTGGTGATCTGGTGGCTGCGCGAGGCCTTCATCAGCCCCACCGACGTGTGCGGCATGTGGCAGTCGTAGCAGCGGCTGCCGAGCGAACCGGGCGCGTGGCGCGTGTGCGCCTGCAACGCGGCCGGTTCGGCGAAGCGCGCATGGCACTGCGTGCAGGCGGCGTCGCCGTCCATGCCGGCGCGCAGTTGGCCGCTGCGCCACGCCGGCGTCGCGCGGCCGTCGTCGGGGTGCATCTCATGGCACGACGTGCAGTCCATCTGGCGCGCGACGTCGCCATGGGCGTAACACGGCGACTGGCGCAAGCCGCTGAACTCGCGCCCGGACAAGCGCACCTGCCCGTCGGACCAGAACGAGCTGGCGACGAAGTCCGGGTTCTTGGCGAGTTCGCGCCGCAACTCCGGCGCGTCGATGTCCTGCGCGCCGACGACGAGATGCGTGGCGTGCAGGTCCATGCCGGGGCGGAACGGCGAGCCGTCCTCGCGCCAGGCGTCGTGGTGCTGCTGCCGCAGGATCGACACCGCGTGGCACTGGCCGCACGCCTGCGCCGAACGCACGGGCAGCAGCGTGTCGGGGTTGCGGATCGTCGCGTCGGCGCCGGCGACGCGGGCAGCGTAGCGGCGCACCGGCTCCTGGTTGGCGGCGGCGTGCTTGCCGCCAGGTCCGTGGCAGGACTCGCAGCCGATGCCGAGTTCGCCGACATGCGTGTCGTTGCGGTCGACGTCGAGGCGCGGCCGCACGTCGGTGGCGTGGCACCCCGAGCAACTCTGGCTCCACGCGCCCGGCTCGGGCGGATCGCGGAACTCCGGCGGCAGCACGAACACGCTCGTCAGCGGCAGCCAGATGCGCTCCTCGGCCTTGAAGCACAGCGGCACCGGCGCGAGTTCGCGGCCCTGGCCGGTCGAGTACCACAGCACCTGGAGATGGTGCGAACCGGTCAACTGCTCGACCGGGCGTTCGACCGCAGCCGGCTGCAGGCCGCCGCGCGCGAACTTCGTCCACAGTTGCTCGCCGCGCCACTCCAGCACAACCGGCTTGCCCCACCAGTCGAGTTCCAGCCGCTCGAACGACGCCAGCAGGTTCGCCCGCGTCGCCGTCTGCGACATCGTGCGATGGAAGCTGCCGTGCCACGTCGCGTGCTCCGCGGGATGGCACTTGCGGCACGCCGCGGAGCCGACGTAGCCCTCGCTCGGCGCGACCAGCGGCGCCGTCGGCGACGCGGGGCGCGACGACCGCGGCAGCGCCAGCGACGCGGCGACGACGGCGACGACGAGGAGCGCAATGCGAACCGCCAACATGGCCGCCGCACTCTACCGCGGACGGCGGTCGCAGCGGCCGACCCGATTCCCCGGCGGTTGCGCTGCCGGCCGCGCGGACGTCTCCCACCCGCAACCCGGCCGCGCCGTCCCCGATCCCCCGCAGTCGCACCGCCCGCCGCGTGGGCGTCGCGCACGCTCCTCCCGGCCGCGCCGTCCCCGATCCCCCGCGGTCGCACTGCCCGCCGCGTAGCCGTCGCGTACGCTCCTCGGTCGCGCCGTCTCCGATCCCCCGCGGTCGCACCGCCCGCCGCGTGGGCGTCGCGCACGCTCCATCCGGCCGCGCCGTCTCCGATCCCCCGCGGTCGCACTGCCCGCCGCGTGGGCGTCGCGCACGCTCCTCCCGGCCGCGCCCGGCCCGACCCCCCGCGTGGATACACTGCGGACCACGCGGACGTCTCACACCATCCACCGGGACGCGCCTTGCCCCACCTGTGAAGCACTCCTCCCTCGTCGCCGCGCTCGCCGCGGCTCCCCTGCTGGCGCAAGCCAGCTTCAACCAGCAGGTCGGGCTCGTCACGGGGCCGACGGTGATGTCCGAGGGCGTCGTGCTATGCGACGTCGACGGCGACGGCGACCAGGACGTGGTCTTCGCCAACGGCTACGTGCTGAACAGCGCCGGCTCGGCGATCCAGCCGACGTTGCTGATCAACAAGGTCAACCAGGGCCTCGGCCTCGTCGACGAGACCGCGAGCC
The DNA here is from genome assembly GCA_020247305.1 of Phycisphaerales bacterium. Lineage (GTDB taxonomy): Bacteria > Planctomycetota > UBA1135 > UBA1135 > UBA2386 > UBA2386. Next base: position 22,399 of record JADCJE010000051.1, on the reverse strand, counting down.
GCCTGCCGGCGCTCGCGATCAAGGGCACGCTGGTCGTCGCCTTCGACATCGAGGGCGACGGCGACAAGGATCTGCTGTTCTCGTGCAACGGCCCGAGCCAGCAGCGGCTGTACGTCAACGACGGCGCCGGCGTGTTCAGCGACCAGAGCGTCGCGCGCCTGGGCGCGCTCAACCTCGCCTGCGCCGGCTGCGCCTACGGCGACGTCGACCAGGACGGCGATCTCGACGTCTTCCTCAACGACGAGCTGACCAACGGCCAGCTCAAGCTGTTCCGCAACAACGGCAGCGGCGTGTTCAGCAACGTCACGGCGACGCACGTCGCCGCCGCGCCGAAGACGAACCAGCAGGACGTCGTGCTCTGCGACCTCGACAACGACTGGGACCTCGACGTCGTCAACATCGGCAAGTCGGCCGGCCAGCAGATCTACTGGAACGACGGCACGGGGCGCTTCCTCACCGTCACCACCGCGCTGCTGCCCGCCGGCACGGGCCTGACCTACGAAGCGGAAGCCGCCGACCTCGACCACGACGGTGACCTCGACCTCGCGATGCTGTCGGTCAGCAGCCTCACCGACACCGTCATCCGCAACAACCTCGTGCCGTCGGGCACGCTGTCGTTCACCAGCCTGACGACCGCGCTCACCGGGGGCAACGGCGACGACGACAACGAATGGCTGTTCGTCGACTTCGACAACGACGGCTTCCTCGACCTCGTCGACGGCTCGCTGCAGAGCAGCGGCGAGAAGCTCTATCGCAACAACGGCGCGTTCTCGTTTGCGCGGCAGGCGACGGGGTTCACGGCGGTCGTCGACAGCACGCTCGACGCCGCCGTCGGCGACCTGAACAACGACGGTGTGTTCGACATCGTCACGGCGCAGGGCGAGTCGGGCAGCTTCCTGAACCGCGCCTACTACGGCAGCGGACCGCAGGACACGCAGCCGCCGCGCTTCGTGCGCGTCGAGCAGCTGCCGGCGGTGAGCACGCGGCCGGACGGGCCGTGGGTCGTGCGCGCCGTCGTGCAGGACTCCGCCGTCGACGACGGCGAGACGTCGGTGCGCACGGTGGTCGCCAACTGGTCGATCGCGCATCCGGGGGCGTCGTGACCGGCAGCACGCCGCTGCGCTTCTGCGGCGGGCTGTTCTTCCGCGACGCGATCACGCCGCCGCCCGGCGTGCCGACCAATGGCGCGACCGTGTCGTTCGCGCTCGTGGCGACCGATTGGCGCGGCAACGCGACGACGACGCCGACGCAGTCGTTCGCGGTCTGCGGCCTGCAGTCGTACGCGCTGGGCCTCGGCGGCACGAACACCGGCGCGCTCGCGGCGACGGGCACGACGTCGGCCGGCGGCACGGCGACGTTCGCGTGGAGCGCGCTGCCGACTTCGTCCGGCGGCCTGCTGGCGCTCGCGCTCGGCCGCGCCAGCGTTCCGTTCCCTGAGGGCATCGTCGTCGTCGATCCGGGCAGCCTCGTCACGCTGGTCCCGGTCGCGACCGACGCCGCCGGCGCCGGCGCGCTGCCGATCCCGATCCCGGCCTCGCCCCCGCTCGTCGGCCTGCGCGTCGCGTTCCAGGGCCTGTTCGGCGGCCCGCTCGTGCTGACCAACGGCGTCGACCTCGTCGTCTGCCCGTAGCCGCCGCGTCAAGGCGCACGCCCCACGGGACGCGCGCCGATCCAGGGCGTGGATCCGCAGCTGCGGCGAAGCCGACGAATGCACGCAGATCGGCGGATCCGCCAAGGCGCGGCGGCGAGCCCACGGACGCGACGACGCGCACGGGGCGGCGTGGCCTGCCGTGACGCACGTTGTCAGCTCGCCGGCTTGCGCAGCAGGAAGCCGAAGTCCTTGCCGTTGCGGACGGCGTTGAGGAACAGGCCGTCGGGCGCTGCGCCGCCAGCCGCCGCGATGCGCTCGGCGACGTCGTCGAGCACGAGCCGCAGCAGGTCCGGCGTGAAGTAGTTCACGTGGATCGAGTAGTCGCGACCGCGCAGGTGCGCTGGCGTGGTGTCCGGCGCGGTGTGCCGGCACCAGCGCTCGAACATCGCGTCCGTCGGCGCGTCGTCGATCGCGCCGAGCTGGGCCCGCACGTCGGCCAGCGACCACGCCGGCTGCCGCCAGTCGAAGGGGAAGCGCGCGTCGGGCACCACGCCGGCCAGCAACCCGCCGGGCGCCAGCCGCTCCCACCAGCGGACGAGCACGCCGATCGGATCGACGAGGTGCTCCAGGACGTGGTGCGAGAACACGAAGTCGAGCGATGCGGACGGGATCGCCGTCGGCATGCGCGCGGAGTCGACGACGTAGTGGTCCCACAGCGCCTGTTCGGCGGCGGTCAACTCGCGCTTGGCGTAGGTCGCCGCCCAGGCCGACGGGTGCTTCTTCTCGACGTAGCGCACGCGGACGTCCGGGCCCGGCAACACCGTGGGGTTGCGTCCGGGGCCGAGTTCGACGCCGTCGCCGCGCAGCAGCGGCACGAGGTCGCTTCGCGGCGTCCACAGCGGCCCGCACAACACGTCCACGGGGCGCGCGGACTCGACCGCCACTTCGAGGTCGAATGCGCACGGCGCCGGCGCCGGCCACCGCAGCGGCACGGCGACGGGCTCGCGACCACCGGCGACGGCCGCGACCGGCCACCGGCGCCCCTCGGCGCACAGGCTGACGGCGAGCCGCCAATCGCCCGCTCCCTGCGCCTGCCATCCGACGTCCGTCGGGAAGTCGGCGAGGCAGCGCGCCGCGTGCGCCGCGCGGATGCGCAGCGCGCCCGCGGCGGGGAACCGCACGCCACGCTGGGTGCCGGTCGGCAGCTTCGCCTCGATCGCCGCGAGGCCGTTGGGGCCGTCGATCCAGCGATCGCGGCGTTTGACGAGGTCGTAGAGGTTCACGTCGCGCTGACCGTGCCGGGATCATGCCGCGTCGGCAGGCGCGAACCCAACAACGAGGATCCCGACGGCCTGTCCCCGATGACGCAGGCGTGACATCGGCCGCGGCGGCGCGACCTAGGGTGCGCGCGTCGCCCACTCCGGACTCCGGTCCGACAACTCCGATGCGCACCACCCGATTCCTCGGCCTCTGCCTCGCAGCGGCCACCCTCCCCGCCCAGAACTTCGTCGCCCTGCCGGCCACCGCGAATCCCGGCGCCGAGCTCGGCAACTTCAGCCTCGTGCCGTTCATGCAGCCGAACGCGCGCGTGCAGATGTTCTACGACAGCGCCGAGGTCGCCTCGCCGGCCTTCGTCGCCGACCAGCTGCAACTGCGCTTCGACGGGCCGCTGCCACAGGTCGGCGCGCCGGGGCCGTTCACGATCACGCGGCTGCAGATCCGCATCGGCGTGACGGCGGTCGGCACGCCGACCGCGGCCTTCGCCGCCAACCTGACGCAACCGCTGGCCACCGTGTTCGACGGCCCGGTCACGTACCTGCCCGACAACGGCTTGCAGTTCCCGCACCCGTGGGGCGGCCCGAACGGCACGCTGACGTTCCCGTTCCTCGCGGCGACGCCGATCGCCGTGGCGCCCGGCCAGTGGCTGGTCGTCGAGCTCGCGATGGAAGGCAACAACATCGCCAGCTTCGGCTTCGCGCACGCGATCCTCGACGGCGCGCCGACGAGCGGCGGCCTCGTCAACGGCGCGGCCGCGCCCTTCGGCGCCGGCTGCAGCGCGAGCCCGGGCGCGCCGATCGCGACGGCGACGGCGACCGGCCTGTTCGGGCCGGGCGGCGCGCACTTCCTCGGCGGCAGCAACCTCGGAGCGAACACGCTCGCGCTCGCCGTGTTCGGCCTCAGCGACACGCAGGCCTTCGCGCCATTGCCGTTCGTGCTGCCGGGCACGGCGTGCTCGCTGCTCGTCAGTCCGGACCTGACCGTCGCGACCGTGACCGACGCCGGCGGCAACGTCGCCGGCAATGCGGCGGTCGCGCTGGCGCTGCCGGCGGACCCGGCGCTGGCGGGCCTAGTCGTCTACGAACAGCTCGCGGCGCTGGCCCCGAACGCCAACGCGCTCGGCCTCGCGCTCAGCAACGGCGTCGCCGTGACGCTCGGCAGCTTCGCGCCCGCCGGCCGCGGCACGTGGCTGGTGTCGCACGACACGAGCGCGACGGCCGCGTACGCCACCGCCGTGCGGGCCTTCGGCATGGCGCTGCGGCTGCGTACGCTCTGAGCCGTGCTCCGCTCGCGCAGCTCCCTGCTGTTCGCCGCGATCCTGGCGTTGTCGTTCGCGCTGGTGGCGTGGTGGACGTACGCGCTGGTGACCTCGGGCAGCGAGCTGGCCGCCGCCGGGGAACGGCTCGCCGCCGGCGACGCCGACGGCGCTGCGCGCGCGCTCGGGGCCGATGGCGCGCGCGACCTCGCCGCGGAAGGCGATCGCCGGCGGCGCATGTTCGCCAGCGAAGGCGCCTTCTTCGCGGCGGTCATGGCGGGCCTCGGCTGGCTCTACCTCGCGGCGCTGCGGCGCGAGTCGGCGGCCCGCCGGACGCAGGACCGCTTCCTCGCCGCGGCGACGCACGAACTGAAGACGCCGCTGGCGACGATCGTGCTGCTGCTCGACTCGCTGCGCGACGGCCGCGTCGACGCGGACAAGCACGCGCGCTACCTCGCCACCGGCCTGCAGGAAGCCGAGCGCCTCGGGCGCGGGCTCGACAACGTGCTGACCGCCGCCGGCCTGCGGGCGACGCGGCGCGCAATGACGCTGAGCGCCGGCGACCTGGTCGACGACGTTCGCCGCGCCGTCGACGCCGTGCGCGGCCGCGCCGAAGCCGGCGAGGTCGCCGTGCGCTTCGCAGCGCCGCCGTCGCTGCCGGCGCGCCGCGACGAGGCGGCGCTGCAGCTCGCGCTGCGCAACCTGCTCGACAACGCCGTCAAGTTCTCGCCGCCGCGGTCGGAGGTGCGCGTCACCGTCGCGCGCGACGGCGACGTCGCGACGGTGACCGTGCGCGATGCCGGCCGCGGGCTCGACGCCGAGGAGCGCGCGCACCTGTTCGAGCCGTTCTGGCGCGGCAGCGACGTCGCCACCGGCGGCGCGGGCCTTGGCCTGAGCCTCGTGCGCGACCTGGTCGCCGCGCACGGCGGCACGGTGGCTGCGCACAGCGACGGCCGCGACCTCGGCGCCTGCTTCACCGTGCGCCTGCCGCTGGGAGCGACGACGTGAGCCGCTGGATCCTCGTCGCCGAGGACGAACGCGCGCTCGGCGAGATGCTGTGCGACAACCTGCGCCTGGAGGGCTGGCACGCCGAGCACGTGTTCACCGGACCCCGCGCGCTCGACCGCATGCAGAAGGGCGGCGTCGACCTGCTGGTGCTCGACGTGATGCTGCCGGGTTGCGACGGCTTCGAGGTGCTGCGACAACTGCGCGCCCGCGGCGACCACACGCCGGTCCTCGTGCTGAGCGCGCGCGCCGCCGACGCCGACCGCATCCGCGGGCTCGAACTGCAGGCCGACGACTACCTGACGAAGCCGTTCAACCTGCGCGAACTGCTGCTGCGCATCGACGCGCTGCTGCGCCGCTGGCCCACGCCGCCGGCCGGCGCCGACGTGCTGGCGTTCGGCGGCAACCGCATCGACTTCCGCGCCATGCGCGCCGAGTGCCGCGGCGGCGAGGCCGTCGACCTGACGCAGAGCGAGGCGCGCTTCCTGCGCCTGCTCGCCGGCCACGCCGGCTCGGTCGTGCTGCGCAAGACCGTGGTCGAGCACGTCTTCGGCCGCGACGCGGTGCCGACCGTGCGCACGCTCGACAACGTCGTGCTGCGGCTGCGCAAGCTGCTGGAGCCCGACCCGGCGCAGCCGCGCCATCTGCTGACCGTGCGCGGGCTGGGCTTCCGCTTCGAGCCTTGACGGCGCATGCCCGCACGGTTTTTCGCCGCGGGACGACGGACCACTGCGCCAACCGGCCACACCGGCCGCCATCATGAACCGCCCCGCTGCCGTCGCGCTCGCCGCGTCCCTGGCCCTCTGCTCGACCGTCGCCGCACAAGGTGCGCTCGACCTGAAGATCCCCGCCAAGAAGGGCGCCTCGGTCTGGCTGCTCGACGAAGTCGTCGACGAGAAGACCATCAGCATGGAGGGACAGGAGTTCGAGACCGTGCTGAAGTCGACGTCGGTGCTCCAACTGACCGTCAAGGACATCGACGACAAGGGTCGCCTGGTGGTGACGACGCGGATCGCCCGCATCCATGGCGACATGACCCTGCCCAACATCGTCATCGACTTCGACTCCATGGCGCCGGCGGACGACGAAGAGGACGACGGCGCGGAGATGACGCCTGCCAGCATCCGCAAGGGCCTGTTGGCCGGCGCCGGCAAGACGTTCACCGCGACGATCGACGATCGGGGGCAAAGCATCGAACTGCTGGACGACGCCAAGGACGTGCTGCAGGAGGCTGATCTCGCCGCCCGCAGCGGCATGGGCGCCACGCTGACCGCAGACTCGCTGCGGAACCTGCTCCGGCGCGCGTTCGGCGACCTGCCCGGCAAACCCGCCGCCATCGGCGCGACGTGGCGAGCGGAGTCGCGCGACGCCCGCGAACTGGGCTTGACGCGCGAACTCAAGCTGGCGAAGGCCGACGCGGCGACGTTCGAGTCGGCGATCGCAAGCAGCGCCGCGGCGCCGAAGGCCGACGCGGCCGAGGAGGGCGTCGTGGTGGTGGTCAACAAGAAGGCGCCGAAGGCCAAGAATGCAGTGATCCGGGGCGCCTGCCGCGCATCGCGCACCGACGGTTTCGTGCTGGCAGCGGAGGAGACCATCACGGCCACGCTCGAAGGCGCGGGGCCTGACGGCCAGGGCACGGTGTCCCTGTCGCTGCGCCGCTCGCTGCAGCGGACGACGGCCGCGGCGGCCGAGCCCAAGACCGCCGCCCCGAAGTCGGCGGTTCCGGCGTCGGGAGGCGGCGACAAGCACTGACCCGGCGGCGCCGCCGGGAAGTGACACGGCTGGCGACCGCGGCCACGGGCGCCTGGCCGACGCCGGGACGGCGGCGGCGACGCACGGCAACGACGGCGCGCCGCCGCGCGCGACCCCAGGCCACTGGCGCCCCGCGCCACCCCGCGTCGGCGGACCGACGGCCGGGCCGGCCCCGCATTCGCAAGTGCGGGCCGGGCGACGTATCTTCCGCGCCTTCGGCCACAGCGCGCCCAACCCAACATGAACCACCAGAAGCTGCTCTCCCTCGTCACCGCCCTCGCCCTCTGCGCCCCCGGCTTCGCCCAGGGCGAAATCGACCTGAAGGTCACCACCAAGAAGGGAGCGTCGGTCTGGCTCGTCGAAGAGACCAACAGCTCGCAGGTGATCGACATGCAGGGTCAGGAGATGGAGACCGGGCAGACGATCACGAAGTACCTGCAGTTCACCGTCAAGGACGTCGACGACAAGGGCGTCATGACGGTCGAGACCAAGATCGTCCGCGTCGTCGGCAGCATGGCGCTGCCGATGGGCATGGGCGACATGGAGGTCGACTCCGCGGCGCCCGCCGAGGAGGAGGAAGAGGAAGACGGCATGGGCATGGGCGCCATGATGGGCGGCATGAAGAAGGCGATGACCGCCGGCGCGGGCAAGGCGTTCACCGCCAAGGTCGACGCCAAGGGCAAGGTCGTCGAGCTGATGGACGACGCCAAGGAACTGCTCAAGGACAGCGGCGGCGGCGGTCGCATGATGGGCGGCGCGGCGATGAGCGAGGAGTCGCTGAAGGAGCTCGTCTCCAGCGCCTTCGGCGAGCTGCCGGCGAAGCCGGTCGCCGTTGGCGGCAAGTGGGAGCGCAGCGACCAGGACTCGGGCGGGCGCATGCCGTCGAACAACAAGTTCGACCTGACGCTCGCCAAGGCCGACGCCGAGAGCTTCGAGGTCACCATCGCGGGCACCGTCGAGAAGCCGGCCGCGCCGGCCGCGCCGGCCGACGCCGACAAGATCGAGGGTGACGACGAGCAGGCCGAGATGCAGCGCGAGATGATGAAGAGCATGCAGATGAAGAACGGCAAGATCGCCGGCCTCTGCAAGGCCTCGCGCACCGACGGCTTCGTCACCGAAGCCAACCTGACCATCTCGATGGACGTCGAGATGTCGGCGGGCCAGATGGGCGACATGGCGATGTCGATCAAGATCGTCAAGTCGATGAAGCGCACCACCGAGGCAGCGGCCGCCCCGAAGAAGGCCGAGCCGAAGAAGGACGAGGCCAAGCCGGCCGCGCCGACGACCGGCGGCGGCAAGTGAGCTGACGCCGGCGCGGCGCCGCGAGCGCCGCCCACCCGGCGCGGGGATGTCCCGCTGCCCCCCACCTGCGCCCGGCGCAGGGCGCGCGACGGCAGCCTGGGAGGACGGAGCGGCAGCCTTGGCGGAATCCTTCGCCGCTGCATGCGCAGAGGGCTTCACCCATGACACCCCGCATCACCTCCCCGCTCCCCCTCCTCGCAACCCTCGCCCTCTGTGCGTCCGGCTTCGCCCAGGGCGCCGTCGACCTGAGGGTCACGGCCAAGAAAGGCGCTTCCGTCTGGCTGCTGCAGCAGACGACGCTGAGCCAGTCGATCGACGCCCAAGGCATGATGCTGGGCTGCGAGCAGTCGCTGAACCGCGTGCTCCAGTTCACGGTCAAGGACGTCGACGACAAGGGCCAGCGCCTCGTCGAGGCCCGCATCGCGCGCGTCTACGGCGAGTTCGACCTGCCGATGGGCATGGGCGCTGCGAACTTCGACTCCGCCGCAGCGCCCGTGGCGGCGGACGACGACGAAGGGGACGGCGGCGGCGGCATGGACATGTCGGGCGGCATGAAGGCGCTGCTCCTGGCCGGCGCCGGCAAGACCTTCACCGCCAAGGTGGACGCAAGGGGGCAGGTCGTGGAGTTGCTCGACGACGCCAAGGCCCTGCTGCAGTCGACGCCCACGCCGGCGCTCACCGGCCGCATGCTGGGCGCCCCGACGCTGAACGAGGACGCGCTGAAGGAACTCGTCGTCGAGGCCTTCGGCGAACGGCCCGCGACGCCGATCGCGGTCGGCGGGTCCTGGCAGCGCCAAGCTCCCGCGACCCAGGCCATCGCACCGGCGACGACGCAAATGGACCTGAAGCTCGCCAAGGCCGACGCCGCAACCTGCGAGATCGCGATCACCGGCGCGATCGACAAGGTGGCGGCGGCGACGCCGGCAGAGCCCGTCGACGACGGCGCCGACGACGACAGCGACCCGCAGGCGGCGGCCGAACGGAACATCCGCGAAACGCTGCTGATGAAGAACGGCAAGCTGACCGGCTCCTGCCGGATCGCGCGCGCCGACGGCTTCGTCGCCGCGGCCGACGCGACCGCGTCGGTCGACGTCGAGATGTCGGCAGGCCCGTGGGGCGAGGTGTCGATGTCCCTGAAGTCGACAAAGAAGCTCACGCGGACCACCGCCGACGCCGCCGCCCCGAAGAAGGCGGAGGCGACGAAGGCGGCGGGCAAGCCGGCGGCGCCGGCGACCGGCGGCGGCAAGAAGTAGGCGCGCTGCTGGCAGCCGGCGGAGGAACGCAGCGAGGCAGCCGATGCCGCGGGGATTCGCCGCGTGCAATTCCAGCAGCGCAGCGCGATTCTCCGATCGCCGCACCGATGACCGAACGCCCCGCCCTCCACGTCGCCGAGTTCCACGGCGACGGCATTTCCCCCGAACTGTCGCAGAGCGTCCACGCCGTCGCCGCCGCCCTGCCGCTCGACGTGCGCTTCCACGCCGTCGACCTGACGCTGGCGTCGCGGCGCAAGGACAGCAACGCCTGCTATGACGCCGCGATGGCGGCGATGCGGCAGCACGGCATCGCGCTCAAGCATCCGACGGTCACCGAGAAGGAGAGTCCCAACAAGGTCCTGCGCGAGCGCTGCGACTTCTCGGTGATCCACCGCCCGGTCGCGACGCTGCCCGGCGTGAAGACCCGTCACGAGGGCAAGGTCGACCTGCACGTCATCCGCGTCGCCGTCGGCGGCACCTACGAGGACGCCGGCCGCCGCATCGGTCCGGACGTCGCCGTGTCGATCCGCGTCATCGAGCGCCGGCCGTCGCGCGAGGCGGCGCTGTACGCGTTCCGCCTGGCGAAGGCGCTTGGCGCCGGCGTCTGCAGCAGCAGCAAGTACACGATCCAGCGCGCCACCGACGGCCTGTTCGAGGAAGTCGTCGCCGGCGTCGCCAAGGACTTCCCCGGCGTGCCCCACCATGCCGAGCTGTTCGACTCGCTGCTCTACAAGCTGATCCTCAAGCCCGAGAACTACCAGGTCATCGTCACGCCGAACGAGTACGGCGACTTCCTCTCCGACGCCGCCTGCGGCCTGATCGGCAGCCTGGGCCTCGGCGCGAGCGCCAACTTCGGCTTCGACGAAGCCGGCAACGTGCGCTACGCCATGTTCGACCCGGCCGGCGGCACCGCGCCCGACATCGCCGGCAAGGGCGTGTGCAATCCGTCGGCCTCGATCCTCGCCTTCGCGATGCTGCTGTCGCACTGCGGCCACCGCGCGCTCGGCGACGCCGTCGATGGCGCCGTGCGCGCGGCGATCGCCGCCGGCGAATCGACGCGCGACCTCGGCGGCACGCTCGACACCGCCGGGTTCACTGCGGCGGTGTGCCGACGACTGCCGTCGAACTGAACGACCGCGTCACCGGACGCTCGCCCGCCGCGGCGCCGACCCCGCCCGCCCTCAGGTGCGCGGGCGGAACAGCCGGTCGGCGAACTTGCTGTCGCGGTGTTTGTCGGCGACCTTCTTGGTGAGGCGCATCGCTTCGGCGACCGGCACGATCACGGCGCCATCCGGGACCGGCAGCCAGATTGCCTGCCCATCGTGGGCGGCGACCAACCGGTCGAAGTCGCTCGTCGTCTCGGCAGCGGACAAACGCCCGAGCATCGGCATGTCGACCAGGGCCGCGCCCGGCACGACGTACTGGCGATTGCGCCCGAGCAGGTCGTCCGTGCTGACCTCGAACAGGTCGGCGAGGGCGACGAGGTCTTCCCCCGTCGGGAAGCGGCTGCCGCTCTCCCAGCGGGACACCGCCGATTCGTGGACACCAAGGCGCCGGGAGACGTGATCCTGGGTCAGGCCGCGCCGCGCCCGCAGTTCGCGCAGGCGGGTCGCGAGGTGCTGGGCGAGCTGCCGTGGGGCTTGTTCTTGAGGTTGTTCGGTCACGTAGGTTCGGGGTGCGAGGGGGTCCTCGTAGACGGCAACGCGCGGGCAACTGTCGGCCCTGGACCGGGCCAGCAAAAGTGGCCGAAGTGCCTACGGGTAGAAGGATCCCGTGCGCACGGACGGCCAGGGCGGTCGCCCGGCCGCGCACGCTGTGCAGCACCCGGCATCGACGCACTTAGCGGGAAACTTGACATTTAGTCATTTTTCGGGTCGTTTTGGCGGGACACCAAGGAGAGACACCATGGACTGCACCCCCCAAAACTTCCTCCCGGTGGCCTTCCACGCCGCCACCCAAGTCGTCCGCTGCCGCGTGCTGGCCGAGGAGGCCAGCGAGCGCGCCCTGCACCTGCTGACACTCGCCCACCTGCACGGGCACCCACCGCTGCACCCCTACGCCTGGGTGCGCCGGGTGGCGCGGCGGGCGGCGTGTGGTCTGCTGCGGTCGGAATGGGGCCGCACCCGCCGGGTCGACGATGCCGTGCTGCAGGCCCACGCCAGTGCCGTGCGCACGCCCCCCGACTACTCGCTGGAGCAACTGCACGCCGAACTGGAACCGGCGCTGACGCCCCGCCAGCGGCAGGCCTTCGCCGCGATCCGCACCTGCAACGGCACGCGCGCCGCCGCCCGCTCGTGCGGCATGGACCCGCGCGACTTCCGGCGCTCGCTGCAGGCGATCTCGCGCAAGGCGCGGGCGCTGGGGCTGGCCCCAGAGCACGCGGCGGGCGACGCCGCCGACGGCTGATCGCAGCGCACCCTGGCGCGCCGGCGATCGCGCGGCGATCCTGGCGACGATGACCACCTCGCTCGCCGTGATCGTTCCGGCCCTCGTTGCGCTCGCTGCGGCCGTCGCCGTGGCGCCGCAGGACCCGCAGCCCGGCTACCGCGACACGCCGCGTCTGCCCGACGGCTGGCGCGTGCACGACGCCGACCGGCCGCGGCCGCCGGTCGTCGAGCCCGGCCCCGCCGGCGCGCCGGTGCCGCCGCCACAGGACGCGACCGTTCTGTTCGACGGCAGCAACCTCGACGCCTGGACCGGCCGCGGAGACAAGGCGCAGTGGCTGGTGGCCGACGGCGCCATGCAGGTCAACGGCACCGGCGACGTCCAGACGCGCGGCGAGTTCGGCGACTGCCAACTGCACGTCGAGTGGTGCGCGCCGACGCCGGCGAAGGGCGACAGCCAGGGCCGCGGCAACAGCGGCGTGTTCCTGTTCGGCCGCTACGAGGTGCAGGTGCTCGACAGCTGGCAGAACCCCACCTACGCCGACGGCCAGGCGGCGTCGCTGTACGGCCAGAAGCCGCCGCTGGTCAACGCCTGCCGCAAGCCCGGCGAGTGGCAGACGTACGACATCTTCTTCCGCGCGCCGCGCTTTGCCGCCGACGGCAGCGTGACGGCGCCGGCGCGCGTGACCGTCGTGCACAACGGCATCGTCGTGCAGCTCGACGAGGCGATGATCGGCGCCTCGACGCACCGCGCGGTCGGCACGTACGCGCCGCACGGCGACAAGGGGCCGATCCGGCTGCAGGACCACGGCGACCCGGTGCGCTTCCGCAACCTGTGGATCCGACCGCTCGACACGACGCGGCCCGCGCCGGCCGCCGCGGGCAAGTGATCGGCGGCGCGGACTAGTCCGCCGGAACCTCCAGCCGCCCGCTGCCGAGCCAGCGGCGCACGCGCTGCAGTTCGGCGAAGTCCGGCCGGTGCACGTGCATCGGCACCCGCTGCAGCCGCGCGTCGTCGCGCGCGAACGGCGGCGCGGGATCGGCGGCGAGCAGCTCCGGCAGCGTGCGCACGGGCACCGCAAGGAAGACGCGCTCGGGCGCGCCATGGTCGCGCCAGTAGTCGCGCAGGCGCGCGTTGGTCTCGCCCAGCAGCCGCCGCCAGTTCTGCAGGCGCAGGCGCGCGCCGTAGCGCGACTTGCCGCGCGTCTTGCGATGCAGCGGCTGGGCCTTGCCGTGCCCGCGCACGACGTAGCGGCGGATCGCCTTGTGGTGCAGCAGCTCGTCGCCGTCCCAGTAGCCGATCGCCATCGCGCCGGCCTGCAGCAGCAGCACGACGCTGCGTTCGCCCGGCCCCGGCAGGCGCGGCGCGTAGTCGGCGAGCCGTTCGCCGGCGGCGGCTCGCGGCGCCAACAGCGGCAGGCGCAGGCGTGCGCCCGGCGCGCCGACGAAGGTGACGCCGCGGCGATCGGCGCGCGCTCCGGGCCAGCGGCACAGGAAGGCCTCGGCCTGTTCGGCGAGGTCGGCGAGGCCGAAACGATGCGCCCGGCCGCCGCCGCCGTGCCCGCCGGCGGTCATCGCGGCGCCACGCTCCGCGCCAGCGGGCGCATCAGCGCAAACGCGAGGCCACCGAGCGCCGCCACGGTTCCGACGAACGGCCACGGCGTCGTCGCCATCGCGAACGGCAGCGCGAACAGCGCCCACACCAGGCCGTTGTCGGGCAGGCCGCCAACCGCGAACACGCCGCCGACGAGCAGCAGCACGAAGGCCGCGACGCCGACGGCGAACGGACTGGCGGCGGCGAGGAAGAAGGCCATCCACGGCGTCGCCGTGCGCGGCATCGCGCGCAGCAGCGCGGCGTTGGCCCAGCCGACCAGCAGGCCACCGAGGCCGGTCGGCAGCAGCACGATCGCGAGCCGGGACGCGCCGCCGAAGTCCGCCGGCAGGATGCCGGCGCGCAGCACGAGCACCGGCCCCACCGCCGCATGCGCCAGCGCGAGCGCCACGGCGCGGGGCGCGTACGGCGGCGGAGAAACGGCGGTCGCGGTCATCGGCGCGGCAGCATAGCGACGGCGACGGCGCGCTTCGGCCCTCGGCCCGCCGCGGGTAGGCTTGCCCGCCGCGTGCGCCTCCCGTCCGCCGTACCCACGTTGCTGCTGCGACCGCGCCGCGCCCGCGGCGCCGCGTCCACGGCCGCGGCCCGCGCGCCGCGCCCGCGCCGGGGCGCGCGCGAATGACCGCACCGACGGTCGTCTGGCACGGCTGGCCGCACGCGCCGGCGCCGCTGCACGCGATCGCCGCCGCGCGCGCGCACGCGGGCTGGCGGCTGGTCGACGACGCCGGCCGGCCGCTGCCGTGGAACGCATGGCGCCGCGGCCGCGAGACGGTGCGCGTGCTGTGGCAACGCGCGCTCACCGCCGGCCTCGCCGCCCTCGCGACGGCGCTCGTGCCGCGGCGCGCGGCGCCACCTGCCCCGACGGCGCCGGGCGACGGCCCGGTCGTGCTCGTGCTGCCGGTGCTGCCCGACCTGTCGCACACGTTCGTCTACCGCGAGGCGCTGGCGCTGCTGCGGCAGCGGCCCGACTGGCGCGTGGTCGCGCTGGCGCGCAACGACGCGGCGCCGGTGCACGACGAAGCGCGCCGGCTGCTGGCGCACGCGACGTTCCTGCCGCGCGAGGGCGTGACGCGCAGCGCCCTGCGCGCGCTGCGCTGGCTGCTGACCGCGCGCGGGCGCAGCCTGTTCGCGCTCTACCGCGCCGAGGCCGGCGGCAGCGTGCGCGACCTGCTCGATCGCGAGGCGCTGCGCACGCCGCGCCACCCGGGCAACGCCTTCCTGCTCGCCGACCTGCTGCGGCCGCTGCGCCCCCGGCACGTGCACGTCTGGTCGTCGACGTGGCCGGCGAACGTCGCGATGGGCGCCGCCCACCTGCTCGGGGCGCCGTTCTCGATCTCGTCGTACGTCGACTTCGAGTTCCCGTACACGCTGAAGCTGCTCGCCGCGAAGTTGCGCCGCGCGACGTTCTTCCGCGTGGTGACGCGGTACTGCCGCCAGCAGCTGCTGGCGCTGCCGGAGGCGCCTCCCGACCTCGGCGGCCGCGCGCCGGCGATCTGGCTCGGCCTCGACCTCGCCGAGTGGCGCGACGAGGCGCCGCTGGCCGGAACGGGCGTGCTGGTGAGCGCCGCGCGCCTCGTGCCGAAGAAGGGCCTGCACCTGCTGCCGCCGGCGCTGGCGCAGTTGCGCGCACGCGGCATCGCGTGCCGCTGGCGCGTCGTCGGCGACGGTCCGGAACTGGCGGCGTTGCGCGCCAGCTGCGCCCGCCACGGCGTCGACGACCTCGTCGACTTCCTCGGCCCGCGCGACAACGCCGCGGTGCGCCGCGAACTGCTCGCCGCCGACGCCGCCGTGCTGCCGTGCGTGCTGACGCCGGACGGCGAACGCGACGGCATCCCGATCTTCCTGTGCGAAGCCATGGCGCTCGGCGTGCCGGCGGTGACCACGCCGGTCGCCGGCATCCCCGAGATGGTGCGCGACGGCGACACCGGCTTCCTGGCGCGGCCCGGCGACGTCGCCTCGCTGGTCGACGCGCTGGCGCGCGCGCTCGGCCCGCGCGCGGCGGCGCGCGCCGTCGCCGCGCGCGGCCGGGCCGCGGTGCACGCCCAGCTCGACGTCGACCGGCTGAGCCGCCAGTTGCTCGCGGAGATCGAACGATGAACGCCGCGGCCCGCGTCGCGCTCACCGCCGCCGTGCCGTTGGCCTGGCTCGGCGCGCTCGCCGGCGCGCTGCTGCTGCTGGCGATCGACCTGCTGTGCTGGCCGCTCGCGCGCCTCGGCCGCCGCGCGCCGCGCGACGACTCCCCGCCGACGCGCGATGCGTCCGTCGTGGTGCTGAACTGGAACGGCCTGCACTTCCTGCGCGAACTGATGCCGTCGCTGCAGGTCGCCGTCGCGCGCTGCCCGGGCGACCACGAAGTGATCGTCGTCGACAACGGCAGCGCCGACGGCTCGGTCGACTGGCTGCGCGCGCAGTGCCCTTGGGCCAAGGTCGTCGCGCTGCCGACGAACCGCTACTTCATCCGCGGCAACGCCGCCGGCGCGACGGCGGCGAGCCGGGACCTGCTGGTCTTCCTCAACAACGACATGCGCGTCGAGCCCGACTGGCTCGCGGCGCTGCTGGCGCCGTTCGGCGCGCCCGAGCTGTTCGCGACGACGTCGCGCATCGAGATGCAGGGCACACGCCGCGAGACCGGGCTCACGCGCTGCTTCGTGCGCCATGGCGAACTGCGCTTCGTGCAACCGCCCGGCGGCCCGGGTGCGGGCCAGCCGGCGCTCTGGGCCGGCGGCGGCAGCAGCGCCTTCGACCGGCGCAAGTACGACGCGCTCGGCGGCTTCGAGGACCTCTACTACCCGATGTACGTCGAGGACGTCAGCCTGTCGTGGCAGGCGTGGCGCGCCGGCTGGCGCGTCGAGTACGCGCACGACAGCGTGGTGCACCACGCGCACCGCGGCAGCGCCGCCAAGGCGTTCGGGCGCGAAGGCCTCGAACGCCTCGACTGGCGCAACCGCGAACTGTTCTTCGTGCGCAACGTCACCGACCCGCTGCTGGTGCTCGCGCACGCGCTCTGCTTCGGCTGGAACCTGCGCAAGCAGGCGGCGCTGCGCGGCGTGCCGGTCGCGCACGGCGTGCGCGCGGCGTTCGCGGCGATCCCGCGCCTGCCGCGCGCGATCTGGCTGCGGCAGGCGGCGCGGCTGCGCCATCGCCGCAGCGACCGCGACGTGCTGCGCGCCAGCGGCTGCGTCAGCGGCCGCCCCACCGAGGCCAACTCCTGACGCGGGTCCCGGATGGCCGCGGCTGGCCGCCAACGCGGCGCCAGCGCGTGAGGCCTCGGCTGGTTCTCAGGCGCCGAGCGCCGCAGCGACCACCGCGCGCCATCCGGCGACCGCGGCCGCCGCGCCGTGCGCAGTGGCGACGAGTTCGCGGCCGCGGCGGCGCAGTTCGGGTCCCTGGCCGTCGAGCACGCTGCGCAGCGCCGCGACGCCCTGTTCGACCGTCTCGAAGCGCCGCAGGTGCACGCCATCCGCGGCGGCGAGGCCTTCGCAACCGACCGCGGTCGACAGCACGGGCAGGCCGAGCGCCCACGCCTCCAGGATCTTGAGCCGCGTGCCGCCGCCGCTGCGGATCGGCAGATAGGCAGCGTGGCTGTCGCGGTACAGCGGCAGCAGGTCGGCGACCGGACCGAGCAGTTCGACGCCAGGCACGCCGCGCCAGCGGGCCGACGCGCCGCCGGGATCGCGCCCGACCAGACGCACGACGAGGCCCGGGAACGCCGCGCGCAGCGCGGGCACGTGGCGTTCGACCAGCTCGGTCGCCGCCTCCAGGTTGGGCGGGTAGTCGAGGCCGCCGACGAACAGCAGCCGCGGCGGTCCGCCGACCGGCGGCGGTTGCAGCGGCAGGCGGTCGAGATCGACCGCGTTCGGCACCACCGCGATGCGCGCGCCGGCCGTCGGGTCGAGGCCGCGGGCGAGCGCGGCGTCGACGTCGGAGCAGACCACCGTGCGGATCGCGCGGGCGATCGCCTTCGCCTCGGCGGCGCGCACCCGCCGGGCTTCGACGCGCCGCGTCAGCCGGTCGGACCACGGGCGCGCCACGGCGTCGGCGCGGCCGAGCAGGGCGTGCTCCAGGTTGTGCAGCGACAGCAGCGAGCGCGGCGCGCCGGCGACCGCCGCGAGCGGCAGCGTGAACGAACTGTCGGCGACGAGCAGTTCGTGCCGGCCTGCGGCGGCGAGCTCGCGCACGCGCGCCAGCGCCGCCGGCGGCCAGCGCCGGCGCAGCAGTTCGGACTCGCCGCGCAGCCAGTGCGCCAGCTTGCGCGCCGCGCCGCCGCCGCCGGCGCGCGCGGGCAACGGGTGCACCGCGATGCCGAAGTCGTGCGCCAGCGCGTGCAGGTTGGCGAGGTCGGCGTCGCCGTGCGCGGCGGCCGCGAGCTCGACGGCGTGGTCGTGCGCCAGCGCCTGCAGCAGCGTGCGCGTGCGGATGCTGCCGCCGTGGCTCGGCGGGTGCGGCACGTACGGACAGAGTACGAGGACCTTGCTCATGGCGCGCCGACGCGCGCCCGCACGGTAGCGGCGCTCCTGCGGCGTCGCCAACCGGTCGCCGCGCTCACCCGATGCCGCGCTCGAGGCGCTTGCCGAGCTGCCGCAGGAACGCGCCGATCGGGCTCGGCTGTTGCACGCCCGCCATCGCGCCGACGTACTGCCCCCAGCACTGCCACTTCACGTACTCGATGGTCCACTTCAGCGCCGCGGCCTCCTCCGCCGGCGGCAAACCGAGGCTGCGCACGTAGTCGCAGTGCTCCTTGGTGCCGTGCTCGATCGCGCCGTCGAGGCACGCGCGATCGGGAATGCCGACGAGGCCGAACAACTGCACGAGGTTGCGGTGGTCGCAGAACGTGCGCTTGCCCTCGGCCCACGCCGAGCGGTCGTGGCTGTGCATCACCACGGCGCCGCCCTGGTGCGCCAGCGTCAGGCCGGCGGCGATGCAGCGTTTGCCGAACGAGACGTCTTCGCCGAAGCGCCGCGGACCGAGCGGGAAGCGCTCCCAAACGCTGCGGCGCAGGCACGACGCGACGTTGTCGAACGCGCAGAGCATCAGACGCTCGAACGGCGACAGGTCGTCGAGCGTCTTGTCCGCGGGCAGGCGCTTCTTGGTGACGCCCTCGCCCCAACCCGGCCAGCCGAGGATGCGCCGCTTCATCACCGGCTGGCACTTCGCGCGCGGGATCTGGCGGCACCATACGCCGGCGACCAACGGGTCCTCGAACGGCGCGACCATCTTGGCCAACCAGTCGTCGCCCTGCAGCGTGGCGTCCTGCACCAGCAGCACGACGTGGTCGCTGCGCGTGAGCGCGATGGCGCGGTCGCGGGTCCCGCCGTGGTCGAACTCGCGCTGCGGGATCGAGGCGACGCGGAAACCGGCGGCGCGCAGCCGTTCGACCGTGCCGTCGGTCGAACCACTGTCGATCGCCTGCAACTCGTCGAAGACCACTCCGCGCTGCGCCCGGATCGCGGCCAGGACCTCGTCGAGCAGCGGCCCGGCGTTCCACGTCGGCATCACGAGGGCGATCGACACGGCCGCCATCTTGCCGGCGCGCAACCCGGCATGCCACCAGGGCTGACGGGTCGCCTTGGGGTCCCCTCCGCCCGGAACCGATGAACCAGAGGGAGGTTCCGTTGTCTCGCCGCCGGCGAGGCCATTACCTTGCCGTCCCGTCGTCCCATGTCCGCCGCATCGAACGATCCGTCCGCCCGCAAGGGCGGCGCGTGCCAACTCGTAGACCGCGAGTCGCTCGATGCGGCCCGCCTGCGGCTGTGCCGGGCCAACGGCGGCGAGTGGACGGCGTGCGCGGCGACCCGGCGGCTCGTTGTGCTGGACGCAGGGGCCGGTCGCCGCGCGTGCGAACACGGCCGCGGCCCCGCGCCGACCGACCTCGACTCCCAACTCGCCGCCGGTGCGCTGCCGCTGCCCCACTGCGGTGGGTGCGCCGACTGGCTGGCCGATGAGTTGTTTGCCACCGCGCCAGCGCTCGCCGACCTCGGACCAGCCGACGCAGCGGGAACGATCGTGGTCGTCGTGCTCTCCGCCGCAGCGCCGGCGCTGCCCGCGCGCCTGCTCGCCGAACTCGACGCGGCGCTGCCGCAGGCGCGCGCCGTCGTGCTCGCCACCGAGGCTTCGATCGACGCCGAGGGTCCCGCTGAGGTGCTCGAACGCGTGCGCCGGCTCGCGCCCGCCGCGCCGCTGACGCTGCGCACCGGCGACCGCGCGACGCTGCGCAGCGCCACGGCGGCGGGCCTGCCACTGGCGCGGTTGGAGTGGCGCGCAACCGACGCCGACGCCGCTGCGCTCGCCGCCGTCGGCGCGGCAGCGTCAGCGTGCAAGGCGCAGGCCGCCGTGCGCTTCGTGCTGACGCCCGCGACGTGGCACCAGCTCGAACCGCTGGCGCGCGCGTGCGCCGCAGCCCGGCTCTCGCTGGAGCCATGCGTGCTCGACCGCGGTGGCGCAGCGCCGCTCGCGGCGCTGGCCGCCGCCGACCTCGAACTGATCAAGGACGTCCTCGGCAGCGCGTGGCGCCGGCTCGACGGACCCGACCGCCCCACGAGCCTCGCCGAAGGTGCGTTCGACCAGGTCTGCCGGCAACTGCGCGCGCTGCTGCGGCGCGCGCTCGCCGACGGCGCCGCTGCGGCGACCGCTGCGCCGCTGGCGTTCCCGAGCGATGGCCACCCGTGGTGTGACGACCCGGCGCTGTGGCCGTGGTGGGCAAACGTGCTGCTGCAGCACGGCGACCACCCGACCGTGCGCGCATGGCTCGCGGCCCGCGTCGCGGACCCGGACGCGGCGGCGCTGGCGCGCCGGCACGTCTGGCTGCGCGTGCTGCTGCACCGCGAGGTCGCGTACGGCCGCAGCGACGCGGGGCGCGAGCTGCTCAAGCGCCTGTACGGCGATGCCGACGAGCGCGCGTCGCTGATGCGCGCCGACGCCGCCTTCGCCGCCGAAGTCGACCTGACGCCCTACGCCGGCCCCTGGGCGGCGCGCGTCGGCCTCGCCACGGTCCGCAAGCGCAAGCGGCCGTTCGCGTCCGGCCGGCCGACCGCCGGACGCAAGGGCGAACCGCGTGTCACCGTCCTGATCCCGTCCTACCGGCACGAAGCGTACGTCGGCGAGGCCATCCGCAGCGCCCTCGCGCAGCGCGGGGTCGCCGTCCGCGTGCTGGTCGCCGACGACCACTCGCCCGACGGCACGGTCGCCGCCGCACGCGCCATCGCCGATCCGCGCGTCGAGGTCCGCGTCAACGACGCCAACGTCGGCCTCGGCAACTCGACGCTGCAGGCGCTCGCCGCGGTGACGACGCCGTACGTCGCCCTGCTGAACTCGGACGACCTGTTCCACCCCGATCGCCTGGCGCGCTGCCTCGCGGAACTCGACGGCGACGCGTCGGCGCAGCTCGTCGCCACGGGCATGTTCCTGGTCGATCGCGACGGCGGCGGACTCGACGGGGAGAACGTCAGCCTCGTGCTCGACGGCCAGCTGATCCACGACTGGGTGAACTGGTTCGCCCGCTCGATGCCCGCCGACGAGGCCGCGCGCGCCGACCTGTTCGGCGAACTGCTCGAACGCAACTTCCTCGTGACCAGCAGCAACCTCGTCGCGCGCACCGACTGGTTGCGCGGCAAGGCGGCGATCCTCACGGGCCTGAAGTACTGCCTCGACTGGCGCCTGTTCCTCGCCGCCGCGGCCGAAGGCAGCCTGCGGCGGATCGCCGAACCGCTGCTCGCGTACCGCCTGCACGAGGCGAACACCGTCTGGTTCGACGCCGACCGCCGCTGGTCGTACTACCTGGAGGTCCACCGCGTCGCCGCCGAGGCGCTCGCCGAAGCCGCTGCATCGCCACACGTCGACCTCGCCGCACTCGTGCGCGACGTCGCCGTGCACTGCGCCGCGAACACCGAGGTCGACGGCTACGGCCTGCTGCTGCACCGCCTCGTCGACGCGCTGCGCCTCGACGCCGCCGCCGGCGACGACGAATCCGTTCGCGCGCTGATCCGGACGCTCGACGCGCGCCGCCGGCCAGCGGCCGCCGCCGCCCCGGACGACCGGCGGCGCGCGATCGCCGCGCTGGACGCGGAACAACGCCAGTCGGAGTACTACGACCGTCGCTGGCTGCAGGTCTACTGCGCTTCGCTGGAGAAGCGCCTCGCCGCAGCGGTCGCGGAGCGCGATCGCCTGCAGTCCGAGGTGGCGGCCCGCACGGCCGCGCAAGCGCGGGCCGAGGCCGACGTCGCCGAGCACAAGCGGCGCGCCGAGGACCTGACCCAACCCGTCGCCTCGATGGCCCAGGAGATGGCGGCGCTGCGCACGGCGTTGACAGCGGTCGACGCGCTGCACCACTTGATCACCGACGAACTCGCCGGCGTGCGACGCCAGCGGGACGAAGCCCAGCAGAAGGCCGAGGTGGAAGCCGCCAAGGCGAAGTCGGCGGAAGGGCGACTCGAAACCCAGCTCGCGCGCGCCGAGAAGGCGGAGGGCGAACGGGATGGCCAGCAGCGCCGCGCCGAGCGCGCCGAAGTCGACCGCGAGGGCCAACGCCGCCGCGCCGAACTGGCCGAGACCGACCGCGACGGCCAGCGCCACCGGGCGGAGCAGGCAGAATCGGAGCGCGAGGCGCAGCGCCGCCGCGCCGAGTCGGCCGAGGGCGAACGCGACGCGCAGCGCCACCGCGCCGACCACGCCGAGGCAGAGCGCGACCTCCAACACACCCGCGCCGACCTCGCCGAGGTCGACCGCGACGCCCAGCGCACCCGCGCCGACCACGCCGAAGCCGAGCGCGAGCTCCAGCGCACCCGCGCCGACCACGCCGAGGCCGACCGCGATGCGCAGCGTCACCGCGCCGACCACGCCGAGGCCGAGCGCGAGTTCCAGCGCACCCGCGCCGACCACGCCGAAGCCGACCGCGACGCGCAGCGTCACCGCGCCGACCACGCCGAGGCCGAGCGCGAGCTCCAGCGCACCCGCGCCGACCACGCCGAAGCC
>JADCJE010000050.1 GCA_020247305.1 Phycisphaerales bacterium | reverse complement strand
CGCCGTCGTCGTCCGCGTCGCCGTCGTCGTCCGCGTCGCCGTCGTCGCCTCCCGCCCCCATCGCGAACGCGACCTCGGGCGGCACGTCGTCGCCACCAGCGCCGGGCTTGCCCGCCTTGCCGGCGGCGCGGCCCTTGCCGACGAGCTTGATCACGACGTAGTTGTCGCCGGCGCGCAGGCCAAGGCGCAGGCGGCGCGGCTCGCGCTCGTTCCCGCCGAACCGCATGGCGAAGAAGTCGCCGTCGGCGGCCGCCGCCTTCTGCTTCTCCTGCTGCGCCTTCTGCTTCGCCGCCGCGGCCTCGGGCGTCGGCTCGGCCGGAGCTTCGTGCTCGGCGGCGAGATTGCCGTTGAGCCAGACCTTCCCTGCCGCGCCGCCGTCGAGTTCGAGCACCATCGTGCGCGCCGTCTCGCAGCGGACCTTGCGCGCGACGTACCATGCCGATGCCGGGCCCTCGACCGGCAGGCTCGCGGCGCGGCCATCGCGCCAGTCGCGGCGTTCCTGCCACTGCAAGCGCTTCGGCTTCGGCGGCGGCTTGGTCGCTCCGTCGCCCGCGGCAGCCGCGTCGCCCCCGGCCGCGTCGGCCGCACCATCGACCTGGTCGGCGGCCGCAGGCAGTGCCGGCGTTGCATCGTCCGGCGCCGCCGCAACGTTCGCGGCCGGCTCGCCGGCCGGCGGCGCGCCCTTGCCGTCCTTCGCCGGCGGCGTGCCTGCCTTCGGCGGCGCAGGCTTCGGCAGCGCCGGCTGGTCGTACTTCTTCTTCCACTGCGCGGTCGCCAGATCCTGCTCGGGTGCGAACGCGGCGGCGAACGCCGCGTCGACGTCGGCGGCCGGGAACGGCCCGAGCGCCTGCCACGTCGACGGCTGCAGCGGCAGCAGCAGCGTGCGCACACGCGGCTCGTCGGTGGCGGTGACGCGGAACCGGCCGAGCAGGCTCCGGAACTTCGCCGGAGAGCCCATCGCCAGCGACACGCGCAGCAGCGTGTTCTCGCTGCACACCAGCGGCTCGCTCGGGATCAACACCGCTTGGCGCGGCTGCTTGCGCTCGTCGCCGGCGACGGTCCAGCCGCCGAAGCCGAAGCCGAACATCAGGTCCTCGTCCTCGTCGCCGTCGCGCTCCTCGGCGATGCCGACCGCGCCGGCGACCGAGCCGGGCGCGATCGCCGTCAGGTAGTGCTCGTCTTCGTCGGGCTTCTGGTTGACGTCAGCCTGCGCCAGCGCGAACACGATCGGCGGCGGATCGCTGCTCTCGGCGACGCTGCACAGGCGCGCTTCGACCTTGCCGAGGATGAAGCGGCCGTCGTCGGCGCGGCCCGAAGCGCCGTGCGGCAGCGACGGATCCGGCAGCGCTTCGAGCCGCAGCGCGTGGATCGTGCGCTTGCCGGGCACGAACACGAGTTCGTACGTGTCGCGCGCAGGCGTCGGCCCGGTCGCGAGGATCGAGCCGTCGTCGAGTTGCTGCAGACGCGAGCCGTGCTTGGCCATGCGCTCGCTCGGCGTCATCACGGTCCACGCCAACGGCGCGCCGAGTCGCGCGATCGCCGCGGCTTCCCACTGCCGCTGGCCCTCGTCGGCCAGCGGGTCGTCGCGGTCGAGCCGGCGCTTGAGCACGTCGATGCGCCGCCGCAGGTCGGCGAGCTTCACCTCGTCGTCGGGTCCGGGAGCTGGGATCGCCGGCTTGGGGTTGCGGCCGAAGCCGTTGTCCTTCTCCTTGACGTGGTTGAAGAAGTCGTAGAAGCCGAAGAACTCGCGCTGGCTGATCGGGTCGTACTTGTGGTCGTGGCACTGCGCGCAGCCGACCGTCAGCCCGAGCCAGGCGGTCGCCGTCGTGTGCACGCGGTCGATGACGTAGGCGCTGCGGTACTCGTCGAGTTCCTCGCCGGCCTCGGTGTTGACCGGGTGGTTGCGGTTGAAGCCGGTCGCGATGCGCTGGGCCAGCGTCGGCGCCGGCAGCAGGTCGCCGGCGAGCTGTTCGACGGTGAACCGGTCGAACGGCATGTTGGCGTTGAACGCGTCGATGACCCAGTCGCGCCACTTCCACGCCTGCCGCGGCGTGTCGCGCTGGTAGCCGCTGGAGTCGGCGTAACGCGCGACGTCGAGCCAGTCGCTGGCCATGCGCTCGCCGTAGCGCGGGTCGGCGAGCAGGCGGTCGACGACGGCCGCGAACGCCTCCGGCCGCTGGTCCTTGGCGAACTGGTCGACCTCTTGAGGCGTCGGCGGCAGGCCGATCAGGTCGAACGTGACGCGGCGCAGCCACGCAGCGCGGTCCGCCGACGCGCTCGGCCGGAGGCCTTCCTGCTCCAGCCGCGCCAGCACGAAGCGGTCGATGTCGTTCTGCGGCCAGGCCGCGTCGCGCACGGCGGGCGGCGTCGGCCGCTGCGGCGGCACGAAGGCCCAGTGCTCGCTCCAAGGTGCGCCGGCGGCGAGCCACGCGCGCAGCGTCGCGACCTCGGCCGGCTTCAGCGCCTCGCCGGCGTCCGGCGGTGGCATGTGCTCGTCGGGGTCGCTGCTGAGGATGCGCTGCAGCGCGACCGAGCGCTCGGGGTCGCCGGCGACGAAGGCCGCGCCACCGTCGCGCGCGGCGAAGGCGTCGGCACGGCGGTCGAGCCGCAGGTCGGCCTTGCGCTTCTCCTCGTCGGGGCCATGGCAGGTGTAGCAGTGCTGCGCCAGGATCGGTCGCACGTCGCGGGCGTAGTCGATGGCCGGCGGCGGCGCGGCGGCCGGCGCGACGCCGTCGTGCTGGGCCGCCATGGGCGCGGCGAGGCCGGCGCCGCCGACGAACAGCGCCAGGGCGAGCCACGGACGACGGCGCACGAGCGGGCAAGGCACCATGAGCATGGGCCCGGGATCCTAGTCGAAGTCCGCGCGGCGGCTGGGCCGGCGCGCGCGGTCGTTGCCGTGTAGCCGCCGAGCCGACGGCGGCGGCGGCACGGACGTCGGTTCGGCAACACGCGACGGCGCCGATGCCGTCGGTCCGAGCGCTCCAATCCCGCGGCCGGGCCACGCCCACACCGTGCGCCCAACCGGGTTCGACGGTCGGACCACCGTCGTCGCCGGTCGGCAGGGACGCCGTGTCCGACGAACCGATCCGCCTCTGGCCAGCCACGTCCACGAAGGACGGGCGCGGCGCAACCGCCGCCGGGCACGGGGTCGACCCCGGCCGTTCACTTGGTCGGCAGTTCGCCGACGGCGGCGATCGCATCGGCGAGCGCCTGCTCGGCGCGCTGCAACTGCGGATCGAACTGCGCGAAGCGCCCGACGCGGCGGACGCAGCGGAAGACGCCGGCCGCGCCGGCGAGTTCGACCTCGACGTCGTGTTCGCGCCACGCCATCACCGCGCCTTCGGGCTGGCGCACGAGCACCGGGTCCGGCAACGCGAACACGCCGGCGTCGCGCAGCGCCGCGAGCTGCGCGGCGACGAACGCCGTGGCCGTCGCGTCGGTCAGCGTGCCGGCGCGCGGCGCGAACGTCGGCAAGTCGCGGCCGTTCGGTTCGGCGTGCGCACGCTGCCACTGCCACGCCAAGGCCTTGCCGTCGAATCGCCATGTCGCCGTGGTCGTCGCAACGACCAGCGATCCGCTCGCCACCGAGCGCACGGTGACGCTGGCCGCACTGAGGCGACGCGGATCGGCGAGGTAGGGCACCGCCAACCGCAGCTCGGTGCGCGCCAGCAGCCACTCGGCGAGCGCTTCGTCGCGGTAGGCCTTGTCCCACGCGTTGTGGCCGACGCCCGGGTACAGCGTCAGCAGCGGCGCGATCGCCGCCTTCTGCGCAGCGCCGGCCGCCGCGACCGCGGCGACGAGCTTCTTGCTGTGCGCGGCGGCGACGACGCGGTCGGCGTCGCCGTGGAAGGCCCACACCGGCGCGCCGGCGAGGCCCTCCGCGATGCCATCGGGCTCACCGTAGCCGCACACCGGCGCGAACGCCTGCCACATCGCGCGCGTGCGCGCGCCGATCGCCCACGTGCCCGCACCGCCCTGCGACAGGCCGGTCAGCGTGCGGTGGCCGGCGTCGATCGGCAGTTCCGTCTCGGTCGCCGCGACGATCGCCAGCACCAGCGCCTCGTACTCGGCCCACTGCTTGTTCTTGTCCGGCTTCTGCGGGAACAGCACGACCGCCGGCCAGCGCTGCGGCGCGCGCCGGATCGCCGAACCGAGACCGACCTCGGTCTGCAGCCATCCATCCGTGCCGCACTCGCCCATGCCGTGCAGGAAGACGACGAGCGGCCAGCCGGCGGCCGGACGTTCGCCGTCGGGCACGTAGCACGCGTAACGATGCGCGCGGCCTTCGTGCGCGATGGACTTGGCGAGGAATCCGCTCACGGTTGCGGCCTGAGCTGGCAGCGGCAGCGCGACGAGGGCGTGCGCGAAGGCAAGGGCGACGAACGCAGCATGAACGGGCAACGGGGCCGCCATCGCCCGATCATGGCCAGCGCAGACCGGCCTTGTCGAGCGCGGCCGTTGACGGCACAGACTGTTCGCGAGCATTGGCTTGGATCGGCCATGGCCCCGCCTCGATCCGCTCGATCGCAAACGAATTGCGGATCGGGCCGCAGCCCCGATCACGCGGGGCCAGTCCATTCGTGCGGAAATGTGTGTGCTTTCCCGGAACAATGCCGCTTCCCCAAGGAACTGCGTTCGCAACCCAAGACCATGCTCCTGACTCGCACCCTCGTCAGCCTCCTCGTCGTAACCGCCGCCTCGGCCCAATCGGTCCTGCCGCCGTTCGACACGACCTACCAGATCCTCAACCTCGGCCCGATCCCGAACGTCGGCAACTACGGCGGCACGGCATTCCTGCCGAGCAATCCGAACGTGCTGCTGGTCGCGCCCTACCTCGGCGGCGGCGTGCGCAGCGTGCCGCTCGTGCGCAGCCCCCAGGGTGCGATCACCGGCTTCGGGGCGTCGTCGCCGTACGCGACGCTCGGCGGCACGGACGGCGGCCTGTGCTTCGGCCCGACCGGCGTGTTGTTCGCGACGTGGTACGGGGCCAACGCCCTGAGCCAGTTGAAGACGGGCAGCTTCACCGCCGACCGCGTCGACAACCTGGGTCCGCTCGGCGTGAACTTCTCGGTCGGCACCTGCGCCTTCGTGCCGGCAGGGTTTCCGGGCGCTGGCCGCTTCAAGGTCGTCGCGTGGAACGCGAGCACGATCCAGGACCTGCCGCTGACGCCGGACGGCGCCGGCACCTTCAACCCCGGCATCGCGGGCCCCGCCATCCAACTCGCCGGTGGCCCGGAAGGCATGGCCTACGTGCCACAGAGCGCACCGCTGATCGGCGGCAAGTTGCTGATCGCCGAGTGGGGCGTGGGCACCCTCGCGGCCTACGACCTCGACGCCAACGGCGACCCCTTGCCGGCGACGCGCGCGGTGGTGGCCGGCGGCGCAACCGGCTTCGGCGGCGGCGCCGTCGATCCGGTGACCGGCGACATCGTGTTCCTCAGCGGCGCCGGCGGACTGCTGATCCTGCGCAACAGCCCCGCTTGCGGCACGTACACGCTATACGGCCCCGCCTCGCCCGGCGCGCTCGGCACGCCGAGCATCAGCGGCACGGGCTGCGCGCGCATCGGCCAGACGATCACGATCGGCACGACCGGCCCGGCGTTCGGCATCGGCCTCCTCGCCACCGGCTTCCAGACCAACGTGCCGTACCTCAACCTCACCGTGCTGCAGGGCACCAGCGTGACGGTGGTCAGCGTGCTCAACGCAGCGGGCCAAGGCTCGCTGCCGCTGCTGGTCCCGCTGGACCCCACGCTCGGCAACAGCCACGTCTACTTCCAGGCAGCGTACCTCGACGCTTCGACGAGTTCGGGCCTGATCGCGAGCCCCGGCCTCGACATCCTGCTGCGCTGATCGGCGCCGCCCGCGCTCAGGGCTTGACGTCGCGCGCGTCGAGCGCGCCCTGCGCGTGCAGTTCGCGGAAGCGCGCGATCGTCGTGCGCACGCCGTCGCGCAGCGGCGTGTGCGGCAGCCGCGGGTAGTGCGCGCGGATGGCGCCGTCGTCGAGGTGCGACGGGATCGGGATGCGCGGGCCGGCGATCGACAGCGTGCCGCGCGCCGCGGGGCACTCCTCCTCGATCGCGAGCACGACGTCGGCGACGTCGACGGTGTCGCCGTGCAGGTTGAACACGTGCGCGCCGGCCGGGCCGCCGTCGGCGCACTGCAGGAACGCCGCCGCCGTGTCGGCGACGTGCACGAAGTCGGTCGGGCCGGAGAACGCGATCTGGTACGGGCGGCCGAGCACCGCCGCCTTCATCGCAGTCGTCGGCCCTGCGGTCATGCCCTGGTCGCGGCCGACGCCGTAGACCGTGAGCGGCCGCAGGCCGACGCTGCTCAGTTTCTTCTCCAGCCAGTAGATGCGCGCCGTGCCCTCGTTGGCCTGCTTGTAGACGCCGTAGTGCGTGACCGGCGCGGTCGCGGTGTGCTCGGTGACGGCGACGCCGTCGTCCTCGCTCGGGCCGAACACGGCCGCCGAACTGGCGTACGCGACGCGGCCGACGCCAGCCGCCAGCGCCGCCTCGAACACGTGGATGGTGCCGAGCACGTTGACGCGCGCGCCGAGCGCGGGGTCCTGGCGGCAGAACGGCACCTGCAGGCCGGCGAGGTGCACGATCGCGCGCGGCGTGCAGGCGGCGACGGCGCGCTTGGTGGCGTCGAGGTCGGTGATGTCGCCGGCGACGAACCGCACCTTGGCGAGGCCCTGCTCGCCGAGCACGTCGCGGATGCGGCGCGGATCGCCGCCGACGTCGAACACGACCGGGTGGTCGCCGCGTTCGACGAGTTGCTTGACGACCCAGGCGCCGATGCAGCCGAGCGCGCCGGTGACGAAGTACGTGTCGTTCATGCGATGCCGTAGGTGCGGGCGGCGTTGCCGCCGAAGATCTTTGCGCGCGCCGTCGGCGACAGCCGCTGCGCCCAGTCGGCGGCGAGGCCGTGCACGGCGGCGTAGTCGTCCGCCGCGACGAGGCACACCGGCCAGTCGGAGCCGTACAGGAGCCGGTCCTCGCCGAACGCGTCGAGCGCAGCGTCGAGGTAATGACGGAAGTCCGCCGGCCGCCACGTCCCCCACTTCGCCTCGGTGACGAGGCCGCTGACCTTGCAGCTGACGTTGGGGCAGCGCGCGAGTTCGCGGAACGGCGCGTCCCAACCGTCGCGCTGGCCGCGCGCGATGTCCGGCTTGGCGAGGTGGTCGAGCACGAACGGCTGGTCGGGCAGCGCGCGCACGAAGTCGAGCGCCGCCGGCAGCTGCCGCGGATAGATCAGGACATCGTAGACGAGCCCGGCCCGGCCGACGGCGGCGACGCCGCGCTGGAAGTCGCGCCGGCGCAGGAAGTCGTCCGGCTCGGCCTGGACGATGTGGCGCAGGCCGCGCAATTTTGGCTGCTGCGCGAGGCGCGCGACGACGTCGGCGGCGTCGGCCGCGCACAAGTCGGCCCAGCCGACGACCGCCTTGACCATCGGATCGCGGCGCGCGAGGTCGAGCAGGAAGTCCGTCTCGGCGAGCGTGCAGCGCGCCTGCACCGCGACGCAGCCGTCGACGCCAGCAGCCGCCAGCGCGGGACGCAGGTCTTCGGGCAGGAAGTCGCGCGCGATGCGCGCCATGCGCGCGTCGATCCAGGCGTACTCCGCGGGCGTGTAGCGCCAGAAGTGCTGGTGGCTGTCGAGGCGCATGGCGGCCGGGGATCGTTGCCTTGCGATCGGGCCGCCGCAAGGACGGCGCTGCGCCCGGACCGCGGCGGCGAGCCCCACCGGCGCGCGCTATCGCGACGAGGCGGAGTCCAGCACGGCGCGCACGGCCACCGCGAGGTCGTCGCCGGAAAACGGCTTCTCCAGCAGCGCGATGTTGTCGTCCAGCAGACCGTCGTGCGACAAGATGTCGTCGCTGTACCCCGAGATGTAGAGCACCGGCAACGCCGGCCGCAGCTGCCGGATGCGGGCCGCGAGTTCCTTGCCGTCGATGCCGGGCATGACGACGTCGGTGAGGAGGATCGCCGGCGCCGGCTCGCGCGCGGCGAACGGATCGCCGGCGGTCAGCGGCTCGGCGAGGAGCCGCAGCGCTGCCGCGCCGTCGGCGAAGGCCCGCACTTCGTAGCCGCGCTCGCGCAAGGCGGCGGCGGCGAACTGGCGAACGCCGTCGTCGTCGTCGACGAGCACGACGAGTTCGCCGCGGCCCGCGAGCGGCGAGCGCGGCACGAGCACCGAGTCGGCGGTCCGCAGCGGCCAGTCGAGCGTGAACGTCGTGCCCACCTCGGGCGCGCTCTCGCAAGCGATGCCGCCGCGGTTCTGACGCAGGATGCCGGCGACCGTCGACAGGCCCAGGTCGGTGCCGTCGCCGAGGTCGGCGACCGAGCCGTAGGGTTCGAACACCTTGGCCAGCGCCGCGGCGTCGAGGCCGCGGCCGTCGTGCGCGATGACGAGGCGAACGTACTCGCCGGCGGGCAGTCCGACCGGATTGCGTACGCGTTCGGTGCGCACGTCGATCCGACCGCCATCGTCGCCCGTGGTGAGGATCGCGTCGCACGCCGCCACCGTCAGCCGCGACAGGACCTCGGCGAGTTGGATCGGGTCCACGAGCACCGGCGCCGCGGCTTCGGCCACGGTGAACCGGACCACGACGTCGACTGGAACGTGCAACCGGTGCCGCTGCAGCCAGTCGGCGACCTGGACGTTGAGGTCGATCGGTTGCGGCCGGATGACCTGCTTGCCGCTGAACGTGCGCAACTGCTGCGCCAGCGAGTGCGCGCGACCGCACGCGACCATCATGGCGTCGACCATGACGCGCTGCCGGGGGTCGGTGAGCAGGTCGCGCAGGACCTCCGCGTTGCCGCGGATGACCGTCAGCAGGTTGTTGAAGCCGTGCGCGAGACCGCCGGCGAGCTGGGCGATCGGGGCCGGAGGCGGCGATTCCGCGAGCGACGGGCACGGTCCGACGCCTTGGTCGGTACGCGCGCCAGACGCAGGCCCAGACGCAGGCCCAGACGCAGGCCCAGACGCAGGCCCAGACGCAGGCCCAGATGCAGGCCCAGATGCAGGCAACTGCGGGCTCGGGAACTCACGTGGATCAGTGGTCGACATCGGGGTCACGGAGTCGACGAGCGCGCAACCGCCGACGCGGCTCGCCCCTCGGACCGCGTCTGGTGGCCGCGAGCGCGCCGAAAACACCGCGCCGGGCGCCGCTGCCACCGGGGTGACCGGTCGCTGCGGCGCTCGACGCGATGAGCACGTTCTCACTCCATGGGGACAAGCAAGAAAGTCGGGCAAGGACCGCAGAGATTTCGCAGATTGCCGGCGGCGCCCCCTGCAACCGGGCCGTGCAGTCGCCCGTCGCATCGGTAGCATCCGCGCGTGCCCGCCTCCGCCACGCCGCGCGCCGTCGCCACGGCCGTCCTCGCCCTAGCGCTCGCCGCCTGCCGCGGCGACACGGAGCTTGCCGCCAACCAGCCGGCGCCGGCCGCCGCCGCGCCGCGCATCGCGGTGATCCCCAAGGGCACGACGCACGTCTTCTGGCAGGCGGTGGCGTCCGGCGCGCGCGCGGCGGGCGAAACGACCGGGCTCGACGTCGCCTGGAAGGGACCGCTGCAGGAGAACGACCGCGCCCAGCAGATCCAGCTGGTGCAGCAGTTCGTCGGCGACGGCGTGGCCGGCATCGCGCTGGCCCCGCTCGACCACCAGGCGCTGGCGCCAGCGGTGGCGTCGGCGAAGGCGCGCAAGATCCCCGTCGTGATCTTCGACAGCGACCTCGACGGCACGCCCGGCGTCGACTTCGCCAGCTTCATCGCCACCGACAACAAAAAGGGCGGCGACAACGCCGGCAAGCGCCTCGCCGAACTGCTCGGTGGCAAGGGCAGAGTGGTGATGCTGCGCTACCAGGTCGGCTCGGCCTCGACCGAGGCGCGCGAGGCGGGCTTCCTCGCGGCGGCGCGCGCCGCCGGCCTCGAGGTGCTCGTCGACAACCGCTACGCCGGAGCCACCGTCGGCGACGCCAAGAACGCGGCGCTGAACCTCGCCGACCAGCTCCGGCAGGCACAGGGCGTGTTCTGCAGCAACGAGTCGGCGACCGCCGGCATGCTGCAGGCGCTGGAGCAACTCGGCCTGCTCGGCACGGTGCGCTTCGTCGGCTTCGACAGCTCGCCGCCGCTCGTCGCCGCGCTGCGCAGCGGCGGCATCGACGCGCTGGTGGTGCAGGACCCGCGCAAGATGGGCGAACTGTCGGTGCGCGCGCTCGCGGACCTGATCGCCGGCAAGCCGGTGGCGGCGGTCATCGACACCGGCGCCGTGCTGGCGACGAAGGCGAACATGGACGAGCCGGCGGTGCAGAGGCTGCTGCAATGACGGCGGGACGCGCTGCCGCGTGGCGACGCGGCGGCCCGCTCGTCGGTCTGCTGGCGACGTGGCTGCTGTTCGCCGCATCGGCGGGCGGGCCGTTCCTGTCGTGGGCCAACCACGAGTTGATGCTGCTGCAGACGGCGGTCGTCGGCGTCGCCGCCATCGGCGCGACCTGGGTGATCGTCGCCGGCGGCATCGACCTCGCCGTCGGCTCGACCATCGCGCTGTCCGGCATGGTCGGCGCGCTGGCGCTGCGCAGTGGCCTGCCGTGGCCGGTCGCCGCCCTCGCGACCGCGCTCGCCGGCGCGGCCGCCGGCTTCACCACCGGCGCGCTCGTCACCGGCGCGCTGCTGCGGCTGCTGCTGGCCGCCGGCGCCGGCATCGCCCTCGCGGCGGCGACCTACGGCATGGGCGCGCTGTCGGTCGGCGCCGCGAAAGGCGGCGGCGCCTTCCTCGGCTGGACCGCCGCCGGCGCGGGCGCGGGCGCTGCATGCGCCGTGTGGCTGGCGCTGCCGCGGCTGCGCTGGGTGCTGCCGTTGTCGCCGTTCATCGTCACGCTCGGCCTGTGGGGCGCCCTCCGCGGCCTGGCCAAGGGCCTCGGCGGCAACCAGCCGGTCTACTTTCCGCGCCACGACGACCTCGCCGCGTTGATGCTGCCGCGCGCGGCGCTGCTGCCGATCGGCGTCTGGGTGCTGCTGGCCGTCGCTGCGCTCGCCGCCTTTGCGCTGCGCCGCACGGTCTTCGGCCGCCACGTGCATGCCTTCGGCCAGAACCGCGAGGCGGCGCGGCTGTCGGGACTCGACGTGGTCGGCCTCGAACGCCGCGTCTACGTCGTCGCCGGCCTGTGCGCCGGCATCGCGGCCGTGCTGCAGCTCAGCTACCTGTCGATGGGCGATCCGACGACGGCGCAGGGCTTCGAACTGAAGGCGATCGCCGCGGCGGTCATCGGCGGCGCGTCGCTGGCCGGCGGCACGGGCTCGATCGTCGGCACGCTGGTCGGCGCCTTCGTGATGACGATCGTCGACAACGGCTGCACCAAGCTCGGCCTCGACAACTGGGTCCAGGAAGTCGCCACCGGCGCGATCATCGTCGGCGCGGTCGCCCTCGACCGGATGCGGCAGCGCAGCTGACCAGCACCGCCGGGCCACCGGCCCCCGCCAGCACGGGCGCGGCGACCCATCCCCCCCCGGCGGGCACCAGCGATCCAGGCACCCTCGGGCGCGACCCCACCAGAAAGTGCATTATATCACACCAAGGCAGTGCATCCGATGCGCTATCTTGCTTGAACTAGCAGCAGCGCGAAACCAGACTCTGCAACTCGCTCGCCGCCCTGCCCCGCCCCCCGAGATGACCGACTTCAACCGACACCCGAGCAGCTACCACCACTGGCAGCTGCAGATCGACGGCGACGTCGCGCACCTGCGCATGAACGTCGACCCGGCCTTCCCCTTCAAGCCGGGCTACGAGCTCAAGCTCAACAGCTACGACCTCGGCGTCGACATGGAGCTCGCCGACGCGGTGCAGCGCCTGCGTTTCGAACACCCTGAGGTGAAGGCGCTCGTCGTCGGCAGCGGCCAGGAGCGCGCGTTCTGCGCCGGCGCCAACATCTGGATGCTGGCCGAGAGCACGCACCCCTTCAAAGTGAACTTCTGCAAGTTCACCAACGAGACGCGGCTGAGCCTCGAGGACCTCAGCAAGCACAGCGGCGTGAAGTCGCTGTGCGCAGTCAACGCCGCGTGCGCGGGCGGCGGCTACGAGCTGGCCCTGGCCTGCGACGAGATCCACCTCGTCGACGACAGCAACTCGGCGGTCTCGCTGCCCGAGGTGCCGCTGCTCGCCGTGCTGCCGGGCACCGGCGGCCTCACGCGCCTCGTCGACAAGCGCAAGGTGCGCCGCGACCGCGCGGACGTGTTCTGCACGATGGCCGAAGGCATGCGCGGCAAGAAGGCCGTCGCCTGGGGACTCGTCGACGCGGCGTGGAAGAAGTCGCAGTTCGCCGACAAGGTGAATGCGCGCGCCAAGGAGCTGGCGGCGCAGGCGCCGGCCAAGGCGGACAAGGGCATCGTGCTCGACCCGATCCGCGCCAAGGTCGACGGCGCGACCTACACGTACGAATACGTCACCTGCGTCGTCGACGCCGGCGCGCGCACGGCGACGATCACGATCCACGCGCCGCATGGCCCGCAGCCGAAGGACGGCCCCGGCTACGAGCAGGCCGGCTGCAAGGCCTGGGCACTGAAGTGCTGGCGTGAGCTCGACGACGCGCTGCTGCAGCTGCGGTTCGACCACGAGGAGGTGGGCCTGATCGTGCTGCAGACGCGCGGCGACCGCGCTGCGATCCTGCAGGTCGAGAAGGACCTCCTCGCCCACCGCTCGCACTGGCTCGTCAACGAGATCCTGCGGCACATGGCGCGCGTGCTGCGCCGCTTCGACCTGATGGCGCGCTCGACGTACGCGCTGGTCGACGGCGACGCCTGCATGGCGGGCGCGTTCCTGGAGCTGACGCTGGCCAGCGACCGCGTGTACATGCTCGACGACGACAAGGTGCACGCCGCGGTCGGCCCGCTGAGCGCGGGGCTGCTGCCGATGAGCCACGGGCTCACGCGCCTGCAGAACCGCTTCCTGGCGCAGCCCGAGCACGCCGCGAAGCTGGCGACCGATCAGCCGGCGCTGACGGCGGCCGAGGCCGACGAGCAGGGCCTGTGCACCTACCTGCTCGACCCGGTGGACTGGGAGGACGACGTGCGGATCGCGCTCGAGGAGCGCGTGTCGATGTCGCCCGACGCCCTCACCGGCATGGAGGCGTCGCTGCGTTTCGGCGGCGCCGAGAACTGCGACAGCAAGATCTTCGGTCGGCTCAGCGCGTGGCAGAACTGGATCTTCACGCGTCCGAATGCGACCGGCGACGAAGGAGCCCTGACCCGTTACGGCGCGCCCGAGAGCGCCAAGTTCGATTGGCGGAGAACCTGACACCATGAGCACCGTCGACCTCGAAGCGAAGATCCCGAACAACGTCGGACTGCGCGACAACAAGCGCCTGACCATGGCGCTGGAGAAGTGGCAGCCGAAGTTCCTCGACTGGTGGCAGAACGTCGGCCCGAGCGACTTCAACCAGAACGAGATCTACCTGCGCACCGCCGTCGGCGTCGGCCAGGGCGGCTGGGCGCACTACGACTACGTGAAGATGCCGGACTACCGCTGGGGCATCTTCCTCGCGGACGGTCCCGCCGACCGCAAGATCCACTTCGGCGACATGATCGGCGAATCGGCGTGGGCCGAGGTGCCGGGCGAGTTCCGCAACCGCCTGCGCCGCCTGATCGTCACGCAGGGCGACACCGAGCCGGCGTCGGTCGAGCAGCAGCGCCTGCTGGGCCACTGCTGCCCGTCGCTCTACGACCTGCGCTCGCTGTTCCAGGTCAACGTCGAGGAAGGCCGTCACCTGTGGGCGATGGTCTACCTGCTGCACACGTACTTCGGCGGCGACGGCCGTGACGAGGCCGACGCGATGCTGGAACGCCACAGCGGCGACCAGGACAACCCGCGCATCCTGCAGGCGTTCAACTACCCGGTGACCAACTGGCTGGACTTCTTCTGCTTCACGGCCTTCATGGACCGCGACGGCAAGTACCAGCTCAGCTCGCTCGCCGAGTCGAGCTTCGACCCGCTCGCGCGCACGACGCAGTTCATGCTCGCCGAGGAGGCCTACCACCTGCAGACCGGCGAGAACGGCGTCGGCCGCATCGTCAAGCGCACCGGCGAGCTGATGATGCAGGGCCAGGACCCGCGCAAGGTCGGCGCGATCCCGCTCGACGTCATCCAGCGCTACGTGAACTTCTGGTTCACCGGCTCGATCGACCTGTTCGGCGGCGAGGACAGCACCAACGCCGCCGAGTCGTTCGCCAACGGCCTCAAGGGCCGCTACCGCGAGAGCGACGGCATCTACAAGGACCCGAAGGCGCTCAACGCCAACTACGTCCTCGAGGTGCCGACCGAGGACGGCAAGATCAGCAAGCAGGAGATCCCGCTGCGCCGCGCGATGAACGCGGTGCTGCTGGACGCCTACATCGCCGACTGCAAGCGCATCGTCGAGCGCTGGAACCGCGACCTGGAGAAGCTGGGCGTCAAGGAGCGCATCAGTCTCCCGGACAAGAAGTTCCACCGCTACCAGGGCGTGTACGCGGGCTTCCGCTTCACGCCGACGGGCGAGCTGATCGACGAGGCGACCTGGACCAAGCGCCACACCGAGTGGCTGCCGACGCAGGCCGACCGCGACTACGTCAACTCGTGCATGGTCAAGGTGACCGAGCCGGGCAAGTTCGCCAACTACATCGCCCCGCCACAGCACGGCGTGAACGAGAAGGCGGTCGAGTTCGAGTACGTCAGGTTCCACTGATCTCGCGACTGGCCGGCGACCCCCTGCCGGCGGACCGGCGCGGCCCCGATGCGGGCCGCGCCACCCCAGCGCCTCACACATCCATGAGCAATCGACTCTGCTACGTCTGCGAAGGCGGCGACTGCACCGAGAAGGGCAGCGGCGAACTCTTCGACCGGCTGCGCGACCTGATCAAGAAATTCGACCCGGCCGAGGAGCGCATCAAGATCCGCCGCTACCCGTGTTTTGGCGCGTGCGACCAGGGCATCAACGTCACGCTGTACCCCGACAAGATCTTCTACAGCAAGGTGACGCTCGCCGACCTGCCGGAGATCGCGGCGCACATCGAGGGCAAGGGCGCGCCGGTGAGCCGCCTGACGGGCAAGTGCCAGCCCGACGTCGAGCAGATCATCTGGGACATGCTCGACAGTCCGTACTGACCAGCGCGTCTCTGCCCCCCGCTCACGGCGCGATCGTCACGCCGACCGGCTGGCTCCAGCACTTGATCGTGTGCTGCCACGCCGGATCGATCGTGATGCCGGCGACGTACGTGGTCACCCCGATCAGCCACGTCTCGTTGGGGATCGTCAGCGCGCAATGCGCCTGATCGCCGGGACCGAGCGTCGTCCACGTCGGCGCCAGGATCGGGTTGCCGGCGAGCGCCAGTTCGAGCAGGAAGTCGGCGTTGAGCGGCAGCGTGCGCTGGCCGCCGAGCGCGATGCCCGGCGCCGTGCCGAGCGACCAGCCGAACAGGACCTGCTTGCCGGCGTCGCCGGGCGAGCCGTAGGTGAAGACGACCTGCGTGCCGATGCTGCCCGAGCCGGCCTTGGTCAGCGTCGGCGTCGGCCCCACAGGCTCCAGGAACACGTCGAGCGCGGCCCCCTGATCGAGCGCGGCCACCGTCACCGGCACGGTCTTGCTGGCGTGCCCCGGCGCGCTGAAGGTCACCGACCACGCGCCGGTCGGCAGCCACAGGCCGTAGCGGCCGTCGCGCGCGCGGCTCTTCGTCACTTCGCCGTGGTTGAACACGCTGGGGCTGAAGGTGATCGTGGCGGCGAGCGGCGCGTTGCCGAGCGCGCTGCGCACGTGGCCACGGCAGGCCGGCTGCCACTGCAGCAGCGCGTCGTGCACGCCCGGCCAGACGCGCGCCTCCTCGGTCGCGGTCGCCGCGAACGGCGGCTGGAAGTCCGTGCCGACCTCGATCAGGTACGACAGCGTGCCGCCGGTCGAGAAGTGGTCCTCGGGGGCCTCGCCCGACGCCGACGGATCGCGCGTGTCGTAGGCCATCGGCGCGCGCAACCGGTCGCCGTATGCCTGCTGGAAGGCCAGCATCGTCGGATTCACGTTCGCGCACGGCGCCCACAGGCGCAGCACGTCCTGGCCGTAGCTGTGGAAGTCGAGGTAGACCTCGGGCCGCAGCCACGCGACGAGGTTGCGCAGCGTGACGGTCTCCGGCTCGCTGCCGGCGGCCGGTCCGCGGTACGTGTCCGAACTCGCGTTCGTCGACGCGCCGCACAGCCCCCAGAGGAACGGGTAGTTGCGGTTGAGGTCGACGCCGTAGCTGCCGCCGTTGTTGCGGCGGTTCTTGCGCCACAGGCTGTTGACGTTCCAGACGTGGTGGACACCGTCGGGATTGGCCATCGGGACGAACCACAGTTCGCGGCCGTCGACGAGCGCCTGGATCTGCGGATCGGTCGCGCGATCGCCGAGGATGCGCTGCATCGCGCGCACCACCATGTGCGGCGAGTTCAGTTCGCGCGCGTGGTGCTGTGCCGCCAGCACGACCGCCGGCTCGTCCTCGTCGACGGCCACGTTGTCGCTGACCTTGAGCGCATGGATGCGCCGGCCTTCGTGCGTCAGCGCGCCGCCCGGCAGCGCGCTGAGGTCGACCTTGCGCGCGTACGCCGGATAGGCGAGGACCAGCGCGTCGATCTCGGCCTCGATCTCGGCGACCGTGTAGTAGCTGGCGTCCGGATCGACGCCGGCGGCCAGCTGCTCCTGCTCGACGAGGCGCCAAGGCCGGCCGTCGCTGACCAACGCCGCCTGCGGCGCGATCGCCAGCAGCAGCGGCACGGCTGCCGCGTCGGCGACGACGTCGACCGGCCCTGCCGCCGACGGCGCGCCGCAGCACGCCCCGGCGACGTCGAAGTGCTGTTGCAGCAGCAGGCGCTGCCCCGGCGTCGGATTGCGCACGAGGTAGCGCGCAGCCCCGCGTTGGGCGCTGGCGGTCGCCGCCAAGGCAAGGAGGACCGCCGCGGGGAGCAGGGAGCGTGGGCTGGGCATGGCGCACGCATTGTGCCATGCATGCCGCCCGGCTGGCCCTGCATGGCCGGCGCCCCCTGGGAGTCTGCCCCACGGCACGCGCCCGGCGCAGGCCGGGTCGGCTGCCTGATCAGGCCGTCCGCGCGCGGGAAGCGTTCGGGCTCCACCGGCGCGCGGCGACCTGCGCCGGCGTCACTTGCCGCCGGACAGTTCCTGGACCAGCGCCGCTTCCTCGTAGATCACGCGCAGCGACTCCAGCATGCCGGCCGTGTGCACGCCGACGCAGCGGTTGACGCGCTCGTCGAACCAGTAGTTGCCCGGCAGCGACTCGATGTTGCCGTCGAACACGAGGCCGACGACCTTGGCGTCGCGGTCGAGGATCGGGCTGCCCGAGTTGCCGCCGATGATGTCCGCCGTGCAGACGAAGTTGTACGGCGTGTCGAGGTTGAGCTTCGCCTTCTTGTCCGTCCACTGCTTGGGCAGGTCGAACGGGTGCTTGTTGTCGAAGCCCTGGTTGCGCTCGAACAGGCCGTTGAGCGTCGTCTTGGGCGGCACCATCGTGGTGCCGGCCTCGTAGCCCTTCACCGTGCCGAAGGCGAGACGCAGCGTGAACGTCGCGTCCGGGTAGTTGGCGGTGCCGTAGACGTCGAAGCGCGCCTGGTTGATGGTCGCCTTGGCCTCGGCGCAGGTCTTGGTGCTGACCTCCTCGATCGCCGGCATCATCATCTGGAGGTTGGGCTTCTTGCCGAACTTGTCGCGCAGCTTGCCGACCTCGGCGGCGATGAAGTCGAACGCGGCCTTCACCTCGGGCTTGCC
The DNA here is from genome assembly GCA_020247305.1 of Phycisphaerales bacterium. GTDB lineage: Bacteria > Planctomycetota > UBA1135 > UBA1135 > UBA2386 > UBA2386. The sequence goes on along the minus strand of JADCJE010000050.1, from coordinate 5,662 downwards.
CGACTTGGCGATCAGATCCTCGTCGCGCGCCTTCATCTTGGCCATCATCTCGGCCGTCTGCAGGCCGACGAGGTGGCCTTCGTAGGCCTTCAGGCTGTTGCTGGCGCCGAAGTACTGGTCGCGCAGCTCGAAGGCCTTCTTCGGGTCCTTGTCCATCGCCTTCTTCATCGCGGCGACGCGGTTCTTCAGCAGCTTGACGATCTGCGGCACCGGCAGGTCGCGCTGGAACTCCATCTCCGCGTGCGTCAGCGAGCGCTCGGTGCTGCCCGGATGGCCGGAGACGAACACCAGCTCGTCCGCCGCGGCGCCGTCGGCGTCGAACGGGAAGTAGAACTTCGAGCTGTCGATCGGCTTGCCGTCCTCGTAGACGCGGAAGAACGCGCAGTCGAGGCACCAGCGGGGGTACGTGAAGTTGTCGTAGTCGCCGCCGTAGAACGCGACCTGCTTCTCCGGCGCGAACACGAGCCGCACGTCCTCGAAGACGTGGTAGACGTAGAGGCGGAACTGGTTGCCGTCGTACAGCGTGACGAGGTCGGCTACGTGGTTCTTCCTGCCCTCGGCGGCGGCCTTGGTCATGCCCTCGACCTTCTCGCGCCACTCATTGCCCTCCGGCGTCTTGTCGGCGGCCTTGAGCGCGACGACCTCGGACGTGACGTCCTTGATCTCGACCAGCTGGCGCAGCGTCAGCCCCTTGCCCGGCACTTCCTCGCCGTAGAGCCGCGCACTGAAGCCCGGCTCGACCCAGTCCTTCTCCGGCGTCGAGACCGCCTGGATCGTCGTCAGCGCGACGTGGTGGTTGGTCATCACGAGGCCGTTGGGCGACACGAACGAACCCGAGCCGCCGGTGTCGAAGCGCACGCTGCCCAGGCGCACGTGGTCGAGCCAGTCCTTGGTCGGCGCGAAGTTGTGCTTCTCCTTGAGGACCTGCAGCGGCAGGCCGTCGAACAGCCACATGCCCTCGTCGGGGCGGGCCATCGAGGCGGGGAACGTGGCGCCGAGCGCGACGAACGCGACGGCGAACTTGGCGGTCAGGATCGGGTGCATGGTGGTTTCAGTGACGGAGACCGGCCGCCGGCTTGCGCGCCGCTTCGGCCGGAAGCGGCGTCGTGGCCGCAGCGCGCCGGCAACCTGTCGGCCGCCCGTCGCGGCGCGACGGGCCGACGCCGTGGGGCGAGGATCGTAGGGACCGCGCCCCGGCCTGTCACCGTCGCGGCGTCACTTGCCGGCGGTCAGCTTGCCGACGAGGTCCTCGGCGACCTTCGTCGCGGCGTCGCCGTCGTGGCCGCGGTACTGGATGCGGCCGTCGGCGTCGAGCACCACGATCGTCGGCCAGCCCTGGACCGCCCAGGCCTTGGGAATCGGTCCGCGCGTGCCCTCGGGGCCCGCGTGGAAGCTGCGCCAGTTCAGGTTGTTGTCGGCCACCGCCTTCTTGGCGCGCGCGATCTCCTTGTCGCTGTTCACGCCGATCAGGGCGAACGGCTTGTCCTTCATCTCTTCCACGAGCGACCGCTCGTGCGGGTACATGGCCCGGCAGGGGCCTCACCAGTCGCCCCAGAAGTCGAGGAAGACCACCTTGCCGCGGTAGTCGGAGAGCTTGAACGCGACGCCGTCGAGGTCCGTGCCCTCGATGTCGGGGGCGACGATGCCGACGCCGTACTTCTCGCGCGTGTCGATCGCCTGGCGCACGCGGTCCTTGAGGTCGGCGCTGGCGGCGAGTTCGGCGACCTTGACCAGTTCGCTCTTCGCGCCCTGGTAGGCGTCGCCCTCGCGGTCGGCGGTTTCGATCGTCTTCTCGTGCTTGGCGAAGACGGCCCAGCCGCGCACGTCGGCATTGCCGCTCCTGGCGAACTTCTCGGCGATCGCCGGCGCCTTGTCCTCGCCGACGATGCGCGGCAGGAAGCCGATCATCGGTCCGATCTGCGCGGTCGCCGGGTGGTCGGCGTACTTGTCGCCGAGCAGCGACAGCGCGTCGGCCGCAGCGCTGCGGTCGGCGTTGACGACCATCAGCAGGAACGGCACGGCGTCGTCGCCGTCCGTCATCTCCTTGGCGGCGGCGAGCGCCTGCTTGCCGATCGCGCTCGTGTCGGGGCGCATCGGCATCGCCGGCATCGGCTTGCCGTCCTTCTTGGCGGCTTCGGCTTCGGCCGACATGGCCTTCACCTTCGCCATCCACTCTTCGGTCAGCTTCTTCTGCTCGGCCTGCAGCGCGGCATACCGCTCCGCCGCGGCCGGGCTCTTCGGCGTCGGCTGCTGCGGCCGCTGCTGGGCCGCGAGCGTCGCCGCGAACAGCAGCGGCAACGCCCACTTGGTCTTGGGAACCATCGGATCTCCGGGGGTTGGACGCAGCGCACCGCGCGCTGCCCCCAAGATCATGCCGCGGTGGCCGTGCGCCCCGGCAGAGGGTGGCGTCCCGTTCGTGTCGCGGCCGCGCGGACTGCCACGGCCGCGCGCAGCAGCGTCGGCGGCGCTGCCGCCTTCGATCGTCCGGTTCAGCCGCAGCCGTGGCCTCGCTACATTCCGGCGATGACCGCGCGCGCCGCCGTGCATCGCCTGCTCGAAGCCTCGCCGCCGACGCGCGCTGCGGCCGCGGTGCGGGCTGCGCTCGCCGGCCTGATCGTGATCAACGTCGCCGCCGTCCTCGCCGACTCGGTGCGCGACGTGCACGCCGTCGCGCTGCAGTGGCTGCGAGCGATCGAGTGGGTCTCCGTCGCCGTCTTCAGCGCCGAGTACCTGCTGCGGCTGTGGGCCGCGCCGGAGCAGCCGCGCTTTGGCCTACCGTTCGGCCGGCTGCGCTGGGCGCTGACGCCGTCGGCGCTGGTCGACCTGCTCGCCGTGCTGCCGAGCCTGTTGGCGATGGCGTCACTCGACCTGCGCACGCTGCGGCTCGTGCGCCTGGCGCGGCTGTTCCGCATCGCCAAGCTCGGCCGCTACAGCCTCGCCGTGCAGACGCTGTTCGCAGTGCTGCGCAGCAAGGCAGCCGACCTGCTGTCGCTGCTGTTCGTGCTGGTGATCCTGCTGGTGTGCGCGTCGACGCTGATGTTCCACCTCGAAGGCGAGGCCCAGCCGGACGTCTTCTCCAGCATCCCGGCGACGATGTGGTGGGGCATCGTCACGCTGACGACGATCGGGTACGGCGACATGGCGCCGGTGACCGCCGCCGGCCGCGCGCTCGGCGGCGTCGTCGCCGTGCTGGGCATTGGCATGTTCGCGCTGCCGGCCGGCCTGCTCGGCGCGGCGTTCGTCGACGAACTCGGCAAGCTGCGCGCGGCGCGCGGCGGCAGTCACGACGGACATGCCGGACACGCCGATGGCGCCCACTGCCCGCACTGCGGCAAGGCGCTCGGCCGGTAGCGGCCGGCGCGCGACGCACACCCAACCGGGCGTGGATGCGCGGCCGAGGCGAGGCACGGGGCGGCAGGCGCATCGGAGGATCCACCGAGGATCGGCGGCGAGCTCCCGGAAGCGAAGGCGCGAGCCGGGCGGCGTGGCCTGCTGTAACGCAGACGCCTGGAGCCGCAGGCGATTCGGCGGCGAGCTCCCGCACGCGTAGACCCGTGCCGTGTCACGTGACCTCGAAGCACGTGGAACCCTCGCTGCGCCTGCAGCGCGTCGACGACCGCTGCGAATGCCGGCCGCGAACGCGCGATGGAACGCCGCCGCTGCGCCCCTACCATCCGCGCCGTGCATCCGACCCTGCTGCTGCCCGCGCGCGCGTCGACGGGCCCCGAATCGCTCGCCGAGTACCGCGCCCGCGGCGGCTACGACGGCCTCGCGGCCGCGCGCACCCGCGGCGCGGCATGGCTGCGCGGCGAGGTCGCCACGGCGCAGCTGCGCGGCCGCGGCGGCGCGTCGTTCCCGACGGCGCGCAAGTGGGAGCTGGCCGCCAACGCCGCGGGCGACGAGAAGTTCGTCGTCGGCAACGGCGGCGAGCACGAGCCGGGCAGCGACAAGGACAAGGTCCTGGTCGCGCGCCATCCGCACGCCGTGCTGGAGGGCTTGCTGCTCGCCGGCCTCGCCACCGGCGCGCAGAAGGGCTGGATCTACCTGATCGAGGACATGCACGGCCCGCGCGCCGCGATCGAGCAGGCGCTCGCCGAGGCCAAGGCCGCCGGCCTGCTGGCGTTCCCGGTCGCGGTGCACCTCGGCCCCACCACCTACGTCGCCGGCGAGGAGACCGCGGCGCTCAACGCCATCGAGGGCAAGCCGGCGAAGCCGCGCAAGAAGCCGCCGTTCCCGGGGGAAGCCGGGCTGTTCGGCAAGCCGACGACGGTCAACAACGTCGAGACGCTGGCGCACGTCGCCTGGATCGCGCGCCACGGCGGCACGGCGTTCGCCTCGATCGGCACCGCCGAGAGCAAGGGCACGCTGCTGTTCACGCTGCCGGCGAGCGTGCAGCGCCCCGGCGTGCACGAAGCGCCGTTCGGCGTCACCTACCGCCAGCTGATCGAGCAGGTCGGCGGCGGCCTGCGCAACGGCGGGAGCGTGCGCGGTGTGCTGCCGGCGATGTCGAGCGGCTTCCTCGGCGCCGATGCGCTGGATGTGCCGATTGCCTACGAGACCCTGCGGCCGCTCGGCAGCTCGCCGGGATGCGGCGGCGTGCGCATCGTCGACGACCGCACCGACGTCGTCGCGCTGGCAGTCGAGATCGCCGAGTTCTTCATGCGCGAGCAGTGCGGCCAGTGCCCGCCGTGCCGCATGGAGACCAACCAGTTCGTGCACATCCTCAAGGCCGTGCAGCAGCACAAGGGCCCGGGCTACGACGACAAGATCCGCAAGCTCGCCGAGTTCTCGCGCAAGAAGGGCTTCTGCTCGCTGATCGAGATGGCGGCGGCCCCCGTCGTCAGCGCACTCGGCGTCTTCGCCGCCGACTTCGCGGCCGCAGCCGGGCCTGGCCAGCCGGGCGGTGCGTCGTGAGCCTCCATCGCTACTACGCGGCGTGCACGCTCGGGCTCGAGAAGGCGCTCTACGACGAACTGCGCGCGCTCGGCGCCGACAACGTCGAACAGCGCCGCGGCGCCTGCTCCTTCACCGGCGACCGCGCGATGGGCTACGCCGCGTGCCTGTGGCTGCGCTCGGCGGTGCGCGTGCAGGAAGAGCTGATCCGCGGCCCGGCGCACGACCGCGACGAGCTGTACCGGCTCGCGAGCGCCGTCGACTGGACGCGCAGCATCACCTACCTGCAAACGCTCGCCGTCGACGGCTCGGTGCGCGACAGCTTCGCCAACGACACCCGCTTCCCGGTGCTGGTCGTCAAGGACGCCATCTGCGACCAGATGCGCGCGCGCTTCGGCAAGCGGCCCGACGTCGAGAAGGACCGCCCGGACCTGCCCGTCAAGCTCGTGCTGCAGGGCAACGAGGCGATCCTCTACCGCGAGCTCGGCGGCGCGCCGCTGCACAAACGCGGCTACCGCGAGATCCAGCACAAGAGCCCGCTCAACGAGGCGACCGCGGCTGGCCTGCTGCTGCTGACCGGCTGGAACCGGCAGACGCCGCTGTGCGACCCGATGTGCGGCTCGGCGACCTTCCTCGTCGAGGCCGCGTGGCTGGCGACCGACCGCGCGCCGGGCCTCGGCCGCAGCTTCGCGTTCGAGCGCTGGAAGGACGTCGACGTCGATGCGTGGCGCAAGCTGTTCGACGACGCCGAGGAGCGGGCCCAACGCGG
>JADCJE010000005.1 GCA_020247305.1 Phycisphaerales bacterium | reverse complement strand
CTGCAGCAGTACTGCCGCGGCGGCGGCCGCGTCGTCGCGATGTACCACAAGAGCGGCGAGTGGAACGAGAAGGACGGCCGGCCGTCGCTCGCGCCGTTTGCGCTCACCGTCGGCGAAGAACGCGTGACCGACGAGAACGCAGCGGTGACGTTCCTGCAGCCGCGCCATCCGCTGCTGACGTCGCCGCACGCGCTCGGCGATGCCGACTTCGCCGGCTGGGTGCAGGAGCGCGGCCTCAACTTCCCCAAGACCTGGGACGCCGCGTGGACGCCGCTGCTGGCGATGCAGGACCCCGGCGACAAGCAGCCGCACCAGGGCGCGCTGCTGTACACGCAGTTCGGTCGCGGCGACTTCGTCTACTGCTCGCTGGCGCTCTACCGCCAGCTGCGCCGCGGCCACGAAGGGGCGCTGCGGTTGTTGGTGAACCTGCTCGCGCGCGGGTGAGCGAGGGCGGCGTCGCGCGAAAACCGTCGGTGCGATCGATCGATTTCAGGCGCCGTCGCCGGCAGACACCCTGCGCATGGCGACGACGGATTGGCGCCGTCGTGTTGCCGGGAAGTCGGCGCGGCAAACCGTTGCAGGTCCGCGCGCGTTTCACCCGGCGTCCGCTGCGGCGCGCCGCGTGTCGGCCCGCCGCTGCAACCGCTCCAGCGCCTACTTGCCGCCGTCCTTGCCCGGTTGCTTCTCGCGCAGCTGCTGCTCCAGCCTGCGCAGGCGGTCTTCGAGCTCGCGCTGTTCGGCGGCGCGCTTCTTGGCGCTCGCGGCTTCGGGCGTGTCGACCTTGGCGAGCAGGCCGAGCGCGAACGCGAGGTCGCGCTGCAGGCCGACGAGCATCAGGCGGTCCGATTCGCCGAGGTCCTGCACGACGATGCCTTCGCGCGGGCTGCGCCCAGTCGTCGCGAACGGGCGGAGCGCTTCGAAGGCTTCGCGGTTGCCGCAGTGCTGCAGGTCGACGATCACCGTCGCCGGCATCGCGAGGCCAGGCCGCGCCAGCACCTCGGCGGGCGTGCGGGGCACGGCGCGCACGAGCATGCGGTCGGCGTACGCGCCGTTGCGCATCGTCGCCGCCATCGTCTGCTGCGTGCCGTCGACGTAGCCGACCACCATGCCCGCCTCGCTCAGCGCCGCGGCGAGGAACTCTTCGCAGCCGGCCCGGTCGGTCTTCACCTCGCGCTGCAGCGTGATCGCGGCGTCGGCGATCTGCTGCGCCTCCCGCGGGTCGATCAGGATGTTGCAGCCGAGGTAGTTGGCGGCGCGCGCGACGAGGTCGGTCAGCTTGAGCGGGCCGGCCGCGAGCACGAACGGATCGGCAGCCGGCGTCTGCTGCGCCGGCGCACTGGCGCGCAGCGCCTGCACCTGCGGCTGCGGGTCGTGCGCGTCGAGACCCAGGACAGGGAAGAGAGCCGCCGCGGCGGCGAACGAACGGATGGTGGTGTGGATCATGGTTCTTGTGTGCGCGACGTCGGACCGGAGTTGGCGCGCCGGTATTCCGAGCGGATGCGTTGCGATCTACGCTGCGTCGATGCGCGCCGTGCCAGCGTGGATCGCCGTTCTCGTCCCATTTGCGATTTCCGCGTGCGCGGTCGGCGAATCGAGCCTTGGCGCGGACGAACGCGCGCCGACCGCCGTCGCACCGGCCCGCGCGCGGCTGCACGGCCACAACGACTACCTGCAGGCCGTCCCGCTGCGCCGCGCGCTCGAACTTGGACTCGGCAGCGTCGAGGCCGACGTCTTCCTGCAGGATGGCGAGCTGCGCGTCGGCCACGAGCGCTGGCAGCTGCGCGCCGGCCGCACCCTGCGCGCGCTGTATCTCGCGCCGCTGCGCGACCATCTCGCGCAGCACGGCGAAGGCGCGCTCGCCGCCGATCCCGCGCGGCCGTTCGTGCTGCTCGTCGACATCAAGGCCGACGCCGAGGCTGTCTACCGCCAGCTGCGCGCCGAACTCGCGGAGTTTGCGCCGATGCTGACGCGGTTCGTCGACGGCCGCATCGAGCGCGGGGCGGTGACGGTGATCCTGTCGGGCAGCCGGCCGCGCACGACGCTGGCGGCCGAGCGCGAGCGGCTTTGCGCGCTGGATGGGCGGCTCGCCGACCTCGACGCCCAACCGCCGCCGCCGCCTGCGCTCGTGCCGTGGATCAGCGACGCGTGGTCGCGGGTGTCGGACTGGACCGGCGTCGACGAACTCACCGCCGACGAACGCGCACGCATCGCCGCCCTCGCCGCCCGCGCGCACGCGCAGGGCCGCGAACTGCGCTTCTGGGGCGCGCCCGACCGGCCGGAGGCGTGGCAGGCGCTGCGCGACCTCGGCGTCGACCGCATCGGCACCGACCGGCCGGCGGTCGCCGCGCGCTGGCTGGACGAGGCGACGCCGGGGACGACGGCGGGGACGAGGCCGGTGCCGAGGCCGGCGGACGGTCGGTAGGGGCCGCGGGATCGACCGCCGTGCGCACCGTCGTGGTCGCCGCCGATGCGCCCGCCGCCGCCGCCGGCACACGCAAGGGATCAGCCCGTATCGCTGCCGCCGTCGCCGCCACACGCAAGGGATCAGCCCGCACCGCCGCGGCCGTCGCCGCGCCGGCACACGCAAGCGATCAGCCCGCATCGCTGCCGCCGCGCCCTCCGCCACACGCAAGGGATCAGCCCGCATCGCCGCGGCCGTCGCCGCGTCGGCAGCGAGCCGTCGTCCAAAGAAATCGCAGCCAAAACCGCGCCTGTCGTTGCCCTATGGGGAGCGGCCGCACCAAGCGCGCCGGCCGCCCCCGCCCGCCCCCGCCATCCACAACCAAGGGATCAGCCGCCGAGTTTGCCCTGCTGCCACTTTGGCGCGACGAGCCGGCGCTTGCCGTCCGAACTCCGCTTCACGCTCGCCGGATCCTCGCCCGCCGCGTCGAACTCGCGGTCCCACAGCTGGCAGGTGACCTGCTTGTGCTTCTGGTCGAGGCCTTCGCAGTAGTTGGTGAACTTGCAGCGCCGCACCTCGGCGCCGCGGCCCAGCCGCATCTTCTCCCACCAGTCGGGGTCGGCGAGGCTCTGGCGCGCGGCCGCGATGTAGTCGGCGTCGCCGCGCGCGAGGATGCCTTCGGCCTGGCCAAAGTCGCAGATGCCGCCGGCGGCGACGACCGGCGTGTCGCAGCCGGCCGCGCGCACCGCGGCGCGGATCGCCGCCGCGATCGGCACGTTGCGGCCAAACGGCCCGCGCGCGTCGCTGCGCACCGTCGGCATGCACTCGTGGCCCGACGGCCCGGTGTACGGATACGCCGCCTCGCCGACGTTGGGCTGCTTGGCGTCGTCGAACTTGCCGCCCTTGCTGATCGACAAGAAGTGCAGCCCCGCGCGCGCGAACGCGACGGCGTGGTCGGCGGCGTCCGCGACGTCGCTGCCGCCGGCGATCGCTTCGTCGCCGAGGAAGCGAGCGCCGACGACGCACTGCGGCGACACCGCGCGCTGCACGGCGGCGATCACTTCGAGCGGCAGCCGCTGGCGCGCGGCGAGCGAACCGCCGTAGCCGTCG
>JADCJE010000049.1 GCA_020247305.1 Phycisphaerales bacterium | reverse complement strand
GACGGCCTCGACGCTGCAGGAGTCGCCGAGGGTCAGGGCGAGCAGCTTCCGGGCCGCCGGGTTGCCGGCGGCGATGCCCAGGCGGCGCAGCTCGAGGTCGGTCACCACGGTTCGCCCCCTTCCCAGCTCTGCTTCTGCTGCTGGGTCTGGGTCGGCTGGGCGCCAGCCGATCCCCCTGCCGGGGAGGGGAGGGGGGTAAGGGGGGGTTCTTCACCTCTCCTCACCTCAGAACGCTTCGCGGAAACGTTTCCGTGAAACGTTTCACTGGAACGTTTCGGCCTGCTCGGCCACACCAGGGAGCTGCCGTCCGGCCCTGGTGCGACGTGCGGGCCGTCGTGTCCGGCGTTCCACACGCAGCGGCGCGCGCCACGGCGGCCGCAGTCCCAGTGCTGGTCGCACCGCTCGGGGAGGTCCGTCACATTGCCCCCTTCGCGACCTGCTGCCGCTCGCGCTCGGCCTTCAGCTGGCGGTGCATCCGGACGCGCGCCGTCGAGGTCTTCACGGTGCGCCAGGTCTCGTCCCAGCCAGGCAGCACCAGCACGTCGCCCTCGCGGGCGATCAGGCCGGCCTGCTCGAGCTGCCCGAGCGCCGCGCCGAACTCGATCGCGTTGGCGCTGACGCCCGGGCAGAACGTGCCCAGGTAGCCGCGGTCGGCGTAGATCGCCGACAGCTTGCCGTCGCAGTCGTGCTCGGCGTTGACGGCGAGGATCGCCAGCCAGACGAGCGTCGCGCGCTGCTGCGCCGCGGCGCCGTGCTCGACGCCGATCGAGCGCAGCCGAGGCGAGCACTGCAGGCGCACGTCGACCTTGTGCCAGGTCATCGGGCGCACCTCGCGAACGCGACGATGACCATCAGCCAGAACGCGAGCGCGATCGCCGCGCCGATCGCAAACCCGCGCAGGCCGGCGGGCTTCTCGTCGTCGTCGTCGCGCCAGAGCTGGAACTCAGCCATGTTCGCCCCCTTCGCCGCGCAGCCGCGCGTCGGCCTCGTCGGCCACGCCAAGGTCGACGGCTCTCTCGCCGATTGCGCGGGCCTCGGTCGTCTTCTCGAGCTCGCGCGCGCGGCGCATCAGCCGCGCGGCCTTGTCGATGTCGTCCTTCGTCCAGAACTCGTCCGGCCGCGTGCCGAGCAGGCAGCGCAGATCGCGATCGATCTCCCAGAAGCTATCAATCGCCCTGTCGCGCTCGCGCCGTACTTCGTCCAGTTTTTCGACCAGCCTCAGCGGGGACGGCCCGATAGGCGGGGCCCAATCCTTGCCGCCGCGGTCCTCGAATCCGGCGGCCTTGAGGTTCCGCTCGGCGCGCTCCAGCCTGGATCGTAGGGCATCGGCCTCGCGCTGAAGCTGCGCGACCTTCGCCTGCAGCTCGGCGGCCTGCTTCTCGGCGGCCTGGGCGCGCCGGCGCTCGTGGTCGCGGTCGTCGTGGTCAGCCACGTTCGCCCCCTTCGCCGGCGTCCGGCTCGGCGGTGCAGAACGTGCGCGTGCTGTAAGTCGCGTCCTCGCGGATCTGCATCGGCCCCGATGGTTCGACGATCACCGGCCCGGGAAACAGCGGCAGCGGCGGCAGCGGCGGCTCCGGCGACTTCGGCAAGCGCCGGGTCGCGCGGCGCTCTGCGGCGGCGGCGACCTTGGCGTCGCTGGCGGCGTCGAGGTCGTCCTCGCCGACGCGGCGAAGCCGCGGGAACGCGGCGAGCAGCTGCGCGACCTCGGCCGCGGACAGCCGGACGCCGGCGCCGACGATGCCGGCGAGCGCGAGGCGAGCGGCGGCCGTCACAGGGCACCTTCCTGCGCGTCGACGTCGAGGTCGACGCACGCGAGACCCGCGGCGGAAGTGGCCACAAAGGTGGCCACAACATGCCCCCCGGGACGGCCCCGAACGGTAATCAGCTGGACGCGCGCCGCGAGCACCATGCGGTGCCACAAGTCGGGCGGCACCAGGGAGCTACGATCGGTTCGGCGGCGTTGCCGCGCGCTGCTCAGATCCGGGCGACTTTCCAGCGCACAGGGTTTTGAAACCTGTACGTCTGCCGATTCCGTCACTCCGGCGGCCTTTGTGAATCCTAGACTTGTGTGCATCGGGGTGCAACCGTTGAAGGGGACTGGCCACAAAAGTGGCCACAAACTACGCTGCAAAACGTGAGCAACGGACAGCGCGGCGAGCGGCGCCGGACGCGTCTCCCTGCCTACGTGCAGGTGCGCGGCCAGCGGTTCCGCGGCTGGGCGATGATCGCCGGCCGCCGGGTCTACGGACCCAGTCGGGACGACGCGCACGACGCGCATCGAGATGCCATCGCGCTGCGCGATGGGTACGCCGCGACGCCTCAGGTCACGCGCACGCTCGGCGACGCCGCCGACGCGATGCACGCCGAGCTCGGCGACGTGCGGCGACCCGGCACGGTCGAGTTCTACCGACAGCAGGCGCGCGCCGTGTTCCGCTTCGTCGACCGCAACCTGCCGATCGCACGGCTGACGCCGGCGGTCCTGCAGGAGCTCGTTCGGCTGGCGCAGCGCGGCGGATTCAGCGCGCGGACGATCCAGCACTACCGGCGCTGGTTGCACCGGCTGTGCAGCTGGGCGGCGCGGCCGCAGCGCGGCTGGATCACCGGACCGAACCCGGTGCCGCTCGCGACGTGGCCGCAGCCCCAGCCGGCGGCGCCCGACGTGCTGTCCGAGCGCGAGCTCGCGGCCATGCTCGCGAAGGTCGCCGCCGTGCCGGACGACCACGACTTCGTGGTGTTCGCGGCGTACAGCGGCCTGCGCCGCGCCGAGCTGGCGCGGCTGCACGCGCGCGACTTTGACTCGGCGCGCGCCGTGGTCTGGGTGCGCGGCAAGGTCCAGCACGAGGCCGCGCCGATCACCGCACCGATACGCGACGCGGCGCGCCGCCTCGTCGAGCGCGCGCTCGCGCGCCCGGACAGCGGCACGGCGGCTGGCGGGTACATCGTCCCAGGCGCCGGCGAGACGCGGCGCGTGCAGTGGATCGACCGACTGTTTCGCCGGTGGGCGCGCCGGCTCGGCGACCGGCGCTTGCATCCGCACGCGCTGCGGCACTCCCTCGCGACGAACCTCGTGCGCGCCGGCGTCGAGGCCGGCGTCGTCCAGCGCATGCTGCGGCACAGCTCGTTCGCCACGACCCAGCGGTACGTGCACCTCGTCGCCGCCGACCTGCACGAGGCGACGGGACGACTGCGCTACGTCAGCGGCGGCCAGATTGAGCAGGTCGAGCACGGCTAGGCCTCTTGCCCCAATACTCGAGCTCGCAGATCGGCGCGAACTCGGACCAAGTCCGCTACAGCGTCGCGGATGATCAGCTTTTGCGTGTCAGCGTGCGCTGGGTCAAAGACCTTCATCGCGCGCAGGAACATGTCGGGGCGATCGCAGGTTCCTCCCGCGCGAATCGAGCCCAAAGCCACGCCTCGGCTGAAGGCCTTCGCGACCGTCGTCATGCGGTCGAAGTCCTGCTCGACGAGTGCGCCGTACGCATCGACGACGATTTCCAAGCACTCGGGCAGGCGCTTCATCGTGAACACGGCCGCAGCCCTTACGGGCGAAGAGCTGAACGTCTTGCCGAAACCGCCGTAGTCTCTCAGCAGGCGCAGAACTTCGGGCTCGATCCACCGCACGAAAGGCTCGGCAACGGGAGCCGACACTGACCTTGTCCCCACGGCCAAGGAGGCCAGGAAAGAACCGACAGAGACGGCGACCGGATGCATTGGCAGCACGTCAGCATTGCGGCGGACTCGGACGCTGACGTCGATGCCATGCCATACTTGGCCACGTGGCAGACCGAAGGTCACCATCATCTTGATTGAGAATCCATCCGGCATACCCGTCAGCGCAAGCAAGCGGTGCTGGCCGTCGAGGATTACGCCGTCCTCGTCGAAGGCGATCCCCTGGTGCGTCATCGTCCATTCGCCGGCCTTCATCGCTTTCCGAAGCGCCGCGACGTGCCCCCAAACAACCCTGCGGTTGTTCGTGTTCCGCCGAAGCCACTCCACGGCCATTTCCGGGGTGACCGTCCTGATCTCAGTCGTTGGTTCGCTCACTGAATCACCTTTTTGTTGGAGGCAACAGCACCACACTGCAGCCTCGTGGTTGTCTACGAGTGACCCCGCGCCGACTTGCGGCGCCGGTTGCGGACGCCGCCGCGGACAGCCTCGGCGACCAGCGCCGCGCGCGCGGCCGACTCCGTCGTCCAGCGGCCGGCCTGCCAGGCCTCGAGCTCAGCTCGGCGCACCAGGTAGTGCTTGCGCGTGATGCGCAACAGCGCCGGGAACTCGCCGGCGAGCGACATCCGGCGCAGGCGCGCCGGGTCGACGTGGAGCTGGGCCGCCACCGCCCGGAGCGGCACCAGCTCGCCGTCGACGACCTGGACGTCGGTCACTGGCCCCCCAGCCAGCTGGCCAGCTGCACGGCGACGCCGTCCAGCAGCCCGATGCCCATCGCCACCATCAACAGCCCCATGGCACCGGCGGCCCAGCACTCCGCGCGGCCTTCGTGCTTGCGTTTCATGGCCGCGGACTCTGCCACACCGTTTCGGTAGATTCCACACCGTTCCGGTAGATTTTGGGGATTCCGCTAGATTCGCGCGTTTCCGCCGTGGTCGGACGCGTAGTCCAGCAGTGAGATCCCGCCCGTCATGCCCACCGCCCGCCCAGCCAAGCTGCGAGAGATCGGCGAGCGCATCGCGACCATGAGGCGCGCGCGCAGCTGGTCCCAGCCGCAGCTGGCCTCGGCCATCGGGCGCGCGGTGAACAGCGTCTCGCGTTGGGAGACCGGCGCGCAGGAGCTGGGCGTGCTGGACGCGCTCGCTCTGGCGGCGGCGTTCGGCGTGCGCGTGCAGGAGCTGCTCGAGCCGGCGCCGAGCATCGCCGCTATCCGGGCGGCGCCGATCTACTGGATCTCGCCGGAGCGGGTCGCGCGCCTGCGGGCAGCTTCGACGCGCGCCGAGCTGGCCGGGTGCCTTGACCTGCAGCCGCAGGTCGGCAGCGTCATCGAGGCGGCCGACGTGCAGGTGCCGGCGGAGCACTTCGCCGCGGTCGCGCGCGAGGCGGCGGAGCTGTGGCGCCAACGGGCGCCGGCGGCGCTGGCGCGGCTGGTCGAGCGTCTGCGCACCGGCAGCTGACCGACGGCATCTGGCGCGCGCGCCCCCTGGTGGCTACGGTCGCCGCTGCAGGCGACCGTCAGCCGGCACGGGTCCGTTGCTCACTGCCTGGCCGGCTGGCGGTCGCTGATTCCCCGGGCGCGCTCGTAGAGCGCGGCCAGGTGGGCGACCAGCGACGTGTAGGGCAATGCGCAGCCGGGCACCTCGGCCCATGCCGGCGCCCGCGCGATTTCGCGCAGCAGGTCCCACGGCACGCGGACCAGTTTGCAGTCGCGCACTCGGCGCAGGGTCGTGTAGCTCGTGCCCGTCTGCTCGGACAGGCGCGATAGCCGGCCAGGGTAGGCCTCCAGCGTCTGCCGCAGGTCGAGGTCGGGGTTGCGCACCGTCACGCCTCCTCGTCGGCCGTCTGCTGGATCTCGTGCAGGCACGCTGCGAGAGCCTGCGCACGCGTCGAGTATCCCAGCGACCACACGTCGCCGGCGTGATCGACCGGCTGGTAGTGCCACTCGCCGTCGTAGCCCGCTGCTGCGCCGTGCGAGCGCGGGCTGCCTGCCTGCGACGAGTGGTAGACCCTCCAGCCCTCGGGCTGGTCCGAGCCGCCGCGGCGGCAGACGACGTAGTCGGTCGGCTCACCGCCGAGCGCCGCAGCCAGCGCGTGTATCTCGGCCTCGGCTTCGTCGGCCGAGGCAAACACGTTGCCGTCGTAGCCGCAGGCCCACTCGTCGTCGGGCTGCGTCGCGGGAGCGACGTAGAAGGTGCCGATGGGGTGCGCCACGGTCAGGCCTCCTCGGAAATGCGCTGCCAGCGGTCCAGCTGGTCGCCGGTCAGGTCGAACGGCTCTCCGACTTCCTCGTGGCGGCCGTTGGTGTTGATCTTGCGTCCCTGCAACCGGCCAGCGCGCGTGCGGCGAGCCTCGCAGTGCGTTACGCCACCGTGCGCGCGCTGGTCCTGGTCGCGCGAGACGGGGCCCGTGTAGCCGACGGTGCAGATGGTGTTCCAGCGGGTCGTGATCTTGGTCGTGGTCATGGTCGTTGCTCTGGTCGAGATGGTAGCGGCTGCGTGCGCGATTCGCCACTATTCGCCGTCCGTCGCCGTTTTTTGGCAGGGAATACTTCCACGGTCGCCGCAGGCACGCTGGGACGCGGCATGATCCAGGCGATGCGCGCGCACCTGCTGCCCCTGGTCCTGCTGGCCGCCTGCGCCGGCGCTCCGATGCCTGCCGACGAGCTCGCGCGGCTCGATCTCGACGATCTGGTCGCCGAGGCGTGCTCGCCGGCCGCGCGCGAGCCAGAGTACGCCAGGCACGACGCGTCCTACCGTCCGGCGATCCTCCACGAGCTGGCCCAGCGCCTGGGCTGGCAGCCGGCCGACGTGCGACGCGTGACGGCGCGCCAGGTCTGGGTCGGCGCCACACGCGAGCAGGTGCTGGCAGCCTGGGGGCGGCCCTGGTCGACGCTGCGGCAGGTCTCGAGCGCCGGCGAGCTGCAGGTCTGGACCTACGGCCGGCCGGTCGGGCCGCAGTCGTTCGTCGAGCTG
>JADCJE010000048.1 GCA_020247305.1 Phycisphaerales bacterium | reverse complement strand
GCGCCGTCGGCGTCGGCCGCGGCGTCCTCGTCGACCCATTTCCCGGCCTTGCGCAGCGCACGCAGCACGCGAACGCGGATGCGCTGCACGAGCAGCTGCACGTCGGCGTCCGTCACTTCCGGCTGCGCGCGGAACACCGGCTGACCCTGCCCCGGCACCCAGCCGTAGGCGCCGTCCAGCCAGAGCACATGGAAGTGCACATTGAGCCGCAGCACCGGCGACCACGCCGCGACCTCGAGTGGTTGCGCCACCAGCGCCGAGACCGGCGACCCAACCAGCGGCAGCTCGAGCAAGCGGGTCATGTCGCACACCGCCAGCGCCACCGCGGCGGGCGCCACCTGCCACGGTCGGTGCACGATGTCGCCGCGCAGCAGCTGGCCGCGCCGCCGCGCGAACAGGCAGTAGCGTTCGGTCAGGAAGTGCTCGAGCGTGCCCGGCAGCGACCGCTGGGGCGCACCGACCGCGCGCCAGTCGGCGACGAATGCCGCCGCCGGCCCGCGCCGATCGCGCCGTTCGTGCTGGTAGTGCACGGTTTCTCCCTGCCGCTGGCACTGCATGCGCGCGGCGAAGTAGGGCAGCCCGAACGACCACCGCGCGCCTTCGACCGCGAGCCGACTGGCGGCATCGAGGCTGAAGAACCACACGCCGGCGCGCTCGCCGTGGCGCACGTAGGTGCGCAGGTTCAACTCCGGGAACGTGTGCGAGCCAGGGATCCGCGGCAGCCGCCGGAACCGGGTCGCCGCCATCCGGAACGGCACCACGCCGAGCCACGCCGAGCCACGCCGAGCCGTCGTAGCTGTCGATCGTGAGCCCCGGCGGCAGATGTCGCTGCAGCAGTTCGGCCGGTGCGCGCCAGTGCAGGAACAGCAGCTCTTCCCACCGCATCGTGATCGACCACGCGCGAGCGGGCGGCGGCACGGGCAGGTGCGAGACGTCGGTGAGGGCTTCGTGCATCGGGGCGCCGCGCTCGCGGACTGGGCAGGCTACGCGCGGCGACCGGATGTGGATGCGGGCAACCGGTCGGATGTGGGCGCAACCAGCCGCCAGGTCACGCTCGGTTCGTGGCGAAGGCAGCAGGCGCGGTCCGCGCACTCACGGCAGCACCACGACCTCACCGGCGCCGACCGGGACCTCGACGGCGTCCTCGGTCCACTCGCACAGACCGCGGGTATCGAACGGCACCTCGACGACGACGCTGCCCCCGGCCGGCACTTCGATCTGCCCGGTGCTGACGCCGTGCGGGCCGACCGGCGAGAACGTGCGCGCGGCGCTGCCGCCGCTGCCGTCGCGCAGCTCGAGGCGGCGCAACGCCATCGGCGCGATCGTGACCCGGCTCGCACCGGCCGGCAGCGACATCCAACTCAGCACCGGCGTGCGACTCGGCGGCGGCGGCACCAACACCACGACCAGGTCGTCGCCGACCACCGGCACCGGCCAACGTTGCCGCGTCGACAGTGCGTGCACCATTCGCGGCGGGAAGCCGGCTCGGACCTGGAAGACCTGGATCGTGCCAACACCATCCTGCCACTCCACCTCGACCCACCGCAGCGCAGCACTCGGCCGCACGACCAGATGCCGCCGTTCGTCGTCGCGGGTTTCGATCATCGCCTCGACGCGCCGCAGCCCCCACGCGACGAACACCGGTTCGACCGGCACCTCCGCCGCGAAGCGGAAGCCTCGAAACTGTCCCTTCGGATCGGGGCGCAGCACCCAGCCGTTCAGGATCGATTCGCCGGCGCCGAACCCGACCCGGTGCCAGCGCTGCGGCAACGGCAGTTCGGTGAAGCCCAGGATCTCGCCGGTCCACTCGTGCACGAGCGGCCAGTCGACGCGCAGTTCGGCGGGTGCACCGGGTGCGACCATCGCCCGCGCGACCACCGGACCGAGACTCTCCCCACAACGAAAGCGCAGGCTCCATTCGCCCGGCCCCGGCAGATCGAACTTGAAGCGGTCGGCGAGCGCAGGCTCGCTCAACGTGGCGCCGCCGTCACGTGCGAGCACGAGCCTCATCCCCTGGCGGGCGGCGGCGACCGGCGCTGGCCCGGTGACATGCACCGACAACCGCAGCGCTGGCAACGCGTCCGCGAGCCGCAACTCCAACCAGTCGGCGCTCGCCGGCAACACCGCAGTGGTGAACGTCGACACCTCGCCGTGGACCCGCAGTCGCAGTTGCGGCGGCAGCTGCGAGCGAGGAAAGACGTGCACCTCGGCCACGCCGCGGCTGATCACGTTGCCACCGGGGGCGAGGACCTCACTCGGTTGCCCGGCGCCGGAGTCCAGCACCAGGCGTACGCCGACCACCGGCTCCGCGAGCGTCAGCCGCAACTCTTCGCCGTACGCACTGGCCACCGTCGCGATCTGCCGTTCGTTCGTATCCACCGAGAACGGTCCGCACGCGCTGACGGGCAGCGTGAAGCCACCCTCCCGATCGACCGGCAGCGATTCCAGAACGGGCCGATCGGGCGCCTGCCACGACACCGAGAGGTGTGGCAGCAGCGCCGCCGAAGGTCCGATCAGGCGATGCCGACGACCGGCTTCAAGGCCGAGATCGACCGATACCTCACGCTGTTCGGCGAGGCCGAGGTCCGCGACGACACCGCTCGCCTGCAGCAGCCGCGATCCGGCCCGCGCCGTGGCCCGCCAACGAACCGGGTTGCCACCGGCCAGCGCCACCGTGGTCTCGGCCGGCAGCGGCAACGACAGGGATTGACCGACGAACGCATTCGTCGCCGGGATCTGCAGCTGCAGCTGCACCTGGTCGAGCGGCAGCGCGGCTGGATGCAGCCAGCGAAAGCGCAGCGCGCTCTCGGGCTGCAGCTCGAGGTCGAGCGGACGGTCGCCGTCGGCATCGGGCGGTGGTGTGCACACGTTCGGCGTGTAGCCCGGGGCCGTGAACACCAACGGGGACACGCCGTCGAACTGCACCGGCAGAGGCTCACTGCTGCCGAGGCTCAACTGGCGCGGCCCAGTGGGCTCGCCGTCGACCTGCAGCGGTCCCGTGTAGTGATGCGTGGCGCTGGCGCAGCGGGCGCGGATGCGCACCCACAGCGACCGCGTGGCCACCGCTGCCGTGTCGCGCTGCGCCGCGAGCGCCGCGACGGCGCGCTCGCCATGGTTCGCAGCAGCGGTGATTCCGACCGACGCCGCGGCCGCTGCGTCGCGGGCCGCCACGAGTGGCGGCATTGCCGACGGCGGCATTGGCTCGGGTCCAGGCAGCGCCATCATCATGAGCACCGCGGCCACCAGCCCCGCAGTCGCGACGGCGACGAGCCAGCCCAGCAATCGGTTCGTCGATCGTTCTCCGTGCGCCATGCCCCGGTGCTATCGGCGGGTCGGGACCAGGGCATGAACCCCTGGCTACCGCGCCC
Organism: Phycisphaerales bacterium; assembly: GCA_020247305.1. Taxonomy (GTDB): domain Bacteria; phylum Planctomycetota; class UBA1135; order UBA1135; family UBA2386; genus UBA2386. The sequence goes on along the minus strand of JADCJE010000048.1, from coordinate 488 downwards.
GACATTTTCCAGCCGCGTGCCCCCGAACGGGTTCGCGGCGACACTAGTCCAACACATGCCGTTGACCGAGCCCCCGCACACAGCGCCCGCCGGGCCGCCGACCACTCCCGCGGCCCCGGCTGTGGCCGAGCTCGCCGCCCTCATCGGCACCCACCAGCACATGGTCTGGCGCTACCTGCGCCTGCTCGGCGCCGACCCACACGAAGCCGACGACCTGATGCAGGACACCTTCAGGCGCGTAGGAAGTCCAAGCACCGGTCCCGGACCACCCGGGACCCACCACCGCGAGCCTGCCCCCTGCGCGCGACCCCGTCAACCCGGCCGCAACCGCCCGCGCGCACCGATCCCCGGTCCCATTCCGCCGCGTTCCCGCCGCGCGAGCACACCGCTCCCCCGCAGCGACCGGCCAGCGGTCGCAACTTCGCCGCACACCGTCACTCCGCGGCGTTGCCCTCGTCGGCAGCGTCGAACCCTGCCGCAGCCGGCGG